>OZ255840.1:0-604893 GCA_965277795.1 Lapillicoccus sp.
GATCGGCGCGTCGAGGACCACGAAGCGACGACCGGCCTCGAGGTGCAACCGTCGGATCACGGCTCTCATCCCGTCGTCGGGCCAGGGCGCCGGCCGCGCGGAAGCCGGAGCGCCTACGGTGCTGTCGCTGACATCACTGCTCTGGGCGTCCCGGGTACGTCCGGGAGTGCTGCGTGGATGCGCTCACCCTGGGCTGCGGACAGGGACAGCGTGACGGCCCCCAGGCTGTCGTCCAACCGAGACGGCGACGAACACCCCACGACCAGACGCAGGGGCACGTCGACCGCGAGTAAAGCCGCCAGTGCCACCTGGCCGGGCTGGGCACCGATCTCGGTCGCGACCTCCCGGACGACCTCCCGGACGCGCCGGTTCTCCGCCGAGTCGTAGGCGGCGTCCGCTCCAACCGCATCCGCGAACCACCCCTTGGCCTGGGCCGAGTAGGCGAGCAGCGTCAGCCCGCTATCGCGGTGAGCGGTGAGCATCGGCTCGTCGGCCGCCACGAGATCGGCGGCTAGACGGTCGGGGGCGCAACCGGGCCGCGGCGAACGCGGCCTGGGTCGCGACGAAGCCCGGAGCCCGGCCGACATCGCGGAGCGCGATGACCTCCTCGATGCGCTCGGTGGACCAGTTGGACACGCCGAACCACCGCAGCAGACCCTCTGCTCGCATCTCCTCCACGACGTCGACGATCTCCGCCACCGGCAACGACGGGTCGTCGCGGTGGGTGAGCCACAGTGGCAGGGTCGAGAGCCCGAGCCGGTCGAGGCTCTGCTCGACGTCGCGGCGCAGTGACGGCCCGTCGAGACGGGGCTGCTGCGGTCGCGAGAGGTCCGGGTGGCCGCCCTTGGTGGCCACCAGCAGGGGGGTCGACGGTCGCGCGCGTAGCCACCGCCCGATCGTCCGCTCGCTGCATCCGGTCTCGGTGGCCGGCAGCCAGTCGGCGTACACCGCGGCGGTGTCGACCATCGTTCCGCCGGCCTCGGCGTAGGCGTCCAGCAGCTCGAACGACGCATGGGCGTCGAGTCGGCTGCCCAGCATGTTCCCGCCGAGGACCACCGGGGTCACCTCGAGGTCCGACCCGAGCAGGCGCTCGGCCACCAGCTGAGTCGGCCCTGTCACGGCTCGACCGCCGATAGTGCCTCGAGGGATCGGATGACCGACCAGATGTCGAGGTCCCCCTCACCGTGAGCCTGGCGCGACGTCATCAGCTGGCGGACGGTGGCGGCAAAGGGAGTCACGACGCCCACGCCGATGGCGGCGCTCAACGCGAGGTCGAGATCCTTGGCCGCCGTGTCGATGTCGGAGGGTGGGTCGCTGAACGTGCGGTCGCGCAGCATCGGCGCCTTGAGCGAGAGCTGGCGTGACCCGAGAGGTCCGGCTTCGAGGACGTCGATCACGGTGGCGTAGTCCACGCCCCCCTTGACGGCGAAGGTCACCGCCTCACCGATGAGGGCGGCGTAGGCCCCGACGACGATGCTGTGAGCCAGCTTGAGGTAGTGCGCGGCCTCACCGTCACCCACGTGGCGCACCTCCCGGGCGAACGCGCTGAGAACGGGAGTTGCTCGCTCGACGTCGACGGCGTCGCCCGACGCGAACACCGTGAGCTGTCCCTCGTTGGCCAGTCCCGTGCTGCCGGCGACCTTGGCGCGCAGGTAGGACACACCGATCCTCCCGGCCGCAGCCGCGATCTCCGCGGAGATCCGCGGGGAGACGGTGCTCAGGTCGCAGTAGAGGTGGCCCGGGCTTGCCCCGGCGAGGATCCCGTCTTCCGAGAGGGCGACCGCGCGCAGGACGCGGTCGTCCATGACCATGGTCAGGCTGACCTCGCTGCGGGCAGCCACCTCGGCCGGGCTGGCGGCCAGCTCGGCGCCGGCGTCGGCCGCCTCGGCCGTCCGCCGCGGGTCGATGTCGAAGGCGACGACGGGCATACCGACCCGTAGCAGACAGCGCATCATCGGGCCGCCCATCCGGCCCAGCCCGACGAAGCCGACCACCGGTGCCGGCATCCCGGTCAGTCGTCCATGGTCGAGGTGGAGACCACGGACCACGGGGCGAGGTAGCCGTTGGCGTCGTGGGCAACGTCCTCGTTCTGGGCGCCCTTGAGGATCAGCTCGTCCCACTCCAGGTGCGCCCGCGCGTCGCCCCCGGTGACGATGTAGAGCTCGCCGGTCTCGTCGCCGACGCTGACGAACTCTCGCCAGGCGCCGACCGGGATCGACAGGGTGTCGTTCTCCTCGAGAATGACGGAGACCTGCTCGCGCTCGTTGAGCCGCACCTCCCACCGTCCCTTACGGACGATGAGGACCTGGGTCTCGGTGACCCTGTGCTGCAGCATGGCCTTGCCTGGTTCGGCGCGCAGCACCGCGAGCGAGAACCCGTGTGGGTTGAAGATCGCCGGCTCCTGGCTGCGGTGCTCGGTGATGCCGAAACCGATGATGAGGGCCAGGTCGACCTGCCCTTCTTCGAGCGCGGTGCACATCAGAGCGTGGCTGGACCAGGCGCGGTCGTCGACCGTGACCAGGCGACGCCGCATGCGCTCCGGAGTCCAGACCTCGAGCTCGTCGATCTGCTTCTGTGGCATCGGAGTCACCAACTCGACCTCCGGGTCGAGCTGCCTCCCATCGGACGTGTCGACCAGCTGGTTGTCGGCCGAAAGATAGAGACCGAAGCCCTCTGCCTCGCGCAGCACGCTCGGGCCCCAGATGATGCCGCCGGTCGTGTCCTGGCCGAGCACGGTGAACATGAAGTTCTCGTCCGGACCGGTGTTGGTGAAGCCGCGGAAAATCCAGGTGGGCACCGAGACAATGTCCCCGGCCCGGCCGACGAACTCCCCCGCCTGGCCGTCGACCCCCCAACGGAAGGTGTACTCGCCCTCCACGATGACGAACACCTCCGCCGTGAAATGCAGGTGCAGCGAGTTCGTGACACCGTTCGGCATGGCCGCACCGCCCACGTTGTATCCGTGCGGCACCTGCAGGTTGATGAACTGGTCCGGGTTCTGCGAGACCCCCGAACCGATCAGCGCGTAGTTCTCCTTCAGGTCCGACCCGGGCGTCCGGCAGTCGATGAAGGCGGTGCTGCACGAGATCAGGGCGTCCCGACGGATGACTCGCTCCGCGAGGTCCCCCTCAGTGACCACGGTGCGGTGAGGCATTGGCATGTCGAACATATTTGCATACGTAGTCATCGGGTGCAACCCACCCGCGCACCCGACGAGAGGCACGGCCTCAGCGGGCTGTTGGCCGGCCGTGGGTTCCGCGGAGCACCACGGCGGTGGGAGCGACCCGGTGCTCGTACGCGGGCCCTGGCCCGGCCTGAATGCGGCGCACCAGCAGGCGGGCCGCCTCGGCCGCGTTGTCCGTGACCGGGTTGCTCACGGTGGTCAGGGAGAACACCGGCCAGCTGGCGACGGCGAGGTCGTCGAAGCCGATCACCGTGAGCGCGTCAGGCACAGCGATGCCCAGCTCCTTGGCGCCGTTCAATGCACCGACCGCGAGCCAGTCGTTGCCGCAGAACAGCGCCGTCGGGCGAGGTCGAAGATCCATCAGGCGTTGGAACGCGGTATAGCCCGCCGGGGTCGTGTACTCCGAGCGGATGATGGCCTCGCGCCGCACAGGTATGCCTGCCGAGGCAAGCTCCTGGACCAGGCCATCCTCGCGGTCGCGGCTGGTCGAGGTGTTGGCCGGACCGAGGATCGCCCCGATGTCACGGTGTCCGAGCTCGATGAGCAGTCGCGCCACCTTCGCGGCGCCACCACGGTCATCAGCCGAAACGCTGTCCTTTTCAACGAGATCGCTGGTCCGACTGAGATACACGAACGGGAGCCCGTGACGGTCGAGCTCGTAGGGGAGCGTCGAGCCGGCGATCGCTGTCAAGAGGATGGCCCCGTCGACGGACCGGTCGAAGAGACCGGAGAGGTCTTCGATCCGCTCCTGGTGCCCGGCGAACAGCAGGGTCTGGTAGCCGAGCTCGGACAGGGCGTCGTGCACCGGGGTGAGCAGCGTCGAGAACAGGGGGTTGGCGAGGTCGGCCACCATCGCAATGCGTTTGGTGGCTCGGGTCACCAGACTCCGGCCCAGGTTGTTGGGCACGTAGCCCAAGGCCTGCGCCGCACGGTCCACGCGCTCCCGGGTCGCCGGCGGGACGGTGGACTCGCGCCGCAGCGCGCGAGAGACGGTGGCCTGGGAGACGCCCGCCAGCCGAGCCACGTCGTGGCTGGTCACGGAGCCTGCGGAACGACCGGCGTCTGGACGCCGACTGGGTTCTGGAGCGCCACCAGCCATGAGTCCCCGTTCGCCGGGCGACCCCTCGATCGCGCATCCGATTGGTCTCGATCTTAACCACACCCTTGACGAACCGAGGGGAAGTGTGACTACGTATGCACATCCACTTTCTCATGGAGGTCAGATGTCTACACCGCGGTTGTCCCACCGACGAACCCGACGAACCGCAGGCGCCGCGGTGGCCGTCGGGGCGCTCCTGCTGACCGCCGCGTGCGGGGCGGGCTCCAAAACGGCCGCCAGCCAGGCCACCGATGTCGGCTGCGCGATCACCCAGCCGAGCGCGGCCACGACGATCAACGTTTTGGCCTACAACTCCTCGGCGATCGACCCCTTCACCAACACGATGATCGCCAGCTGCAAGAGCCCCACCCTGACCATCAAGCACGACCCGCTCGACTTCGGCGGTCAGGTGCAGAAGACGGCGACGACTCTTGCCGGTGCCCAGGGTGCGTTCGACCTCGTCGAGACCTATTCGCTCGTCGTCCCGAAGTACACCGACAAGCTCGTGCCGCTGGACGACTACCTCGCCAAGCACAAGGACGCCTTCAAGCTCGGCGACCTCGACGCGACCATGCTCAAGGGCATGACCTACAACGGCAAGCTCATGGGCCTGCCCACCCAGGCCAACATCACGACCTTTGTCTATCGCAAGGACATCTTCGACGAGCTGAAGCTCAAGCCTCCGACGACCTTTGCGGAGCTCAAGGACGTGGCCGCCAAGATCCAGGCATCCGGCAAGGTCAAGTACCCAGTCGCCCTGCCTCTGCTGGCCTCCGGTGACATCTCCACCCGCTTCATGATCGGCCTGTTCTCGCAGGGCACGACCTACGTGGACCCGTCGACCAAGAAGCCGATGTTCGACTCAGCACAGGGAAAGAAGGCGCTGCAGGCACTCAAGGACCTGACCCCGTATATGGATCCCCAGGTCACGACCTTTGACCAGCCCAAGGTGCAGCAGCAGCTCTACAACGGCACCGCGGCGATCGCCGAGATGTACTCCGGGCGCATGGTCGACATGGTGAAGGAGAAGAACTCCAAGTACTTCGACAAGTTCGCCTTCCTCGAGCCGCCGGCAATCGAGTCCGGGGGCAAGCCCTGGGCCACGGTCTCAGTCGACGGCTGGTCGATCCCGCAGAACACCGCGGTCGACAAGGATCTGGTCTTCCAGGTCATGGCGGCCTCGGTCAGCGAGGCGGCCGGCAAGGCGGCCGTCCCGGCGGCCTTCCCGTCGCGCAAGGGGCTGGCCACGAGCGCGACCATGCCGTGGTTCGACGTGGTGAGCAAGACCATCGCGGACGGCGCTCAGACCCCGCCGATGGAGAAGTGGACGGCCGACATGCAGGCCGCCACGCGCGAGTACATCGCCCAGGGGGTCACCGGTGCCCTGTCCGTGGACGACGCACTGGCCAAGGCGCAAGCCGCGGCCGAGAAAGTGCTCGCCGCCGCTGGCGGCTGAGGCCGGGTGCGGGGAGACGGCCGGGCGCCGCCTCCCCGCCTTCGCCATCTACCTGCAGACCCGCCCCTTGACCACACCGTGCCTGGAATGACGAGGAGACTGCGTGCGACGTAAAGAGTTCTTGCTCCTGGTTGGGCCCAGTGCCCTCATCATGACCGTCCTGCTCGTGGTGCCGCTGATCCAGACCGTCGTCTGGAGTCTGCAGAACATCACCTACGGCGAGCAGGGCACCTGGGTGGGCCTGTCCAACTACGTAGAGGTCCTGAAGGACGAGCAGTTCCGCCAGGCAGTGTTGTTCACGGTGGGGATCACGCTGATCGGCCTCATCATCAAGCTGGTGTTTGGCTTCGGACTCGCTGTGCTGCTGCAGCGGGCCGGCCGGGCCCGTCCGATCTTCCTCGGTCTGCTCCTCCTGTCGTACATCGTTCCGACCGTGATCGGTGCGGTCGCCTTCTCGTGGCTCTTCGACAGCAACTTCGGGGGACTCGCGAACTGGGTCCTGCAGCACCTCGGGGTCTCGAACCCGCCGCTGTGGTTCTCCCAAGAGTGGCCGAACCGGGCCATGGTGTTGGCCAACGTCGTCTGGCACGAGATCCCGTTCTCGATCCTCATCCTGCTCGCTGGCCTGCAAGGCGTGAACACGGAGTCGATCGAGGCGGCTCAGATCGACGGGGCCAACTGGTGGCAGCAGCAGCGATACGTCGTCATCCCGGCACTGGGACCGCTGATCGCCTTCATCTCTCTCATCACGATCATGGACGGCCTGCGCATCTTCGATGCGCTGATCCCGCTGTCTCCTAGCGCGGTTTCGCTGGGCAACCAGTCCGTCATGCTCTACGTCTTCAATGTCGCCTTTGCCGCTGGAGACCAGAAGGTCGGCCTCGGCAGCGCGGTCAGCGTCCTCACGATGGTCATCATCTTCGTGCTCCTGGTGCCCTTCATCCGGCAGACCTACCGAGAGGTGCGTCAAGCATGAGCATCCCCATGACCACCGAGGCCCCTATCGCCAAGGTGGCGTCAATCCCGAAGCGTGGCAACAAGAAACGCCACACCGCCGTCGTCCTGCTCGTCCTGACTGCGGTGGCCTTCGTGATGCTGACTCCGTTCATCTGGACGGCGATGGCGGCGACGAAGCAGACGGCCGACGCTTTCGCCAACCCGCCGGTCTTCCTCTACCAGCCGAACCTCGACTCCTTCATCGCGCTGTGGCTGGAGACCAACTTCGCCCAGTACCTCCTCAACACCGTCCTGGTCGCGATCGCGAGTGTCGTCATCGCCCTGCTCGTCGGCGCCCCCGCCGCTTATGCGCTGGCTCGGTACGGCGGCAGGACCGGCGCACTCCTGCTGATCCTCGCCCTCATCTTCCGCGCCCTACCCCGCTTCGCCGTGGCGCTGCCGTTCTACAACTTCGCCCAGTCGCTGGGCATCTACGACACCAAAGTCGCCCTGATGATCGGGCTGGTCGCTCTCAACCAGCCCTTCACGATCTGGCTGCTGCGCAACTTCTTCATGGAGATCCCCCGCGAGCTGGACGAAGCGGCGATGGTCGACGGCTGCAACCGCTTCCAGACCCTGACCCGCGTCATCCTTCCCGTCATGGGACCGGGTCTGGTCACCGCTGGCATCTTCACGTTTCTCTTCGCGTTCCAGGAGTACCTGCTCGCCCTGGTGCTCACCGACACCGAGGCCAAGACCATCCCCGTGTTCATCGCCACCCAGATCGGCCAGAACCTCCCGCTGCTGCAGCAGGCCAGTGCTGCAACGGTATTGGTGGCCCTACCTATTCTCGTTCTCGCGATGCTTGTGCAGCGCTTCCTGGTCGCCGGGCTCACCGGCGGGTCCGTCAAGGGCTGACCACACCCCGCTCCACCCCTGAGGAGGTCCCGACATGCAGCTCGACCCGGCCCGGACCGCGCACCTGGCCAACCGGTACCACCACCTGAAGTCCCCCGCCGTCAACGGTCCGCCGGCTCAACGCGACCCGAAGGTCATCGAGACCGTCTCGCGCATGCTGTCCGAGATCGAGGCCGGTGGCATGGACCAAGTTCTGGCGTATGCCGCCCGCCTCGACCGGTGGGACGGCCGCGACCCCGAGCTGTCGGCGGGCGACATCGGCCGCCTCATCGCGCGACTGCCGGCCGAGTTACGGCAGGCCCTGGAGATCGGCCAGGCCCGGACACGGCAGTTTGCCGCCCTGTCGCGCGAGAGGCTCGTGGACTTCGAGGCTGAGATCGCCCCCGGGCTGATCACCGGGGTGCGCTACGTCCCGGTAGCGCGCGTCGGTGCCTACCTGCCCGCCGGCCGTTTCCCGTTGTTGGCCAGCGCATTCATGACGGTGAATGTCGCCAAGACGGCCGGGGTCCCCACGGTCCTCAGCTGCACGCCACCGCAGCCGGACGGACTGCCCGACCCGGCCGTCCTCTATGCGGCGCACATCTCGGGGGCTGACCGCATCTTCGTCCTCGGTGGAGTCCAAGCCCTCGCCGCGATGGCCTTCGGCCTGCTGGGGGAGGCGCCGGTCGACATGCTCGTCGGCGCCGGCAACGCCTACGTCGCCGAGGCCAAGCGGCAGCTGTTCGGCGCCGTCTCGATCGACCTGCTGGCCGGCCCATCAGAGGTGGCCGTCATCGCCGACGAGACCGCCGACCCCGAGCTGGTGGCCGCCGACCTGCTCGGCCAGGGCGAGCACGGCCCCGACTCACCGGTCGCGTTGGTCACCACGTCCGAGGCGCTGGGGCGGGCCGTGATCGACGAGGTCGAGCGCCAGCTCCTGGAGCTCAAAACACGGGACATCGCCGGGCCCTCGTGGACCAACCACGGCTCGGTCATCGTCGCCGACTCGCGCGAGGTCGCCGTCGAGCTGATGGACGACCTCGCTCCCGAGCACCTCGAGATCATCACCGGTGACGACGAGTGGTATCACGACCACCTCACCAACTACGGGTCGATCTTCCTCGGTGCGTGGAGCACCGTCGCCTACTCCGACAAGGGGATGGCGGGGACCAACCACGTGTTGCCGACGGCCGGCGGGGCCCGGCACAGCGCAGGCCTGTCGGTGTCGAGGTTCCTCAAAGCGCTGACCTATCAGCGCATTTCGCGCGAGGCCACCCCGCTGCTCGCCGATGCGGTCGCGACCATCTCGGAGTACGAAGGGATGGCCGCGCACGGCGCGACCGCCACGCGGCGGACCGCTCGCTTCACGGACTCGGCCGAGCCCACAGTGGGGGCGGGCTCGTGACCGTGGATGCGATGGACCTGGCCGCGCGAGTGCGCCGTGGTGACCGGCTGCTCGGGGGTCTCGTGCGGATGCCGGGCGAGATGCTTGTCGAGCTCACCGGTCTCGTCGGACTCGACTACGTCGTCAT
Source organism: Lapillicoccus sp. (assembly GCA_965277795.1). Taxonomy (GTDB): domain Bacteria; phylum Actinomycetota; class Actinomycetes; order Actinomycetales; family Dermatophilaceae; genus Lapillicoccus. The sequence goes on from OZ255840.1 coordinate 9,105, forward strand.
CGACACCGAGCACGGGCCGGCGGACCAGGTGGCCCTGGGTCATCACATCGCGACGGCCGAGGCTGTGGGTCTGCCCGTCATCGTGCGCATCGGTGGCCTCGGCGAGGTTCTGCGGGTTCTGGACCTGGGGGCGGCCGGCGTGATCTACCCCCATGTCGACAGCGTGGGCGAGGCCGAGGAGCTGGTCCGGGCCGTCCACTATCCGCCCCGCGGCCATCGTGGGTTCGCCGCCTACACGCGGGCCGGTGGCTATGGACTGCGCACCGGCGCGCAGCATCTCGCCCGCTACGCCGACGGGCCACTCGTCATCGCCATGATCGAGAGCGCGGCGGCGGTCACGGCCGCCGCCGACATCGCGGCCGTCGACGGCGTTGACCTGCTCTTTCTCGGCCCCGCCGACCTGGCTGCCGACCTGGGCATCCTCGCCGGTGACCAGGCCCCGGTGGTGGCCGCGCTGACCCAGGTCCGCGAGGCCGCCCACGGTCGAGTGCTGTCGATCTGCGGTGACCAGGCGACCGCACGGGCCCACTTCGCCGCCGGGTCGCAGCTCGTCGTCTACAACGTGCAGCACGCCCTCTCTGCGACGTTCCTCCAACTGGCGACGGCCATGCCCGGGCAGCCGGCACCGGAGACCCTGTGACGGCTCGCTCTGAACTGGTCCTGCTGAGCGGCATGCTCGGCGACCGCACCGTCTGGACCGGTGTCGCCGCCGACCTCGCCGACGTGGCGCAGTGCTCCTTTCCGCGGATCGACCGGAGCGACACGATCGCCGCCCTGGCTGCCGATGTGCTGGCGGAGGCCCCTGAGCGGTTCGCTCTCGCCGGTCATTCCCTCGGCGGGATCGTCGCGCTGCAGATCGTGCGTGAGGCTCCCGAGCGCGTGACGCGGCTTGCGCTGGTCAACACCAGTGGCCGCGAGGCTTCGGCGTCTCAGCTGCAGGGGTGGGCCGACCTGGCCTCACGCACCCGGGCCGGCGAGTTTGCGGCCATCGCTGGGGAGATGGGCCGGCATACCCTCCCGGAGTCGCGGCACTGGGCAGACATCATCGCCCGCAACGTCGCCATGGCTGACACCGTGGGCGAGTGCGGGCTGCTACGCCAGCTCGCGGCCCAGTCCAGCCGACCCGACTCCCGCCCCGCACTCGGGGACATCAGAGTGCCGACTCTCGTCGTCAGTGGGGCGCTCGACCACGTCTGCCCCCCGGCCCTGCAGAGCGAGCTGGCGGACGGCATACCCGGGGCCAGCCACGTCGTGCTCGAGTCGGTGGGGCATATGGCTCCCCTCGAGTCTCCCTACCATCTGGCTCTCGTCCTGCGGGAGTGGCTCGGCGACTGACCGCTCCCACGCTCTCCCCGACCGCACCTCACCCATCCCGACGCACCAAGGAGCACACCTCTCATGCTGTCAGCCCAGGCCTACGCGCCCTACGCAGACCCCGAGGAGTACATCGTCGAGTGGACCGACAAGATCTGGCAGAGCTACGGCATGGGTCTGATCCGCGACCACTACCACCCCGACATCGCGCTGCACGGCGCATACGGGCATAGCGGCAACCGCGAGTCGGTCATCGCGGGGTGCTTCGTCAAGAAGGCAGCGTTCCCCGGGCGGGCGTTCACCGCCGAGGACGTCATCTGGGAGGAGCGCACCGACAACTCGTGGGTGAGCTCTCACCGCATCATCAACTCCGGTGTGCAGAGCGGCTTCTGGCAGTACGGTCCGCCGAGCAACCGCCTGTCGACATCGCGCAACATCGCCCTGTGCCTCGTCCGGGACGCCTTCATCGTGGAGGAGTGGGTGGTTCGCGACGAGTGGGCCGTCGTGGAGCAGAACGGCCTCGACGTCGCCGCCATCGCCCGGGAGCTCGCCCTGCGGCCCAACATGACCATCCTCGGCACCCTGTCCGAGGAGGGACTGTTCGGCCCACCCCCCGCCGACCCGCTGACCCGGGGTGACTCCGGGGCCCGGCCCGACAACCAGCCCACGGAGTGCCGCCTGGTGCTCGAGCTGATCGACCAGGCATGGAACCAGCGCCTGCTCAACCTCGTGCCCAACTACGTGCACCGCAGCCACGTCTGCCACACCACCCGCTATCGCAGCTACTGCCGCGCGACGGGCCACCAGCAGGCGATCGGCGAGCTCATCGCCAGCTTCCCTGACGCACGGTTCGACGTGCGTGACATCGCCGCCAACAGCGACCCCTTTCACGGCACGCGCGTCTCGGTCATGTGGAATATGCGGGGCACGTATGCCGGCGCACCGACCTACGGTCCCCTCACCTATTCCCCGGTCGACATCCTCGGGATCTCGCACTTCAGCTTCCGGGACGGCAAGATCTACAACGAGTTCCGCGTCTTCGACGAGCTCTCCGTGCTGGCCCAGATCGAGGGCGCCCGCCTCCAGGACGCGTCGTGAGCGAAGACCTCCCCGCTCGGGTCGACACCGTGATCGTCGGCGCGGGGCTCATGGGTTCCGCGACGGCCTGGCATCTCGCCCGTCAGGGCGTGGAGGCCCTGGTTCTCGAGCAGTTCGAGCCCGCCACCACCCGGGGCAGCTCGCACGGCTCGGCCCGGATCACGCGCCGGGCCTACCCGGAGGACGACTACGTCCGCCTGACCGGTGAGGCCTTCGAATGGTGGCGAGAGTTGGAGTCCGCTTCGGGCGCATCGCTGCTGAGGATGACGGGCGGCCTCGACCACGGCTCGTGGCGTCAACCTGAGGTCATCGCCGCCGCTCTGGCCCGTGCCGGGGTCGAGCACCAGGTGCTCGGCGCGGCGGAGGCCGAAGCACGCTTCCCCGGGATGGTCTTCGACAGCCCCGTGCTCTATCACCCGCAGGCGGGCACCGTGGACGTCCAGCAAGGTGTTCACGCCTTTCTGGACACCGCGCGGTCGTTGGGCGGCCGGCAGGTCTCGGGGGCCGAGGTCACGGGTGTCAGCATTGATGACGAAGGCGTGACAGTGACCTCGACCGAGGGGACGGTCCGAGCCCGGACCGCCGTCGTCGCCGCTGGCGCGTGGGTGGAGGAACTGGTGGGCGCGGTGGCTCCCCTGCCCCCGATTCGCGTCACCGAGCACCGGGTCTTCCACTTCCCCCGCCGCGACGAGTCGGTCACGTGGCCCGTCACGCTCCATCGCGACGCCCTCGACATCTACCACCTGCCCGGCGGTCGAGACGGCGGACCCGGCGACGCGCGCAAAATCGCCGAGCACACGGGCCCGGTGACGACCGGGCGCACCCGGGAGGGCGTGGTCGACCCCGCCAGCCGCGCCCGGATCGTCGACTACGTCCAGCGGTGGCTCCCTGGCCTCGACCCGACCTCGTTCGGCGAGACGACGTGTCTCTACACCTCCACCCCGAGCGAGGACTTCCTCATCGACCGGATCGGCCCGCTCGTTGTCGTGTCGGCCTGCTCAGGGCACGGGGCCAAGCTCGCTCCGACGGTCGGGCGGATCGCCGCCGACCTCGCCGTGGGCCGTGACCAGGAGGTCTCCCGGTTCACCTTCTCTGCCCACGAGGGCACGCAGTTCCGGTCTCCCACCGACTGACGTGACCCGGACCTGCCCCTCCCCCACCACTCAGACAGACGAGGACGTCATGACGCTCGAACCCATTGCCTACCAGCCCTATGCGGACCCGGACGACTTCATCCGCGAGGTCACCGACCGCATCTGGGTCGACCGCGACATCGACCACATCCACGAGAACTACGAGCCCGACTCGATCGTGCACGTCGCCCTGGGCACCATCACCACCCGTGCTGAGGTCATCGAGGGCAGCACGATGCGAATGGCCGACAGCGCCGCGCAACCGGGAGCCATGCCCGGCCAGGCCGAGGACGTCGTCTGGGAGGCGCGTGGCACCGACGGGTTCCTCAGCTCCCACCTGATCTACCGCGGGGAGGACCGATACCTCGACGGCCAGCGGCGCCGGCTCAGCCTCCACAGCGTCGCCAACTGTCTCTACCGCCGGGGTCGGATGGTCGAGGAGTGGATTGCCCGCGACGGACTGGCCCGTGCACTTCAGACGGGGCAGGACCCCGACGAGCTCGCCCGGGCCCTGTATTTCCGCGGCTACTCCGGGTCCTGGCTGCGCCCGGCCCCCGATGACGTGCTGGCCGAAGGGGACAGCGGTCCCCGTCCCGACGACTATCGCCCCGAGTGCCAGCTGGTGCTGGAGCTCATCGAGAAGGTCTGGAACCAGCGGAACTTTGCTGCGCTGAAGGACCTGATCGTCCGCGACGTGTTCCTGCACAGCAGCGGAGAGGCGACCTACACCCGGCCACGGGGCTATCAGGACGAGACCCTCCGTCTCTTGCTGGCGTTCCCTGCGGCCCACTTCGAGGTGCGCGATGTCCAGACCAACTTCGACAACCGGTATGCCGGTCTGCGCATCTCCGTGCTGTGGAAGATGACGGGCACCTACGAGGGTCGGCCGCTCTACGGCGCGGTGACAAATCAGGGTGTGGACCTGCTTGGCGTATCCCAGTTCCTCATCCAGGGCGGCCGCATCATCCGGGAACGGCGCATCTTCGACGAGATCGCGTTGCGCGCTCAGATCAACGCCACGCGCGGTGATCAGACCGACGCGGCACCCGGCAACATCTACTTCTTCTGAGAGGTCCCGGCCGCTCCGATCGGGTGACCCGTCGGATTCATGGGCTCGTTCCAGGCAGCACTCATCTCCGGCCATCGAGGCCCCTCGACGGCAAGCGTGTGATGCGAGGGATCGCCTTGGAGTGCCCGGGCGAAGAGGCCGAGGTTGAGCCGTCGAAGCTGGTCGCTGCGCTCAGGAGTGCCGACACGGATGTCGCGCGATCAGGCCCGCTGGGCCGCGGTATGCCGCTGCGTGGACTCGTCGACCCCCGACCCCTCCAGCTGAGTCAGCCCCCGGATCGACGGCGTTGGCGGTGGTCGGCGCAAGGCTGAGGCCGACACTGCGCAAGGCTGAGGCCGACAGCGGCCGTGAGGAGCGTTGTACTGTCGTGAGCGCCTCACCAGTGACGGACGAAGCAACCACGTACTTGTCGACGATGTTCTGCGATGTTCTGCGATGTTCTGCGACGCTCGCGCGGGAGCCGCTGCGCGGACCGCGACCGGCCGGGATGCTGGTGACAGGACGCGGAGCCCGCCCACTGTTCGCGCGGATAACCGCACCTGCCCCGACCCAGAAGGAGTGACGGCATGACCGGCACGCTCGACCTGTCAGCGACCACGCAGGACGTCATCGCCGGCCTCGCCCTCGAACAGAAGGCCTCGCTGACCAGCGGGGCCGACCTCTGGACCACGAAGGCGGTGACCGGGGTGCCGTCGATCATCCTCACGGACGGGCCGCACGGTGTGCGCAAGCAGCGCGAGGATGCCGACCATCTGGGCATTGCGGACAGCGTCCCGGCCACCTGCTTCCCGCCCGCGGTGGCGCTCGGCTCCAGCTGGGATGCCGCCCTGCTCGAGCGGGTGGGGGTCGCGCTCGGCGAGGAGGCGCTCGCCGAGGGAGTCGGCGTCCTGCTGGGGCCGGGGATCAACATCAAGCGATCCCCGCTCGGCGGGCGCAGCTTCGAGTACCTCTCCGAGGATCCGTACGCGAGCGGCGTCCTCGGTGCGGCGCTCGTGCGCGGGCTGCAGTCCCAGGGCGTCGGAGCGTCGCTCAAGCACTTCGCCGCCAACAACCAGGAGGGCGACCGCCTGCGGGTCTCCGCCAACATCGACCCCCGCCCCCTGCGTGAGATCTACCTGCGCGGGTTCCAGCGCGTGGTGCAGGACGCTCGGCCGTGGACGGTGATGTGCTCGTACAACCGCATCAACGGCGTCTACGCGTCCCAGGACCCCTGGCTGCTCTCCCGCGTGCTGCGCGACGAGTGGGGATTCGAGGGTCTCGTGGTCTCCGACTGGGGGGCCGTCGACGACCGGGTGACCGGCATCGCCGCGGGGCTCGACCTCGAGATGCCGTCGAGCGGCGGCAGGACGGATGTCGAGATCGTCGCAGCGGTGCGAGACGGATCGCTGCCTGAGTCCGTCGTCGACACCGCCGCGGGACGCGTCGTCGACCTCGTTCGCCGCGTCGTCACCGGCGCGCGCCCGGACGCCACCTACGACCGCGCCGCCCATCACTCCCTCGCGCGCGAAGCGGCCGGTGGCAGCATCGTGCTGCTCGAGAACGACGGGGTGCTGCCCCTGGCTCCGGATGCGGCGGTAGCCGTGATCGGCGAGCTCGCCCGCTCGCCGCGATACCAGGGCGCTGGCTCATCGCTGATCAACCCGACCCGACTCGACAACGCCCTCGATGAGCTGCGCGTCAACGGCGGCGCCGACAAGGTCACCTTCGCCGCCGGGTATGCGGCTGACGGTGCCGACGCCCCCGCCCTGGTCGCCGAGGCGGTCGAGGCGGCGGCAGCGGCATCCGTAGCCGTCGTGTTCATCGGGGTGCCGGCCGAGCAGGAGTCCGAGGGTTTCGACCGCGAGCACATCGAGCTGCCGGCCGACCAGCTCGCGCTGCTCGACGCGGTGGCGGAGGCCAACCCGAACACCGTCGTGGTCCTGTCCAACGGCGGTGTGGTCCGCCTGTCGGGCTTCGCGGACCGGGTCGCCGCGATCGTCGAGGGCTGGCTGCTCGGTCAGGCCGGGGGCGGCGCCGTCGCCGACGTGCTGTATGGCGTGGTGAACCCCTCGGGCCGACTGCAAGAGACCATCCCGGTGCGCATCCAGGACACCCCGGCTTTCATCGACTTTCCGGGGGAGCACGGCGAGGTGCGCTACGGGGAGGGCCTGCACGTCGGCTACCGCTGGTTCGACGCGCGCGAGATCGGGGTCTCATACCCTTACGGCCACGGTTTGTCCTACACGACGTTCGCCTATTCCGACGCGACAGTGACGACCGATGCCTCCGGCCTGACCGTGACCGTGACGGTGACGAACACCGGTGACCAGAGCGGCGCCGAGGTGGTGCAGGTGTACGTCTCTCTTCCGGGTTCGGCCGTCGTTCGCCCGCCGCGCGAGCTGAAGGGCTTCGCCAAGGTGTTCCTCGCCGCCGGTGAGAGCCGAGACGTCACCGTGGCGGTGCGCCGGGACGACCTGGCCTACTGGGACACGCGCATCGATGGCTGGATCGTCGAGGGCGGCGACTACACGGTGGAGGTGGCGGCGTCCAGCCGCGACATCCGTCAGACCGTGTCGGTTGAAGTCGAAGGCGATCCGGTGCGGGTGGCGCTCACGATGGAGTCGTCCGTCGGCGAGGTGCTCGGGCACCCCATCGCGGGGCCGCTCGTGAGGCAGGCGCTCTCGTCCGGCGACGGGGGATCGACTGGCGCACTGTTGGCCGACCCGTCCATGTTGACGATGATGGCTTCGTTCCCGATCGGCCGACTCACGTCGTTCCCCGGGGTGCCGGTCAGTCGCGAGCAGGTCGAACAGCTGGTAGCGGCGGCGAACGGCTGACCGCGTCCAGAGCCGACTAGATGATTGATTCCAAGGGGTCAGTGGTCGTAGGCGGTCAGGGATCGTCGGACGGGTGCGCCGATCCGGTCGTTGTGCCAGATCGCGGCAGTCATGGCCAGTAGTCGTTGCAGGACGCGGACGACGACGCCGCGGGGGGTGCGGCCGCCGTGGCGTTCGAGGCTGAGTTGGCCTTTGAGAGTGTCGAACACCGATTCCACGGTTTGCCGTAAGGGCTTGAGAAGGTGACTGCCGGGCCGGGGCTTCTCTCCGGCGCGGGCTTTCCGAAGGAGCGTGAATCCTGTTGCGGCCAAGTCCGATTCGAAGTCACGACCGAAGTAGTTCTTGCCCGCGATGATGGTCCGGCCACCGCCAGCCAACGCCGGAGTCGTAGCGATCAGGTCGGCCAGCACGGACCGTTCGTCGGCTTTGGCGCCAGTCAGGGCGTAGGGGATCGGCAGCCCGTGCAGGGTGGTCACCACGTGCAGGCGCAGCCCCCAGAAGTAGCGGGAGTGGGAGGCGCAGTAGCCGTACTCGGCCCACCCGGCCAGGTCCGAGCGTTTGACGGTCTCCCGGGACCGGGCGCATTCCACTGGGGTGGAGTCGACGACCAGCACGTCGTCCCCGGACACGCTGGTATCGGCGGCCAGGTGCTCGATCAGCGCCGCCATCACCAGGCACAGACGGCGCAGCCGCTTGTTGTACCCGGCCTGCTGGGGAAGGTAGGGGAACAGGTGCCGCAGATGTGCCCGCGCGTACCGGACCCAGCGGGCCTCATCATCGAACCCCAGCACCGCCGACAACACCGCCAAAGTCACTAACTCCGCGTCGCTGAACAGCGGTTTCTTGCCTACCGCGGGTCGCCACGGAACCAAGTCAGGGCGGGACTTCAGCAGATCGTCGGTGGTCACATAAAGTGCGGTGGCGAGGGTGTCCAAGTCGGCGTCCACAAGACCTCCTGGTTGCGTTGGGTTTCCAACGCCGATCTTGGACACCCTCCCCGCCAAACCACACACGCCACACCAGTCACCTTGGAATCAATCATCTAGTGCGGTGCGGCGCCTCGCGCGAGTTGAGGTCTCGCCGCCTCGTATGCCGGGGGCGCCGGCCGTGCGAGCTGCGGAATGTACGGGGTGAGGTGTAGAACAAGACGAGCCCGCCACGAGGAGAACCGCCCATGCAACGCCCGGTCATCGCGGTCCTGAGCGGACCCAACCTCGACCTGCTGGGCCAGCGTGAGCCCGAGATCTATGGCTCCGCCACGCTCGCCGACGTGGAGACACGGTGTGTGGCGACCGCTGACGCGCTGGGCTTCGACGTGGACTTCCGTCAGTCCAACCACGAGGGTGAGCTCGTCGAGATGCTTCACGAGCTGCGTGAAAGCGCCGGTCTGGTCATCAACGCCGGCGCGTACACGCATACCTCTGTCGCCATCCGGGACGCCGTGGCGATGGTGAGCGGGCCGGTGGTGGAGGTGCACATCTCCAATGTGCACGCCCGTGAGTCGTTCCGGCACCACTCGTACCTGTCGGAGGTAGTCACCGGGGTCATCGTGGGCCTCGGGACACAGGGTTACGAGCTGGCCATCTCCGCTATCGCGCGGCGAGTCTCGGAGTGCGCCTGACGGAGGGTCAGCAGGGGTTCGGTGGGGTGGCGGTGACCGTCGACGGGACCGGTGTCAACCCCTGGAACGCGGAGCCGAGCACGAGGTCGACCGTGGCGTCCGCGCGGCCGTCGTTGACCGAAGCCGCACCCGCGACCAGAGGAGCGACCAGGGCCGCCGCCGTCTGACCGGACGGCCCGAACCGCAGCTCCGCGGTCCCCGGGACGTTCTTCTTCAGCGGGTCGTTGGCGACCTTCGCGACGACGAAGCCGCGGTCCTTGACCGACTTCGCGGTGTCCGAGGCCAGCCCCGCGCGGGTCGTGCTGTTGTAGACGTTCACCGTGATCTGTGACGGCGTCAGCACCGCGACCTTGCCCCCCTTGGGGCCGACGGTGATGTCGCCCGTCGCGCAACCCGAGGCCGCCGCGGGGCTGCTCGGCTTGTTGAAGTAGGACGCCGCGTAGTAGAAGGCGCCGGCGAGGACGGCGACGAGGACGACGAGGATGACCGCGGTACGCGTGTTGCGACGTCGTCGGCGGGACGCCGCGGACTCGACCACCTGGCTCACCAGGAACCTCCTTGCCGCGCCGTGGAGTCATGCGGTGGCATGCCCGTGAAGTGTGGTCGCCTAGTCAAGCACGAGCACCCGGGCGTGGAGGGTCGGCCGCTGCTGCAACGCTGCACGAAGTGCTCGGTGGAGGCCGTCCTCGAGGTAGAGGTCGCCTTGCCACTCCACGACATGGGCGAACAGGTCACCGTAGAAGGTGGAGTCCTCGGACAGGAGCATCGCCAGGTCCAGGGTGCGCTTGGTCGTGACGAGCTCCTGGAGCCGCACCATGCGCGGCGGCACCCCGGACCAGTCGCGCGCCGTGACCCGGCCGTGGTCCGGGTAAGGTCGCGAGTCGCCGACGGCCTTGAAGATCACGCGCCGCAGTCTAGGGCGGCCGGGGTTTAGAGTCTCGGACGTGAGCGAGTCTCCAGCCAGCCAGCCGCCAGCACAGATCGCCGCGATCACCACGGGCTATGGGTTCGACGTCCCTTCACTGGTTTTCGGTGCCGCCGTCTTCGACGACGTCGTCTATCCCGACGCCCAGGTCCGGATCCCCTTGTCGGTGATCAACCGGCACGGGCTCGTGGCGGGCGCGACCGGCACAGGCAAGACCAAGACGTTGCAGCTGATGGCCGAGCAGCTGGCGGCCCAGGGCGTCCCGGTGTTCCTCGCCGACATCAAGGGCGACCTCAGCGGTATGGCGGTCGCGGGCGAGCCGAACCCCAAGATCACGCAGCGGGTCGAGAGCCTCGGGCTCACCTGGTCACCGACGGCATACCAGGTGGAGCTGCTCTCCTTGGGTGGCCTCGGCACCGGCATACCGATCCGCACGTCCGTCACGTCGTTCGGGCCGACCTTGCTCGCCAAGGTGCTGGGGCTCAACGCGACCCAGGAGTCGAGCCTCGGTCTGGTCTTCCACTACGCCGATCAGCGCGGCTTGCTCCTCGACGACCTGAAAGACCTGCGCGAGGTCGTCCAGTACCTCACCTCCGACGAAGGCAAGGAGGAGCTCAAGGCGCTCGGCGGGCTGTCGGCCGCAACGGCGGGGGTCATCCTGCGCGAGCTGATCACGTTCTCGGCTCAGGGAGCCGACGTGTTCTTCGGGATCCCCGAGTTCGACACGGCGAACCTGCTGCGGACCACTGCGGACGGCAAGGGCATGGTCACCATGCTCGAGCTGCCGGCCGTGCAGGACCGGCCTGTGCTGTTCTCCACCTTCCTCATGTGGCTGCTGGCCGACCTCTACCACGACCTGCCCGAGGTCGGCGACGTCGAGAAGCCCAAGCTGGTCTTCTTCTTCGACGAGGCGCACCTGCTGTTCAACGGCGCGTCGAGAGCGTTCCTCGACTCGATCCAGCAGACCGTGCGGCTGATCCGGTCCAAGGGTGTGGGCATCTTCTTCGTCACGCAGTCTCCCAAGGACGTGCCGGGCGACGTGCTCGCCCAGCTCGGCAACCGGGTCCAGCACGCCCTGCGAGCCTTCACGCCGGACGACGCCAAGGCCCTGCGCGCGGCGGTCTCGACCTACCCCACGAGCGACTACGACCTGAGCAAGGTGCTCACCTCGCTCGGCACCGGCGAGGCCGTCATCACCGTGCTCTCCGAGAAAGGCGCCCCGACCCGCGTCGCCTGGACCCGGATGCGGGCCCCGGAGACGCTGATGGCGCCCGCCCCAGAAGCGACCATGGAGGCGATCGTCGCCGCCTCGCCGTTGGCTGCGATGTATGCGAATGCCGAGGACCGCGTGTCGGCCTACGAGACACTCACCGCGGCCAACGAGGAGCTGTCAGCCGCTGCTGCGGCAGCGCTGGCTGCCGCCGCGCAGGCCAAGGCCGACGCCGCGGCTGCTGTTGCCCAGTCCAAGGCCGACGCCGCAGCGACGAAGGAGGCCGAGAAGGCTGCCGCCGAGGCCGCGAAGGCTCAAGTCGTCGCCGACCGCGAGGCTGAGCGGGCCCGCCTCGCCGCCGAGAAGGAGGCTGAGCGGGCCTGGATCGCCGCCGAGAAAGAGGCAGCCAAGCGCGCCGCCCAACCGACGGTGGTCGAGTCGATGCTCGGCAACTCGGCGGTCAAGTCCCTGCTGCGGTCGGCAGGCACCTCGATCGGCCGCGAGATCACCCGCAGCATCTTCGGGACCGCGCGGCGGCGCTGAGCTCGACCGGCGGCGGGTGCAGGGCCCTCGTTGTCGCGCCGACGTCGGCTGAGGTCGCGCTGAGGTCGGCGGCACACCCACGCCAGCTGTCGAGGCCGGCTATGACGGCCAGTTCGGTCCACGCCCGATGCGGATGGGTCCGCGCGCGCTGGAGGGGTCGACGTCGTCGCCCTTCTGGGTCGTCCTGACCACACCGGTGGCACGCAGTGCGGCTGCGACTCTGCGCGCGTCATCCATGACGGCGCGGAACCCCTCTCCCGCAACGACTCTCGACACGTCGCTCGGGCAGATGCTCGACGATGGGTCGCGATGGCGCAGCAAGACCAGCATGCTCGCGGCCAGGCGGTCGTCGCGGCCGTCGGGGCTGGGGTCCTCCCACCAGGGCTCGCCGCGCTCACCCAGCGCGACCTTGGCGTCCTGGACCCGCGCCCGTGCATCCGTGGCGTGGTCTCGAACAGCGCGACGTGCCGCCATCAGCTCCGCCACCAGCTCGACCCGGAGCCGGTCGGGAATGCCTGGGTCGGTCGTCCTCCACCGGCGCCCGTCGACCACGAAATAGTGCGGGTCATCGGCCACTCCACCGACTCTACGAGGGCGAGGGTCATGGCGCCCGGCGGCGGGGTCGCTGCCGGCACCCACCCGTCAGGCATCCTCGATCTCGTCGTCGCTGTCGCCCTCCTCGTCCCAGCCGGCGAAGTACGTGACGATCTGGATCTCGGGGTTGTCTGCCACCTCGAGGACGAGCTGCCGCAACAGCACCTCGCGGTGGTCGGGCAGCCGGACCCGCTTGGCTCCGCTGTGGACCGGCGTGCTGTCGTCGCGCTCCCACCAGGCCCGTGCCTCGGGCGTGACGGCGAAGATCTCGTCCAGCAGATCCATGAACGACGCGTCGTGCCCGTACTGCAGATAGGACTCGCGGAACAGCGCGACCTGGGTGCGGGCCTCGGTCTCCCAGTCAAGGTAGAGCTCACGTGCAGAGGGGTCGCAGAGATAGAACCACAGCATGTTCTGCTCTCCGACCGGCCGGCGATGCCAGTTGGAGAACAGCAGCTCGGCGGCGCGGTTCCAGTGCAGGAGGTCCCAGCGGGCGCCCATGACGTAGGTCGGGTTGGGGTCGAGCACCTCGGCCAGCTCGATCACCTCCTCGCCGACCTCCGTGAGGATCGTCCGGGGGTGGCGGTGGCTTCCCGCCCGCAGGTCCTGCAGGAGCCGCAGGTCGCCCGAGGTGAGCTGCAGCACTCGCCCGATGGAGTTGAGCACCTCGGCGGACGGTCGGACGTCGCGGCCTCGTTCGATGAAGGTGTAGTAGGCGACCGAGAGGTCGGCGAGCTCGGCCACCTCCTCGCGGCGGAGGCCCGGGTAGTCACGCCCCCGTCGCCGCGCAATCCCCACCTGCTCGGGCTCGACGCGCATCCGTCGCTCCCGCAGGAACTCGCCGAGGGAGGGGGTGCCCCGCGCTGTCATGGCGACAGTGTGCCAGCCACATGAGGGCCGACTCCCTCCCGTCGCCGGGCGGCTCGGTTAGGTTTGCTCGTATGCCTCCTCGAGCCCGCCGGGCCGGCAGGGCCCCCTCGGACACGCCGGAGTCACTCGCCGGGTTGCTCGTGCGCCTGCGCGGGCTGCGACCGTCGCTGTCACCTGCCGAGGACCGGGTCGCCGAGTGCGTTCTCGCGGACGCCAGAGCGGCGGCCGCGATGACGATCAGCGAGCTGGCCGGCGCGGCGCACACGTCGGAGACGACGGTGCTGCGTTTCAGCAAACGCCTTGGTATGCCCGGCTACCCGCAGCTGCGGCTCGCCCTGGCCGTCGAGTCGGCACAACCGCGCTCGTTGGTCGCCGACGACTCGGACATCAACGAGGCCGACTCGATCGACGACATCATCTCCAAGGTCGCCTACGCCGACGCGAGCGCCGTCGAGGAGACCGCCCATCAGCTCGACCGGGCGGCTTTGAGTGCGGCTGCCGATGCCATCGCCGCCGCGACCCGGGTCGACGTCTACGGCATCGGCGCCAGCGGGGTCGTCGGCGTCGACGCGCAGCAGAAGCTGCACCGGATCGGTGTCCTCGCGTTCGCGTGGAGCGACCCTCACATCGCCCTCACCAGCGCCGCGCTGCTCGGGCCCGCAGACGTCGCCATCGGGATCTCGCACTCGGGGACCACCAAGGAGACGGTCGAGGCCGTGGTCAAAGCGGGCAACCGGGGTGCGACGACGATCGCGATCACGAACTTCCCGATGTCCCGGCTGGCCGTGACCGCCGACCTCGTGCTCACGACAGCCGCCCGGGAGACCTCACTGGGCACCGGAGCGACCGCCAGCCGGATCGCCGCGCTGACCGTCGTCGACTGTCTCTACATGGCAGTGGCGCACCTCGACCTCACCCGGGCCCGCAAGGCGGTCGCCGAGACGCGCGAAGCGGTTGCGAGCCACCACGTCTGACCCGCACGTCTGACCAGCACGTCTGATCCGCATGTCTGATCAGCACGGCTGGCCCGCCTGGTGCTCGATGGGGCCTCGTCGCGGCAGCAAGAGGCCGTGAAACCAGCAGGCACTGCTGACGAGGGGTGACCGGCATACTGGACCGGTGACCGAGGTCGACCGGTTCGCACCTTCTGCGCTGGATGCGCCGACATGCTCGTCGCGACCAACCCGGACCCTGACTCGAGGCTGGGCTACCTGCTGCGGCTGCCGCTCGCCGGCGGGACGGTCTTTCGTACGTCCGGCACGTGGCCGCGCACCAAGGCGCTGTTCTGCTACCCCGTGAGCGTCGACGAATGGCCTCGTCAGCCGGAGATCGTCGAGCAGGCAACGATCCGGTCGTGCGTCCGCCGCGGCGCAGCGATCGACCTGATCCTCGAGCGTGCCCGGGAGAACAGGTCGCAGATCGTGTTCACCACCGCGCGGGGGCGGGAGGCGGTGTTCTGGCAGTCGCCCCGCACCCGCAAGCAGGCCAGGCCCAACGTCACCACCCCGACCGCCCGGGCCGCCGGCATCGCGTCGCTGGAGATCCTCGTCGACACCCGCGAGCAGTATGCCTACCGGTTCGCCACCCAGCAGGTCAGCACGCTCAAGCGCGCCCTTCCGTGCGGCGACTACGGGATCACCGCAGACGACCGACTGGTCGCGGCCGTCGAACGCAAGTCGCTCGCCGACCTGGTCTCCAGCCTGCTGAACGGCACCTTGCGGTATGCGCTCGGCGATCTCGCCGCACTGCCTCGCGCGGCCGTCGTCGTCGAGGACCGCTACTCGCAGGTGTTCAAGCTCGACTGGGTCCGTCCTGCGATGGTCGCCGACGGGCTGGCCGAGCTGCAGGTCCGCTGGCCGGAGGTGCCGATCCTGTTCTGCGAGACCCGGCCGCTCGCCGAGGAGTGGACCTACCGATATCTGGCCGCCGCGCACGCCTGGGCGCAGACCGAGCGGGCCGTCACCGACCGGATGGGCATCGCGCTGACAGCGAAGCATACGGAGGGCTCACCGGCGGCGAACATGTCCGACGAGTCGGTGACACAGTCGCCGGGCCCGTCGACTGCCCCGTCGACTGCCCCGTCGACTGCGCAGGTGCGTGCCTGGGCCCGAGCCGCCGGGATCCTCGTGCCCGAACGTGGTCGCCTGAACGCCGACATCTGGCAGGCCTGGCGGCTCGCCGAAGGCCGGTAAAACCGACCGGGCTATCGTTCCGGGACGTCGTCCAGGCCGGCGATCACCGTCTCGAGCATCTGCGCGAGGTCCTCGCGCTGCGCGTGCGACAACGCCCTCAGCACGTCTCCCTCGATCACGTCAGACTCCTGGATCGCCGCGGAGAACATCTCCCACCCGGCCGTCGTCAGGGTGACCAGCACACGCGTCCGGTTCGCGGGGTCGGTCGAGCGAGAGACGAGCTCGCGCTCGCTCATCCGGTCGAGCCGGTGGGTCATCGAGGAGGGGGCGATCCCCGCGGCGTCGGCCAGCTGGGTGGGGGTCATCGCCGCGCCCTCGGGGCAGGTCGCGAGCTGTGACAGCACGGCCCACTCGCCCTGGCTCAGGCCCAGGTCGACCAGCTGCCGGTCATACCACTGGTTGAGCCGCTTGTGCAGGCCGTTGATCGCGGTGGTGACCCGCTGCACGGTCTCCTCACCACCGGCGGCCACGTAGGCCGCGACGTCCTCGTGGTAGCGCTCCTGCGCCGTGGGGCCACGCCGGGTGGGGGTCACGCGTTGATCATGCCATGCTAACATTTTGAAATCGAAGTATTCAGATTTCAAATATTCTATATCGAAGGTCGAGGGTTGTGATGAAGCGGGCGAACCTGCTCGTGCTCGCGGGAGCAGTCGGGATGTTGGGGTGGGGCATGGTGCTGCCTTACCAGTACGCCTACGCGGCCAACTCGCGCGGCTGGGGCACGGTCATCGCGGCTGCCGCGTCGAGCCTGTTCTCGATCGGGGCACTCGTAGCCGCTCCGCTCGGCGGTCGGCTGGCCGACCGACTCCCACCGGTCCGCGTGGCGGTCGTGGCTAAGGTCGTCGCGGCCCTGGCCAGCGCGGCGCTCATCTTTGCTGGTACCCCCGTCACGTTCCTGCTCGGCATGCTCGTGTTCGGCGCCGGCATCACAGCGGCGCAGCCGGCACAGTCCGTGCTCGTCCTGGAGTGGGTCGGCTCCCGCAACCGTCGCAAGGTCTTCGCCTGGCAGTTCACGGCGTCCTCGGTCGGCATGGCCATCGGGGCGCTGCTGGCCGCCCAGGTCGTCGACCTCGCCTCGCCCGACGGTCTGTGGCCGGCGTTCGCCATGGCCTCGGCCGGCTTCCTCGTCTCGGCCACCCTCATCGGCCTGGCCGGCCGGGGTTGGCGTCCGGAGTCCCGTGCTGACGGTGTTGCTGGTCGAGCTGCAGATGGCGCTCGGGATGACGCCGTGGATGCACCGTCGGTCGAGCCAGGACGGGCCAGCACCTGGGCGACGATCCGCCAGCTGTCCCGCATCCCGGGCCTGCGCTGGGTCGCTGCCGTCACCGTCCTGATCACGCTGGGCTTCTACGCCCAGTTCGAGTCGGGACTGCCGGCCTACGCGCTGCTGGTCCTCGACGTCCCCGCGCGGACGATCGGCACCGCCGCCGCCGTCAACTGCCTGGTCATCGTCGCTCTCCAGATGGTCGTCGTGAGGTTCACCGCACGACGTGACGCCGCGTCGCTGCTCGTCGCGGTCGGCTCGATCTGGGTGCTCTGCTGGGGGATCCTCGCGATCTCGTCCGGTATGCCCGAGATCGCGGCGACGCTGTTCGTCACGACCTACGGCATCTTCGCCGTCGGCGAGACGCTGTTCGCACCCGTCCTCAACCCCCTGACGGCCAGCCTGGCTCCGGCCGGGATGGTCGGCACCACGCTGGGTTTGGTCGCCGCGCTGCAGACCGGCGTCTCGGCAGTCGGGCCACTGCTCGCGGGGGTGGCGCTGGGCACCGGTCACGGGACGACCTTCGTCGTCGCGCACCTGGTGATCAGCGGGCTGGCTGTGGCCGCCGCGATCCGGCTGCGGACGGTGCTGCGGCGCCGCACCAGCGCCGACGCGTCCCCGTCGGGTCGTCTGGCACTGGACCGGCTCAGCACTCGGTGACCGGGTGCGCCCGACGCGTCGTGGCCTGATGACCAGCAGCTGGGATGGAACTGCGACGAGCGCCGCAACATCACCGAAGGTCGGGTTGCATGCGTGTACAACCTTGACAGACGCGCCCTTACCGGAGCTCGAGGTGCCAGCGGCGGCCCAAGGAGGAGATGTGAACGGCAACGACAGTGTGACGGCAACCGTCCTCGGTATGGGCGACCGGCCGTGGCGCACGACCGCCATGGGCCTGACCCACATGCTGGTGCTCCCGCAAGGCTTCACCCTCGCGATCGCCGGAAGCCTGGCCATCTGCCTGGGCCGGCACGGTTACCCCGGCCCCCTCGGCGTGTGGCTGTTCGTCGTGGGGGCCTCCGCGGGGTACTGCCTCCAGGTCCTCGCCCTCGGCGCACTCCGCCCGACGGTCAGCCAGCCCGTGGGGATCGTCGGCCTGGCGCTGCTCAACCTCACCGCCGTCGGCGTCGTCCCGCTCGTCGCCCTGGCCGGGTGGTGGGTCCCGAACGGTGACCTGGCCTATCTCGTCACCGGTCTCGCCGTCCACCTCACCTACATCCCCCTGATGGCGACCGCCATCGTCGTGCTGTCACATCGATCGCAACCGGATCGGGCAGTGAGCCCAGGACCGTGACATCCCCGCTGGCAGCGCTGCGAGACGCGACCCGTTCACAGCTGTGGCCCCTCCCGGTCATGTCGGTGGTCGCCGCGCTCGTCGCGGGTCTGGCCGTCCCGCACCTCGACGCAGGGGTCGACGGCTCGCTGCCGGACTGGTTGTCCGCGGTGATCTTCGGCGGTGACGCAGGCGCCGCCCGAACCGTCCTTGACGCGGTGTCGAGCTCCCTGATCACCGTCACCGCGTTGACCTTCTCGCTGACGGTCGTGACCCTGCAGCTGGCGAGCAGCCAGTTCTCCCCGCGACTACTGCGCACCTTCACCAGTGACATGTTCGTCCAGGCCACCCTGGGCGTCTTCCTCGCCACCTTCACCTACTCGTTGACGGTGTTGCGGACCGTCCGAAGCAGCGACGCCACCGTCCCTGAGTTCGTACCTCGGGTCTCGGTCACCCTCTCGTTCGTCCTGGCCGTCGCCAGCGTCGTCGTCCTGGTCGTCTTCCTGGCCCACCTGGCCCGCCAGATCCGTGTCGAGACGATGTTGCACGACGTCCACACGGACGCCACCGCAACGCTACGGTCCACCCTCGACCAGCTCGGTCCCTCTCCTGAGGAGCCACGGCTGGTCCCACGGATCCCGCCCCACGCGTGGACGCTGACCGCCCCTGGGTCGGGATTCCTGGTCCGCGTCGACGACGACGAGCTCCTGGGGATCTGCGTGGACCTCGACGTGGTGGTCGTCCTGGACACGCCGATCGGCAGCTCACTCGTCGATGGCTGCCCGGTCGGGTCGGCGTGGCCGACCTCGACCGCCGACGAAGACGAGGAGCTGCGCGGCCGGCTCCAGCAGTCGCTCGAAAAGACGATCCACACTGGCGTCGAACGGACCGCCGTCCAGGACATCGGCTACGGGCTTAGACAGCTGACTGACGTTGCCAACAAAGCACTTTCGCCAGGGATCAACGACCCCACGACCGCTGTACACGCCCTCGGTCACATCTCCGCCCTCCTGTGCGAGCTCACCGCATACGACCTGGGGCCGTTGCTCTTGTCCGACGGCGACCACCGGATCAGGGTGGTTCGGCGCGGGCCCGACCTGGAGAACCTGGTCGACGTCGCTATCAGCCAACCTCGCCGCTACGGCGCATCCGACGCGCAGGTCATGCAGCGCCTCTTCCAGCTCCTCACAGAGCTGGCCTGGCACTGCCGACCCGATCAGCGCCACGTCGTCCGTGCGCAGCTCGAACGCCTCATGACGACGGTGCACACCCAGGACTTCGACAACGTCGAGGTCAGCCAGCTCGACGGTGCGGCCGAGCAGGTGCGTGCGGCCCTGGCGGGGGAGTGACCTTCGAGCATGCCCGCGACCGAGCCACGGGCCGCGTCGCCTCACGTTCCCACCGACGCAAAGTCTGACGACCCTCGGTGCCCTGGCGCGTTTTGACATCCTTGGAGTGCATCCATGCCGTAGCCCTGCGGTGAATAGGTGTGGACGACAACACTTGGGGGTATGTCATGGCGCTGCACGTCACGGGGGACACTGGCCGCCTGCTGGACCGGCTGCGGACCTCGACGATCATTGGAGCCATCTCCCTTGCGCCGGACGTCACCGGCGCGGCTCGAGGGGACGAACCGGCATCGACGCGTGAGCTGCTGGTCGACGCGACCGACGACTCCGACCAGCTGACCGCCATCCTGGCCGTGCATGCACTGACCGCGATCGCCGGCGAGGCGACGGACTCGGCGCTCGCGGCGCTGCTGCACCGGAAGGAGGCCCACCTCCGTGAGCATGCAGCCTGGGCGCTCGGCTCGAGGCCGCTCGTCTCGGCGGCTCTGCCGGGCCTCGTGGCGCTCGTCGCCGCCGGCGGGTTCACCGGAGCCCTGGCCCAGCGGACGTTGGAGACCTGGGCCGGGACAGACCCTCACGCGGTGCTCGAGGCGCTTGCTGCGGCCCTGCCTGCAGCAGTGGACGACGAGGCCCGGGCCCGGCTGGTCGAGACCCTCGGACTGGTCCGAGGCCCAGCGAGCCTCGCCCTCGTCTGCGGTATCGCCGCTGACGAACAGGAGCCACTCAGGTCGCGAGCGGCCGCCGTGGCGGCGCTCGGTGACGACCTCGGGCACGTGAACCCCGAGCTTCGAGCCACGCTCGAGCACATCGCGCACGGCAACGGGCCCTTGCAGCCGGTAGCGCGGCTGGCTCTCTCGGATCTTGACGCTCGCGCGTCGGGTCTGGACGATCACGCTTCGGGTCTGGACGCTCGCACGTCGGGTCTTGACGCTCACGCGTCGGGTCTTGACGCTCACGCGTCGTCACCGCCAGCGCCGTCGCGGGAGGAGGGCATCACCGTTGCGCAGCTGTTCCTGCATGCGGACATCGACGGCCAGCTGCTGCACGCGGGGCGGGGGGATACCGGCGGCATCGCGACGCTGCTCGTCCACCTCGGTGACGCCCTTGTGGCCCTGGACCGCCCGGTCGGGCGGGTCCTCACCATCTCGCGGGGCAAACCGGGCGACGAGCCCGACTTCAGTGCGGTCGACCGTCCCGGCCACCACTATCTTCCTGTGCCCCTGTGGGGTCCGCCGGTTCCCGCCGCGCAGGCCTGGCCGTTGCGGGTCGCCGTCCGGCGCGCCGTGCGGCGCATCCTGACCAGGACCCGGGTAGACGCCCTGCACCTGCGGATGCTTGACGTCGCCTCCTGGGCCGCGGCCGAGGCCGCTCGTGACCTTGGTGTCCCGATCGTCCTGACGGTGGCGCCGGACCCGCACGCAAGCATCGCCGTGCGGGAGGCGGATGGCAGCCTGACTCGGGAGAGCTTCGGCGCGGTGGATCACGTGGAGCACCTGTTCTTCCGCGTCCGGCTGCTGCGCGAGCTGCAGGAGCAGGCCGCACATCTCATCGTGTTCCCGCGACCGGCGCTGGCTGCCGACCTGCGCAACCTGCTCGGTCTCGACCTCGAGCTCGACGGCTACCGGGTCAGCGTCGTGCCGGAGGGCATCGACCGCGCTCCACTCAACCACGCTGCGAGAGAGGTAACCGCCACCTCTCGCGGCGAGAACGCGGACCCGGCGACTGGTGCCGCCCTCGACCTGCTCGATGTGGTGCTGGGCCAGCTCCCCCCTGAACGGCGGATGCTGCCGCTGGCGCTCACCGTCGGTCGCCTGCACAAGGTCAAGGGCATGGCCACTCTCGTCCAGGCGTGGGTGGCCGACCCGAAGCTAGCGGACCGGTGCAACCTGCTGATCGTGGGCGGAGACCTCGCGCAGCCCACGGACGACGAGCGTGAGCAGCTGGCCCTCATCGACGCGGTCGTCCCGCGCGCCGAGGGACCGGGGCGGGGTCTGCTGCTGGCAGGTCACCGTCCGAACGCCGTCGTCGCCGTCTGGCTCGCGGCCGCTCGGCTCGGCCGTCCCGGGCTGGCCGCGCCCGGTGCGACGTACGTGTCTGCCAGCCTCAAGGAGGAGTTCGGCATCGCCATCCTCGAGGCGATGGCCTCGGGGCTGGTCGTGGTAGCCCCGAAGGAGGGCGGCCCGGCGACCTACGTCGACAACGGGGTGACCGGCATACTCGCCAACACCGGCTCGGTCGGGGATCTCGCTGCCGCCGTGGTGACGGCCCTCGACCTCGCCGCCGCCCCGGGAGCCGACCTCCGTGCTGCTCAGGCCCGGCAGCTGGTCCAGGACCGGTTCGGCATCGAGACCATGGCGGCCGCGCTGGCCGACATCTACCGCGACGTCGGGGACGCCGAGGCCGTCCGCTCGTGACGCTGCTCGTCATCAGCCCCGACTACGCGTCTCATCTGTATCCCCTCGCCACCTTGGCGACCTCGTGGCAACAGCGCGGCGAGCGGGTCGTCGTGGCCACGGGCCCGACCACCGATCCGATCGTGCGCGGCTTCGGATTCGAGCGGGCGAACCTGCAGCTCGGACGGGGTTCGAACCCCGGTGTCATCCGCGCCGCGGACCAGCCCCGTGGCGAGGACGACGCACTGCGTGGCTTCTTCGACGCCACCCGCCGGGGCGCAGTCGAGACCCTGTTGTTCCAGGCCGCCGCTCGTGGTGCCGACCTGCTGTGGAACCCGCTCGAGGTGGCGCGTGCCGTGCAGCGGGTGGTCGAGCAGGTGCGACCCGACCAGGTGATCGTCGACCACCTCGCCTTCAGTGCGCGGCTCGCGCTGTCGAGTGCCGGAGTCCGGCACGGTGACGTCGTGCTGGGCCACCCGTCTGCACTCACGGTCGGCGACGAGGTCTACGGCTACCCGCCCGCATGGCCACGGCAGTTCGCCCCGGACCCAGCCGCGTTGAGCCTCTTGTATGCGCGCTGCGCTCAGGTGCGTGGCGACTTCACCACCCGGTGGAACGCGACCCTGCGCGAGCTCGAGCCCTCGGCGCCCGCCAGCGAGGACGCCTTCGCGGAGACGGGTGACGTCCTCCTGCTCAACTACCCGAGCGACCTGCATCCGGTGGAGCGGACGCGTCTGCTCCCTCGCCACGTGTTTCTCGGCTCTGCGGTGCGGTCCGAGCCACCCGACGCCGAGGTGGACGAGTGGCTGGGGGCCAGTGACGCTCCCATCGTCTACGTCAGCCTCGGGAGCTTCCTCTCGGTGCGCTCGGACGTCCTGGCGGTGATAGCCGAGGCTCTTCGCGCTCTCGGGGAGGAAGTGCAGGTGCGGGTCGCGCTGGCCAGCGGCGCCACGCATACCGAGGAGCTCGGCGCGGTGCCCTCAGCGTGGCTTGTGCGACCCGTGCTGCCGCAGGTCACGGTCCTGTCCCGGTCCGTCCTCGCGGTGTCGCACGGCGGGAACAACAGCGTCACCGAGGCCCTGACCGCGGGTGTGCCGTTGCTGTTGCTGCCCCTTTCGACCGACCAGTTCGCTGCCGCGGCAGCGCTCGAGGACACCGGTGTCGCCGAGGTGCTCGACCCGAACAGGGCCACCGCAGAAGAGATTTGCGCTGCCGTTCGGCGGCTGCTGGACCTCGGTGGAGAGCCGCGCGCCCGGCTCGACCGGATGAGCCGGGAGCTGACGACGGTGCCGGGCGCGGAACGGGCTTGGGATGCGCTGCTGTCGGAGTGACCGATGTGACTGGGCGTGGCGTCGATCGGCTCAAGAACAGACGCCGCCCACTGACTCGCCCAACTACGCCGACCGCTCTTGCGCGTCCCGCAGCATGGCACCTCCTACTCCCCCAGAACCCATTGCCGAATCCACGGCCAACCGGGCCAGCAAGATCACGGTAAGCGGGCTGGGGCGTGATCCCTTCCTCAGCATTGCTGAGACTGCGGTTAAATCGACACCCCCACCGAGAGGGCGTAGTAGCCGACGACGCGACCACCTGCCGTCGTGACAAAGTTGAACGCGTTCTTGGCGCGGAGATTCTCTTAGGCGCAACGCCGGACCCACTCATCCAGTTCATGGGCGCAGCACTCGAACTGTGAGACGTCGTCCGAGCGAAGGAGCTTTCGCGGTCTGGAGAGCTCGCCGCTCAATCGCCGTCGACGAGGGGGTCGGGTCGACGTTGCAGTGCAAGATGTTTATCCGTAGAGGGCAAACGGGCCGGCCAGCATCTGGAGGAAGTCGTCCCACTGACTCAGTCACGGTAAGCCACCGGCGCTCAGCGAGTCTTCTCGGCAGAATGCTAGACCAACAAGTGTTCTGTCCTGTCTAGTGCAGACTTGACTTGCATGTCTACCCTGCACTAGACTAACGTATATGAGGCGGAAGGAAGTCATCAGCAAGGTGCGGACAGCGGCGAAGGCGGCGGACTTGACATTCGACCAGGTCGAGCTGACCAACCACACCGGCATCATCGTCGGTGACTTCCGCTCCACCATCGGTCGACACAATGAGGTCGACAACATCACGGCAGGCAAGTTCTTCAAGCAGTTCGAGGTCGTCCTCGGAGAGGGGTGGTGGAAGTGAGCCGCTACACGGTGACCGCTGAGCGGTCGGGGCGTTGGTGGTCTCTGCAGGCGGTCGAGGCGCCGGCCGCGTTGTCGCAGGTCTCTCGCCTCGACCAGGCCGAGCAGATCATCGAGGCAATCGCGTTCGTCACCGGTGAGGCCGAGGACGAGATCAGCATCGAGGTGCGCCCGGTGAACCTGCCGGACTCGTGGGTTGAGCACCTCGAGCTGGCCCGGAAACTGCGGGAGGCTGCGGCGGAGTCGAACACGGCATCGGCGCAGGAGTACCGGGCTGCTGCGCAGGACCTGGCCCATGCCGGGCTGTCGGTGCGTGACATCGGCACGGTGATGAAGGTGTCGGCGCAGCGGGCCCATCAGCTGCTGACCGCGTGACCGGGCACGCGTGGCTGACCCGACAGCGGTCGCCGGTCTGATCACGGGCATGTTGGTACTTGCAGCCAGCGGGGTGTCGGTGGCATACACCAGGCGCCAGGCGCTGGCTGCCGAGGCCGCCGCGTCAGGGGTGGTGTTGACGTTGGAGAACGGCCACCACGACGAGGAGCACGTGCTGGTGCAGGTAGGCACCGACGTCGCGATCGGCGTGTCATCGTGGTCAGCAACGCGCGACGAATACCGGCGACTGCGGTGACATCTCGCCCGGTGGGCGAGTCTGGTTCGGTGCGATGCAGACGCTCGCCATGGCCGGGATGCCCGTTATCGAGGTCACGTGGGGTCCGGCGAAGTCGCGTCAGACGTGGCGGTCGCAGCTGCGGTAGGCGGGGTCCAGCCGAGGCGCACGAGCGCGGCCACGGTGTCGGTGGGGACGACCAGGTCGGCGTGGTCCTGCTCGAGGTCGACGTCGCCGAGGAGGGCTAGCCGAAGGGTCACGACCGTTGGCAGCCCGGCACGCAGGGTGACGCCGGTGAGGGCGTGGGCGAGTGGTTGGACCCACAATCGGCGGAAGGGGCAGATCCGCGCGGCGTCGCCGAGCGCAAGGTCTCGGAGTGGCACCCTGTCAGCTGCAGGAACGGGCGCTGACAATCGTTTGTTCACGAGGGTGTTGGTGGCGACGAGCAGTCTGGTCGAGCCAATCGGGTGACTAGCGCGGCCAGATAGCGGCCGCCGCGGGCGGCCCCTTCACACCTGCGTAACAATGGGCTCACCCGCATGCAGCACCACTTCGGGTCCGCTACGCCGAGTCCAGGCTGGCGCAGGAGCGCGAGCTCGCGACCCTCACCGACTGGACACCAAGAAGCATCGTCGACCGCACCAACCTCCTGACCGAATGGGCGCTCGATCGCTGGCACATCGACCCGCCCGCAGGTGAAGATGAACCGGTGGAAGTCGACGGCGGCGAGGAGCCGCCGCCCGACGACCACGAGGACGTGGCGCCGGAAGGCATTGAGCTGGACGACATCGACCCGTATGAGGTTGACAGCAACGACGAGGCACGGGAGGGCCAGCCGTGAGCATCCTGCTGCGCGACGTTATCGATTCCCCGAACGCTCCGGTTCGGAGGACTATGTCCTGCGCCTCACCGACTCGGTCGGACGCGGAGCAGCCAGCCGGACCATCGACGACTACGTCGTCACCGATGCGCTGGCGCAAGCCTTCGACGAGGCGCTCGGGCTCGTGTCCGAGAGCATCAGCTCCGGTGTCAGTCGTGGTGCGTTCCTCAGCGGGTCGTTCGGTTCTGGCAAGTCCCACTTCATGGCGGTGCTTCACGCGCTGCTGCGACATGAGGCGGCCGCCCGTGCGAAACCCGAGCTGCAGCCGGTCGTTGCCAAACATGACCATCAGCTCTATGAGCGCAAAATCCTTCCGTTGGCGTTCCACCTGCTGGGCGCCAAGACGATGGAGCAGGCGCTGTTCGAGGGTTACGTCCGACAGGTTCGCGAGCTCCATCCGGGCGCCCCATTGCCTGCGATCCACAAGTCGGACGCCCTGCTTGACGACGCCGAGGGCCTGCGCGGACGCCTCGGTGACGACGCGTTCTTCGGCGGGCTGAACGGCGCATCAGGCTCTGGTACGCCGGATGCCGCCGACCCGTGGGCAGTGGTCCTCGGTTCGGGGAGGTGGGATGCCGAGCGCTACGACGAGGCCCGTGCAGCAGGGCCGTCGAGCTCGCTGCGCCAGCAGCTCGTCTCAGCCCTCGTGGAGAACTACTTCGGCGCATACACACAGCAGGCCGAGTATGTCGATCTCGACACCGGTCTGGCGGCAGTCGCCAGCCACGCGAAGGCACTTGGTTATGACGCGGTCGTCTTGTTCCTCGACGAGCTGGTCCTGTGGCTGGCGTTCTCGGTGCAGGACCGCGAGTTCTTCCGTCGTGAGTCGCAGAAGCTGACCAAGCTGGTCGAGTCGTCGATCGGTGGCCGGGCCGTCCCCTTGATCTCGTTCGTAGCCCGCCAGATGGACCTGCGCCGGTGGTTCGCCGACTCGGGTGCCAGCGGCGCGGAGCAGGAGGCGCTCGACCGGGCGTTCCGCCACCAGGAGGGCCGGTTCTCCACCATTGTGCTCGGTGACGACAACCTGCCCTATGTCGCGAACCGGCGCCTGCTCCGCCCGAAGAGCCCCGAAGCCAAGCAGGAGCTCGAGGACGCCTTCTCAGCGATCGACCGCCGCGAGGCCGTCTGGGACGTGCTGCTCGACGGGGTCAACACCGACGAGCGGCACCGCGGCGCCGACGAACAGGCATTCCGTCTGACCTATCCCTTCTCACCGGCCCTCGTCTCCACCCTGCGCTCCCTGGCCAGCGTGATGCAGCGGGAGCGCACCGCACTCAAGGTCATGCAGCAGATGCTCGTCGACCGACGGGACACGTTGACCATCGATGAGATCCTGCCGGTCGGCGACTCCTTCGACCTCGTCGTGCAGGGGCAGACGGGTCAGGCCCTGGACGCTCAGTCGGCGGCGCTGTTCCGCTCGGCCAACAAGCTCTATGCCGAGAAGCTCCGCCCGCTGTTGCTCGCCCACCACAGCGTCGACGAGCGCGTCGTCCGTGAGGAGCCGCAGCAGGTCCCGAGGGCCTTCTTCGTCGACGACCGACTCGCCAAGACCCTGCTCCTGTCCGCCGTCGCGCCCAACGTCCCCGCACTGAAGTCGCTCACGGCATCTCGCCTGGCGTCCCTCAACCACGGCTCGATCGTGTCGCCGTTGCCCGGCAGCGAAGCCAGTCTCGTCCTGGCCAAAGTGCGCACCTGGGCACGAGACATCCCTGAGATCCACCTCGACGGAGAGGATCGCAACCCGACGGTGCGGATCCAGCTCTCCGACGTCGACTACGAGTCGATCGTCGAGCGAGCCAAGGGCGAGGACAACGAGGGCCGACGGCGTGAGCTGATCACGACCCTGGTCAGTGACAGCCTCGGCATCGAGCTCGGTCAACAGGACATCCAAGGCGCCCATCAGCACGAGGTGGTGTGGCGCGGTTCTCGGCGGCACATCGACGTCATCTTCGGCAACGTCCGGGACCGCAGCTGGCTCTCGGACGACCATTTCCGCGCCAACGCCGGCGCCTGGAGGGTCGTCGTCGACCACCCCTTCGACGACCCGGGCCACTCCTCCGCGGAGGACCTGCAGCGACTCGACGAGATGCAGACCAAGGGCTTCGAGTCCCGCACGATCGTCTGGCTGCCGCGCTTCCTGTCCGACGAGAAGGTGCGCGAGCTGCGACGTCTGGTGATCCTCAACTGGCTCCTCGAGGGGACCGGCGACCGGTGGCAGAGCCACGCCGACCACCTCAACGAGACCGACCGGGGAGTCGCCAAGGGGATTCTCGAGTCGCAGCGCAACACCCTCCGCCGCAGCCTCGAAGACGCCATCCAGCAGGCCTACGGCGCCGCGTCCGTGCGTGCTGGCGTCCTGCTGGACGACGCCAGCCACGACCGAACCCTGATCTCACTCGACCGGTCGCTGACACCGACGAACCCGGTGGGCGCGACGCTCGGACTCGCCTTCACCAACCTGCTGTCCCAAGCGTTCGACACCACCTATCCGGGGCATCCGTCCTTCGAGCCCGGCGACGTCGAGATCAAGGTCAAGGACCTTCGCGTCGTCGCCGCACACGTGGCGAAGGCGGCGGCGGACCGCGAGAAGCGCGTCGAGCTGCAAGGCGACACCATGGCGGTGCGACGCATCGCCGGGGCGCTGGGGGTCGGGACTGCGACCGAGATGCACTACCTGCTCGGCGACGACCGCTTCAGCCCGTGGGGCCAGGAGATCGAGAAGGCCCTGGGGCGCCGGGAGCAGGACGGCGGTGCCGCACAGGACGCGCCCGTCGGCATCCCAGAGCTGCGGCGCTGGATCGACGAGGTCAAGCCTCCGCAGGGACTGCGTCCCGAGGTCAGCGACCTCGTCATCATCACCTGGGCCGCACTGCGTCAGCGGGCCTGGTTCGAGCATGGGTCACCGCTCGACACGGCGCCGGAGCCCGGCGGTCTCCGGCCGTCCATGGAGCTGCGAACCCAACCCATGCCGACGAGCTCGGAATGGGCGACGGCCACCAGGGTCGCGGCCGAGCTGTTCGGCGTCCACGCGGCTGCGCACCTGACGGCACCGGCTGTGGCGGACTTCGAGGAGAAGGTGAAGGAGGCGGCGAACCAGCTTGCGCCTGCCGCACCCGCACTCGTCAGCGCGCTGGAGGACGCATACCGGAAGCTGGGCCTCAACGGTGGAAACCGGCTCGAGACGGCCCGCACATCCGCCTCGTTCGTGCAGCAGCTGCGCCTGCTGCATGGAGTCGCCCTCGTTGACCGGCTGGTCAGCTCAGGTCTGAGCTCGACGCCATCGGCAGCCGGGACC
Organism: Lapillicoccus sp.; assembly: GCA_965277795.1. Taxonomy (GTDB): domain Bacteria; phylum Actinomycetota; class Actinomycetes; order Actinomycetales; family Dermatophilaceae; genus Lapillicoccus. The sequence continues at coordinate 37,730 of OZ255840.1, forward strand.
TCACTGAAGTCGGCTGCGGGCGTGACCAACGCGATCAAGGACTTCGAGTGGACCAGGCTGGCTCCGCTCACCGAAGCAATGCGCGCCGAGGGTGCCGCCACCGCAGCCGCCGCCTCCATCGTCAACTCCTTGCGCCGCGCGCTGGAGGAGGACGAGCTCGTCACCGGTGTGGCCAAGGTTCTCCGCGACACAGACAGCGCAATCTTCGCCTGGTTGACCAGCCAACGTCCCACTCCTCCTCCCTTCTCGCCTGGGCCCGTGGACCCGACCCCACCGGTAGGGCCCATCGACTGGCCCCCACTCGGCGGGAGCGGCGGGTCGGACCGAGCGGGCTCAGCCACCCGGTCCACCGAAGGGTCTGATGAAGCCATGCTCGCCCGCCTGAGGGCCTTCCTCGAAGCGCACCACGACGGCGACGTGCAGATCACGTGGCGGGTCCTCGAGTGACAGCCGGGCTGGCCTCCACGCCAGTGAGCACGTCGATGATCCGCGCCATGCTCGACGAGGCTCGCGCGAAGGACTACCCCGGCGGCGTCATCGGGCTCAGGGGTGCACCCGACCCGACGGCGTCTTATGACATGTCGGACCACGGGCAGACGGTCAGGGTCCGCGCGGCCGAGTCGGCGCTCGCCGTGCGGGAAGCGTTGGCGGAGCATCAGGCTGACGACTGGATGGTCGTCATCACCGATCGCGACGACTCAGACCTGGGCGCCGGTCTGCTCGCCCACTTCATCTGGCAACGCGTCCGCACCCCCGACCCGTGGGAGGCGGTGCGTCAACGGTTCGCGGCCACGGGAGTGGACCCCTTGCTCACTCGCTCCGGCCACGGTCGCGAGCTTGCTACCTCGTTGTTGGCCGCGACACCGCCGTCGGGCTGGCCGGTTGCCCCTGCAGGGGTGCTCACGCGTACGCATGCGCTCAGGTCCGTGGCGCAGGCTTGGCTCGGGCTCGATGGGGAGATCGACGTCGTCTCGACCCTGCGGTGGAGCCTGCGCCCGGAGAGTGTGACCGCCGTCGCCGATCTGCGGGCCCAAGGCGGGGACCGCCTGGCCGAAGAGACCCTCTCGTGGGTCGCCGAGCAGGCGGGTCAAGCCGCGGCACCGTTGCGGGTGATGCTGCAGCGGGGTGAGGTCAGCGACATCGTCCCGACCGGGATCGTGCTGCATCTCCTGACCTCCCAGCTCGACGGCCCCGCCGAGTCGAGCCACGCCGCCGAGCTGGCGATCGTGCGGATGGAGCCCCGGTGGGCACCGTCGACTCCGTCCCGCCAGAGCCTGCGGGCGCTCGGGTCGGCGGCTGCCGCCCTGTTGGGCGACCTGGTTCACGACCTCAGGTATGCCGCCCAGGTCACTCGGGCGACGGACCGCGCCGACCTGCTCCTCGGTCAGCTTCATGCGGATGACCTTGCCGTGCACTCTGACCTGCTGGCGCGGGGGTTCCGTGGGCGGCTGGTTCTCTTGGCTGACGAGCTAGGTCGACTCGTAGGACCCGATCGGACGGCAGGCAGCGGCGCGGCTGTCGAACGGGCCTGGACCTCGGTCACGGCGCACCGTCTTGGTGCCACGGACCGAGTTGTCCTTCCCGCATTCGCGGCCGCCGTGCGTCTCGCCCGCTGGATCAGCACGCCGTCGTTGACGCAGGGGATCGACCTCGGGGCGCTGACCCGCCAGCAGATGAACCATTCGGCCTGGGCCGACGTCGCGATGAACGACGTGTGGGTCGGCGTCGGCGACGACGAGCTCGCGCCCGCGCTGAAGGCCGTCTTCCAGGCGGCAGCCGAGCGACGACGGCATGAAGAGCGAGCCTTCGCAGCAGCATTGGCCCAGGCAACGGCAGCACAGTCTCCAGTTGACCGCACCACCGGCGTGCCGTCTGCGGACGGGACCATCTGGTATCTCGAGCACGTCCTGCCCGATGTCGTGATCCCGCTGGCAAAGCGCGCGCCGGTGTTCCTGCTGGTCATGGACGGGGTGAGCGTCGCGAGCGCGACCGAGCTCATCTCGGACGCGACTGACTCGCTGGGGTGGGTCGAGGCCGCACTGCCCGGGACGCCCGGGGTCCGGCGTACCGCTGGGCTCGCTGTCCTTCCGTCGCTGACCAGAGTGAGCCGAGCATCCCTGTTGTGTGGGCGGATAGCCGACGGTGAGCAGGCGGTCGAGGCCCGTGGCTATGCCGAGCTGACATCGAAGGTCGGCAAGATCAACACGCGGTTGTTCCACAAGAAGGGTGTCGACACGACGGAGGCGGGTTCGCACATCAGCCAGGAGATCGGCGCTGCCCTGGACGACCCTGACGTCGCACTGGTCACGGTCATCCTCAACAGCATCGACGACGCCCTGGACCGAAGCGACCCGACGGGGACCACCTGGAACACCGAGGCCGTCAAGCATTTCGAGCCGTTGCTCGCGCGAGCCCGACTGGCTGGGCGAACCGTGGTCCTGACCGCCGACCACGGCCACGTCGTCGAACGTCGCAACGGCACCCAACGGTCCTACCCCGACATGACGAGCGGCCGGTCGCGGCCGGCGGTCAGTCCCAGCGGGGAACCCATGGTGGTCCAGGAAGGCGAAGTCGAGGTCCACGGCGTCCGGGTCGTCACCGAGGACCAGCGCGCCATCCTGGCCGTGGACGAGGGACTGCGTTACGGCCCGCTCAAGGCGGGTTACCACGGCGGCGCGAGCGCCGCAGAGGTCGTCGTACCCATCGCCGTGCTGCTTCCCGATGCGGCGATCAACCCGCTCGGTCTCACGCTGCTGCCTCCGCAGGTGCCTGCGTGGTGGCTGGTTACGCAGAGCGTCCCTGTCGCACCCCCAGCTCTGGAGGAGTCTCCGGCCCGGCCGCCCACCACGAGCTCCCGGTCGAGGCCGACGTTCAATCAAGAGCTGCCTATCTTCGACGCGGCACCGGCCGACGCGGCGGTCCCAACCCAGTCGCTGGGGACGGCCGTCGTCGCCAGCGACGTCTACCGGGCCGGGCGACGGGCCGCGAGCCGGCTGACGGTCTCTGACTCCAGCGTTGCCGCTCTGGTCGACGCGGCGGCCGGGATGCCGGCCGGCCGCCTCCCGACGACCCTCGCCGCGCAGACGCTGGCCGTCAACGAGACTCGGCTGCGTGGGGCGCTGACACAGGTCCAGCAGCTGCTCAACGTCGAGGGTTACGCGGTCATCCAGGTGGACCTCCAGACGGCGGCGGTCCTGCTCGACACCCGGTTGCTGCGCGAGCAGTTCGACCTACGGTGACGGGCTGATGCCAGCTGCCGTCTCCGCTCGCCGCCGACGTGAAGTGATCGGTGCGCTCCGTCGCGGCACCGTGCCCGAGTCCGGGCTGGACCTGCTCGCCGTTGGCCTCGATCGGTTCGCCGGCGCTCTCGACGAGGAGCTGGACACCGTGGTCGACGGCGGTGCCGTCTTCAAGGCGGTGCGCGGCGAGTACGGCGCAGGCAAGACCTTCTTCACGCGGCACCTGGCTGAGATCGCTCTGCGCCGCGGCTTTGCGACCGCCGAGGTGCAGATCTCGGAGACCGAGACGCCGCTGCATCGGCTGGAGACCGTCTATCGACGTGTGACCGAGTCGATGCGGACCACATCGATCCCGCCGAGTGCCTTTCGCGCGGTGCTGGACTCCTGGCTCTTCACCCTCGAATCCGACTGCCTGCAGGCAGATTCGACGCTCGAGACGGCGCCTCCGGCGGCGCTCGCGGCCGCGGTGGACGAGCTGCTCGAACGCCGGCTGGCGGCCGTCAGCACGCGTACGCCAGTTTTCGCGCAGGCGTTGCGCGGTTATCGCACCGCGGTGACGAATGGAGATGACGCGGTTGCCGACGGGCTCGCCGCGTGGATGGGCGGGCAGCCGCAGGTGGCCGCCTCGGCCAAGCGAGCGGCAGGCATACGCGGCGAGCTCGATCATTTCGGCGCGCTGGGCTTCCTCCAGGGACTCTTGACCGTGCTGCGAGACGCAGGTCATCCCGGCCTGGTGTTGGTCCTCGACGAGGTCGAGACACTGCAACGGGTCCGAGGTGACGTGCGGGACAAGGCGTTCAACGCCTTGCGCCAGCTGCTCGACGAGGTCGACGCGGGGCGGTTCCCAGGGCTGTACCTCCTCATCACCGGGACGCCGGCGTTCTTCGAGGGGCCATCCGGCCTGGCACGTCTGCCGCCCCTGTCCCAACGGCTCGCAACCGACTTCGCCACCGACGCGAGGTTCGACAACCCCCGGGCTGTGCAGATCCGGCTTGCGGGGTTTGACCACACGTCCCTCGTCTCGCTTGGGCGCAAGGTCCGAGACCTTTACGCAGGTGGGACCTCCCATCAGGTGCGTGTGCTGACGGTCGTCGACGACGCATACATCGGCGTCTTGGCTGATGCAGTCACCGGCGCCCTCGGAGGTCGGGTGGGCATCGCCCCGCGGGTGTTCCTCAAGAAGCTGGTCGCCGACGTCCTCGACCGAGTGGACCAGTTCGACGACTTCGACCCCCGGGTCCACTACGCGCTCACCGTGGACACAGCCGAGCTGTCCGATGTCGAGCGCGCATCGCGTGGGGTGGCCGGTCGCAACCCCATCTCGGCCGTCGCTCTCGACGACATCCACCTCGACCTGCCGGCTGACGAGTGACGCAGGCCCAGGGGAGCCAGCCCTTTGACCGGCTTCATCCGGTGATCCAGTTCCACGTAGTGAACACCCTCGGGTGGCCGGTGCTGCGCCCCTTGCAGAGTGAAGCCGTTGGCCCGCTGCTGGCTGGGTCTGACGCCGTGCTTCTGGCGCCAACCGCCGGTGGCAAGACGGAGGCAGCGCTCTTCCCGCTCCTGACGCGGATGGAGACGGAGCAGTGGCCGGGACTGTCCTTGCTGTATGTCTGTCCACTCAAAGCGCTACTGAACAACCTGCAGCCGCGCGTCGAGACGTATGCGGCCTGGCTCGCTCGGGAGGCGAGCATCCGCCATGGCGACACCGCCGCCGGTGCACGACAAGCCCAGATGCGTGAACGCCCTTCCATCCTGTTGACCACCCCAGAGTCACTGGAGGCGATGCTCGTTTCCCGTCTGGTCGACGCGAACCGGGTCTTCGCAGATCTCCGCGCGGTCATCGTCGATGAGGTGCATGCCTTCGCCGGCGACGACCGGGGTTGGCATCTCCTCGCTGTTCTCGAGCGGTTGAGCCAGATTGCGGGTCGACCTCTGCAGCGGGTGGGGTTGTCCGCGACCGTCGGGAACGCCGGAGAGCTGCTCACGTGGGTGCAAGGGCGTTCGGCTGGGGATCGGGCCGCATCGGTCATTGCTCCGGAGGTGATGGGGGCGTTTGCCCCAGACCTGGCGCTGGACTACGTCGGCTCGGTGAGGAACGCGGCTGCTGTCCTCTCACGGATGCACCTGGGGGAGAAGCGACTGGTCTTCGCCGACTCGCGCCGGACGGTCGAGGACCTGGCGGTGAACCTGCAAAGCCTGGGAGTCGAGACCTTCGTCTCGCATTCGTCGCTGTCACTCGACGAGCGCCGACGCGCTGAAACTGCCTTCGCGGAAGGTCAGAACTGCGTGATTGTCTCGACCTCGACACTGGAGCTCGGCATCGATGTGGGCGACCTCGATCGGGTGGTGCAGGTCGGTGCCCCGACGACCGTCGCCTCCGTACTGCAGCGTCTGGGACGGACCGGCCGGCGACCTGGCGCGAGTCGCAACCTGACATTCCTGGCTCTCAATGATGTCGAGTTCGTGCGCGCCGCCGGGCTGCTGCTTTTGCTGGGTGAAGGGTTCGTCGAACCGGTGGTTCCGCCGGAGGCGCCCCGCCACGTTGCCGCCCAGCAGCTGCTCGGTGTTGCCCTACAGAAGGGACGCATCGACCCCGCTGCCGAGGTCGAGTGGATGGCCGAGCTTGGCCTGGCGTCGCCTGACGACCTCACGTCAATTGTCCACTGGCTCATCGAAACCGGGCATCTCGATGTCGACTCGGGACTGGCGTTCGTGGGTCCGGCGGCAGAGCGACGTTATGGAGCCCGGAACTTCATGGAGCTGCTGGCGATCTTTACCGCCGCGCCGGAAGTGACACTCCTGCACGGGCGTACCGAGGTCGGGAGCGTTGACCCGACGGTCCTCATAGCGAAGTCCGAAGGCCCTCGAGTCCTAGCGCTGGGTGGCCGCTCGTGGGAGGTGACGTACGTCGACTGGAAGCGACGGCGCGCATACGTCGAGCCCAGCGACCGGAAAGGCACGTCCAAATGGATGGGCGATCCGAAGCCCTATTCGTTCGAGCTCTCCGACGCGATCAGACGCCTGCTTCTCGGCGACGAGCCTGTCGGTGTGTCTATGAGCTCGCGCGCCGCGCAGCGACTTGGTCTGGTCCGCGAGACCTTCGCGGGGCGGGTGAGCGGTATCTCGACTGTGGTGGCTGTCGAGAACTCGCGGCTGCGGTGGTGGACGTTCGCCGGCGCGAAGGCGAACGCTGTTTTGGTCAGCGCTCTGGACGCGGTCACACCGGAGCTGTTGGAGGAGGGGACGTACAGCAACCTCACTGTTTCACTGCGGTCGGATGCCACCGGGTCTGCTGTGGCCGCGGCGCTGCGTTTGGCGCGGGAGAGGTTCGGTGACCAGCTCGCAGGAGTGGTCCCTGAGGTCAGCGAGAATGCCCTCAGGAATCTCAAGTTCTCGGAGCTGCTGCCACATGATCTGGCGGTGCGGACATTGGCGCTCAGGGGTGGCGACCAGGCAGTTGCGGCTCGCATCGCTCGGACTCCGGTGGAGTAGCGGCCCGCACGACCTTGCGGTTCCGGGAGGCTCAAGAGTAGGCATCGCGTCGATGACTGACCACCAGCACGGTGACCGTCTGTCTGGGTTCGTCGATCTCGTAGATCACCAGGTACTGGCCACGACGAGCAGACCACTTGCCCCCGAGGGGCGCGCGCAGCGGCTTGCCGACGCGCCAAGGATTATCGACCAGTGGCCCAGCGACAAACTCGAGAACTGCAGCGGCCACGGCTTCTGGCAGGGTCTCTGCTATCGAGCGGGCTGCGCTCCGGGCGATTGTGAGCTGGTATGTCACGCGCCACGTTGAGTGCGGCGCATGGCAAGGGCTCGAAGCTCGTCCGCGGTGAGGGTGTCACCGGAGGCGACCTCGTGCTCGGCCCGCTCAAGTTCACGCATCGTCGCCTTGCTTTGCAAGATGGCCAGAGTCTCTTCCAGCGACTCGAGGTCATCGACGGCGATCACGGCAACTGCCGGCTCACCATTCCGGGTCACGATGACTCGCTCGTGGGTGTCATGGACACCGTCGACGACGGCGCTGAAATGTGCCTTGACCGATGCCAATGACCTCACGCTCATGACCTTAATTGTAGTCACTCTGTCTGGCCGGGTCGATAACCGGCTCGCCTGCCGCAGCGCCAGGAGAGACGACCAGCGCGAAAGCGTGGAGGTGGCCTCCGGACGACGTGGCTGGATCTCCACCTGGACGGCGACTCACCGGAGGGGGCCCCTCGACCTTGACCGGGCAAGTCGCGATCTCGAGGTCGACTCGCAACTGAGACTAGGCACCCAGCAGCCCTCGGCTGGACGTCCGGCGAGGGCCTGACCCGTGCTCAGATCGTGGCGGAGGATAGGGGATTCGAACCCCTGAGAGCTTTCACTCAACACGCTTTCCAAGCGTGCGCACTAGGCCACTATGCGAATCCTCCGCCGGGCAGGCTATCCGAGAGGACCGGCCGCCCCGAAATCCGCCGAGCTCGAGACGCCAGGTAAAGCAGTTTGGGTCCGTCGGTGCTGGACGACACACTGGCCTGATGCCTGCCACGCCTCGCCCGACGCTGGCGTCCTTCTGGCAGGACCTGTCGAGGGACGGCAAGTGGCTGCTGTCCACGGTCATCGTCGACTTCATCGGCAACGGTCTGGTGCTGCCGTTCAGCGTCGTCTACCTGCACGAGGTGCGGCACTTCGACCTCGGCCACGTCGGGCTGCTGCTGGCGATCCCGGCGCTGGTAGGGCTGGTCGTCGTCGGGCCGATCGGGGCGTTGATCGACCGGATCGGCGCCCGCGTCGTCGTCATCGGTTCGCTGCTCATCCAGATGGTGGCGTCCGTGCTGCTGGCGGTGACCACCACCGAGGCGATGGCGGCCGCCGTATGCGTGCTGCTCGGCTTCTCCGGCGGCGTGGCATGGCCCGCGATCAACACCCTCATCGCGACCATCGTCCCGAGCGACATCCGGCAGCGCTACTACGGCGTGAACTTCACCCTGCTCAACCTCGGCATCGGCATCGGCGGCATCCTCGGAGGGCTGTTCGTCGACGTGTCCCGGCCGGCCACCTTCATGGCCATCTACCTCATCGACGCCGCGACCTATCTCGCGCCGCTGACCATCCTGCTCGGGCCGTTGCGTCGCGTCTCGGGGCGGGTGGCGCTCCCCATACCCGTCGCAGACCTCGTGGGTGAACGGCTCGGCGCGGTGAGCTCGGACGCAGCGCCCCCCGCCGCGACCGGATACCGGTCGATCATGCGGGACAGGTCACTGCGGATCATCCTCGCGCTGGTGTTCGTCGGCTCGTTCGTGGGATACGGCCAGCTCAACACGGGGGCGCCCGCCTTCGGTCGCGACGTCGGCGGCATCTCCACCCAGACCCTCGGCTGGGCGTTCGCGGCCAACACCGCGGTCATCGTGCTGCTGCAGCTCGTCGTCCTGCAGCGCATCGAAGGGCATCGCCGGACCCGTCTCATCGCCCTGATGTCGGGCATCTGGGGGCTGGCCTTCGTCGCGCTCTGGGCGACCGGGCTGGCACCGGGCAGCGTGCTCAGCGCGTTGCTGTTCGGAGCCTGCCTGGCGATCTTCGGCGTCGGCGAGTGCTTCTACCAACCGACCCTCCCGGCGATGGTCAACGACCTGGCACCCGACCACCTGCGGGGCCGCTACAACGCCGCGATGAGCATCGCCTGGCAGTCGGCGTCTGTCGTGGGTCCCGCGGCCGCGGGGCTGCTCGTCGGGCACGGGCTCGGGTCGGCATACATCGGTATGTTGGTCGCCGGCTGCGCGCTGGCCGCCTGGCTCGCGGTGCTGGCCGGGCGACGTCTGCCGGCGCACGTCAACGGGGTGCGCGAGGCGGTCTCGGCTGTCTCGACGACACCCTGACCTCGCCTAGACTTGTCCCCGGCACCCCGCGTGGTGGTACCTCACCGGACTCCCCCAGGGCAGGAATGCAGCAAGGGCAGGTGGGCTCTTCCAGGTACGCGGGGTGTCTTCGCGTCCTGGCCCGATCGCCTGACGCCTGAGGCCTGACGCCAGAAGGTGTCAGCGGCGAGGGCGGTCCCACCGGTGAAGAGCCTTGTGGGCTCTTCACCGGTGAGTGTCAGGTGAGGACGAACTCGGCGATCAGCTCGCGCCGGCTGCTGACCCCGAGCTTGCCGAAGATCGCCTTGAGGTGGTCCTGGACCGTGTGCGGCGAGAGGTGCAGGGCTCCCGCGATGACCTTGGTCGACGCCCCCTGCAGGACGAGGGCGGCGACGTCCTGCTCCCGAGCGGTCAGCCCGCGCGCCGCGATCATCATCTCTCCGACCGAGGCCTGCGCCGCGGTCTCGAACGTCAGGACGATCGAACGGTTGGTCGTCGGCCCGTCCAGGGCGACGGCCTGCACCGTCAGCCAACGGCCCGCGAGTCCTGGAACGCGGGCCTTGGCCGGGCTGCCGCCCACGCGCGCCGTCGTCGCGACGGACAGGACGCTGGCTGGCAGCGAACCGTTGTCCCATCCGCCCAGCTCCTCGATCAGGCCGCTCGCGGCCGCACTCATGTCGGTGACGCGGTTGCCCGCGTCGATGATCAGGACGACCGGGCCGCTCGACGCGTGTGGGTCGGACGAGCCACCGGCGAAGAGGGTGTGCCGCACCCGGTCGGCGATGAGCTCGTGAACCGCGCCAAGGGTCCGCGCATCTCCTCGAGTGAACGGCGGCTCGGCCGCACCACGGTAGAGACCCAGCAGGGCCCAGGTCGTGCCACCAGCACGGCATACGAGTCGGAGCTCGTCGGTGAACCCGAACCTCGGGGCCATGAGCTCGCGGAACCGGCGACAGCTGTCGGGCCGTCCATCCGTGTCGACCGACAGGACGCCGACCGGGAGAGGGCGCAGCGCGAGGTCGGCGAACAGGTTGAGGTCGGCCCTTCCGTATTCGGCGGCCGCCAGCTCCTCGTCGCCGACGCTCAAGGGATGGGACTTGACCGCTCCGGTGATGAGCCCGTTCGCGGGGTCCGTCGTCGCCAGGCAGGCAAAGGCGAAGGGAACCTCCACAGCGACGGTCTCGAACACCTTGCGGGCCAACGCCTCGACGTCACCGCACCGTGACGTCGCCGCGGTGAGGCGATCGCCCAGCGCGCGTGTCCCCACCGTCCTCATGACCTCATCGTGACCGGTGCCGAAGGAGGAGGGAAGGCACTGGACCAAAGTCCCCACATTTGTGGGATGGACCCACCCCCGCCGCACCACGAGTCTGGGTCCGTGACCTCCGATCCGGCCTCGAACACCGACCACGCCCTCACCTGCGAACCGACGGTCGACGTGCGCGACATGATCGTCGTGCACACCGCGTTGCTGCGCGAGTTCCGGCTGGCGCCCGCTGCGGTGTCTCGGACGGCACCCGGCGACAACCGGCGCGCGACCGCAGTCGCGACGCACCTTCGCCTGCTCTGCGACCTGCTGCATCATCACCATGAAAGTGAAGACGCGTTGCTCTGGCCCAAGCTGCAGGTGCGGACCTCGCCCAACGCCCTCGCCGTCATCGAGGAGGCGCAGGCGCAGCACCACGCCCTCGACGCCGCCTTGACTCGTGCCGGAATCCTCCTGCGGGCGTGGGCCGACGACCCCGACGGCGACCGGCGGGACCAGCTCGCCGGACAGCTCGAGGTCCTGCACGCGCTGCTGCGCGAGCACCTCGATCTCGAGGAGCGCGCGCTGCTGCCGATCGCGGCGATGGTGATGACCGAAGGCGAATGGCAGGAGCTCGGCGAAGCCGGTATGACGGCCGTGCCCAAGGCTGCCTTTCCGCTCGTCTACGGGATGTTGGCCTACGAGGGCGACCGGACAGTGTTGACCGAGATGATCAGGACGGCGCCCGCGGTTCCCCGCACGCTGCTGCCGCTCATCGGCCCACGCGTGTATGCCCGCCGAGCGCGTCTGATCCACGGATCGGCGCGACCCTGACCGCGCCAGAGCCGACCCGGGCAGCCCGTTCTCGGACGATCGGTGCAGCCTGTGCCAGCGCATACGGGGGTGTCGTCCGGCGCGGCTAGGGTTCCTCGGGTGACCACCGCTCTCTACCGCCGCTACCGTCCGGAGTCCTTCCGTGACGTCATCGGCCAGGAGCACGTCACCGAGCCGCTCATGCAGGCGCTGCGCACCGGCCGGGTCAACCACGCCTACCTGTTCAGCGGACCGCGCGGGTGCGGCAAGACCACCAGCGCCCGGATCCTGGCCCGCTGCCTCAACTGCGAGCAGGGGCCGACCCCCGAGCCCTGCGGGGTGTGCGACTCGTGCGTCGCCCTGTCGCGGGGCGGGCCCGGCACGATCGACGTCATCGAGATCGACGCGGCCAGCCACGGAGGCGTCGACGACGCCCGTGACCTGCGCGAACGCGCGTCCTACGGCCCGGCGCAGAGCCGCTACAAGATCTACATCATCGACGAGGCGCACATGGTGACGCCGCAGGGCTTCAACGCGCTGCTCAAGATCGTCGAGGAGCCGCCCGAGCACGTGAAGTTCGTCTTCGCGACGACCGAGCCCGAGAAGGTCATCGGGACGATCCGGTCGAGGACCCACCACTACCCCTTCCGCCTCGTCCCGCCCGCGCGGCTGACGGCATACATGGAGCAGCTGTGCGACAAGGAGGCGGTGACCGTCGCACCCGGGGTCCTCGGGTTCGTGACCCGGGCCGGAGGGGGTTCGGTCCGCGACTCCCTTTCAGTTCTCGACCAGCTCATCGCCGGGTCGGGCGACGAGGGGCTCACCTATGAGGGCGCGGCCTCGCTCCTGGGGTTCACCGACGGCGAGCTGCTCGACGCCACGATCGACGCCCTCGCGGCCGGCGACGGCGCGGAGGTCTTCGGGCAGGTCGACCGCGTCATCGAGTCGGGCCACGACCCGCGGCGGTTCGTCGAGGACCTGCTCGAACGGCTGCGCGACCTGATCATCGTCGCGGCGGTGCCCGAGGGTGCCGCTTCGGTGCTGCGCGGCGTGCCCGAGGACCAGCTCGAGCGGATGCGCGGGCAGCAGTCCCGGTTCGGGCCGGGCGGACTCTCGCGCGCAGCGGACATCGTCAACGCCGGGCTCACCGAGATGACCGGCGCCACGGCGCCGCGGATGCAGCTCGAGCTGATCTGCGCCCGCATCCTGCTTCCGGCAGCGACGGGTTCGAGCGGGTATGCCGCTCGTCTCGACCGGCTCGAACGCCGCCTCGACCTGGAGGGGACTCCGTCCGTCGCCCGCTCCGGCGGCCGCGGCCCGTCGGCACCGCCGAGCCACGTCGTGGGCCCGCCCTCCGAGGCACCGACCACCGTGCGCAACCTGCGCTCCGACGGACAGACGGGGCTGCGGCCCACCCGGGTCGAGGCGCCGCAGGACCCGTCGTCGGCGCCGTCGCGGCCGTCGCCGTCTTCTCCCCCGACGTCGGCGGGCGGGCCGCGCGAGACCAGCACGGCGGCACCGGTCGAGTCGAGTGCCGTGACTACGCCGGTGGACTCGGGTGCCCCGGCGTCGTCGATGGACGCGGGTGCCCGGACCGCGCCGGTGGACTCGGGTGCCCGGACCGCGCCGGTGGACTCGGGTGCCCCGGCGTCGTCGTTCCCACCTGCGTCACCTGGGTCCCCTGCGTCACCTGCGTCACCTGCGTCACCTGTGGCGCCCGGTGCTCCGGATGGCTCGGGGACGCCGGGTCACGCAGGCGCGATCGACACTGCGGCGATCCGCCGGGTCTGGCCGGACGTCCTGGCCCGGGTGTTCGGTATGCGCCGGGTCACCTGGACGTTCCTGTCTCAGCACGCGCAGGTGCTGGACTACGACGGCAACCGGCTGGTGCTCCAGATCGCTACCGTCGGACTCGCCAACACGTTCCGACAGGGCAACCACGCCGAGCTGGTGCGGCAGGCGCTCATCGACGAGATCGGGGTCGACGTCCCGGTCGAGGGGGTGCCGCCGACCGGGGACAGCTCTCGTCGTGGCGTGTTCGAGCGCGGGACGTCCAGTGCCGCGGCTGGGCCTGCCGGCCGTGGCGTCTCGGGTTCTGGGGGTTCTGCGCGCGCCTCGGGTGCTGGGGGCGCTGCGGGTGCCTCGGGTGCTGCGGGTGCTGCGGGTGCCTCGGGTTCTGCGCGCCCCTCGGGTGCTGCGGGTGCTGCGGGTTCTGCGCGCCCCTCGGGTTCTGCGGGCGCTGGGGGCAGGACAGCGGCGCCGCGTGGCCGAAACCCCGGCCGAGCGGAGCCAGCCTCGCGGGACGCCACGTCGGAGGGGGCTATGGACGCTCCAGACGAGGAGAGCCGGGACGAGGGGTGGTTCGACGACGAGAGAGGCACGCCGCCTGCTCCGGCCGCGACTTCGACCCGCAAGGAGGGTGATAGCGGTCGGCAACCCGACCGATATCACCCCGAACCGACGACATCGCCCCGCCCACCCAGGCGCGTACCCACCGCGTCGGTGCAGCCCAGCCGCCCACCCGACGACGACATCAGCGACGACGACATCAGCGACGACGACGAGGACGTCGCCACCTCGGGGGCAGCGGGCCGTCAGGTGATCGAGCGGGTCCTTGGCGGGAAGGTCATCGGCGAGTTCAACGACTGACCCACGCCACCGACGATGCGGCCTGGGCTCGGCTCGGAGTGAACGACCCCCTCCCGGGGGTGCACCGCTCCGAGCGGGGTTGCACCCGGGAGTCGCCATCCCTCCCGAGAGGCGTTCGGGGGGATGGCGCTCGGGCGGCGGAGCTCACCGACCGGGCTGGCTCCGTTCCGTCGCCACCGACGGTGCGGCCTGGGCTCGGCTCGGAGTGAACGACCCCCTCCCGGGGGTGCACCGCTCCGAGCGGGGTTGCACCCGGGAGTCGCCATCCCCCACGAGAGGCGGTCGGGGGGATGGCGCTCGGGCGGCGGAGCTCACCGACCGGCCTGGCTCCGTTCCGTCGCCACCTCGGTCGTCAGGTCGAACGAGGAGAGCAGCCCGTCGTACCGCTTCATGGGCGGCGAGGCATACTCACCGATCGTGCTGGTGCGCAGTCCGAGCTGGACCAGCCCTTGCACCGTGACGGTGGCCGCGGCCACGCCGTCGACGACGGGCGCGCCGATCGCCTCGGAGATGTGCTCGCACAGGTCGGCCATCCCGGCGCAGCCGAGGACGATGACGTCGCTCTCGTCGAGCGCCAACGCTTCCCGGCAGGCTTGCGTGATCCGCTCGCGAGCGTCCGGCGAGGTCTCCAGCTCGAGCACCGCGATCTCGCAGGCGTGCACGCCGCGACAGGCGCGATGGGTTCCGTATGTCTCGGCGAGGTCCCACGCTCGGCCGCGGGTGCGGCCGAGCGTGGTCACCACGCTGAACGAGCGACCGAGATAGGTGGCTGTGCGCATCGCTGCCTCGGCGATCCCCACCACCGGCCCACGGGCGCGCTCTCGCGCGGCCTCCAGGCCCGGGTCCCCGAAGCAGGCGAGAACGTAGCCGTCGACCCCGTCCCGCTCACCCTTGGCGATCTCGTCCAGGATGCCGGGCACGGCAAGTGCCTCGTCGTAGTGGCTCTCGATCGACGCGGGTCCCATGGTGGGGGAGACCGCCTCGATCTCGACGCCTGGCCACGCGACCGACCGTGCCGACTGTTCGATCAGCGAGGTCATCGACCACGTGGTGTTGGGGTTGATGACCCTGATGCGCATCCTCAGCCCACCACCACGTCGTCGCCCGTGCGCGCCTCGATGAGCGCGGTGACCTTGCTGTTGCGGGCGAGCACGTAGTAGACCACGAGTCCCAGCCCGCACCCGATGAACCAGCTGTAGTCGTTCGCGGCGTTCATCCCGGGGACGAACACGCAGGCAATCGCGACCGCGGCGGAGATGCCGGTCGCCCATACGGCGGCCGGGTTGAATCCCTTCGTGTAGTAGTAGATCCCCTTCTCGTCCATGGTGAACAGGTCGTCGATGGCGACCTTCTGCTTGTGGATCAGGTAGTAGTGGCAGATCAGCACCCCGAAGAGCGGGCCGATGAACGCGCCGAGGGTGTCCAGCGTGTAGTGGATGGTGTCGGGGTTCTTGTAGAGGTTCCACGGGGTGATGAGGACCGAGCCGACCGCGGCGATCATGCCGCCGGTGCGCCAGCTGATCTTCTGCGGGTTGACGTGTGAGAAGTCGAACGCGGGGGAGACGAAGTTGGCCACGATGTTGATGCCGATCGTCGCGGTGGTGAACGTCAGTGCGGCCAGGACGATTGCGAAGGTGTTGTCGATCTTGCCGACGGTCTTCACCGGGTCGGTGATCAGCTCGCCGTAGACCGGCAGCGTCGCAGCGGCCGTGAGGACGGTCAGCACCGAGAACATCGTGAAGTTGACCGGCAGGCCCCAGAAGTTGCCCTTCTTGACGGCGGCGAACGTCTTGCCGTAGCGGGAGAAGTCGCCGAAGTTGAGCATGGGCCCGGAGAAGTAGGACACGACCAGCGCCGTCGCCGCGAACATCGTCGAGATCATCGCGCCGCCGGTGAGCTGCTTGTCCGACAGGTTGAGGTTGACGTTCCAGTTCGCCTTGCTCAGGAGGTAGATGCACAGGACGACCATGACGACGTAGACGGCCGGGCCGCAGAAGTCGATGAACCGGCGGATGGTGTTCATGCCGGTCCAGAAGACGGCGGCCTGCAGCACCCAGAGGACCGCGAAGGTGAAGTAGCCGAGCGTCGACAGGCCGAGGAACCCGTGCTGCGCCACCTCGCCGTACGGCGCGAGACCCGGCCACACGCGTACCAGCAGGATGTCGAGCGCGGCGGAGGCGAGGTAGGTCTGGATGCCGTACCAGGCGACCGCGATCAACCCACGGATGATCGCCGGGATGTTGGCTCCGAGCACACCGAAGACCGAGCGGCAGATGACCGGGAAGGGGACGCCGCTGCGCTGGCTCGGCTTGGCGACGAGGTTGCAGAAGAACAGCACGATCGAGATGCCGACGATGAGGCAGATGAAGACCTGCCAGCTGGTCAGGCCGAGCGCGAACAGGCTGCCGGCAGTGACATACCCACCGACGCTGTGCACGTCCGACATCCAGAACGCGAAGATGTTGTACCAGGTCCAGTTCTGGTCCCGCAGGGGCGCGAGGTCGTCGTTGGTCAGCCGCGGGTGATAGCCGGGCTTGATGACGCCGACACCGGCGGGATGCTCGGAGCTGGGTGGGGCGGGGGAGTCGATCAGGTCGGTCACGGTATGCCTCTCGGAGCTGACTTTCCGACGGCCGGGATCGACGCTGACGCCACCCGGGGATGGAGCCTGAAGTTAGTCCTGCAACGGTTTCCCGCAGGTTTCCGGGACGATATATCTGAGATATACGGCTGCGGACAGGTGCATCCAGCACGCGTGAGCTGTCATGAGCCACGTCCGGACGGGGTTCAGCGTCTCCCGACGGCTCGCTCGAGGCGCTGGTAGTGGCTGGCGGAGCAGCGTACGAGCTCGTCCGCATCGCGGTCAACGAACGCCGCCAGCATGGCCGCGTGGTCGGCGTGCATCCGATCACGCCCACCCGCCGAGACCTCCGACATCGGCTGCGACGGCTCGGTGACGTTCCAGGCCTGCTCGAACATGTGCAGCAGCCGGTGCATCCCCGACGGTCCTACGAGCGCGAGGTGGAACCGCCGGCTGTCGCGGTGATAGGTCCGGAAGTCCTGCGACTCGAGGGCCTCGGCGAGTCGCTCGTGGATGCCGGTCGCGTATGCGTCGTCATCCGCCGTCGCGGCCGCCACCGAAGCGCGCAGGGCGGCGGCCTCGAGCGCCTCACGGATGACGTAGAACTCACGCAGCTCGTCGCGGGTCAGCTGGGCGACCTCGTAGCCGCCCCGCGGTTCGTGGTCGACCAGCCCCTCGCCGATGAGCGTCTTGAGCGCCTCCCGGATCGGGATGAGGCTGACGTCGAAGAACCTGGCCACCTCGTCCAGCGGGATCGGCGTCCCGGGCTGGGCGTCGCCGGACAGGATCACCCCGCGCAGCTCGTCGAGGACCTCCTGCTGCGAGCTGGGTTGACCGGGCGTCGTGGTACTGAGCCGGCTCACCAGACGGGAGGCGTCAGGAGCAATCGGACGTCGGCTCACGCGCGCCTCCTCGACCGGTCTCGACAGGGTGGGCCCGAGCCTATTGCGGCAGGGCCGCCGCTGGGGCGGATCTCGGCCGGGAAGGGCTGGAAGCGCTGCGAAGGGCTGGGACGACAGGGACGCCTCGTGGCTGAGCCAACTACAGTCGGCGTCATGATCTACCGGGCGGGTCACATCGTGCTGAAACCCCTCAGCCATGCGCTCTACCGGCCGACGATCCGCGGGGCGGAGAACGTCCCGGCCACCGGTGGCGTCATCCTGGCGAGCAACCACCTCTCGTTCATCGACTCCTTCGCGATCCCGCTCGCGGCCCCGCGCAAGGTCCGGTTCCTCGCCAAGGACGACTACTTCACCGGCGGCGGCCCCCGGGGCGCCGTCATGCGTGAGCTGTTCGAGGGGATCGGGGCCATCCCGGTCGACCGTCGCTCGTCCCGGGCGGCCCAGGAGTCGCTCGACGCCGCGTTGGAGGTCCTCGGCGAGGGGGACGCCTTCGGGATCTACCCCGAAGGGACGCGCTCACGCGACGGCCGGCTCTATCGCGGGCGCACCGGTGTCGCCTTCCTCGCGCTCACCGCGCAGGTGCCGGTCGTCCCCGTGGCTCTGGCCGGCACCCAGGACATCCAGCCGGTCGGAGCGAGGTTCCCCCGGCTGGCCAAGGTCAGCGTGACGTTCGGGGCACCCCTGGACTTCACGCAGCGGTATGCCGGTGTGCCGCACGGCCGCGCCCGCCGCGCGGTCACCGACGAGATCATGGATGCCATCGCTGCGCTGTCGCGGCAGCCGCGCGCCGACACCTACAACGAGCTGCCGCCGGAGGTCTCCGGTCCCGCGATCGCGGTGTGAGGTGGCGTCCTCGCTCGGATTGAGCGGATTGAGCGGTCACGATCGGTAGGATCCGGGGGGCCGGGGCGGCGATACCCACGGGTGTCGGCCGCCGGGCTTAGGCTCACCAGCGTGTATGAGGGTGTGGTCCAGGACCTGATCGACGAGCTCGGGCGACTGCCCGGCATCGGTCCCAAGTCGGCCCAGCGGATCGCGTTCTACCTGTTGCAGGCCGACACGGCCGACGTGACCCGGCTGGCCGAGGTGCTGACCGTCGCGAAGTCGCAGGTGCGGTTCTGCGAGCGGTGCGGCAACGTGGCCCAGGCCGAGCTGTGCCGGATCTGCGGCGACCCACGGCGCGACCAGACGGCGATCTGCGTCGTCGAGGAGCCCCGAGACGTCGTCGCGATCGAGCGCACCCGCGAGTTCCGCGGGACCTATCACGTGCTCGGCGGCGCGATCTCGCCGATGGATGGAGTCGGACCCGAGGACCTGAGGATCCGTGAGCTGTTCCAGCGCCTCGCCGACGACACCGTCACCGAGCTGATCATCGCGACCGACCCCAACATCCAGGGTGAGGCGACCGCGACATACCTGTCTCGCTCGCTGCGCGGCACCGGACTGTCGATTACTCGCCTCGCCTCGGGTCTGCCGGTGGGCGGCGACCTCGAATACGCTGACGAGATCACCCTGGGCAGAGCGTTCGAGGGACGGAGGGCGATGAATGAGTGACGACGTGACCAGCGACAGCGTGACCGAGCACGCCGAGACCCTGGTCCTGGCAGCCGAGTCCGCTCAAGACGCGCGGCACTACCTCGACACGGTGACCGCGGTCGCCGCCGGCCAGGCGGCAGACACGGCCATCCCGCTGCTCCTGCTGGCGACCGCCCAGCTGCTGCTGACCGGTTCGCGGCTGGGTGCGATCCAGGACATCGTGCTGCGTGAGCGATACGAGGCCGACACCGGCCCGGACCCCGACCTCGACCCGCTGCGCGACAGTCTCAGCAACCTGCTCGAGGGGCTCGACGAGTACGCCGACGTCGTCGACCCCGTGACGGCGGCCGAGCTGACCAAGGGCTCGCTGTCCAACGACATCGTCTACATCGCCGCCGCACTCACCCACGGCCTCACGCACTACGACGAGGGGCGACCGGCCGAGGCGCTGTGGTGGTGGCAGTTCAGCTACCTCTCCACCTGGGGCGACCGGGCGGCGAGCTCGCTGCGCGTGCTCCAGTCCGTGGTCGCGCACCTGCGGCTCGACGCCGACACCGAGACCGTCATGGAAGCCGAGTTCGACGCCCTCCACCCCTGAGGCCGACAGAGCCGGCAGAGCGAGCGCAGGTCGGAACGCGCACGAATACCGACGGCCGGCGGATCTCACGGTCCGGAGCGCGGCGGAGCAGGCGGCGGGCCCCGGATAAACTCGGGGCGCCCGCACGCCACCAAGGAGCAGCACCCCGTGAGCCTCGTCGTCCAGAAATACGGCGGTTCGTCGGTCGCCGACGCCGAGAGCATCAAGCGCGTCGCCCGCCGGATCGTCGAGACCCGCAAGGCGGGCAGCTCCGTATGCGTCGTCGTCTCCGCGATGGGCGACACCACCGACGAGCTGCTCGACCTCGCCCAGCAGGTCACCCCCTTGCCGCCGGGACGCGAGCTCGACATGCTGCTGACCTCCGGGGAGCGCATCTCGATGGCGCTGCTCGCCATGGCCATCGCCAACCTCGGCCACGAGGCGCGTTCGTTCACGGGTTCGCAGGCGGGGGTCATCACGGACGCGGTCCACGGCCGGGCCCGGATCATCGACGTGACCCCAGGGCGCATCCAGACCGCGCTCGACGCGGGCCATATCGCGATCGTGGCAGGGTTCCAGGGCGTCAGCGTCGACACCAAGGACATCACCACGCTCGGACGCGGCGGCTCCGACACGACCGCCGTCGCGTTGGCCGCCGCTCTGAACGCCGACGTCTGTGAGATCTACACCGACGTCGACGGCGTGTTCACCGCCGATCCGCGGATCGTCGCTGCTGCCCGCAAGATCCACCACCTCTCCAACGAGGAGATGCTGGAGATGGCGGCGTGCGGGGCCAAGATCCTGCACCTGCGCTGCGTCGAGTACGCGCGCAGGTTCGACATGCCGATCCACGTGCGGTCCTCGTTCTCACCCGGCGAGGGCACCTGGATCACCGACAAACCGCACATGTCATCGGCGCAGACCTCAGGAGAGACCGTGGAAGCACCCATCATCGCCGGCGTCGCGCACGACCGGAGCGAGGCGAAGATCACCGTCGTCGGGGTCCCGGACCGGGCGGGGATGGCCGCGCAGATCTTCCAGGCTGTGGCCCGGGCCGAGATCAACATCGACATGATCGTGCAGAACATCTCCGCGTCGGAGACGGGCCGCACCGACATCTCGTTCACACTGCCCAAGACCGACGGACAGACCGGGGTCCAGGCATTGGCGATGCTCAAGGAGCACGTCGGGTTCGCGACGATTCTCTACGACGACCACATCGGCAAGCTCTCCCTCGTCGGAGCCGGTATGCGGTCGCACCCCGGGGTCTCGGCGACCCTCTTCCAGGCACTCGCCGACGCGGGCATCAACATCGAGATGATCTCCACCTCGGAGATCCGGGTCTCCGTGGTCACCCGGGACGACCAGCTCGACGACGCGGTGCGCGCCGTGCACACCGCGTTCGGGCTCGACTCCTCACAGGGCGAGGCCGTCGTCTACGGAGGGACCGGTCGATGAACGAGGAATCCGCACGCCACTCCCACCACTCCGGGCCCGCCCGCCACTCCCGATCTGGTCGGCCCACGCTCGCGCTCGTCGGCGCGACCGGCGCGGTCGGCACCGTGATGCGCGAGATCCTGTCCACCCGGGAGGACGTCTGGGGCGAGATCCGCCTCGTGGCGTCGGCACGCTCGGCGGGTCGGCTGCTCGACGTCCGCGGTGAGCAGGTCGAGGTTCTCGCCCTCGCGCCCGAGGTGTTCGACGGCGTCGACGTCGCGATGTTCGACGTCCCCGACGAGGTCTCGGCGCAGTGGGCCCCGATCGTGGCCGCCCGAGGCGTGGTCGTGGTCGACAACTCCGGCGCGTTCCGGATGGACCCCGACGTGCCGCTCGTCGTTCCCGAGGTGAACCCCGGCGCCGCATCCCGGCGTCCGAAGGGCATCATCGCCAACCCCAACTGCACGACCCTGACGATGATCGACGCCCTCGGCGCTCTGCACCGGCGCTGGCGGCTGACCGAGCTGGTTGTCGCGTCCTACCAGGCGGCGTCCGGTGCCGGGCAGCCCGGCATCGACCGCCTGCACGACGAGCTGCAGGTCGTCGGCGGCAACCGCGAGCTGGGTTCCCAGGCGGGCGACGTCCGCCGCGAGATCCTCGACAAGCTGGGTCCCGACTCGCCCTTCCCAGCACCCCTGGCAATGAACGTCATCCCGTGGGCCGGCTCGGTCAAGGACGACGGCTGGTCGTCCGAGGAGCTGAAGGTTCGCAACGAGTCGCGCAAGATCCTCGACATCCCCGACCTCAAGGTGTCGGCGACCTGCGTACGGGTACCCGTCGTCACCACCCACTCGCTGGCCGTCCACGCGGTGTTCGCGGACGAGATCACCGTCGTCGGGGCCCGGCAGGCGCTCACCGAGGCGCCCAGCGTGGTCCTGCTCGACGACGCCGCGAAAGGCGAGTTCCCCACCCCCGCCGACGTCGTGGGGGTGGACCCAACGTTCGTGGGGCGGCTGCGACAGGCGCTGGACTTCCCCAACACGCTCGAGCTGTTCGTGTGCGGCGACAACCTGCGCAAGGGCGCTGCCCTCAACACGGCGCAGATCGCCGAGCTCGTCGCCCGGGAGCTCACTCAGGCATGACGGTGCCACTCTCCTCGGGCACCGCGCCAGCCGGCCCGGGGCGGGCCGTGGTGGTGTTGCCCGGTGGGGCCTTCGGACCATATGCGCCGACGCTCTTCTTCCCCATGTGGGCGGCGCAGCGACGCGGTGCGACGGTGCTGGCCGTCGAGTGGGAGGACGTCGACGGGATCATGTCCGTGCCGCCAGAGCTAGCGGGACCTCGGGTCACGGCCCAGGTCGAACCCGCCAGCGCCGGACGCGAAGCGTCCTTCTGCCTGGTCGTGGGGAAGTCCCCGGGCTCGTTGGCAATACCCCTCGTCGCGGACCGCGGTATGCCGGCTGTCTGGCCCGGCTGAACGCCTGCTGCACCGTGAAAGTTCCAACCCCCCCGGAGGGGTCGAAACCTTCACGACACGTGTCGTCAGCGGTCTGGGGTAGGCGCACAATGAGTGCATGAGTGTTTTCGCCGACCGGCCCACCGTTCGTTGGGTGGTCCCTGCCGCCGCCGTGGCCTTGATCGGCGCCGGCTCCCTGCTCGTCTCTCAGGATGCCAGCGCGGACGCCGGTCTGGCCCGCCCGACCGCTGCCCAGCTGCTCGTCGACGTCCAGAATGCCGGACACCAGCCCTTCTCCGGGACGGTGACCCAACAGGTCGACCTGGGCCTGCCCGAGATCCCCAGCCTCGGCGGCGGCAGCCCCGCGGGCGTCGGAGGCTCCTCCGCAGGGTCGAGCAGCACGAGCGCGCTGACCTCAATGCTGTCCGGCACGCATACCTGGCGGGTCTGGGTCGGCGGACCCACGCAGAGCAGGCTGGCCCTGGTCGGCGGTTCGGGTGAGACCGACGTGATCCGCAACGGGTCTGACGTCTGGCTCTGGTCCAGCGCCGACACCTCCGCCGTGCACGAGAGCGTGACCGCGGCTGCGAGCTCGCGCGCGATGTCTCTGGCCGACCTCCCCCGAACGCCGGCCGAGGCCGCTCAGCAGGCACTCGCCGCGCTGGACCCGACGACCGCCGTGACCACCTCGGGCACGGCAAACGTCGCGGGCCGTCCGGCATACGAGCTGGTCCTTGCACCCAAGAGCGGTGGTACGCGCGTCGCGCAGGTCCGCCTCGCCGTCGACGCGGCCACCCACGTGCCGCTACGCGTCCAGGTGTTCGCTAAATCGACGGCCAACCCGGCCATCGACGTCGGGTTCTCCTCGGTCGACATGAGTGCGCCGGACGCGAGCCGGTTCACCTTCACCCCGCCCCCCGGGACGACCGTCACCGAGCCCAAGGCCGGCGCCGATCGCACCGCTGACCCGGCGGCTAAACCCGCAGCCAAGGTCGTCGGCAAGGGCTGGGGTGCCGTCGCGGTGGTGACGGTCCCCAAGCAGCCGGCAGGCAACGGCTCGAACGGTGCGACCGGCTCGAACGGCTCGACCGGTGCGACCGGCGCCCAGGGACAGCTGGGCACGATGCTCGCCGCACTTCCCAAGCAGTCGGGGGCGTGGGGCAGCGGGCACCTCCTCGAGGGGACGCTGTTCTCGGCCATCCTCACGGACGACGGGCGGGTCGCGGTCGGCGCCGTCGACCCCTCGGTCCTGTATGCGGCACTCGCCTCCTCGTGACGGCTGCTGCACCGGTACGAGCGGCGAAGGATGACGGCCTTGCCGTCGAGTCCCGAGGTCTGACAAAGCGGTTCGGCTCCCACACCGCGGTGAACGCGGTGGACCTCAAGGTGCCGACGGGCTCGGTCTACGGGTTCCTCGGGCCCAACGGGTCCGGCAAGACGACGACGATCCGGTTGCTGCTGGGGCTCGTCCAGCCGACGTCCGGGACTCGGTCGCTGCTCGGCCACCCGGTCCCTCAGGGTGCTGGCGAGGCGTTGCCCCGGGTCGGCGCGCTGGTCGAGGGGCCGGCGTTCCACCCTTATCTGTCGGGTCGCGCCAACCTCGCCCGCCTCGATGCGGCCGACCGAGGCAGCGACCCACGCACCGCCTCGAGTCGCATCGACGCTGCCCTCGACCGGGTCGGGCTGCTCGCCGCTGCCACGAAGCGGTACCGCGCCTACTCCCTCGGTATGCGGCAGCGCCTGGCCATCGCGGCGGCGTTGCTGCAGCCCCGAGACCTGCTCGTCCTGGACGAGCCGACGAACGGCCTCGACCCGCAGGGGACTCGGGAGGTCCGTCACCTCGTCGAGTCCCTCGCCTCCGAGGGCGCGACGGTCCTCGTCTCCAGCCACCTGCTCTCGGAGGTCGAGCAGATCTGCACCCACCTCGGGGTCATGAGCGACGGGCGGCTGGTCGCGCAAGGGACCGCGTCGGAGCTTCGTGGCGGGGGAGTCGCCACGGTCCGCGTCACCTCCTCCCAGCCACGCGAGGCGGCTGCGGTGCTGGCCCGGCTCGGTGTGCGTGAGGTGGTGGAGGAGTCCACGCAGGTGCACGGGCTGCTGGGTTCAGTCGCACCCGAGGCGATCGTCGTCGCGCTCGTCCACGAGGGTGTCGGTGTCGCCGGGTTCGCCGTGACGACGCCGAGCCTTGAGGACCTGTTCGTCGGGCTGACCGGCGAGGGGTTCGA
Organism: Lapillicoccus sp.; assembly: GCA_965277795.1. Classification (GTDB taxonomy): domain Bacteria; phylum Actinomycetota; class Actinomycetes; order Actinomycetales; family Dermatophilaceae; genus Lapillicoccus. Next base: position 62,234 of record OZ255840.1, read on the forward strand.
TGTCAGCGGCTGAGGTGACCGACTCGCACGTGGGCGAGGCCGACCCAGCAGGTGCGGCGGTCGGGGGGTCGACCACACCTACCGGCACGTCCGCGCCACCTCGCCCCCGGCTCGTCTCGACCAGGTTGCTGCGCTCGGAGATGGGCCTGATCGCCGGCCGCCGTCGCAACCAGATGGGTCTGCTCGTCCTCGCGCTCGTGCCGGTCGTGCTCGCCGTCGCCGTCAAGGTGTCGAGCCGCAGTACCCGTGGTGGTCCGGACTTCCTCTCCTCCGTGACGTCCAACGGGCTCTTCGTCCCCCTCGCGGCCCTGACCGTCGAGATGGGCCTGTTCCTGCCGCTGGCCATCTCGGTGCTGGCCGGTGACGCGATCGCCGGTGAGGCCAACCTCGGGACCCTGCGCTACCTGCTGACCGTGCCGGTCGGGCGGACCCGGCTGTTGTTCGTCAAGTACGCCTCCTTGTGCCTCGGCGCCGTGTGGGGGGTCCTGACCGTCGCGGTCGCCGGCGCCCTGATCGGCATCGCGCTGTTCGGGACCGGCCCGCTCACCACCTTGTCGGGCACTCAGCTCGAGCTGGTCCCGGCGCTCGGCCGGTTGGCGCTGGTCGTGCTCTACCTCAGCGCCGGCATCGCGGCCCTGGGCGCCGTGGGGCTGTTCATCTCGACGCTCACCGAGCAGCCGATCGCCGCGACCATCGCCCTGGTGATCGTCACGGTCCTGTCCTGGATCCTCGACGGGGTCCCGCAGGTGGCCTGGCTGCACCCGTGGCTGATCGTCGACCAGTGGCTGGCGTTCTCGGACCTGCTGCGCGATCCGCCGTTCTGGGACAACGTCCTTCGCGGCCTGGGTGTCGATGCCGCCTATGCCGTCGTGTTCTGGCTCGCGGCGTGGGCCAGGTTCTCCAGCAAGGACATCACCAGCTGACGCCCACCGACGCCGACCAGGTGCGATAGTGATCGTCGCCAGAGCGGCGGTGTCGACAGGAGACGGCGATGAACGAGGAGCAGGCCCAGCGGATCGGTGAGGGCGCCGGCTTCTTCGCCGCGCTCGACCAGAGTGGCGGGAGCACGCCGAAGGCCTTGGAGCTCTATGGCATCGGCAAGGAGCAGTACTCGAGCGACGCGGAGATGTTCGACCTCGTGCACGCGATGCGGGAGCGCATCATCGCGAGCCCGGGTTTCCAGGGGTCGCGGATCCTCGCCACGATCTTGTTCGAGGAGACGATGGACCGTCAGGTCGACGGGCAGGACACCGCTGCGTACCTCTGGGGCCGCAAGCACATCGTGCCCATCCTCAAGATCGACCAGGGGTTGGCGCCGCTCGCCGACGGGGTACAGGTCATGAAGGAGATCGGGGGTCTCGACGCCCTCCTCGAGCGAGCGGTCGCCAACGGCATCTTCGGCACCAAGATGCGCTCCGTGGTCCAGGAGGCCGACGAGGACGGCATCGCGCGCGTGGTGTCACAGCAGTTCGCGTATGCCGACCAGATCGCGACCCATGGTCTGGTGCCCATCATCGAGCCCGAGGTCGACATCCACAGCGACACCAAGGCCGAGTCCGAGTCCATGGTGAAGCGCGAGATCCTCACCCACCTGGAAGGGCTCCCACCCGAGCGGCAGGTGATCCTCAAGCTGTCGCTCCCGTTCCATCCCGGGTTCTACACGGACCTCATCGCCCACCCGGCTGTGATGAGAGTCGTCGCGCTGTCCGGCGGGTACTCACGTGCCGCGGCCGACGCCCTGCTGAGCGACAACCCCGGCCTGATCGCCAGCTTCTCCCGGGCGCTCACCGAGGGGCTGACCGTCTCGCAGTCGGACGCGGAGTTCGACGCCCAGCTGGAGGAGTCTGTCGCTGAGATCTACACCGCGTCAGTCAGCTGACGGACGCGGTGGCCCTGCGGGAGCGGACGCACGCTGGGGAGCGCGCAAGCCGAGGGGTCGCAGCGCGCAATCGCCGAGAGGAGCCTTAGGTGAGCTGCTTGACGTCCAGCTGCCCGTCGGCATACCGCTTGCGCAGCACCTTCTTGTCGAACTTGCCGACCGACGTCTTCGGCACCTCGTCGATGAAGGCCCAGCGCTCCGGCACCTGCCAGTGAGCGACCTTGCCCTCGAGGTAGTCGGAGAGCTCGTCGGCCGTCGTTGACGACCCGTCCTTGAGGACGACGGAGGCCAGCGGGCGCTCGCCCCACTTCTCGTCCGGCACGCCGACCACGGAGGCTTCCATGACGTCGGGATGTCCCATGAGGTGGTTCTCGAGGTCCACCGAGCTGATCCACTCGCCACCGGACTTGATGACGTCCTTCGACCGGTCGGTGAGACGAAGGAACCCGTCGGACGTCAGCGCCCCCACGTCACCGGTACGCAGCCAGCCGTCGTCGCTGAACTTCGCCTCCATCTCGCGGCGGTCCTTGTCGGTCTCGTCGCCGTGGAGGTAGTAGCTCGCCGTGATCCACGGGCCCTTGACCTCGAGCTCACCCACCGACTCGCCGTCCCAGGGCTGTTGCGCGCCGTCGGGCCCCATCAGCCGGCCCTCGACACCGACGAGGAGACGACCCTGACTGCTCTTGTATGCCCAGTACTCCTCGCTGCCGAACTCGGCAGCCGCAGGCGCGATACCGAGCGTGCCGACGGGCGACATCTCGGTCATCCCCCAGCCGTGGATGATCTCGATGCCGTGCCGCTCCTGGAACGCGCGGATCATGGCGGGCGGCGCCGCCGACCCTCCGACCATCAGCTGACGGCAGGTCGAGGTGTCGACGTCGTGCTCGTCGAGATGGCGCAGCAGGTCGTTCCAGATCGTGGGGACACCGGCGCCGGTGCTCACCCGCTCGGCGAGCATCATCGCCGCCAGCGGCTCCGCCTGCAGGAACCGGTCTGGCATGACCAGGGTGAGGCCGGCCAGCATGGCGATGTAGGGGAAGCCCCAGGCGTTGGCGTGGAACAGCGGGACCACGACCAGGCTCCGGTCGCCTTGCCGCGCCCCGAGGCCCTGCGCGTCGGTGAGCGCGTGCAGGTAGTTGCTGCGGTGCGAGTAGGCGACGCCCTTGGGGTTGCCGGTGGTGCCCGAGGTGTAGCACATCGACGAGGCGCTGTTCTCGTCCAGGTCGTCCGGCCAGTCGAACGTCTCCGGCTGGCTCGACAGCAGCTGCTCGTAGTCGTGGACGCTCTCGATGTGCGGGGCGGCCTCGAGGGCGGCGCGAGTGTCGTCGTCCACCGGGCCGTTGACGATGACGTGTCGCAGTGTCGTGAGGTGCGGCAGCAGCTGGCTCAGCGGTTTGGCCAGCGTGTTGTCTACGATGACGACCTGGTTGCCGGCGTGGGTCGCGGTGTAGATCAGCTGCTCGGGGAAGAGCCGGATGTTCAAGGCGTGCAGCACCGCGCCCATCGACGGGATGGCGAGGTATGCGGTCAGGTGCTCCGCGTTGTTCCACATGAACGTCGCCACCCGCTGGTCCCCGGTGATGCCGAGTCCTCGCAGGGCGTGCGCGAGCTGGGCCGCCTTGACACCCATGTCTGCGTAACTGAGCCGTCGGCCGCCGTCGGCGGTCCAGGTCACCACCTCCTGGTCGGCGTGCAGCGTCGTCCCGTAGCGCAGGAGCGTCGAGATCAACAACGGTGTTGTCTGCATGGTGCTCTTCATGGAGGTGAACCCTGTCAAAGTCGGCGACGTTTCACTAGCGAGACGGCCCAAACCGTCGCACACCTGTCATGGGAACGGCCCGCCGGGTGACCCCGTTCCCGATTCGCGTTCCACCCCTGGGGCAGACAGGATCGATCCATGGCGGTCTCCCGGATGTCCGAGCGCGAGGTGACCTTCGACGTCGACGACGGTTGGGAGGTCCCGGACCTCGGCGACGTCGTCCCCGAGGGCGGGCGCGTCGAGACCGCCACCCACGAGCTCGTGGCGACCTACGTCGACACCGAGAGCTCCACCCTGCGCCTGCTCGGAATCACGCTGCGCCGCCGTGAAGGAGGTCCCGACGCAGGCTGGCACCTGAAGGTGCCGGCCGACGACGCGCGTACCGAGATCCACAGCGACGCTCTCCCCGATGCAGTGCCCCAGGCGTTGTCGCAGCGGCTCGACGGACTGGTGTCGGCAGCGATGTTGCGACCGGTGGCGACGATCCGCACGACCCGACGGGTCACCCGGGTCCTCAGCTCGCGTGGGCGGCTCGTGCTCGAGGTCGCGGACGACCTCGTCACCGGTTCCCGGCTGGACGAGTCCGGTGCGGCGGGTCCGATCGTCGCCTGGCGGGAGGTCGAGGTGGAGCTGGGGGCCGGGGGCAGCGAGGCCGAGCTGTCCCGGGTGGCCGCCTTGTTCGGCGATGCGGGCGCGCGACCGGCCACCGTGCAGCGCAAGATCAACCACGTCCTCGGCGAACCGCCCACACCGCAGCGGTCCGGCATACCCGGTGTGCTGGCCGACTACGTGGCGACCCAGTGTGGCGCCATCCTCATCGGTGACGTGCTCCTGCGCGACGACCCGACATCCGACGCCGTGCACCAGACCCGCGTGGCGATCCGGAGGCTGAGGAGCAGCCTGCGCTCGCTCCACCGGCTGGTCGACCTCGACCCCGGAGCCCTGTCCCGGGCCGAGGAGGACCTGCGCTGGCTCGCTTGGATGCTGTCGCCCATCCGGGACGGTGACATCCTCGGCCAGCACGTCAACGCCGAGCTCGACGCACTGCCCCGCTCCGACGTCGTCGGACCGGTCCGCGAGGAGGTCCGCCGGTTCCTCACGATGGACCGGCGCGAGGCGGTCGAGCGGTGGCGCGAGTCGTGGCGGGACGACCACTACCGACGGGTGATGGCCCTGTGTCGGCTGTGGTATGCGTCGCCGCCGGTTCGCGAGGACGTTGCGCCCCAGGCAGGCAAGGCCATGCGCAAGGCCCGTCGCCGGTTGGAGCGGCGGCTGGTGGCGGCCCTGGCGGTGAGCCCGCCGGACCCGCACGGGCTGCACCAGGCCCGCAAGGCGGCCAAGCGGCTGCGTTACCTCGGCGACCTGCTCGGTAGACGCTCAGACGAGCTGTCCGACGACCACCCCGGTGAGTGGGTCAAGGGTGCCCGGCACGAGTCGAAACGGGCGAGGCGCCTGCAGGAGGTCCTGGGGGAGCACCAGGACCTCGTCGTGCTGAGTGAGTTCCTGCGCCGGATGGCTCGAGGCCCGGTCCACAACGGCTTCACCTACGGACTGCTCGCCGGCCGTGTCGACGAGCGGATGGCCCGCGTCCGGTCCGGCATCAGCAGCGATCTGTGACGTCTGCGCCACGACACGTGTCTCAGAGGTAGCAGGCCGCCAGCCTCGCGAACCCCTCGTCGAGGCAGACGGCGGGTGACCAGCGCAGGAGCTCACGCGTGCGTCGCTGGTCGAACCAGTGCGCCGTCGCGAGCTGCTCGGCCAGGAACCGTGTCATCGGTGGCGTATCCCGTCGTCTGGTGACCCACCAGACACCCTCTGCGGCCGCGCCCGCCGCCCACGCGACCGGGAACGGCACGTGCACCCGGGGCGCGGCCACCCCTGCAGCGGTGCAGATCCCGTCGATCACCTCGCCGACGGGCCGCGGCTCACCGTTGCTGACGACGAGCGCCTCTGCGTGCACGGGTCCGCAGGCATCGAGGGCGGCAAGCAGGGCATCGGCGCCGTTGTCGACGTAGGTCGTGTCGATGAGCCCGGCGCCGCTGCCGATGACGGGGAGACGACCGGCTCGCGCTCGGGTCACGAGCCGTTCCACCAGCTGGGTGTCACCCGGTCCCCAGACGAGGTGCGGCCGGATGACGAGCACCGCCAGGTCCGGGCCGTCGGCAGCGAGCGCCTCGAGCTCGGCGACGGCCTTGGACCTGGCGTAGTGGCCGCGCGCCCGCACGGGGTCGGCCGGACCGGCGCCGGCGGCGACCAGGGCTCGACCGTGGTGGGCCACGGCGGGTGTGGAGACGTGGACGAGTCGAGGGATCCCGCCCGTCTTGCAGGCGGACAGGACGTTGCGGGTGCCGCCGACGTTGACGCTGAGGTAGTCGGCGTAAGGCCCGGTCACGTCGACCTTGGCGGCCAGGTGCACGACGGCGTCCTGACCGGTGGCCGCCGCGCGGACGACCGACGCGTCCCCGATGTCGCCGAGCACCTCCCGGCAGTCGAGGCCGGAGGGGCGGCGTTGCAGGACGGTGACCTCGTCGCCCCGGTCGATCAGGGCGTGCGCCGTGGTGCGCCCGAGCAGGCTGGTGCAACCGGTGACGAGAACCTTCATCGCAGCGCTGTCACGCGCTGCCGCGCAGGACACGTGTCGCCCACTGGCCCAACGCCATTCGATCGATCTTGGACTGGTGCCTGATGTCCAGCGGCAGCGTCCTGGTGACGAGCACCGCCGCCACGTCTACCCCGGCTACCCCTCGCACTGCTGCGGTCAGCCGCCGGTCGGCCAACCGTCCCCGTGCCATCGGACCCCGTGCCATCGGACCCCGTGTCGTCCCGGGGACCACGACGACGACCACGACGACGACCTGAGCACCGGGTGGCCCCACGCCGACGACGGCTGCCGAGGCGACGCCGTCGACCCCCTCGACGCGCTGCTCGACCCCCACCGGGGTGACCGGTCCCGAGGCGGTGTGCACCACGTGCGCCAGCCGGCCCTCCACCCACAGCCGGCCCTCGGTGTCGAGGTGTCCGACGTCGGAGGTCCGGTGCCAGCCGGGGTATGCCGCGCTGGCCCGCTGAGTCGCCCAGAGGGCGTCGTAGCGGTCCTTGACGTGCGCGGCCCGCACGCAGATCTCACCGGTCACCCCCGCTTCGGCAGTGAGCGGTGGCAGGCTCGGGAGGGGGAGTCCGGTGGCGGTCGACAGCGGAGCGAGCGCCACATGCACGCCGGGAACGGGCCGTCCGACGCATACCCCGTTGCCGGGTCCGGCGGCGTCGATGCCGGCCAGGTCGATGTCAGTCAGCGGCAGGGCCTCCGTCATCCCGTAGGGGGTGTGCGCGGTGGCCCCCGGCAGGGCCCGCCGCACGGCATGGAGCAGCGCGGAGGGCACCGGCGCTCCGGCCGACACGAGGGTCGCCACCCGGCCGAGGGCGGCGGCCTGCTCGGGGCTCGTCTGGTCCGCCGTCTCCGCTACCCGTCGCAGGGCTGCCGGGGCGGCGAACACGATCGAGGCACCGACCTGCAGAGCCGCGTCGGCGAGCAGTGGCGCGGTCAGTGTCGCCGGCGCGGTCACGTCGATGTCGGGTATGCAGGTCGCGATGCCGAGGGCGGGCCCGAGCAACGAGAACGGGGCGAACGCGGCGACCAACCGGTCGTCGTCGGTGATGCCGTAGGTCTGCCGCAACAGGGCGATCTGGGCCGCGATCTGACGGTGCCGATAGACGACGCCCTTTGCGGGGCCGGTGGCGCCGGAGGTGAAGACCACCGCGCACTCGTCGTCGGGACCGGGTTCCGGGGGGGCGGGCAGGGTGCCGCCGGAGTCCACGAGGTCGTCGACGAGATGGTCGACGCGCGCGAGCCGACCCACGCCCCGACGCGGCCGGTCGGTCGCGATCCGCGAACCGGGAAGCCCCATGGCGCCCGCCGCGACCAGGGCCGCGTCGTTGCCGATGACGTGGTCCACCGAGGCACTGCGCAGGGCACGACGCATACCGGCGAGACCCAGGCCGCGGTCGGCGACCACGATGACGCCGCCCGCTCGCCAGACCGCGTAGACGGCGGCGGTCAGTGCAGCCGACGGTGGGACGAGCATCGCGACCCGGTCGCCTGGACGCAGTCCCGCCCCGACCAGGCCGGCGGCGAGGTCGTCGACCCGCTGCGACAGCCAGGACCACGAGTAGCTCGTGCCGCCGGTCTCGACGAACGCCGGTGACCAGTCCTGGGACCGAGCGTGGAGGCGCGACCACAGCGGCTCGTATGCCGGTGTCTGGCCGTCGGCCGACGGCTCTGGGGGGGCGGTCGGCTGGTCGGCCGCCGCGGCGGTGGGGTGCTGGCTGGCGGCGAGGTCGGTCACCCACTGGGCGACCGCCCCCGCGTACTGCGGGGCGTCCTCGGTCACCAGGTGCGACGCGCCCTCGTAGCGGTGCAGATCCGCGTGGGGGAGCCGGTCGCGCAGGTCGGCGAGGTAGCGCTCGCCGAAAACGGGGTCGCGCGGCCCCCAGAACAACAGCGCGGGGGCATCCAGGGAGCGCAGCCCTTCGGCGATGTCGGCCAGCGTCCCGGCGGACTCGTCGTCGGCGCCGAAGGGGATGTCGGCGACGAAGTCGGTCACGGCGCCGCGTCGTCCAGCCGTGGCGTAGGGCGCGGCGAACGCGTCCCGAACCGCCTTGGGCAGCGCCGGCCGGGACAGCACCGTCGTCGCCCGCACGAACGTGGGGGTACGGGTGCAGACGAGCTCGCGCAGCAGGGGGTGGTGCGCCAACCGGATCAGCGGCGGACCGCTGTCCCGTGCACCGAGAGCGACCGCCGTGTTGCCGAGGACGACGCCGCGCAGCTCGGCGCGGTGAGCCAGCGCCCAGCCGAGCGAGATCGAACCGCCCCAGTCGTGCCCCACGGTGACGACCGACTGTGGCCCGCCGGTCAGACCGAGCGCAGCGACGAGGTCACCCAGGTCGTCGACCCGCTGCGCGAGCGAACGCGGCGCCGCGGGTCGCTGCGAGAACCCCATGCCCAGCTGGTCCGGTGCCACGACCCGCCAGCCCGCCGGGGGGGCGGCCAGCAGACCTCGCCACAGGTAGGACCAGGTCGGGTTGCCGTGGACGCAGAGCAGGGTTCCCACGGGCTCGACGGGCTGGGTCTGCCCGTCCTGCCCCCGCGTGCCGTCGGTATGGGTGTCGAGGACGTGCCACCGGTGGGTGGACCCACCGGAGTCCGTGACGTCGACCCACCGGGACCACGCCGGGTCCACACCTGGAAGGTCTGGCAGGTGGAGCAGCTCGGGTGGTGTGACGACGCCCGCCGTCACCACTCGATCTCGAGCACCGAGGCGTTCAGGCCCGAACCGATCCCCATGAGCAGGACGCGGTCGCCGTCCTCGAGGTGGTCCACCTCGCAGGCGAGAGTGACCGGCACGGACGCGGGGCCGATGTTGCCGCGGGTCGGGAAGGTCAACGGCACCCGCGCCTTGTCGATGCCGAGGCGCGTGGTGATCGCGTTCATGTGCACCTGGGAGATCTGGTGGATGACGTAGCGGCTGATGCCGTCGTTCCAGCCCAGCTCGTCGGCCGACTCGGCCCAGAGGTCTCCCGACAGGCCGAGGCCGGCCTCGAGCAAGCCGTGCAGGTCGGTGTACATCATGTCGTTGTCGCCGATGCAGAGCTCGTGGTGCTCCGTGCCGGCGCGGCTGGCCGAGACCACCATGCGGTGGCCCTCCGGATGCTGCTGGGCCCGGCCGAGGATCATCGCCACCGACCCGGATCCGAGAGTGAGAGCGGCGAACTGGGACATCACGTCGTCGGCGGTGACACCGGGCTGAGAGAGCCGGGCGATGGTGTTGTCCTGCACGACCCGGCTGTCCTCGCCGTCGACGACCATGGCGTAGTCGATGACACCGGCGTCGATCATCGTCGCCGCCAGCTCCATGCCGTTGACGAAACCGAGGCAGGCGTTGGTGACGTCGAAGTTCTGGCACGACGAGGGCAGGTCGAGGCCGTGGTGGACCTCCACCGCGGTCGACGGCTCGAGGAAGCGGCGGCTGACGGACGTGTTGACCATGAGCCCGATGTGGGCGGGGTCCACGCCGCACTCACCGAGCACCTTGGCCCCGGCCGCAACGGCGCCGTCCACGAAGGTGTACCCCTCCGGCCACCAGCGACGCTCCTGGATGCCGACCAGGCTGCGCAACATGCCCGGCCGGAGGCCGACGCGTTCATAGGTCTCGGCGAGACGGGCGTCGAAGTCCTCCGAGGTCACGACCTCGGGAGCGTCGATCGCGCACACGCCGAGGATTGCGGTGTCGGTGAATCGGTGGATCGCGTTGCCACTCATGAACCAGCTCCAGCCTTGATGGCGACCCTGTGGGTGAGGGCCGGCTCCATATTCTGCCCACTCTTCAGGCCTACGTCGTCCACACCTGCCGGAAACCGCCCGGACCCGGTCTGGTTCGGCCCGGATCCGGTCAACTCGCGAGGTCCGGAAGGTCCCTCGGGGTCGTCACGGCCTGACGAGCCACGTCGCCCAGCCGCACCCGGTGTCGTCTGCTGTAGCTGCGCAGCAGCTCGAACGCCTCGTCGACCGAACGGTCGTAGAGCTGGGCCACGACACCCTTGGCCTGCTCGATGACGACCCGACTGTTGAGGGCCCCCTGCAGCTGCTCGCTCAGCACCTCGCTGCGCCGGATCGTGCGCTCCTGCAGCAGGCCGATCGTGGCGACGTCGGCCAGGGCCTGGACCACAGCGAGGTCGGGTGCGTCCATCTGACCGGGCGCGGTCGAGAACAGGTTGAGGGCACCGATGACGTCGCCGCGCAGCCGCAGGGGAAAGGCGTGGACGGACCTGAAGCCGGCCGCCACGGCCCGGGGTGCGAACCTCGGCCACCGGTCCGCGGCGTCCCGCAGGTCGGCGTTGACGACGATGAGGCCGCCGCGATAGCACTCCTGGCAGGGCCCCTCGTGCGCCTGGACCTGGAAGAGCTCCAACAGCTCGGTCCGCTCGTCTGAGGCTGCCATGAACTGCAGGACACCGCGCTCGTCGCCGAGCAGGAGACCGGCCGCCTCGGCGCCCACCAGCTCGGAGGTGCGGATCGTCACCATCTGGAGGAACTCGACCAGGTCGAAGTCGTCGACGAGGGTGTCGGCCACCTCCACGAAGACACGGGCCAACTGATTCGACTCGACCGCGGTCATCTCGGCCTCCATCTCGAGCGGGTGAACGCTGCCGGCCGCCTCAACGGACGTCCTCCTCCAACAGAAGTCTACGGGTCACGATGTCACCGGCGACCTCGTCGAGCGAGCGTTCCGTGGAGTATGCGTACGCCCGGATCCGCGACATGGCCTCGCCGAGGTCCACGTCGAGCTGGATCACGACCATGCCTTGGGCCTGGTGCAGCCTGGCCCGGTGCCGCAGCGCACGGTCGAACCCGTCCGGCGTGGCGCCACGGCTCGTGCGCTGCTGACCGTCGAGCAGCGAGACCGTCGCCAGGTCCGCGAAATCCAGGGCGAGAGCCATCTCCGCCCGCGACAGGACCCCGGGACCGACCCGGCACAGGTCCAGGCAGCCGACCCGGGCCTGACCGACCTGGAGCGGAAAGGCGAACAAGGCGGCGATCCCGAGATCACGGACCGCCGGGACGAGGGTGGGCCACCGGCGGGCGGTCCCGTTGCCCAGATCCGGTGCGAGCGCTGGGCGACGGCTCAGGTGGGCCTCCCAGGAGGGACCCTCGCCCAGGGCGAACTGCAGCTCGGTCACCTGACGGGTCACGGCGTCGGTGGCCGCCAGCAGGGTCGTCGGTCCCTCGTCTGTCGTGACGACCACCCCCACGCCCGAGACCTCGAGCACACCGCGTGCGGCACGACACAGCCGGCTCATCTCGCCCGCGGTGCCGTCCGGGTCGCCGTCGTGGGGCTCCTCGGCGGCCACCAGCCTGCGGACGTCCACGGGGGGCGTCGCCGCGGGGCTCATCGGGGGACCATCGCGGGCATGACGTCACGGTACGCGCATGGATCAGGTTGGCCCCGGGTCTCGGCCGGCGGGCGACGGCCTCGCACGTGTGGCGAGGTTGCCTGCGCCGTCCCCGCGTGGTGTCATTCAGGGGTTCTGCTCATTGCCCCGGACCCGGCACTGCGCATCGTCCGGCCAGCTGTGAAGGACCTTTCATGTCGACTTCGGCGCAGCGACGGCCCCTGGGGTCGACCGGCCGCCTGCCCAGCGAGTTCGCCGAGCTGTCGACGCGGATCCGTGGGCTCGGGCTGATGAAGCGGCGGCTGGCGGCATACGGGCTGCGGTCCGGGGTCCTGCTGGGCATCTGTGTCGCGACGGCGGTGGCCGTCGTCGTCATCGGCGACTCGTGGTGGCAGCTGGTCCCCGCCACCGTCATCGGCGTCGTGGTCAGCCAGTTCGGCTTCCTCGCCCACGACGCCGCTCACCGGCAGGTCTTCGACAGCGCCCGCGCCAACGAGTGGTCGTCGCGGCTGCTGTCCACGATCGGGATCGGCCTCAGCTACGGCTGGTGGATGCACAAGCACAACCGCCACCACCGCAGCCCCAACCAGGTGGAGCGCGATCCCGACATCGCTCCGGGTGGCCTGGTGTTCACACCGCAGGACGCCACGGTCCGGCCGGGGTGGTTGTCGCCGATCACCACGCGCCAGGGCTATCTCTTCTTCCCGCTGCTGCTGCTCGAGGGTCTCAGCCTGCACGTTGCCGGGTTGCGCACCCTCGCCGCGCGGCCGGATCTGCCCTTCCGCCGACTGGAGGCGAGCCTGATCGTCGCCCGCTTCGTCGCCTACGGGCTGATCCTGCTGCTCGTCATGTCGCCTGGTCGGGCGGCCGCGTTCCTGGGTCTCCAGCTGGCCGTCTTCGGACTGTTCCTCGGTGCCGCGTTCGCGCCGAACCACAAGGGAATGCCGTTGGTGCCCAAGGAGCTCCGTCTGGACTTCATGCGGCGGCAGGTGCTGATGTCGCGCAACATCCGCGGCGGGTGGTTCGTCGACGCCGCGATGGGCGGGCTCAACTACCAGATCGAGCACCACCTCTTCCCCAGCATGCCGCGGGACAACCTGCGACGGGCTCGGCCGATCGTGCGCGAGTTCTGCCGGGAGCACGGCATCTCCTACGCCGAGACCTCGCTCGCCGCCTCCTACGGCATCGTCATCCGCTATCTCAACGAGGTCGGCCTCGGCGCCCGCGACCCGTTCGACTGTCCGTTCGTCGCCGCGCACCGCGGCTGAGAGCGGCGTCACGTTCCTTCCGCCTTTGCTCGCTCCAGCGGTACGGTGACGCGCGTGCCGACCGGCAGTCGTGAGCAGACCCTGCGCTTCCTCGCCCACCGCCACCTCGTCCGGCCTAGGGTGAGCCCGTGAGCACAGGTGCCGCACGGGTGAGCGATGCGTCCTCACCTCGGGTGCCCCTGGTGCCGCAGGAGATCCCCGTGGTCCGGGTGTTCTTCCTCTCCGACAGCACGGGGATCAGCGCCGAGACCATGGGCAACGCCCTGCTCATCCAGTTCCCTCAGCTGAGGTTCGAGCGGCGGCTCATCCCGTTCATCACCACGCCCGAGCTGGCTCACAAGGTCGTAGCGACGCTGGACGCCGTTGCGGACGGCCCCGACACCGTGATCGCGTTCACGACCGCGGCGACCGACGAGATCCGCTCCATTCTGGCGACGACCCGGTGCCCGACGATCGACTTCTTCGACCTGCACATGCGTCGGGTCGAGGAGATCTTCCACGAGCCGGCCGCGCGGATCGCCGCGCAGCTGCACGGAGTGGGGGACATCCAGCGCTACAACTCGCGGATGGCGGCCATCGAGTACTCCATCGAGCACGACGACGGTCAGAGCCTGCGGGCGTTGGACCGCGCCGACGTCATCCTCATCGCCCCTTCGAGGTGCGGCAAGACACCCACCACGATGTACCTCGCGCTGCAGCACGGGTTGTTCGTGGCGAACTACCCGCTCGTCGAGGAGGACCTCGACCGCACCGACCTGCCGCGGCCGATCCGGCACCTGGGGGACCGGTGCGTCGGGATGCTCGCCACCCCGGGCAGGCTGTCCGAGGTGCGCCAGCAACGCCGCCCGAACTCGCGGTATGCCTCGCTCGAGCAGTGCACCTACGAGCTGCGCCAGGCCCAGGCGATGTACGCCGCCAACCGTGTCCCGGTGATCAACTCGACGACGAAGTCGGTCGAGGAGATGTCCACCCTCATCGTCCAGACCCTCAGCGCGCGAACCAACAAAGGAAACCCCTCATGACGAGCACCACGGACGCGACGGCCGGCACGACGCAGAACGTGCGGTGGTTCTCGTCGCTGGGGATGGCCGACCTCGAGGAAGTGGGTGGGAAGAACTCGTCGTTGGGGGAGATGATCGGCAACCTCGCGTCGGCGGGGGTGCGCGTGCCGGACGGGTTCGCGACGACCGCGACGGCATACCGGGCCTTCGTGCGGCACGCGGGTCTGGACGAGCGGGTGACGGCGTTGATGTCGGGGTTGGACACCGACGACGTGGATGCGTTGGCTCGGGTGGGCCGGCAGGTCCGTGCGGCCTTCGTGGAGCAGCCGTTGCCGCAGGACCTCGAGTCGGAGATCCGGTCGGCGTACGACGAGCTGACGGCGGCCAACCCGCAGGCCTCCTTCGCGGTGCGGTCGTCCGCGACGGCGGAAGACCTGCCGGACGCGTCGTTTGCGGGGCAGCAGGAGACGTTCCTCAACATCCGGGGGATCGAGCAGGTGCTGCGCGCCGTGAAGGAGGTGTTCGCCTCGCTCTACAACGACCGGGCGATCGCCTACCGGGTGCACCACGGGTTCGACCACGAGGCGGTGGCGCTGTCGGCGGGGGTGCAGCGGATGGTGCGCTCGGACACCGGCGCCTCGGGGGTGATGTTCACCATGGACACCGAATCGGGTTTCACCGACGCAGTGTTCGTCACCTCGTCCTACGGGTTGGGCGAGGCCGTCGTGCAGGGCGCGGTGAACCCGGACGAGTTCTACGTCTACAAGCCGGGGTTGCGGGCGGGCCGACCCGCGATCCTCAAGCGGGGGGTGGGCGGCAAGGCCACGAAGATGATCTTCACCGACGACCCGGCGGTCGGGAAGACGACCGAGTTCGTCGATGTCGACGAGTCCCAGCGGGGGGTGTTCTCGCTGTCGGACCCCGAGGTCGAGGAGCTGGCCAGGATCGCGTTGACGATCGAGGAGCACTACGGCCGGCCGATGGACATCGAATGGGGCAAGGACGGGCAGGACGGGCTGCTCTACATCTTGCAGGCGCGCCCAGAGACGGTGCAGTCTCGGCGCTCGGCCGCGACGGTTCAGCGTTACCGGGTGTCCCAGCCGGCCGGTGGGAGCGCGGCGGTGGTCGTGGAGGGGCGAGCGATCGGTCAGCGCGCCGGTGCCGGTCCGGTGCGGATCCTGGCGTCGGCGAACCAGATGCGCGAGTTCGTCCCCGGTGAGGTGCTCGTGGCGGACATGACGGACCCGGACTGGGAGCCGATCATGAAGCGGGCCTCCGCGATCGTGACGAACCGCGGTGGCCGCACCTGTCACGCCGCGATCATCGCCCGCGAGCTGGGGATCCCGGCGGTGGTCGGGACGGGGTCGGCGACCTCGGTCCTGGCCGACGGGCGGGAGGTGACGGTGTCGTGCGCCGAGGGTGACACCGGGTTCGTCTACGACGGGCTGCTGGACATCACCGTCGAGGAGACCGACCTGGCCTCGATGCCGGCGCTGGAGGTGGGGATCATGATGAACGTCGGAACCCCGGACCAGGCGTTCGCGTTCTCTCGGCTGCCAAACCAGGGGGTCGGTCTAGCTCGGCTGGAGTTCATCATCAACCGGCAGATCGGGATCCATCCCAAGGCGCTGCTCGAGCTGGACTCCCTCGCCTCCGCCGCCCCCGAGCTGCACGACCAGGTCGCCAAGGCGATCGAGGCATACCCGGGTCCGCGGGAGTTCTTCGTCGAACGCGTCGCGGAAGGCGTGTCGATGATCGCGGCCGCGTTCGCGCCCAAACCGGTGATCGTGCGGATGTCCGACTTCAAGTCCAACGAGTACGCCAACCTTGTGGGTGGAGATCGGTACGAGCCGCACGAGGAGAACCCGATGATCGGCTACCGGGGGGCCTCGAGATATCTGTCGCAGGAGTTCCGCGACTGTTTCGCGATGGAGGCCGAGGCGCTGCTGCACGTGCGGGACGTCATGGGGCTGACAAACGTCAAGATCATGATCCCGTTCGTGCGGACCGTCGCCGAGGCCAAGGGCGTCGTCGACCTGCTCGCCGAGCATGGGCTGCGGCGCGGAGAGAACGGCCTCGAGGTGATCATGATGTGCGAGCTGCCGTCCAACGCCGTGATCGCCGACCAGTTCCTCGAGCACTTCGACGGGTTCTCGATCGGCTCGAACGACATGACCCAGCTGACCCTGGGGCTGGACCGCGACTCCGCCCTCGTCGCCGCGTCGTTCGACGAACGCGACCCCGCCGTCCTGCACATGCTCGACCTGGCCATCGACGCCTGCAAGAAGGCCGGCAAGTACGTCGGCATCTGCGGACAAGGCCCCTCCGACCACGCCGACCTCGCCGAGTGGCTCATGCAACGCGGCATCGACACGATGTCCCTCAACCCCGACACCGTCGTCGACACCTGGCAACGCCTCGCCAAGGCGTCGCCGCAGTAGCCGTTCACCGACTGGACTCACGTGTTCTCCGACTGGACTCACGTGTTCCTCGGTTTTCGTCGGTGCGACGGGCCGATAAGAAGGCAGAACGTGAGTTCTGTGGGCAGGGTCCAGTCAGGTCTAGGTCAGGTCAGGTCTAGGTAAGGTCAGGTCTAGGTCAGGTCTCGGTCGCCGACTCGCTGACGCCACCGAGGGGGGCTGCTCGGTGTCACTGGTCAGCGGCGAGGGTGGGCTCGGCAGGCGACACGCTACGGTCGGCTGGGGACCCTTCCCGTGCGACAGAAGGAGGCCGGCGTGGCCGGATTCACTCGCGGTTTCGTCGGGCGCCGACGCGACCCGCACGCCGGTGAGCTGCCGCCGGGCCAGTACGACGTGGGCGCCGACTGGCCGGTCCTGACCGCCGAGGTGACCCCGAACCTGCGCCCCGAGCGCTGGAGCATGACGGTCGACGGCCTCGTGGAGGAGCCGCAGGTCTGGTCCTGGGACGAGATGCACGCCCTCCCGCAGTCGGACTACCACGGGCCGATCCACTGCGTCACGACCTGGTCGAAGTTCGACACGACGTTCGGTGGGGTCAGCGTCGACCTGCTGCTCGGTGCGGCCCGCCCGTCTCCTGAGGCGACCCACGTCCTCGC
The DNA here is from genome assembly GCA_965277795.1 of Lapillicoccus sp. Classification (GTDB taxonomy): domain Bacteria; phylum Actinomycetota; class Actinomycetes; order Actinomycetales; family Dermatophilaceae; genus Lapillicoccus. Next base: position 79,164 of record OZ255840.1, read on the forward strand.
GACGTCCACCACGGGCTACACCACCAACCTGCCGCTCGAACACCTGCGCGGGGGCCGGGCCTGGGTCGTCTGGAGCTTCAGCGGCCGCCCGCTGCACCCGGAGCACGGCGGTCCGGTCCGGCTGCTGGTACCGCACCTGTACTTCTGGAAGAGCGCCAAGTGGGTCACGCGGCTGACCCTGCTCGACCACGACGAGCAGGGTTTCTGGGAGCGCAACGGCTATCACGACCTGGGTGACCCGTGGTTGGAACAGCGGTACCAAGGTGACTGACGTCCAGACGGTGCCGCCCACCACCGGCTGGCTGACGGCCACCGTCGAGAGCGTCGCCATGGCCACCTCTGTCGGGTCGGTGCTCCGCCTCCAGGTGCCGGGCCGCGTCGACCACCTGCCGGGCCAGCACTACGTCGTGAGGCTCACGGCGCAGGACGGCTACACCGCCCAGCGGTCCTACTCGGTCGCGTCGGCGCCGTCCGACCCGTCGATCGAGCTCTATGTCGAGGGCATCGCCGATGGTGAGGTGTCCGGCTATCTCACCGAGGTGGCAAGGCCGGGTGACAGCTTCGAGGTGCGCGGCCCGATCGGGGGCTGGTTCGTGTGGCGGGGTGATGGTCCCGCCCTCGGGGTGGCCGGGGGGTCCGGGGTGGTGCCGCTGGTCGCGATGCTCCGGCACGCCGTCGACCTCGGTCGCACGGACCTGCTCCGGCTCGTCGTCTCGGCGCGCACCCTCGCCGAGCTGCCGTTCCGAGACGAGCTCGAGGCATACGCAACGGTGCTGCTGACCCGCGAACGGCCCCGCTCCGGTCGCTCGCCCAGCCGGATCACCGCTGCGGACCTCCTGCCGTTGCTCGAGCAGGGGCAGACGGTCTTCGTATGCGGATCGGCCGGTTTTGCCGAGACCGCCAGCCGGGCCCTGATGTCGCTCGACGTCGACGCGGCGCGGGTGCGGGTGGAGCGGTTCGGCCCGACGGGGTGACGACTGGGCGGCCGGGTACAGAGCACGTTGACATTCGTAGAAGCATCGATGTCTCGCCTGCTTAGACCGGCGCTGGCTCGACAGCGAAGTCCCAGACCGTCTCCGACACGAAGTCCGACCCGGGTCGCAGCACCGTCGAGGGAAAGCCGGGGTGGTGCGGCGAGTCGGGGTAGTGCTGGGTCTCCAGCGCGATCCGTGCCCCTTGTCGGTAGCGACGACCACTGCTGCCCAGCACCGACCCGTCGAGGAAGTTGCCGGAATACACCTGGATCCCGGGCTGGTCGCTGCGGACCGTCAGCACGATCCCGGACTCCGCCGCACGCAGCACCGCGTGCCGACGCATCCCGTCGCCCCGCACCACGAAGCAGTGGTCGATCCCCCTCGTCAGGACGAGCTGCGGGTCGTCCAAACGCACGCGGGGCCCGAGGAGTGTCGGTTCGCGCAGGTCGAACGGGCTCCCGGTCACCGGCCGCAGCTCGCCGGTGGGCACGAGATCAGGCGTGACGGGAAGGACCTGGTCGGCGTCTACGGACAGATGGTGGCCGTCGATCGTGGACGCCTGCTCGCCGTCGAGGTTGAAGTAGCTGTGGTTCGTGAGATTGACCACTGTCGGTGCGTCCGTGGACGCTCGGTAGCTGATCGAGACTCGCTGTCCCACAACGGCATAGGTCACGGCGACCTCGAGTCTGCCGGGAAACCCCTGATCGCCGTGCGGGCTGGTCGACGAGAGGGTCAGACTCGACGAGGTTCGACTCGCGGGTGACCACAGTCGCCGGTCGAACCCGTCGGGGCCACCGTGCAGGGCGTTCGTCCCCTCGTTGCGAGGCACGTCCACCTGCGAGCCGTCGAGCTCGAAGGTCCCACCCGCGAGCCGGTTGGCAAACCGCCCGACGGTGCTGCCCAGGTATGCGGTCTCGCGCAGTGCGTCCTCCACGTGCCGGTAGCCGAGGACCACGTTGCGTGCTCGACCCGTCGAGTCCGGTACGGCGAGCGACCGGACCGCGGCCCCCAGCTCGGCAACGGTCAGGATGATGCCGCCGTCGCCCGAGTCGAGGACGTGGTGCGCGTGCCTACGCCCGTCCTCCAGTCGCCCCTCGACGGTGGTGACGGTGGTCGAGGTCACAGTCCCGCTGCGATGCGGTGGTAGGCGTTGTTCCACCGCAGCTCCTGGTAAAAACCGCGCGTGGTCGTGTCACGCCCGATGAGCGCGAGCTCGGTCCGCGTCATCTCGGCTATCTGCTCGACAACGGAGACCGACAAGGCGGTGGTCAGCACCGTATGGTGCGGGCCACCGGCCGTCAGCCAGCATTCGGCGGACGTGGCGAGGTCAGGCGCCGGCTCCCATACCGCGCTCGCGACCGGCAGTGCGGTCAGGGCCTCGTCGGGTGGCACGCACTCGATCTCGTTGCCCACCAGTCGGAACCGGTCGCCGAGGTCACAAATCCCCACCACGACGCCGGGACCCGATGCTGCCGAGAACTTCAGCCGGACCGGATCCTCACGATCACCGATACCGAGTGGGTGGATCTCCAGCGTTGGTCTGGATTCGGCGATCGTCGGGCAGACCTCGAGCATGTGGGAGCCGAGGATGCGTTGCGGGCCGGGGCCGAAATGATAGGTGTAATCCTCCATGAATGAGGTACCGCCGGGGCTCCCCACGGCAGCCGCCTTGAAGGTGTGGACGAGGATCGAGGTCTTCCAGTCCCCCTCCCCGCCGAACCCGTAGCCGTCGGCCATCAGTCGTTGGACAGCCAGACCGGGCAGCTGGCGAAGCCCGCCCAGGTCCTCGAAGTTGGTGGTGAACGCCCGAAAACCTCCGTCCTGGAGGAAGGTTCGCAGCCCGGCCTCGATTCGTGCCCCGTCTCGCAGTGACTCGCGACGGGCGCCGGCAGGTCGCAGCTCAGGTGCGACGTCGTAGGTGTCGTCGTACTCGGCGACGAGGGCGTCGACCTGCGTCTCGTCGACAGCATCAACCACGGCCACAAGGTCGTTGACCCCGTAGGTGTTGACGGAGACCCCGAAGTGCAGCTCCGCCTCGACCTTGTCACCCTCGGTCACGGCGACGTTGCGCATGTTGTCTCCGAACCTGGCCAGCCGCAGCGAGCGCATCGCCGCGACTCCCTGGGCGGCGCGGGCCCACTCGGCGACCCGCTGGACGGTCCGCGGCTCCGAGACGTGACCGGCGACCGTGGTTCTTGCGACCCCGAGCCGCGTCTGGACGTATCCGAACTCCCGGTCGCCGTGCGCGGCCTGGTTGAGGTTCATGAAGTCCATGTCGATCGTCGCCCAGGGAATTGAGCGGTGGGACTGGGTATGCAGATGCAGCAACGGCTTTCGGAGCGCATCCAGTCCGCCGATCCACATCTTGGCCGGGGAGAACGTGTGCATCCAGGCGATGACTCCGACGCACGCCGGATCGGCGTTCGCGGACATCATCACCGTCCGGATGCCGGCCGAGTCGGTGAGGACGGGCTTCCAGACCACGTGGACCGGCATTCCGGGGCCGTCGTCGATCGTACCCGCCACGCCGCGGGACTGGTCGGCCACCTGGTCCAGAGTGTCCTGCCCATAGAGACCTTGGCTTCCGGTGAGGAACCAGACCTCCTCATGGCGGGTCTGCGTCGTGCTCATGGCCATCCTTCCGGTGGGCTGCGAACCCGTGGTCCTGCAGAAGCGGTGCCGTCTCGCCGTGGGTGGACGTCACCGCGCGTGTGTTAGCGCGAACATTAGTCGCTGCAAAGCGTCTGCGGAGAGGAATGTTATCGCTAACGCGAGCCCCGGGTACCCGGGTACCCGGGCGCAATGCCGCGGACCGTGGCCGACCGTTGCGCATCCTGGGCGGTGTTCGCGTCTGCAGTCTGCTGCGCGCAGCCGGCGCGCCGTGCGCGCACCTGGCGTCAGTCGGGGTGACAGGATTTGAACCTGCGGCCTCGTCGTCCCGAACGACGCGCGCTACCAAGCTGCGCCACACCCCGTGGCATTTCTGCGGTGCTTCTCGATGTTGCTCGCGGACTCCCCAACCGGCTCGAGAACCGGTGAGGGGCAGCGAGAAGTGAGGATAGCCGAGGCAGCACCACTAACCCCAATCGGCTCCGTCACAGACATGCAGGTTGCAGACCCGCAGGTTGCAGCCCTCAGGCGTCGGCCGCGACGAGCGTCAGCAGGGTAGCTTCCGGGCGGCAGGCGAACCGCACCGGCGCATACGGCGAGGTGCCGAGCCCGGCGGACACCTCGAGGTATGCCGCGTCGTCCGGTGGCGGCATACCGAGAGCTCGTCCCGCCCCCGGCCACCATCGGGACAGCCCCTTGGCGCGGCCGGTGTCCAGGTCGCAGTTGGTGACCAGCGCGCCGGCGAACGGCACGCACAGCTGACCGCCGTGCGTGTGCCCGGCAAGGAGGAGTCGTGCACCGTCGCGTGCCATGGCATCGAGGACGTGCTGGTAGGGCGCGTGCGTCACGCCGACCGTCAGGGCGACGATCGGGTCGGCGGGGCCCGCGACGAGCTCGTAGCGGTCGTAACCGAGGTGTGGGTCGTCGACGCCCATGAGCTCCAGGGGCGAGCCGGCTACGTCCAGGGTGGTGCGCGAGTTCGTCAGGTCGGTCCAGCCGAGGTCCAGCATCCCCGCGACGAGGTCCTTGGTCGGCAGCCGTGGGCTCGTCCCGGTGCCGGGGGCGAACCTCGGTGTGAGATAGAGCAGGGGGTTCTTGGGTTTGGGGGCGAAGTAGTCGTTCGATCCGAGCACGAACACCCCGGGGACACCCGCGAAGGCGTCGAACGCGTCGAGCGCCACCGCGACCGCATCGGGATGCGAGATGTTGTCGCCGGTGTTGACGACGAGGTCCGGCCGCAGGTCAGCGAGCCCTCGAACCCAGGCCACCTTGCGTCGCTGGCCGGGCATCAGGTGCAGGTCGCTGAGATGCACCACCCTGAGCGGGCGATGGTCGGGTGGCAGGACCGGAACGCGAAAACTTCTCAGGACGTAGGCGTTTCGCTCCACAAGTGACGCGTATCCGAACCCGAGCGCCCCCGCCGCCGAAACAGCCGCGGTCGCGCGCAAGAGGGGCTTCACGTGACAATCCTTTCACGCACCCCACACCCGCCAGCACGCGGAACAGCAGGCGGGGGCCGGCGGACGCCAGAGTGGCGAGTGTGTCGTAGCGTCGACCCCAGAGATTGTCGTGGCGTCGACCTGAAAGACTCGGCTCATGAGCTCCTCCCTCAAGCAGACCCTGCGGGCCGACCTCACGCAGGCAATCCGCAGCCGCGACGCCGTGCGCGCCGCGACGTTGCGGATGGTGCTGACCTCGGTGACGAACGCAGAGGTGGCAGGCACGCGGGCCCGAGAGCTGACGGACGAGGAGGTCCTCACGGTGCTGGCCAAGGAAGGCAAGAAGCGTCGGGAGGCGGCGGCGGCCTTCACCGGCGCGGGCCGACCCGAGCTGGCAGCGAAGGAGGACGCCGAGCTCGCGGTCGTCCAGGCATACCTGCCGGACCAGCTCGGCGACGACGAGCTCGCGACGATCGTTGCTCGCGTGGTCGGTGACACCGGCGCCACCGGTATGCCGCAGCTGGGCCAGGTGATGAAGGCGGTCCAGCCGCTGGTGGCCGGGCGCGCCGATGGTGGCCGGGTGGCGGCCGAGGTGCGCAAGGCTCTGGCCCAGAGCTGACGGGAAGGATTCCCTCACCTGCGGGGGCAGATCCTTCGCTTCAGCCCGTGGGCGGTGACCTCAGGGGGTTGGCGCCGGTGCTGGCTGGGCCGGAGGTACCGCCGCCGGCGGTGGAGACGGCTGAGCCGGTGGTGCCGGTCGGACGGGTGCGGGGCGGGGTGCGGGGCCGACCGAGATGTAGAGCGTGACCGAGGTGCCGCGATTGGCCTGCCCGCCGGTTGCCGACGTGTAGGCGACCGTGCCGACCGGGTAGTTCGAGTTGACCCTGCGGCCGACTGTCACGGCAAAGCCTTGGGACGCGAGCTGGGCTGTCGCGTTGGCGATCGTCATGCCGGAGACTCCACTGATCGCCACCTTGTCACCGTTGACGATCGTGTCCGGGGCCGCCGGGAAGGGCTCGTTGGGCTGCCCCTGAAGGGCGATGTCCATGATGGCCTTCCAGATGGGGGCCGCGATGCTCTTGCCGAAGACCGTCGAATAGGTGGTGCCGGCAAGGGTGATCCTGTCGAGGTCCTTCTTGTTGCCCAGGGGCTGGCCGACCCAGACGGCCGTCGTCAGCTGCGGGGTGTAGCCGACGAACCAGGTCTGCCGGTTGCCGTTGGTCGTGCCTGTCTTGCCGGCAGCGGGGCGACCCCCGCTCAGTGCGGACTGAGCCCCCGTCCCGGTCCCCGTCATCACGCTGGTCATGATCTGGGCGACACCGTCCGCCACGGATGGATCGACGACCTTGGTGCAGTTGCCGGTGCCCGGCTTGACGATCGGGAGCTCCTTGCCATCGGGACCGGTGATCTGCTGGATCGGCGTCGGGGTGCAGTGCACTCCGGAGTTCGCCATCGAACCGTAGGCACTGGCGACGGTCATGGGGGAGACGGGGTCGGAACCCAGGGTGATCGCCGACGGGTAGGGCTGGATCGGCTGACCGTTGGCTTGGTGCAGGCCGAGCAGGGCCTCAGTGTCGCGCACGTTACAGGCACCGAGTTGCGAGACCAGCGCGACGAAGGCGGTGTTGATCGACTGGGCGGTCGCCTGCGTCAGGGTCATGGGGCCGGCGGCGACGGTCTCGTCGTTCCGGACGGTCCACGGCCTGGCACCCTTGGGTATGCCGCAGGCGTCGCTGAAGTCGGCGTTCGTGTAGCTCGCCGCCACGCTGGGGCCGGCACCCTTGATGGACAGGGTCGTGTTGATCGGATAACCCCGCTGCAGGGCGGTCACGAGCGCGAACGCCTTCTCGGTCGAGCCGAACCCGAAACCGTTCGACCCGCCATACTGGGAGTCCACCCCCCAGTTGACCTGGGTGTGGCTGAAGTCCGAGTTGTCGCCGCTGTACTCGGAGTTCTGGGCCATGCCCTTGACGGCCCCGGTGTTCGGGTCGAGAGTCACTGCGGCCGAGCCGATCTCGTCCTTGTTGCTCTCAGGCACCCGCTTGAGGATCTCGGCCTTGGCTGCCTGGCTCAGGGCGGGGTCGATCGTGGTCTGGATCGTCAGACCACCCCCGAAGATCTTGTCCTTGCGGGCCTGCAACGAGGTCCCCAGCGCCTGGTTCAGCGAGGGGTCGAGCTCGAGCCACTTGATCACGTAGTCACAGAAGTAGGCGGTGTCCCCAGCCGCCTGGCAGGCGCTGGGTGCCTGGGTGACGTGCAGCATGTCCGCGAGCTTGACCGCCCTCGCGTCGGTCCACTCCTTGGTGGTGATCAGGCCAAGCTCGTGCATCCGGTCGAGGACGACGTTGCGGCGGGTGAACGCCCGGTCCGGGAAGTGGACCGGGTCGGTCGTGCCGGGGCTCTGCGCCAGCCCGGCAATCAGCGCGGCCTCGGGGAGGGTCAGGTCCTTGGCGGACTTGTTGAAGTAGTGCCGGGAGGCCGCTTCGACGCCGTAGGCCTGGTCGCCGTAGTAGACGATGTTGAAGTAGCTCTCGAGGATCTGGTCCTTGCTCTTGACCTTCTCGAGCTGGATCGAGTATTTGAGCTCCTGCAGCTTGCGGGTGACACCGGCGAGGCCGCTGCGAGCGACCGCGGCCTGGGCAGCCGCGGGGTCGCCGGACTGGAGCGCCGACTCCTGCAGCTGGAGCTTGACGTACTGCTGCGTCAGGGTCGAGCCACCCTGGACCGTCTCGTTGGAGGCGTTGGAGACGACGGCCCGCACGAGCCCGCGGACGTCGACGCCCCCGTGCTCATAGAACCGGTCGTCCTCGATCGCGACCTGGGCCTTCTGCATGATCGGGGCGACCGAAGCCAGCGGCACGATGATGCGGTTCTCGTCGTAGGGCCGGGCGATGACCCCGCCCTTGGAGTCCAGGATCGTCGACTGCTGTGACAAGGTGGCGGCAGTGAACTCGCTGGGCAGGGCGTCGAACATGTCGACGCCAGTCCTGGTCACCGCGCCGATCGTGCCGACGGTGGGCATGACCAGGCCGGCTCCGAGGACGCCCAGGACGACGGCAGCACCGACGAACGCCCCCAGCAACGGGATGATCCGGGCGATATCGGTCGTGCGGCCGGCCTTCATGGGGTCAAGGCTAACCGAGACGGAGGCACTGGACGCGCAGCCACAAGGACCTGAGATGCCCTTGTGACCCCGCCGTGAAGACCCTGGCCACCCGACGGTCAGAGATCTGCGACGGATGCCGTGACCGAACCGTGATCCTCCGGACTAGTCCGCGTGTAACCGACAAATCACCCGTACGGACGATGGTCGGACGCACGCTCGTCTCCGTATCTTTCTCACAGGGCAGCCGCCGCTGCGTTGCCGCATGGGAACGCAGGGGGGCGGCGGCACCCGAAGCATCGTCCTCGACAGGGGACATGGGGGCAGACCATGGGACAGGACTACGTACGTGACCATCACGATCGAGCGGATCAACGCGCGGCGCGAGAGCACCACCACCAAGACCAGCAGCGGTCTCGGGGAGACCGAGGCCACGGGAGGCCTTCGTGCTGACTGGGCGGGTCGCGGCAGATGCGTCCAGGCCGACCCGGACGCCTTGTTCGTCCGTGGGGCAGCACAGCAGGTCGCCAAGATGGTCTGCGCCAAGTGCCCGGTCGTGGCCGAGTGCCTCGCCGACGCGCTCGACAACCGCACCGAGTTCGGCGTCTGGGGTGGCCTGACCGAGCGGGAGCGTCGCGCCATGCTGCGCCGTCACCCCAACGTCCCGTCGTGGTGGAACCTGTTCAACACCGCGCGCCTCGACCAGGTCTCCTGACCCGTCCGGGTCCAGTTCGGGCCCAGTTCGGGTCCGAGGGACCTGCACGACAGCCCAGAACGAGCCAGTTCTCCCGCTCTGGCGCGCTCGTGCATGTCGGTCGGCCCGCAACGGGGTCGATGAGAGTCAGCGCGGGCGAGTCCAGGGCTAGCTTGCGAGGGCTGCTCCCACGGCCCGTAGGCCCTCGACGTCGTGGACGTCTTCGGCCAGCGCGGGTACCTCACCCACCGGGGTGGACGGGTGCCCCACGCTGAACCGTCGGGCCAGGCCCCGCTGCCGTTCGGCGAGGCTGGCCAGGTCAGCGTGCAGCGAGAGCAGACCCGACGTCAGCGCGTCGCCGACCTCGGCGCGCTCCTCGGCCGCGGCGCGGGCTCGTGATGCGCTGATCCCCGGCGCCTGCACCTGCTGGACCCGGTTGAGCACCAGCCCGGCCAGCGGCATCTGGTCAGCCTCGAGCCGGTCCACGAAGAACGAGGCCTCGCGCAGGGCGTCCCGCTCGGGCGCCGCGACGACGAGGAACGCTGTCGACGGCTGCCCGAGCAGGGCATACGTGACGTCGGCGCGCTCGCGGAACCCGCCGAACATCGTCTCGAGGGCCGCCACGAAGGTCTGGACATCCCGAAGCATGTCGCCGCCGAGCACCTTGGACAAGGTGGCCGACATCAGCCCGACACCGGCGCTGAAGAACTTGAGGTAGGCCTTTCCGCCCACCTTGACGGGAGCGGTGAGCAGTCGGATGAACCGTCCGTCGAGGAACGAGCCCAGCCGTTTGGGCGCGTCCAGGAAGTCCAGCGCCGACCGTGACGGGGGGGTGTCGACAACGATGAGGTCCCACCGAGGGATGCCCCCGGCGCCCTTCTGCTGGTGCAGCTGCCCCAGCTTTTCCATCGCCATGTATTCCTGCGTCCCGGCGAACGAGCTGGACACGGCCTGGTAAAAGGGGTTTGCGAGGATCTGGTCTGCCGTCTCCGGGGTCGAGTGCGCGACGACGACCTCGTCGAAGGTGCGCTTCATGTCGAGCATCATCGCGTCCAGCGAACCCCCGCCCGAGGTGTCGATCCCGTCGACGGGGCGCGGGGTGTTGTCGAGCTCACTGAGCCCCATCGACTGCGCCAGCCGCCGCGCCGGGTCGATCGTGAGGACCACGACCTGGCGTCCCTGTTCGGCTGCGCGCAGTGCCAGGGCCGCCGCCGTGGTGGTCTTGCCCACGCCACCGGCACCACAACAGACGACGATGTCGAGGTCCCGGTCGGCGAGCAGCGCGTCCACGTCGAGCCGTGGCGTACGGGCTCTGGTCTTCATGCCGGTCGCACTTCCGCCTCCCGCCGACCGCCCTGTCGACCGGCTGCTCACGGCACCATCCCCTGGTCGGTGAGCAGGTCGGCGAACCAGCGGATCGTCCCGACCTCGACCCCGTCGCTCGTCACAGGCAATGTGCGGATCGGCAGCCCGAGCGCGTCGAGGACCGCCCGCTGCTCCGTCTCCTGGGCTACCCGCAGGGCGTGGTCGCGCGCCTGGGCAGCGAGGCCTTCGACCACCGCGTCGGTCGCCTTGAGCCCGGAGGCCGTGAGCCCGACGCGTACGGCCTCGAGGTCGATCCGGCTCCGGGAGGCGGCGGCGAGCTGGCGGGGGGGGAGCTCGGGCTCACGGACCTGGTTGACGACGACAGAACCGATGCTCAGGTGGGCGGCGCGCAGGTCAGCGATGGCGTCCACACTCTCCTGCACCGGCATCTCCTCCAGCAGGGTCACGACGTGGACGACGGACTCCGGTGAGGTGAGCATCTCGGTGATGGAGTCAGCCTGGGACCGGATCGGGCCGACCTTGGCCAGGCCGGCCACCTCGTTGTTGACCGAGAGGAAGCGCACGACGCGACCCGTCGGCGGAGCGTCGAGCACGATGGCGTCGTAGGCGGGACTGCTGTCGTGACGGCCGTGACCCCCGGAGGCCCGGCGGCGGTTCGCCTCGTAGACCCGTCCGATGAGCAGCACGTCGCGCACCCCCGGCGCGATCGTCGTCGCGAAGTCCGTCGCCCCGAACCGCTCGAGCAGCCCGCCCGCTCGGCCGAGCTTGTAGAACAGCTGGAGGTATTCGACGAACGCCGCCTTGGCATCGACCGACAGCCCGAACACCTCACCACCGCCCGGCGCGCCGGCGATCTTGACCTCCTCGGTCGCCAGCGGGGGGACATCGAAGGTCTGGCTGATGCCCTGGCGCCCCTCGACCTCGGCCAGCAGTACCTTGCGGCCGCCCGAGGCCAACGCCAGGGCGAGTGCCGCGGCGACCGTCGTCTTGCCGGTGCCGCCCTTGCCGGTAACGATGTGCAGCCGCACCGACTCGGAAGATGCGGTGCCAGCCATTGCTCGACCCTAACCGGCCGGTTAGGTCATCACTGCCGCGTCCCTCGGGAGCACGTGTAACGTCATCATCCGATGTCGATGACCGTGCTTGAAGGTCGCAGTGAGAACTACCCTCGCCCTGGATGACGATCTCGTCACCGAAGCGCAGCGCCTGACGGGGACCATGGAGAAGAGCGCCCTGGTCCGCCAAGCCCTTCGGGCGTTGATCGAGCGCGAGAGCGCGCGGCGCCTGGCTCGACTGGCCGGCAGCGAGCCCGACGCGACGTCGGTCCCCGTCGTCGCACGACGCCGACATGATCCTGGTCGACACCTCGATCTGGGTCGACCACCTCCGCGCCGGTGACCCGCGGCTCGTCGCGCTCCTCGAGGACGGGCAGGTGCTGGCACACCCGTGGGTGACGGGCGAGCTCGCCCTGGGCCGCCTTTCGCGGCGCGACGAGGTCATCGGGCTGCTCAACAACCTTCCGCGCGCGAGCGTCGCCTCCGATGTCGAGGTGCTCGCGCTGATCGACAACCAGCATCTGTCCGGCCTCGGGATCGGGTATGTCGAGGCGCACCTGCTGGCCGCGACGATGCTGACGGCTGGGTGCCGCCTGTGGACGCGCGACAGGCGGCTGGCGGCTGTTGCCGCCCAGCACGGACGTGCCGGAGGTGCCGCCCAGGAGCCCCGACGGCGGCCACGTCGTCGGTGACCGCACCGCCGCGGGCTCGAGATCACCTCCCCTGCCCTCAACCGGTGCTCAACGTGCCGATGCCTCAACCGGTGCTCAACGTGCCGATGGCGGCGACGACCTGAGCGAACGCCCGTGTGCCGGGCTCGATCGGGTCGAAGTGCCCAGCACCCGGTATGCGTCGCAGCTCCACCCGGGCGTGCGGCCCGGCCGACGCCCTGGTCGCGGCGACGTAGCTCAGCGAGACCTCGACGGGGACCGTGTCGTCCTCGTCTCCGTGCACGAGGACCACGGGGGCGGCCGGTGAGTGCCGGGCCGGGTCGGCCTCGAACCAGGCAGCGGGATCCTGGGTGCCCATGAACGCCACGGCAGCGCCGCTGCCCAGGTCCTGCTCCCGCGTCAGGGCCAGGTCGGTGCAGCCCGCGAGGGCGACAACGCCGGCGAGGCCGAGGGCCTGCGGCTGGGCGGCCACGAGGGCAACGAGGTGTCCGCCGGCTGAGTGGCCGACCAGGACCGTACGGGCCGGCAGGCTCGGGTCGGCCCGTACGGCCGCGACGGCGGCCATCACGTCACGGAACGTCCCGGGCCAGCCGCCGCCCGGCATACCGGTTCTGCGGTATTCGACCACCGCGACGTGGTGCCCCAGGTCGGCGAACGCCTGAGCCTGCGGCGCCGCGTGGTCGCGGTCCCATGTGGCGCGCCAGAAGCCGCCGTGGACGACGACGACGCACGTCTGCGTGGAGGGCGCAGTGGGTTCGCGGACGTCGTAGACCTGGGCCGGGTCGCAGCCGTAGGCCGTGGTGCGGTGGGGCGCGGGCGTCGTCATGGTCAGCACCTAGCTTTTCGGGTCGCGGTTCGGGTCGCGGTTCGGGTCGGGTGGGGGTGTGTCGGTGTGCTTCTTCAGCTCCCACAGCTGCTGGAGCGGGCGGACGTACAGGTCGAGCCTGCTCAGCAGGGGGAACGCGTCGCGCTGGACGGCCTCGCGGGCAGCCCGGCGACGCTCTCGGATCTGTTCCTTCGTCAGGCCCGCCTCCTCGCGAGTCACCGCGCGGATCATCTGTGCGCAGATGACGCCGAAGAACACCGCGGGAACGAGCAGGACCGCTCCGATGCGCACCCAGAGCGCCCACCCGGGCTGGGCGCTGAAACTCCACCAGAGCACGAGCATCGCGACGATGCAGCCGAGCGAGCAGACGGCACGTTCGGTCCGCGACATCGGCAGCACCTCCTGGGACCGGCACACGAGACGTTCTGGCCACACTAGGGTTCGGCTCATGACGAAGTGGGAGTACGCGACCGTGCCGCTGATGATCCATGCGACGAAGCAGATCCTCGACAACTGGGGTGAGGACGGCTGGGAGCTCGTGCAGGTGGTCGCCGGCCCTGACGGCAACGGGCTGGTCGCCTACTTCAAGCGGGCGAAGGCCTGATGTCCGCCGTCGAGGACCGGCTCGCCGAGATGGGGCTGAGCGTGCCCGAGGTCGTGCCACCCGTCGCCGCCTACGTGCCGGCGATGCGCGAGGGCAACCTCATCTTCACGTCCGGTCAGCTGCCCATGGTGTCGGGTGCGATGGCGGCGACCGGCAAGGTGGGTGACGGTCATGGGTTGGTCCCGGCGTCCGACGCCACGCAGATGGCCCAGACCTGCGCACTCAACGCGATCGCCGCCGTGAAGGCGCTGATCGGAGACCTCGACAACGTCACCCGGGTCGTCAAGGTTGTCGGCTTCGTGGCGTCCGACCCGTCCTTCACCGGACAGCCTGGGGTGATCAACGGCGCGAGTGAGCTGCTCGGTCAAGCGTTCGGGGACAAGGGAGTGCACGCCCGTTCGGCCGTCGGGGTGGTAGCCCTCCCGCTCGACGCCCCCGTCGAGGTGGAGATCGTCGTCGCCGTCGCCGACTGACAGCCACAAGACAGCCACAAGACAGCACCGACAGCCGACTGACATCGAGTACGCATCGTGACCGAGCGCGACTTCCCGATCGGCGCGCTGGGTGAGCGGGCGGCCGGGTGGCTCGCCGGACGTCGGGAGACACCGGCCCTGCCGCGGTGTGCCGCGACCGTGATGCTCGTACGCGACGGAGCGGGCGGCGTCGAGGTGTTCATGCTGCGCCGAGTGGCCACGATGGTCTTCGCACCGAGGATGTGGGTCTTCCCGGGCGGCGGAGTCGACCGACGGGACGACGAACCGGACCTGCCCTGGGCGGGGCCGTCGCCGACGGAATGGGCGGTCCGCCTCGGCTGCGGCGAAGGGATGGCCCGCTCGCTGGTCTGCGCCGCCGTGCGCGAGGTCTTCGAGGAGTGCGGTGTGCTGCTGGCCGGGCCGAGCGCGACGACGTTCGTCGCCGATCTGCGTGACCCCGAGTGGGAGCTGGAGCGGGCGGCCCTGCTCGCTCGGGAGCAGTCGTTCAGCGAGCTGCTGGTGCGTCGAGGACTGGTGCTGAGATCGGACCTGCTGTCGGTGCGGGGGCGTTGGGTGACACCGGCGTTCGAGACCCGCCGGTACGACACCTGGTTCTTCGCCGCACTCCTGCCGGACGGTCAGATCCCGGACGACGACACAACCGAGGCCGACGTCGCGGACTGGACGGTGCCCGGTGACCTGCTCGAGGCATACGCCACCGGTGAAGCCTTGCTGCTGCCTCCGACGATCGTCTCCGTCGAGGCCGTAGGAGCGGCTCGTTCTGCCGAGACGTTCGTGGCGGAGTCGTGGCCGCCGGTGCCCATCGAGCCGCGTCTCGTCGAGGTCGACGGGGTCCCGGTCATGCGTGCCGACCTTCCGTGACAAAGAGGTCGACCCGTGCTCCTCCTGCTTGACGCATCGGCGGGCGGGAGGCAGCGTTGCCTGCGTGACGGAGAGCATGCCCTGGGCCTCGGGTCAGGTCACCGATCGGGCGACCTGCGTCCTGGCGCCCAACCCCGGCCCGATGACGCTCGACGGAACCAACACGTGGGTCCTGCTCGAACCCGGCTCGTCCGAGGCGGTCGTCGTCGACCCGGGTCCACTCGACCTCGCGCACCTCGAAGCGGTGTGTCGTCTCGTCGAGTCCAGGGCCGCCCGGGTCGTCCTCACGCTGCTGACCCACCATCACGCCGATCACGCCGAGGCGGCGCAGCACTTCGGCGCGATGACGGCGGCGCCGGTCCGGGCGTTGGGCGCCGGCCATGACGACCTGGGTGACGGCGAGACCGTGACAGTCGGCGGCCTCGACCTCACCGTCGTTGCGACACCCGGTCACACGTCGGACTCGCTGTCGTTCCTGCTGCCCGCCGAGAGCGCGCTGCTGACCGGCGACACGGTCCTGGGCCGGGGCACCACGGTCGTTGCCTGGCCCGACGGGGAGCTCGAGGCATACCTCAGGTCGTTGGCGCGGATCGAAAGGCTGACGGGGTCGGGAGAGGTCGCGCGCATCCTGCCCGGTCACGGGCCGGAAGTCGCCGATGCCGCCGGTGTGGTGCGGCACTACCTGGAGCACCGGGCGGAGCGGTTGGAGCAGGTACGGCTCGCCGTGGCGGCGGGCGCGACAGATCCCCGGGCGGTCGTCGAGCTGGTCTATGCGGACGTCCCCCGGGAGGTGTGGCGGGCGGCCGAGCTGAGCGTGCGTGCCCAGTTGGACTACCTGTCAGCGCAACGGTAGCGACACCCGCACCGCGCCACCCAGCTCCCCGGGTGCCGCCGAGAAGGTCCCACCCAGCAGCTCGGCTCGCTCACGCATGGACGACAGGCCCACCCCGGGCTTCCAGCCGGGCTCTGCGACGGCGGCTCCGGTGTCGGAGATGACGATGAGCAGCGCGTCCTCGTCGGCGCTGATCGCCACCTCTGCACGGTCGGCGCAGGCGTGGCGGGCGACGTTGGTCAGCGCCTCGGTGATGATCCGGTATGCGGCCACCTCCGTTGCTGCCGGCAGGGCGGGAAGTGACGCGGAGGCGCTCAACCAGACGTCGAGCCGCGCGCCGATCGCCGTATGCAGGTGGGTGCTGTGCTGCGCGACGGCACCGACGAGGCCGAGCTGGTCCAGGGCCGACGGCCGCAAGCCGTCGACGAGTCGCCGGACGTCACCGATCGCGTCGCGGACGTCTGAGCGGACACTGACGATCAGCCTTTCCGCCTCGTCCGGGTTGGCGCGCAACAGGTTCCGAGCCGCGTCGGAGGCATAGGCGACCCCCGTCAGCGTCGGTCCGAGCCCGTCGTGCAGGTCCCGGCGCAGACGGCGCCGCTCGTCCTCGATGGCGCTGACGACCGCCTGCCGTGACCGGCGGAGCTCGCCTGCCAGCACTTGGGCGTGCACGGCTTGGGCGAGTGCGGGAGCGACGACCCTCAGAGCGTCCTGATCCGAAGAGGAGAGCCGGCGCTCTCCCGGACGCAACCCGATGACGAGCGTCCCGACATCGGAAGCCCCGATGCGAAGGGGGATCCGATGGGCGACTCCAGACATCGTCCCAGCTTCGACGAGCGCTCCCGTGCTGTCGACCAGCGCCGCATAGGGCAGCCAGAGCGCCTCGCGAAGCGCATAGAGCGCCGCTGCAGGTTCATCGCCTGCGGTCAGCTCATCGCCGAATCGCCTTGCGACACTGAGCGTGTCGAGCCTGTCGCCAAACAGCAGCCGGTCGAGCGCGGTGGTCAGGGCCCTCTTAATGGGCAGGAATGCGATCGCCACGACGACACTGAGCACCCCCAGGGCACTCAGTGACGGCGTGCCGCCGCCCCAGACTGCCGTGGCGGCCGCCAGCCCGTCGAACAAGGCCAGCGCCGCGACGATGGTGACGATGTAGACGGCGGTGCGCAGGATCAGCAGACGGACGTCGACGCCCGCCGGCGGGTGCAGACCGACCACGACCCCCGCACACGTCACGAGAAGCAGGATCAACACCACGACGAAGTACGGCCATCCAGAGTCCACGAACAGCAGGGGAATCGCGCTTACGGCGCATACGCCTAGCGCCAAGGCGTTCCAGAGCAACGGTTCCCGGTCTTCGGGAGGGCACCTCTCCAGGCGCCACCAGACTGCGGCGACGACCGCGACAGGGACACCGAGACTGGCTGCGTCAGTGACGGGTTCGGGTGTTGGCCAGAGGATGACGGCGATCCCGAAACCCACGACGACTGGCAGGAACGTCCAACGCAGAGGGCTCGGCAGTGTGTCCGGGTAGACGGCCCAGAGGACCGGCAGCACGCTGACGAGCGCCAACGCAGCGACACGGTGCGCCATCGTCGGGAGCCCCGGGTGCACGCCGATCGCAGCGGCGCATACGAGGGTCATGCCACCGGCGAGCGCCAGCAGCGTGACGGTGCGCGCCCGCCGTTCAGCAGCCAGCAATGCCGCCACGGTTACCCATCCCAGGCCCCAGACCAGCATCGCCAGGGCGAACGGCACGTCGGAACCGGGACCTCGAGCGATGAGCGCGCCGACACCTCCGACAGCACTCAGCAGGGCAACCACCCGGACGCTCCACGAGGTCCTCATGAGCGGCCCAGCCCGCCCTCGCGAGCCCGGACGATCGCCTCGGCGCGCCCGGCAACCGCGAGCTTGGCAAAGACCGAGGAGATGTGGTTGCCGACGGTCTTGGGCGACAGCCCGAGGTCGTGGGCGATGCGTCCGTTGGAGGCGCCGCGCGCGATGTGGTCGAGTACCTCGCGTTCGCGACCGGTCAGCTCCGGAAACGCCGGTGGCGTCGTCCTCGGCGTGGTGAAGTACCCGAGCACGCGCTCGGCGACTCCCGGTCCGAAGATCGCCTGCCCCGCGACGACCGCTCGCAGCGCGTCCGCGATCTCGCCCTGTTCAGCGCCCTTCAGCAGGTATCCGCGGGCACCGGCCTGCATCGCCGAGAACACCGTGTCGTCGTCCTCGTGCATGGTCAGCACGACGACGGCGGTCCCTGGGACAGCTGCGAGGATCCGCCGAGTCGCCTCGATCCCCCCGACACGAGGCATCGAGATGTCGATGATCACCGCGTCCGGCCGCTGGACCTGGACCTCACGGACGGCTGCCTCGCCGTCGGCGGCCTGTCCGACCAGCTCGAACCCGGCCAGAGAGTTGATCAGCGCACCGAGCCCCTGACGCACGACAGGGTGATCGTCCGCGATCACGACACGGATCGGCGCGATCGGGGTCGTCTCCCAAGCCGCCCTGGGCGTCATCCCCACATTGTGCTGTGACGGGGCGGTTCGGGCGTAGGGGTTCTCCCCCAGATCGTCCGGGCGAACTGCCCGGTGGGGTATGCCTGCGCCCCGGTGCGGCGGGAGGATCGAGGCGTCATCGTCGAAGAGCCGGCAGAAGATCCCACCGATGCCTCTCGACTAAGGAACTCTCACATGAACACCACGCCTCAGCAGGCTCACACCTTGACCACCACCATGAAAGTTGGTCTGGCGCTCACCACGTTGCTCGGTCTGAGCGACGTTGCGGGCCTGGTTGACCTGCGGCCGTCTGACGGTGAGATCGGGCCACCGTGGAGTGTCGTCCTGCTCGGAGTCGTCCTAGGGGTCGTGACGCTGGTCTGCGTCATCGTCTTCTGGCGCACCCGGAGCCGCGGGGCGGTCCGGTTGGCCGCCGGCGCTCAAGTCCTGTCGGCAATCACAGCCCTGCCCGCGTTCTTCGCTGGGCCCCCGATGCCGCTCGTCGTTGCTGCGGCTGTCTCCGTCATCGTCACGGTCGTCGCCGTGGTGCTGCTGCTGACCCCTGCCTCGCGGGACCGTTCCGCCTTGCGACCTCCGGCCGGGAGCTCGGACTCGGGTCTTCCGTCATGACCACGCGCGTCTCCGACGTCCGACGGTCCGCGGCTGCCACCAAGGGACATCTGACCGACACGCGTACGGCAGCACGATGGGGTGCCGCGATCCTCATGCCGGTCGGACCGGCGGCTGTCGCCGTGCTGCGGTTCGTCCTCCCCTACGACACTCCTGACACCCCGGGACAGGTGCTCGACAAGATCGCGGTGAACCTCGGCGCGGAGCAGACGGTGTTGTGGCTCGAGTTCGTGGCCCTGTTCACTCTCGTCCCTGGGGTGTTCGCCGTGGTGCGGTTGGTCCGCAGAGGAGCACCCCGGTTGTCGTTGGCGGCAGCGCTGCTGCTGGTTCCGGGATACCTCGCGTTGTTCTGGGGGTCGAACGACCTCTTTGCCTACGTCGGTCTGAGCTCGGGGGTGGACCGAACAAGCACGGCGCGCATCCTGGAGCTGACTGCTCAGCATCCAAGCGAAAGCGCGTCCTTGACGATCTTCGTGCTCGGACACATCGCCGGGTCGATGCTGCTGGGCTGTGCGCTGTGGCGATCGCGGGTCGTACACCCCGTCTTTGCGCTGGCGATGGGCGTCTCCCAGCCGATCCACCTCTTCGCGGCCATGACCGGTAACCACCGTCTGGACCTGTTCGCCTGGGGGCTCACCACCGTGGCCATGGCAGCCGCGAGTGTGGCGGTCGTGCGCACCCTGAACGACGAGTGGGATCTCCCGCCAGCCGAGGCGCGGACCGCCTTGACCGCGCTGGACCCCGCGAATGTCACCCCGTCCACCTGACGGACGGGTGGTGTTTCGCAGCGCGAGGGGCGGACGTATCGTCATGAAGTGAGCCACATCACCACACACCCCGAGCCCGCCACCATCGGGCAGCTGCGCTCCGCAGGTCACGAGCCGCGCACCGTCAAGGCCGAGATCCGCGCCAACCTCGTCGCCGCCCTGCGGTCCGGCGACAACCCCTTCCCCGGCATGGTGGGGTTCGAGGAGACGGTCCTGCCCGACGTCCAGCGCGCCCTGCTCGCCGGCCACGACTTCGTTCTACTGGGCGAGCGCGGCCAGGGCAAGACCCGCCTCATGCGCACCGTCGCCGGCCTGCTCGACGAGTGGTCACCGTTCATCGCCGGCTGCGAGATCCATGACGAGCCGCTCGCCCCGATCTGCCAGCGCTGCCTCAGGCTCGTGGCCACCGACGGCGACGACGTCCCGATCGAGTGGCGGCACCGCGACGACCGCTACACCGAGAAGCTCGCCACCCCCGACACCAGCGTCGGTGACCTCGTCGGCGACGTCGACCCCACCAAGGTCGCGGAGGGACGGACACTCGGGGATCCCGAGACGATCCACTACGGCCTGCTCCCGCGAGCCCACCGCGGGATCTTCGCCCTCAACGAGCTGCCCGACCTCGCCGAGCGCATCCAGGTGTCGCTGTTCAACGTGCTCGAGGAGCGCGACATACAGGTGCGCGGATATGCCGTCCGGTTGCCCCTGGACGTCCTGGTCGTCGCCTCCGCCAACCCCGAGGACTACACCAACCGTGGCCGGATCATCACACCGCTGAAAGACCGCTTCGGGGCCGAGGTGCGCACGCACTACCTCGACGACGTCGACCAGGAGGTCGCCCTGATCAGCCAGGAGGCGGAGCTCGTCGCCGAGCTCCCGACTCACCTTCTCGAGGTCATCGCGAGGCTCGTCATGGAGCTGCGGACCTCGTCCGCCGTCGACCAGCGCTCCGGTGTTTCCGCGCGGTTCGCCATCGCGGCGGCAGAGGCGGCTGCGGCGTCCGCACTGCGCCGCGCTGCCCTCACGGGCGAGGACGATGCGGTGGCTCGGATCGGCGACCTCGCCGACGTGCTGCCGACCTTGCGCGGCAAGGTCGAGTTCGAGATGGGCGAGGAAGGTCGCGAGCTCGAGGTCGTCGGTCACCTGCTGCGACTGGCGACGGCCGCGACGTTCCGCGAGCGCGTTGCCGGGGCCGACCTCACGGGCTTCACGGCGCACTTCGAGGACGGTTCGACTGTGGAGACGGGCGACCTCGTGCCCGCGTCCACCGTGCTCGGACAGATCGGTGCCACAACGGGTCTCGCGCAGATCCTCGACCGGCTGGGTGTCGGTGAGGACTCGGTGTCAGCGGGTCAGGTCGCGGCGGCCGTCGAGTTCGTGCTCGAGGGTCTGCACCTGACACGTCGGCTGTCCAAGGTCGAGGCCGACGGCACGACGATCTACGGGAGCTGAGATGGCGGGGTCGAGCGGGTCGAGCGGGAAGCACCGCGCGGGGAGGTACCGCTACGGGTCGTGGGACGGCGGGGCCGACCCGCTGGTGCCGCCCTTCGACGTCCGCGCGGCCGTCGACGAGATCGGTCGTGACGTGATGGAGGGCTCCAGCCTCCGGGACGCCATCGACCGGCTGATGCGGCGCGGGCTCGGGGATCGCGCCGGGCTCGACGAGCTGCGCCGTGAGATCGCGCGGCGCAAGCGCGAGGTCCAGCGGCGCGGAAACCTCGGCGGGATGCTGGATCAGGTCCGCGAGGAGCTCGACCGCGGTCTGGCTGCAGAGCGGGAGTTCCTCGCGGGACGCGACGGCGACGAGGCGCGGCTCGCGGAGATGGCTCTCGACGCGCTGCCCGAGGACACCGCCGGCGCCGTGCGGGAGCTGTCGGACTACCAGTGGGCCAGTGCAGAGGGCCAGCAGCACTGGCAGAACGTGCTGGACATGCTGCGCAAGGAGGTCCTCGACGCCCAGTTCGCCGGGATGAAGCAGGCTTTGAGCGGCCAGGACCCGGCCGCCATGGAGTCTGTCCGGACGATGATGGCGGACCTGAACGCGTTGCTCGGCAAGCATGCTCGCGGCGAAGACACCAGTGACGACTTCGCCGAGTTCATGGACAAGCACGGCGACTTCTTCCCCGACCAGCCCTCGAACGTGGACGAGCTGATCGACTCGCTGGCGCGCCGCCAGGCGGCCGCGGACCGGATGATGCGTTCGCTGTCGCGTGAGCAGCGCGAGGAGCTGGCTGGCCTGATGCAGCAGGCGATGCAGGACATGGGTCTCGAGATGGAGATGACGCAGCTCGGAGACAACCTGCGATCGCTGCGGCCGGGGATGTTCGGACGCCAGCCCGGGGCGGGCATCGACGGTCGGGAGTCGTTGGGACTCGGCGAAGCTGTAGGCGCCGTCTCGGACCTCGCCGATCTCGAAGCACTCGAAAGCCAGCTCTCGCAGAGCGATCCGGGGTCCGGGCTCGACGACGCCGACATCGACGCGCTCGAACGACAGCTCCCCGCGGCCTCCGTCCGCAACCTGCAGGCCTTGCGCGACCTGCAGGCGGAGCTGGAGAGGCAGGGTTACATCCAGTCCGGCGCCGACGGGATCACGTTGACCCCCAAGGCATTGCGTCGCCTCGGCGAGACCGCCCTGAGACGGATCTTCCAGCGTCTCGACGCGGACCGCACCGGCAGCCATCAGGACCCGCGCTCGGGCGCCGCGGACGAGCGTACCGGTGCCTTCCTGCCGTGGGAGTTCGGCGACGAGCGCCCCCTCGACGCGGTGAAGACGGTTCAGAACGCGGTGCTCCGCGACGCATACCGAGGCAGCTCCCGTATGCCTGGTGCCCGACTGCGCCTCGAGGTCGAGGACTTCGCGGTAGCCGAGACCACCCGCCGGACCGGCGCCGTGGTCGCGCTGCTCGTCGACCTGTCGTTCTCGATGGTCCAGGAGGAGCGCTGGGGGCCGATGAAGCAGACGGCGCTCGCGCTGTCCCACCTCATCTCCAGCCGGTTCAGGCAGGATGCCCTCCAGATCATCGGGTTCGACCGTGTCGCAAGGCCGTTGACGGCCATGCAGCTGGCCGAGGTCGAACCCCAGTGGATCCAGGGGACCAACCTGCACCACGCCCTCCTGCTCGCCGGCCGACACCTGCGTCGTCATCCCGAGGCCGAGCCGGTGGTTCTCGTGGTCACCGACGGTGAACCCACGGCACACCTCGAGGCGGACGGCTCCCCGACGTTCCAGTGGCCGACCACCCAGGCGACCCTGCGCGCAACGGTGGGGGAGATCGACACGATGACGCGCTACGGCGTCCCTCTGAACTTCTTCCTGCTGGGCGACGACCCTGGGCTCGCCCGGTTCGTCGACTCGGTCGCCCGGCGCAACGGTGGACGGGTTTTCACGCCCGAGCTGGGCCAGCTGGGGGAGTACGTCGTGGCCGACTACCTGCGGGCGCGCGCGGGGCGCCGTCGCTCGGCCTGACGCCGCGACCGAACTCAGAAGTTTGTACGTTTTCGCGCCGTGAGCCCGACCGAACTCAGATCTTTGCCCGTTCGACCCTCCTGTAGGCCCCAGGACCGGTGAACATCTGAGTCCGGTGAACATCTGAGTCCGGTCGGGCTGAAGGTGCGACGGAGGCCCCGGGGTTGGTCCGCAGCACGGAATGTGACATTTCAACGACGTTGTGGTTGCCTCGATGACCGTGTCCCCCGTGATCCCACCCCGAGGCGCCCGAGAGACGGGCCGCCACCGTGCACCACGCCGCCAGGCACCTCCTCGCAGCGGGCCGGTTCTGCGTGGGGGATGGCGGCCGGCCGCGCTCATCTCCGTTGTCGGCCTGAGCTGCCTTGCCGCTCCCACCGTCACCACCGTCATCTCGGGCACCTCGGAATCCGGCGCGGACACGCGGCTTGCCGACGACCAGCTGGTCTACGCCGATGTGTCGATGCGGGTGCTCGGGCGGGCAAGCCGGTCCATCGATCGACGCGCCCCGGCCACCGGGCAGCCGGCAGGTCCGGCCAGCTCAGGCGTGGGGGACGCCGCGGACGAGCCCGAGGTCCCGCACCCCCTGTTTCTGCTACGTCCCGTCGAGGTGGCAGCCCCAGCCGCAGCGTCGGCCCCAGCGGTGGCTCCGGTTCCGGTCGCTGCGCCGACGCCCGCCGCTGCCACCGCGACACCTGCGCCCCAGGCCCCCATCCCCGCACCTGCGCCCAAGGCCCCCACCACCACACCCGCGCCCAAGGCGGCGGCGCCCACTAAGGCGGCCGCGCCGGCGGCGCCGGCAGCGGGCGGGATCTCCGCAGCGCCCTGCGCCGGCGGTTCCGCCGTGGAGTCCGGCCTGACGCCGGATGCGATCCGCGTTCACCGCGCCGTATGCGCGCTGTTCCCCTCGGTCACCGCGTACGGCGGGGTGGGCGGCGGCGGGGAGCACGCCACCGGCCGGGCGGTCGACATCATGATCCCGTCGAGCGGGGTCGGCTCGCAGATCGCGGCGTGGGTACGCGCCAACGCCAGGTCGCTCGGTGTCAGCGAGGTCATCTGGTCGCAGCACATCTGGACCGTGCAGCGTTCCGGAGAAGGATGGCGGGCGATGTCGGACCGCGGTTCGGCAACGGCCAACCACTACGACCACGTCCACGTCACCGTCTACGGCAGCTCCGGCGGCTGACCCCAGCCCGCAGCCGCTGACACCGGGCAGGTCTGCTTAGGTCGGCTCAGTTCAGGTCGGCTCAGGTCGGGTCGGTCAGCGGGCCCGGCTCAGCGGGAAAGGCTCGGTCAGCGGGCCCGGCTCGGTCAGCGGGAAAGGCTCGGTCAGCGGGCCCGGCTCAGTCAGCGGGCCCGGCTCGGTCAGCGGGCCCGGCGTTGCAGGCGCTCGACGTCGAGCAGCAGCACGGCCCGTGCCTCCAGCCGCAGCCACCCGCGGGTGGCGAAGTCGGCGAGGGCCTTGTTGACCGTCTCACGTGACGCCCCGACGAGCTGGGCCAGCTCCTCCTGGGTGAGGTCGTGGCTCACCATGACGCCCTCGTCGACCGGTCGTCCGAACCGTTCGGCGAGTTCAAGCAGTGCCTTGGCGACTCGCCCGGGGACGTCCGTGAAAATTAGGTCCGCCAAATGCTCGTTGGTGCGCCGTAGCCGCTGGGCCAAAGCGGCCAGCAAGGCGGTCGCGACATCGGGCCGACCGGTGAGCAGGCCGGTCAGCGAGTCGTTCTTCAGACCCATCAGCTGGGTCTCGGCGACGGCGGTCGCCGTCATGGTGCGAGGACCGGGGTCGAACAGGCTGAGCTCGCCGAACATCTCCCCCGGCCCGAGGATCGCGACGAGGTTCTCTCGGCCGTCGGCGCTTGAGCGGCCGAGCTTGATCTTGCCCTCGCCGATGACGTAGAGCGTGTCACCCTGGTCGCCCTCGCGGAACAGCACGTCCGTGCGCTCCAGGTGCCGCCCGCTCATCTGACCGAGCAGGGCGTCGGCCGCCTCGTCGTCGAGGGCGGCGAACAACGGTGCACGCCGCACGATGTCCAGGTCCACGCGGACAGTGTGCCACGGTGAGGGTGACCTGCCGGCTGAGCGTGCCAGCACCATGTGCCGGGCCCCTAGACCGCGCAGTCCGCGCAGTCCGCGCAGTCCGCGCAGTCCGCGCAGTCCGCGCGGTCCGCGCGGTCCGCGCGCGGTCCCCGCGCAGACCCCGCGCAGACCCCGCGCAGACCGGGCGTACCCGAGGGATCCGTGGAGCTCGGTGTCCGGGGGGCAACGTAGGCTGCTCGGGTGTCCGACGAGCCCGTGACCTCAGAGTCCCCCGCGCGGTCGGCGCAGGGCGAGTCGCCGGTGGCCCTCACCCGCCGGGCCCGCCGAATGCACCGCGCCCTTCACGAGCGCTACCCCTACGCCCGGTGCGAGCTCGACTTCACCAACCCGTTGGAGCTGCTGGTCGCGACGATCCTGTCCGCCCAGTCCACGGACGCCCGGGTCAACATCGTCTCGCCCACCCTCTTCCAGCGCTACCGCACGGCCTCGGACTATGCCGGCGCAAACCGCACCGAGCTCGAGACGTTGATCCAGTCCACCGGGTTCTTCCGCAACAAGGCCGACGCCATCATCAAGCTCGGCGGTGCCCTCGTCGAGCGCTACGAGGGACAGGTCCCGGGCCGGCTGGTCGAACTCGTCACCCTGCCCGGTGTCGGACGCAAGACCGCGAACGTCGTGCTGGGCCACGCGTTCGGGGTTCCAGGGATCACCGTCGACACGCACGTCGGCCGGTTGGTTCGCCGGTTCGGCTGGACGGCTCTGCAAGACCCGGTCAAGGTCGAGCACGCAGTCGGTGCCCTGATCCCCAAGCGCGAATGGACCGAGCTGAGCGACGTCCTGATCTTCCACGGTCGTCGCACCTGCCACGCCAAGAAGCCCGCCTGCGGGGCCTGTTCGGTGGCGGCGCTCTGCCCGAGCTACGGCATCGGCGAAACCGACCGCGAGCGAGCGCTGACCCTGCTGGCATACGAGCTCAAGCCCGGCGCGGTGCCTCCCGTCCCGCCACCGGCCCCGCTTCCCGCTCCGATACGCCCACGCGTACGGGCAAGGGTTCGAGCCTGACGCATGTCTCGTATGCCGTCCCTCGCCGGCCCGGGGGAGACGCTCGCACCTCAGCAGGGGTCTCGCAACCTTCCTCCCGTATGGCTCGACCGTCTCATGGCCGCGGCCCAGACCACGGACGCCGCCTGGTTCAGCCGGGTCGTCACCCCTGACGAGGGCGGGCGCGAGTCGGCGGTGCTGCTGCTCTTCGGCCCTGACCCAAACGGTGACGACGCCGTCCTGCTGATCGAGCGGGCCCACGACATGCGCTCCCATCCGGGAGAGGTCGCGCTGCCGGGTGGGGGCACCGACGCCGGTGACGTGGACGCAGCCGGGACGGCCCTACGCGAGGCGGGGGAGGAGGTGCTCCTCGACCCGCTCGGGGTCGAGGTCCGGGGCACCCTCCCGCCTCTGTTTCTCCCGGTGGGTGGGTTCCTCGTCACGGTGGTGGTCGGTTGGTGGCGCGACCCAGGTCGGGTGGGTCCGGGTGACCCGGCCGAGGTCGCCCGCGTCATCCTCGCCCCGTTGAGCTACCTCACCGACCCGGCCAACCGGTTCACGGTCACCCACCCGTCCGGATATCGCGGGCCGGCGTTCACCCTCGGTGACGACCTGCTGCTCTGGGGCTTCACCGGCGGGATCGTCGACAAGGCGCTCGAGCTCGCCGGCCTCGCCCAGCCCTGGGACCGCGACCGGGTCCAGGCGCTGCCGGACCGGCTCACGAGGGGGCGGGCGTGACCGGTCCGATCCTCGACCTCGTCCTGGTCCTCGTCCTGCTCCTGTACGCCGTTGCCGGCTACCGCCAGGGCCTGCTGGTCAGCGTGTTGTCGCTCGTCGGGTTCCTCGGTGGTGGCGCACTCGGGATGTGGCTGCTGCCGCCACTGCTGGAACGCTTCGACTGGGTTGTGGAGCACGAGCCGGCCCGGGTCGCCCTGCTCGTCGTGGGTGTGTTCGCGGCGGCCAGCATCGGGCAGGGGGTCGCGAGCACCTTGGGTAGCCGGATGCGGTCTCGGGTCACGGCCCGACCAGCACGAACCCTCGACGCGCTGCTCGGCGGAGTGGCCACCGTGCTCGCCGTCTCGCTGTTGATCTGGTTCGTGGCGGGGTCGGTCCGCAGCGCTGCCCCGCCGACGATCGGCAGGGCGATCGGGGAGTCGCGGGTGCTGCGCACGATCGACGGCATCGTGCCGCCGCAGTCGGGACGGCTGTTCGCGGGGTTCCGCGCGCTGCTGGACCGCAACGGCATACCCAGGGTCTTCGACGGGCTCTCCCCGGAGCCGATTGCCCCCGTCGCACCGCCCGACGGCTCGAGCATCTCGGCGGCCGCCGTCCAGTCCGCGGCCCGGTCCATCGTCCGTGTCACCGGCGTCGCCGAGGCGTGCAGCCGGGGCCAGGAGGGCAGCGGATGGGTGGTCTCCTCGGGGCGCGTGGTCACCAACGCGCACGTCGTCGCGGGGATGCGCGAGGCGATGGTGCAGGTGCAGGGCGTCGGCCGCGAGTACCCCGCCCAGATCGTCGTGTTCGACCCGCAGCGCGACCTCGCCGTCCTCGCCGTGCCGGAGCTGTCGGCGCCGGCGCTGTCACTCGGCGGGGCGCTTGCCAACAACGACGAGGCGGTTGTGGCCGGCTTCCCCCTCGACGGACCGTTCCGCCTGGACGCGGCCCGGGTGCGGGGGACGCTGGCCGCAACGGGTTCGGACATCTACGGTCAGCCCGGCGTCGAGCGCCAGATCTACTCGCTCTACACGCGCGTCGAACCGGGCAACAGCGGCGGCCCGTTGCTGTCGACTGCCGGAGCGGTCGTGGGTGTCGTGTTCGCCAAGTCCCTCGACGACGACACGACCGGGTATGCCCTCACCCTCGCCGAAGCGCAACCCGTGCTCCAGGCGGCGGCCGGAGCCGGTCAGCCCGTCTCCACCGGCGGCTGCTCGACCGGCTGACCGTCGGCCGATCCTCGCCCGCTGGTCTGGACCTGACTCAGCACACCATCCTGCGCTCAGCCCACCGCATACGGTGTGCTGAGCGCAGGTTCATGTGCTGAGGCACCGACGGCGCGCGACCTGGGCCATCCCCTCCGCTGCAGGTCCACCGCGGGATCCTTCACGCGTCCACGCTGTCGAGCCAGTCGACGATCGCCCCGCTCACCCGCTCGGGCGCCTCTTCGGTGAGGAAGTGTCCGGCGCCGTCGATGGACCCATACGTGTACGGGCCGCTGACGTAGGCCTCGGACCCGCCGGTCCGTGCCTGGATGACGCAGCCGTCCTCGGTCCCCTGCAGGTAGAGCACCGGCTGGTCGATCGGCCCGCGGATCCGGCGGTTGAACAACGGACCGTCCTGGCGGATCTGGCTGCGACCGAACCAGCGGTAGTGCTCCGCCGCCGAGTGCGCCACGAACGGCATGGCCATCGCGTTGCCGTAGCGCTCGATGTCCTCGGGCCCGGGGTACTCGCCAAAGGGGGAGGCCCAGCTGCGCAGGATCTCGGCGACATAGGTGTGGTCCTTGGTCATCTCCCGCTCGGGAGCGAACGGGCGCTGCATCTCGACGAGGTAGCGGCTCGCGTGCCGCTGGTCCCGGCTGAGGATCGAGGCCTTGCGCATGACGCGAGGGTGCGGCATCCCCAGAGACCCGACGGCCCGCGTCACCCCGGGCTGCAGGCTGGGCAGGCACCAGGCGATGAACCCGCCGAGACCCTGGCCGAGCACGATCGCGCTCTCCTCTCCGAGGGAACGGATCACCTTGGCGGCGTCGGCTGACGAGGTGTAGGAGTCGTAGCCGCGGGGGGGTTTGTCACTCGCACCGTAGCCCCGCAGGTCCATCGCGACGGCCCGCCACCCTGCGTCGGCGATGGCTGCCATCTGGTGGCGCCAGGCGTACCAGAACTGGGGGAACCCGTGCATGAGCAGGACCATGGGTCCGTCGCCGAGCTCGGCCACGTGGAACCGGGCGCCGTTGGCCGAGACGAGCCGGTGGTGCCAGGGTCCGTCGATCAGAACTGATGCGGCGTCGAGGCTCACGCTCACCTGTCGCGGGGCTGCTCGGGTCCGGCGTCGAGGGCCACCTGTGCGTTTGCCGCAGGAACCGCCTTCGCGTGCGCCGCGCCCGAGGCACCAGCACCCTTGATCGCGGCAATCGTCTCCTGGGCCTGGGCGATGGCGCGTTCGGGCTTGGGGTCGACCTTCTGCAGGGCGCTGCGTCCGAGAATCGCCAGGATCGCGACGACGATCAGCAGGACCACCGTGATGATGAGGAAGCCAGCCCACGCGGGGAGCCAGATGGCGATCACCAGGGCGAGGGTCACGAACAGCAGGCCAAGGGCATACAGGGCTAGGACCCCGGCGCCGGCCAGCAACCCCGCGCCCCGGCCGGCGATGCCGAGCGACTTGGTGACCTCGATCTTGGCGAGCTGGATCTCGGTGCGCACGATGACGGAGATGTCCTCGGTCACCTGGGCGACGAGCTGGCCGAGGGTGCGATCTTGCGAGCTGCGCTCGTGGTTCGCCATGAACGGTTCCTCCAACGGGTCGGCCTCGCCGGTAGGCAGTGGACAGCGGGTGGCTCGGGCAGTGTGACGAGCCTAGCGCCGGGGCCGGTCGAGATAGACGTCCGGTACGCCGTCGCCGTCGTCATCACGCATCTCCTCCTGCTCGAGACGGGCGTAGTGGCGGTTCCGGCGCCGCAGCACGATGGCGGCCAAGGCAGCTGCGAGGAGGGACCCGACCAGGACGCCGAAGCTGACGTGGTCGTCGCGGGGCGATCCCGGCCCGAACGCCAGCTCACCGATGAGGAGAGAGACCGTGAAACCGACGCCCGCGAGGAGGGACAGACCGAGCATGTCCGGCCAGGCGAGGTCGTCGTCGAGCGAGGCCTTGGTGAACCGCGCGAAGAACCAGGTCCCACCGAACACCCCGAGGCACTTGCCGACGACGAGGCCGATGACCACGCCGAGGGCAGCCGGGTCCGTCAGAGCGTCCGTGATGCCCGTGAGGCCACCGGCCAGGAACGGGACCCCAGCGGCGAAGAAGGCGAAGACCGGGACGGCCACCCCGGCGGACCAGGGTCGCAGCTTGTGCTCGACCCGTTCGGCCAGGCTGTGCTCGTCCCCGCTGCTCGTGCTGTCCCCGCCCCCGCTGTCCTTGCTGGGCCCGCTGTCCTTGCTGGGCTTGGAAACCGGGACGAGCAGGCCGAGCAGCACCCCGGCAACCGTGGCGTGGACGCCGCCGGCGTGGACCAGGCCCCAGGCCAGCAGGGCGGGGACGGCGAGCAGCGCGGGGTTGGTCCACCCGTTGCGGAGCAGGACATACCAGATCGCCAACGGAACGACCGCGAGCGCGAGAAACAGCGGGTGCACCGTCTCGCTGTAGAACACGGCGATGATGGTGATCGCGATCAGGTCGTCGACGACGGCCAGGGTGAGCAGGAACGAGCGCAGTGCCGACGGCAGGTGCGTGCTGATCACCGCGAGGACCGCGAGCGCGAACGCGATGTCGGTCGCGGTCGGGATCGCCCAACCCCGCAGCACGTCTCCCTCGCCGCCCGTGACCGTGGCGGCAATGGCATACAGGATGGCGGGCAGGGCCACTCCGCAGACGGCGGCAGCGACCGGGAGGGCCGCCTTGCTGCGGTCGGAGAGGTCGCCCGCGACGAACTCGCGCTTCAGCTCGAGGCCGGCCACGAGGAAGAAGACGGCAAGCAACCCGTCGGCCGCCCAGGTGCTGAGGCTGAGATCGAGGTGGAGAGCCGATGGCCCGACAACCAGGTTTCTCAGGGCCTGGTATGCGTCGGACCAGGGTGAGTTGGCCCAGACGATCGCGAGCAGCGCGGCGCCGAGCAACAGCGCTCCGCCGACCGTCTCGGTCCGCAGAGCAGAGGCCACATACCGGGCCTCCGGCCAGGTCCCCCGAGCCAGCAGCCGTCGCGCCGGGGACTCCTGGGGTTCGCTCACCTGACGAGGTTATCGGCCGGTAAAACCGGCGGTCGGGCCACGATGAGTTGGATCTGCGTCAGCTCCCCAGGCTGCGACCACATCGGCCAGTGTCGGGAGACGCGCCCGTTGACCGGACTCACGTTCTGCTGGGTTCTCGACGGTCAGATGCCCGTTTTGTCGGTAAAGACCTGAGTCCGGTGCGATAGGACGTGAGTCCGGTGCAACTCTCGGTCAGTCCTCGGCCTTGCCCGAGTCGAGACCGGACTTGATCAGGTCCATCACGGTCGAGTCGGCGAGGGTCGTGACGTCACCGACCTCACGGTTCTCGGCGACGTCGCGCAGCAGCCGCCGCATGATCTTGCCGGAGCGCGTCTTGGGCAGCTCCTTGACGACCATGATCTGGCGTGGCTTGGCGATGGGTCCGATCTCCTTGGCCACGTGGGCGCGCAGCTCTTGCACCAGCTCGTCACCGTGAGCGTCCGCCTCCTCGACGGCCGAGCCGCGCAGGATCACGAACGCGCAGACGGCCTGCCCGGACGTCGCGTCGTTCGCGCCGACGACTGCGGCCTCGGCAACCTTCGGGTGAGACACCAGCGCCGACTCGATCTCTGTTGTCGAGAGCCGGTGACCGGACACGTTCATGACGTCATCGACCCTGCCGAGCAGCCAGATGTTGCCCTCGTCGTCCTTCTTGGCGCCGTCGCCGGCGAAGTAGAGCCCCTCGAAACGCGACCAGTACGTCTCCTGGTAGCGCTCCGGGTCACCCCAGATCCCGCGCAGCATCGCCGGCCACGGCTTGTCGACCACGAGGTAGCCCCCTCCGCCGTTCGGCACCGAGTGCGCCTCGTCGTCGACCACGTCGACCGAGATGCCAGGGATCGCCCGCTGTGCCGAACCCGGCTTGAGGTCAGTGACACCAGGCAGCGGGCTGACCATGATCGCGCCGGTCTCGGTCTGCCACCAGGTGTCGACGACGGGAGCCTTGTCGCCGCCGATGACCCGCCGGTACCACATCCACGCTTCGGGGTTGATCGGCTCCCCGACCGATCCGAGGACCCGCAGCGAGGACAGGTCGAACCTGGCCGGGATCTCGTCGCCCCACTTCATGAACGTGCGGATCGCCGTCGGCGCGGTATAGATGATCGTCACCTTGTACTTCTCGACGATCTCCCACCAGCGACCCTGGTGCGGCGTGTCGGGGGTGCCCTCGTACATCACCTGCGTCGCGCCGTTGGCCATCGGCCCGTAGACGATGTAAGAGTGTCCGGTGACCCAGCCGATGTCGGCCGTGCACCAGTAGACGTCGGTCTCGGGATGGACGTCGTGCACCACGGAGTTGGTGTAGGCCGCCTGGGTCAGGTAGCCGCCGGTGGTGTGGAAAATGCCCTTCGGCTTCCCGGTGGTGCCCGAGGTGTAGAGGATGAACAGCGGGTGCTCGGCTTCCATCCCCGCTGCCTCATGGGTGTCCGCGGCCTTGTCGAGGGCCTCGTGCCACCAGACGTCTCGGTCCTTGTTCCAGGCGACCTCCTGACCGGTGCGCTTGACGACGAGCACGTGCTCAACCGGCGTGCCCTCCCGGTCGACTGCACCGTCCACCGCCGGCTTGAGGGCCGCTGGCGCGCCACGCCGATAGCCACCGTCGGAGGTGATGACGAGCCTGCACTTGGCGTCCTGGATGCGCGAGTTCAGGGCCTCGGCCGAGAAACCGCCGAAAACGACCGAGTGTGGCGCACCGATCCGGGCGCACGCCAGCATGGCCACGGCCGCCTCGGGAATCATCGGAAGATAGATCGCGACGGTGTCACCCTTGCCGATTCCGAGATCCTGCAACGCGTTTGCTGCCTTCTGCACCTGCTGGTGCAGCTCCGCATAAGTGATGTCCCGGGTGTCGCCCTCGGGCTCGCCGACAAAATGGATGGCCACCCGGTCACCGTTGCCGGCCTCGACGTGTCGATCGAGACAGTTGTATGCCGCATTGAGCTTGCCGTCGGCGAACCAGGTCGCGAACGGTGCTTTGCTCCAGTCGAGGACCTGGGTGAACTCCTTGCTCCAGGTCAACCGGGAGCGGGCCTGTTCCGCCCAGAACCCTTCGTTGTCCGCCTCGGCCTGCTCGTAGAGCTCGGCCTTGCCGTTCGCCTGAGCGGTGAACCCGGGGTCTGGCGGGAACGAGCGGTCCTCGTGACCGAGGTTCTCGAGGGCGTTGGTTTCGGGACGGTTCGAGGTCTCGTTGGACACGGCGATCCTCCTGCGACTCTGCTGGTGGGTGGCTGTTGCCGGCGGTGACGCCGGGGTGAGCGCCACCGCCCCAAACCTAGCCACTCCCGCTGAGAATGCCGAGTGTGGGCCCGACGGCGGCCACATCGCTGCGACAAAGACAACCTCGCAATCCGGGCGGGCGTGGGCGCCGAACCAGGAGTGTGAGCATCGGTGTCAAGAGGCCAGACTGGACCTACCGACTGGTCATTCGGCTCTCGCGTCGGCTGTTCCGCATCCTCGGTCTGCGGATCGAGGTGCGCGGAGCCGAACACCTCCCGCTGCAAGGCGGGGCGGTCATCGCGAGCAACCACCTGAGTTTCTTGGACTTCATGTTCGTCGGCTTGGTCGGTGTCAACCGAGGGCGGCTGACGCGGTTCCTCGCCAAGCGGGGCGTCTTCGCCCTGGCGCCCGTGCGCGGCGCCATGAACGCGATGGGCCATGTCCCGGTCGACCGCTTCCACGGCGAGGTCGCCCTGCGTCAGGCCGTCGACAAGGCCCGCTCCGGCGAGGTGGTCGGCATCTTTCCCGAGGCGATGATCTCGCACTCCTTCACGCTGCGCCCGTTCCAACCCGGCGCCGCGGCCATCTCGATCATCACCCAGACACCACTCGTTCCGGTCGCCCTGTGGGGGACCCAACGGACAGCCACCGTGGGTGGGCGTTTCGCCATGCGTCTCGGGCGGGGTCGCGGGGCCGCGATCACCGTGGTCGTAGGCGAGCCGCTGCGGCCTGGACCTGAGGCCGACCCCGTCGAGGTGACGGCCGTGCTGCGGGCCCGGGTCGACGACCTGCTCCAGAAGGCGATGGACGAGTACCCGCAGGGTCCGCGCAACGGCGCGGACCGCTGGTGGGTTCCCGCCTGTCGCGGAGGTGCCGCACCGACGCAGGCGCAAGGACTGGCTCTCGACGAAGCCGCGCTGCTCCGGTCCGACCCTCCACCTGCCGGCGAGACGAAGCGGCACGAGACGAACGTCCGCCCGACCGGGGCCCGGGCGCGGGTCGGCAGGGACACGCACGTGTCCTGACGAGCGGGCGGGTTGCCGGGCGAGGGCCGACAACCCGTCGGAGGACGGCCGGATCGGGAGACCCGGTCGAGATGAGGGAGATGGGGAAACAGGGGGACAGGGGGGACAGGGGGGACAGCGAGTGCACCGCCGGAAGGAGACATCCACCGGCGGTGCACTCGCGCGAGTCATCGAAGCCGAGGGGCTCGGGAGGCACTGGCGGCGGGCCAGGTGTGCCCGCATACGCCGGTATAGTCCCTGTTTTGCGTCAATCGCTTGGACGGCTGTTGATGGCTGTCCGCGGCTGTTGATGACCGTTGGTGACCGTCAATGGCTGAGGGGGCCAGGTGCGGACTTACGAGGTGCGGCCGGGTGCGCTGAGTGCCCAAGGGCACGCGTTCGCCGGGCAGCAGCGAACCGCTGCTGTCGTCGCCGCCGAGGTGGGCTCCCTGTCCCTGCCGGGGGCCCCCATCACCGTGGCAACGGAGCTGGCTGCCTATTCGAGCGTCTGGGGTGACGGCCTGCATGCTCTGGCGCGCGAGCTGGACTACCTGGGCGGGGCGATGGTGTCCTCCGCCTCCAGCTACTCGGCCACCGAGGCCGGCTCCGCCCGGCGCTACCGGGGCGCAGAGCGGCTGGCCGCGCAGTGAGAGTCCCTGACGGCGGGTCCGGTGGCGGTGACGCCGGCGGTCGGTACGCCTACCTCGGTGACGACCCCACGAGCGTCGACCTCCTCATGAGCACCTTGACGGCGCGAGCAGCGGACATGACGGGGTTGGCGGACTCCGTCGCCGGCCACATTCCGCGGCTGCGCTCAGCCTGGCCGGCAGGCGAGGCCGCCGACGCTGCCGTTGCCGACGTCGAGCGAACCCAGACCTTCACCGCGAGCGTGCCGCCTGTCCTCAGCGGTGGCTCTACTGCTCTCGAGACGTACCACGCGGTCCTCGTGTCGGTCCGCAGGACGGTCGATGCGCTCAACTCCGCGTACGCGGTGCTCGCGCCGGTCCAGAACCGGGTCGCGGGCTTCGGCGACTGGATCGACGCGCGGCAAGCGGCAGCGTACGAGAAGGCTGGTGCGGACTTCCAGGTCGCACAGTCGCAGACCGGGTATGCCAGTGCCGCCGACATCGACGGGGCCTACGAGGCGGCCAAACGCACCGTCACCGGCGCCCGCGACGAGTGTGGTGCCGCACTGGCGAGGCTGACCCGTGACGGCCAGGCGCCCAACGGCCGCGCCGGCACCAGCGCCTTCGCGAGTAGTGTGACCGCCGGCACGGCAAGCCTCGACGAGCTGCTCGCCGGGCAGGGCCTGACCTCTGTGCCGACCTCGTCTGAGGGCGTCAAGCAGTTCTGGGACACCTTGTCTCCCTCGGAGCGGCAGCGGCTGCTGGAGGAGGACCCCGGCCGGTGGGGCAACACCAATGGCCTGCCGACGCTGGACAGGGACTTCGCCAACCGGGGCACGCTGGTCGGCGAGCAGGACCGGTTCGCCCAGTACTTCCGGGACCACGGCATCGAGCCGCCGAAGACTGTGGGAGAGATCCAGCGGCTCAAGACCTGGCAGCTCGACGCCTTGGGGCTCTATCACGGGCTGACCATCGCCACGGATGGGTCTGTAGCCGCGATGCTCGAACGCTACAAGGACGTGCTCTCCACGCAGTTCGTTCTGGAGCGGTCTGCAAAACGCAGCGTGCCTGCCTTCCTGTTGACCTTCGACTCGGCGCGCTTCGACGGCGCCGGTCGAGTGGCCGTTGCGTTCGGCGACCCCGACACCGCGGACAACATCGGCATCTCGGTGCCGGGTCTCGAGTCCCGAGCGTCCAAGATGGACCAGGTCGGCGCCGACGCCCTGACCCTCTTCACAGAAGCGAAGAAGGCCGATCTTGGCGTACGGACGGCAACCATCGCCTGGCAGGGCTACGACGCGCCGGAGTTCCTGACCGTCGCGAGCCAGGACAACGCGCAGGGTGGCGCACCTTTGCTGGCGGGCGACGTGCACGCGCTTGCCGTGACGCATCACGGCGACCCCCTGATCACCGTGGTGGCTCACTCCTACGGCAGCACCACGACGGGCATCGCGCTGCAGCACAACGGGCTGGCTGGCGACGCGGACCAGGTGATCCTCATCGGCAGCCCCGGGGTGGGCTCCAACGCCCAGGATGTCCGCGACCTGCACCTGAGCCCCGACCAGCTCTTCGTCGGGAGCGCGAGTCGGGACCTGGTCACGACGAACCTCGCCGTCCTCGGAGCGAACCCGGCCGACGACACGTTCGGTGGCGCTCGCTTCGAGGCGGAGAACGTCAATCGCGACGGCGGTCTGAACTTCGTCGATCACTCGCGCTACTACGACGCGGGGACGCACTCCGAGTCTCTCTACAACATGGCCGATATCGTCTCGGGTCATGCCGACCGTCTCCTGTCGGATGGGATGCTCGCCGCGCCACGGCATACGGATGTCACCTACGCCGGCCCCTATGGCGGTTCGACGGTCGTGACGACAGACCCGGAGTACGACCGACGCCCGACGGGGGGACACCAACACTGATGCGCTGTGTCCGTGCTCGGATCATGCAGGCGGCCGCGGCAGTTATCGCCATTGCGGTTCTGTCCGCATGCACCGGCGACGCTGCTGGCCTACCCACTTCGACGAACGGAAGCTCGATGACGCTGGACCCGGATCGGCCCCCGGAGACGATGACCGGCCTGCCTACCGATGAGACCGGCGCGCGCGCGGAGATCCGCAGGAGGCTGGTGGAGCAGTGGCGGCCTTTGCTGCAGGCGAGTGGTCTGAAATTCGTGGCGGCTCGGTGGGGGATTGATCCAGCCCCATACGACGACGGCGCGGTGACCGGAAGCCTGACCGTGAGCTTCGGGAAGGTCGAGGAGTCGCAGCGGGACGGGGTCCAGGCGACGATGACGGCGGCAGCCCAGGCCACGGGGTGGGGGCAGGCGGGAGTCAGTCATGGGATGAACCTGCGGAAGGGCCCGTTCTTCCTCAATGGTGGCTGTGGTGGGATCGATGGCTGCAACTACACGATCGAGACGAGCAACATCAAGCAGGACCTCGCCAACATCGACTTCGTCAATCTTCCAGTCAGCGAGCTGGACCAGTTCCGGAACCCGTCCGCACCGCCCGAGACTCCGGCACCATAGGGACGGGGACTCTGCGCCGCGGCATACCTGGCATGAGGCACGGGCGCCGACGGCCCGGACCACCGGGGTCCGGGGCGTCGGCGACCCGCTGGTAACGAGGCGGCACCGACGCAGCAACCAGGTCAGGCTGACCAGCACGACGACGAGCGTGACGAGCGTGACGAGCACCACCGCCAGGGTGGCGTAGTCCGGAGTCACACTCGTCACATGCTGTAGCGCAGGGCGACCCCTCGACTTAGGGTGGCCCGATGCCGTCGTCAGTTCCGCCTCCGGGACGCCTCGACCAGGCTCAGCGAGCACAGCAAGCACGGCAGGCACAGCAAGCACTGCGGGCACTGCGAGCACTGACCGACCTGCCTGGTGTGCGCGAGAGGGCGGAGGCCGCGCGAGACGCGTGCACTCGGCTGCGGTTCGACGAGGCGCTGCGGCGGCGGATCCCCGAGGCCTCCGCCGAGTCCCGGATCCGAGGTGGCCGCGCGAGCGCCGTCCTCGAGGGCGCCGACCTGCCGCTCGACCTCGTGCGAGACCTCACCCGGGGGGCTGTGGCGTGGGGGACCGGCCCGGTCGACGAGGTGGTCCGCGGCGCGGTGCAGGCGACCGCCGAGGCCGAGCACGCGGTGGGGCTGGTCAGGACGGCGCCGCTGCAGGCGCTGGCCCGGCTGCACGTTGCGGCCGCCGGGCGGGTCCTGCCGGCGGAGCAGGTCGGCCGTCCCCGCACCGGCTCCGAGGAAGCCCGGGAGCTCGTCGACCTCGGGCCTGCGCCCGCGCCGGGTGTCGTGGCGAGCCGCCTCGCCGACCTGGCGGATCTGTTGACGTCCGAAAGCACCGCGCCAGCAGTCGTGCTCGCAGCGGTCGTGCATGCGGAGCTGGCCACCGTGCGGCCGTTCGTCCGCGGCAACGGTCTCGTCGCCCGGGCCATGGAGCGTGCCGTCATCGCCGCGTCCGGGCTCGACCCGACCGGCGTCGCGGTGCCCGAGTTCGGGCACGGCAAGGGCGGCGGACCGGCATACCTCGGGGCCCTGGCGGCATACGGGACCGGTCGCCCCAGCGGGGTCGCCCTGTGGCTCCAGCACTGCGCGGACGCCGTCATTGCCGGGGCCGAGG
This sequence comes from Lapillicoccus sp., assembly GCA_965277795.1. Classification (GTDB taxonomy): domain Bacteria; phylum Actinomycetota; class Actinomycetes; order Actinomycetales; family Dermatophilaceae; genus Lapillicoccus. The sequence goes on from OZ255840.1 coordinate 117,540, forward strand.
AGGGTCTGCGCATCTGCGCCGCTGTCCGGGTCGGCCGGCTGGTCTGAAGGTCCGCCCATCCACAGGTCTGGCGGGTCGTGGTGAGGACGAGTACAACAGGTGTTGGCGCTCGTCCTCGGACCCCCGCCACGCGACCACCGTCAGACCCCCGGGCACCCACGCGCGGTCAGTCCACTGGTGGACCGGTCACTGCGGGGTTTACGTCGCGGTGACAACTCAACGAATTCACGCTCTGGTCACCCAAGGGTCTCGCGGTCGCGATGGCACCTCACCTGCTCGCAGATGGGGTGCCTTCGCACGTCCAGGCCGTTGCCACGGGTTGTCCACACGGTCGGGCCGTCTCGTCCCACTCTCCACAGGCGGCGAGAGACGGGTTCCCGGACCGGCGCCGCCCGGCAAGGGTCTGACCAGGCGGAACGTCCGCCGCTGATGGTGACTCGCGGGGGGGCCGGCGGATGCAGGCAGCAGACCAGCCCGTGTCACACACCCCGACCACCCTGGTCACGGTGGTCGGAGCATCAGGGGGCATCGGGTCGTCGGTGCTGGCTGCCGCTGTGTCCCAACGGGCGCGACGGGCCGCCGTGCCGACGGTGCTCGTCGACGGCTGTCCCCTGGGGGGAGGCCTGGATGTCACGGTGGGCCTGGAGCACCAAGAGGGCGTGCGGTGGCCGGACCTCGCCGAGCTGACCGGCGTCGCGTCGGGGTCGGCGCTGGTCGAGCGGCTGCCCGGGGCCGCTGGCATACCGGTGCTCTCGTTCGACCGGCGCAGGTGCACACCGTCGGCCGAGGTCGTCTCGGCGGTGCTGACCGGCCTCGGTTTGGTCTGTGGGCTGCTGGTCGTCGACACGGCCCCGTCCGGCGTCGTCACCCGTGCAGCGCTCGCGCTCGGCGGCAAGGTCCTGGTCGTTGCCGGGATGTCGGTTCGCCAGCTATCAGCGCTCGCGGTGGTCGCGGATCTGCTTGCCGAGCAGCACACGAACCCCGTCGTATGCCTGCGAGGACCCGGTGGCGCGCGCGGGCGACCCGTGCGGCGCGTCGTCGAGACCGAGATCGGGCTGCCGGTGGTGGCCATCCTCGAGGATGACCGATCGGTCGAGGCCGACCTCGTGCGCGGGTGTGCTCCTGGCTCCCACGGCGCGGGTGCGCTCGTCCGGGCGGCCGACCAGGTCCTCGGCTGGGCCGTCCTCGGAGAGGGGCAGGTCGCGTGAGCCAGCTGCCGACCGAACCTGCGGTGTGGCAGGAGATCCGGGGTGGACGCGCGCCCGACCCGTCGTCGCTGTCCAGGGTGGCCGACGTCGGCCTGGCCCTGCTCGGCCGGGGTGGTGTCGAGTCCGTCCGCGACACCCTGCAGACGCGCCTCCTGGGGGCGGGCCCGCTCGAGCCGCTCCTCGACGCCGATGGGGTGACCGACGTCGCGGTCAACGGGGACGGTTCGGTCTGGGTCGACCGGGGCAACGGCATGGAGCGTGCCGATGTGGAGGTCGGCGGTCCGGTCGAGCTGCGGCGGTTGGCGGTTCGGCTCGCCGGCCTGGCCGGCAGGCGGCTCGACGAGACGGCACCCTACGTCGACGGGTTGCTGCCCTCGGGCGTACGCCTGCATGCGATCTTGCCCCCGCTGGTGGGAGAGGGCCCGCACCTGACCCTTCGCGTCCCCGCACGCACCGCGCTGACGATGACCGACCTGCAGGACCGCGGGATGTTCACCCGCGACCTCAGCGACGTGCTGCGGGCCGTGGTCCGCGAGCGCGTCGCATTCGTCGTCACGGGTGGCACCGGTGCGGGCAAGACGACGCTGCTTGCGGCGATGCTGGCCGAGGCGCCCACGTGGGAACGTCTTGTGGTCGTCGAGGACGTGCGGGAGCTGCGGCTGGTGCGGCCGCAGGTGGTGCGCCTCGAGGCGCGGTCCCCCAACGTCGAGGGCGTGGGTGAGGTCACCTTGACCACCCTGGTCCGCCAGGCGTTGCGGATGCGGCCCGACCGCCTCGTCGTCGGTGAGGTGCGAGGTCCGGAGGTCCGCGAGCTGCTCACGGCGCTCAACACCGGCCACGAAGGGGGGTGCGGCACGCTGCACGCCAACGCGGCCGCCGACGTCGTCGCCCGGTTCGAGGCGCTCGGAGCGCTGGCGGGCCTCGGCCCCAGCGCCGTTCATGCTCAGCTCGCCAGCGCCGTCCGCCTTGTGGTCCACGTGGGCCATGTAGGCCATGGCCCTGACCGGGTGCGTCGCCTCGAGTCGATCGGCGTTCTCGTGCGCGAGTCGGGGCGGCTCGTCGTCCACGAGGCCGTGGCCAGCGTCGACGGACGGACCTTTCACGGTCCGGGCTGGTCTGTCCTGCGTCAGCTGCTCCGGATGCCGACCCGGGCCTCAGCCGGTGACCTCGAGCCCGATGGGATGGGGCCGTCGACCGGTGCGGCCGACGGCGTCGGGTCCGAACCGTGACCGCCGGGGCTGCACTGATAGCGGCTCTGCTGGTGATCGCGGCCGTGCTGACCTGGCCGACCCGCGGTGCGCCCGGGTGGTCAGAGGTACCGCGCGGCGTGCGCCCTCGAGCGACGAACCCGGTTGCGACGCAGGGAAGGCCAGCGACGCAGGGACGGCCGGCGACGCAAGGACGGCCGGCGACGCAGGGACGGGCAGCGACGCAGGGACGGGCGGCGACGCAGGGACGGGCAGCGACGCAGGGACGAGCAGGCAGTCCGGCTGTCCTCGGGATCGAGGAAGTGCCCCGAACCCGGCGGTCGTTTGCAGCAGCAGCCCACCGGTTAACGCGGCGGGGCCGGGAGCGGGACTCCAGGACCGTGGCGGTCCTCGAGCTGTTGGACGCCCTCGGGCCTGCTCTGGCGGCAGGTCTCACGCCGACGATGGCCCTCGACTGCCTGCGACCGTCGTCGGACTTCGCCCGCGGACTCGTCGGCGAGTTGGCTGACGCCGCCGGGCGCGGCGAGCCGCTCGCGCCGATCTGGCACGACGAGGCCCGGCGGATGGACTCCGTCGACGTGGCCCTGGTCGGGTCGGCCTGGGCTCTCTGCGAGCAGCTGGGGTCTCCCCTGGCGAACACGACCCGCATCGTGGCAGGCATGGTGCGGCAGCGGCAGGCCGTACGGCGACGGGTAGAGGCAGCGCTCGCCGGCCCGAGGGCCACCGCCCTTGTCCTCACGTGTCTGCCCGCAACCGGACCGGTCGTGGCACTGCTGCTCGGAGTGCCACTGACCCAGCTCTACGCCAACCCCGGTTCCCTGGCCGCCGTGCTGCTCGGGTTGGTCCTCGTGGCGGCCGGCTGGGTCTGGTGCCGGCGCTTGACCCGGTCGGTGGCATACCCGTGACGGGCCTGGCGTTGGGTGCCGGTTTGACAGCGCTTGCCGTCCTGATCTGGCCGAGACCAGGCAGACCGAGATCCGGCAAACCATCACGGCGCAACGAGGTTCGAACCACCGCCACACCCACGAGCGGGGAGTCTCAGACTGTCGGTCACCGTGGACGCCGCCAACAGCACCGCACCAGCACTGACGAGGTGGCGTCCTGCATGGTGCTGCTCTCCGTGGCGCTGCAGTCCGGGTGTGGTGTCGTCGAAGGGATGGAGCAGGCTGCCCGGGTCGCCTTGGTGCCGTGCGCCCGCGACCTCGCGGTGGTTGCGGCGGCCTTGCGGTGGGGGGTCGCTGAGGACCTCGCCTGGTCTGCGGTCGACCCGGTGTGGTCTCACACCTCCGCCGCGCTGCGGCTCGCCGTCGCGTCCGGCGTCGCGCCGTCGGGTCTGCTGGTCGCGGCCGCCGACGACCTGCGCAACACCCAGGTCGCGACGATCGAGGTCGCCGGCGCTCGGGTCGGCGTACGGATGGTGCTTCCGCTGGGCCTGACCTTCCTCCCGGCGTTCGTGCTGACGACCGTGGTCCCGCTGGTGCTCGCCCTGGCCGGGCAGGTCCTCGCCTGACTAAGGTGCGCAGGCGGGAGGAAGGTGGTGATCGTGCCTGGTGACATCGTGGCTCGGGTCCGCGAGGCGGCGCTGAACGGAAGGCCTGCGAGCCTTCGAGGCCTGTGGGTGAGCTTCCTGTCGGCGTACGGGCTCGAGGCGGCGCTTCATCATGCTTCAGGCGGTGTCGACGCGGGCTGGGGTGTCGACTGGATCTGTCTGGACCTCCAGCACGGCGACCTCGACGTCACCGACCTCTCTGGCCTGATGCGGGTGGCTGAGCTGGCCCGAGCGACGACGTTCGTGCGGCCGCCGTCGCACGACGCGGGCACGATCGTCAGAGTGCTCGACGCCGGCGCTGCCGGGCTGATCGTCCCGACCGTGGAGTCGGGCATCCAGGCGCGCGCCCTGGTCGACGCGGTGCGCTTGCCCCCGAGAGGCAGGCGGAGCAGTGGCTCGGCCCGGACGGCGCTCGCGGCTGGGATCGGGTCACCCGATCCCCTCCTGCTCCTGATGGTGGAGACGGCGAACGGTCTGGCCGCCGCCGACGAGATCGCCTCGACCGACGGGGTGGACGGCGTCTTCGTCGGGCCCTACGACCTCACGCTCTCCCTCGGTGCGGTGTCCCCCGGGGATGAGCAGGTGCAGAACGCGATCCGTTCGGTCGTCGAGGTGACCCGACGGCATCGCAAGGTGATGGGCATGTACGCCGGTCGCCCGGATCTCCTTGGCCTCGCGTCCCTGATGGACATCATCGCCGTCGACAGCGACGTCACGGCACTGCGAGCGGGCATCGACACCCTGTTCGACCCGCCGACCTCCTGAGCAGCGCACTCCCCTCGACAGGATCTCGGTGCGGTCCGAGAGCGGGTCGCCTCAGCCGTGAACCGATCATTTGTCCACACCCCCGGACCATCTGGTCCCAGGATCCACAGCCGCCGTCGACGGTTTCGCCAGCCGTGTGCCGCGGCGAAGGATGAGTGGTGTCCGGAGGTGCCGGGCACCGGATTCGTCCGGATTGGTTGCCAAGCAAAGGGACTCACATGACACGACTGATCCACAGACTCACGAGGAATCGTGCAGACGCAGGGATGACGACGGCTGAGTACGCCGTCGGCACCTTGGCGGCGGTGGCCTTCGCAGCCGTCCTGCTCGCCGTCGTCAAGTCGGGTGCCGTGATGTCAGCACTGACCGCAATCATCACGGGCGCCCTCAACAGCGCGAAGTGACGTGACGTCACGTGACCGTGTCAGATCCTCGCCGGAGGCGTCGGGACGGTGGCATGGTCAGCGCCGAGCTCGCCGCCGCCATCCCGGCACTGCTTGTGGTGCTGGTGCTGGTCCTGGGTGCGGTGCGCCTCGGCATCGACCAGGTCCGGTGCGTCGACGCAGCCCGCCTCGCGGTTCGGGCACTGGCCCGCGGTGACTCCGAAGGATCTGCGCGTGCTCTCGCGACCCGGTCGGCACCGTCCGGAGCGACGGTCCTGATCCGGGCTGCTGCAGACGACGTCTCCGTCGAGGTGATCGCGGTCCGTGAGCTGTCGGGCTGGCGTCCCGTCGACGTGAGCGCGACGTCGATGGCGACGAGGGAGCAGCCGTGATCGAGGAGCTGTGCGGCAGTCGGCGGCGACGGCCGCAGAACGTGCCACGGGACCGGGGCTCGGGGGTCGTGCTCGTAGTGGGCGCGATCGGGGCGCTGCTGTCATTGATGCTCGGGGGTCTGATGGTCCTCAGCGCTGTGCTGGCTTCCCACCGCGCCCAGGCGGCGGCCGACCTCGGCGCACTCGCGGCGGCGTCGTCCTTGGTGGCGGGGGAGGGGAGTGCCGCAGCCTGCGCCGACGGCGCCCGCGTCGTGGCGGCTAACGCAGCGGTTCTGCTGCGCTGCCGCGACAGCGGAGGACTGAGCGTGGAGCTGGTGGTCGAGGTCCCCGCGTCGATCTCACGGATCGGGACGGCGACCGCACGGGCTCGGGCCGGTCCCTCCAGCGGGTAGGGACGGCGGGTGAGTGCGGGTGAGGGCGGGTGAGGGCGGGTGGGGACAGCGGGGTCAGACCGGGGCTCAGGCAGGCTCAGGCAGGCTCAGACAGGCTCAGACAGGCTCAGACAGGCTCAGAAAGGGCAACGTCAGGAGAGGGCTCGTCCAAGGCGTGCACGGTGAGGTCGAGCAGGACGATCGCCTCGGCCTTGTCGAGCGGTTCGTTGCCGTTGCCGCACTTCGGCGACTGGACGCACCCGGGGCAGCCGGTCTGACAGGCACAGGCCGCGATGGCGTCACGGGTCGCGCGCAGCCAGGTGCCGAGCGCGGCATACCCGCGTTCGGCGAAGCCGGCACCCCCGGGGTGCCCGTCGTAGACCATGACCGTCGCAAGCCCGGTGTCGGGGTGGCACGCGGTCGAGACGCCGCCGATGTCCCAGCGGTCGGCGGTGGCGACGAGCGGGAGCATCCCGATTGCCGCGTGCTCCGCGGCATGGGCCGCCCCCGGCACCGACTCCGACGCGATCCCCGCACTGGTGAGCAGCTCCTCGGTCAGGGTCCACCACACGGCCTTGGTCGGCAGGGTGCGCTCGGGGAGATCGAGCGGATGTTCGCCGATCACCTCGCCGGTCGGCAGCCGCCGCAGGAAGGACGTCACCTGGCCACGGACCTCGACGGACCCGAAACAGCAGGTCACCCCGCCTGCGCTGCGGCGGCGCTCAACCCGGGTGATGTCGAACGCGCTGACCGAGCGGGCCTGGGTCGACCAGCCCGGATCGCCCGCGACCACCAGCGCGCAGTCCCGCGCGAGGTCCAGCTCGGCGACGACGTAGGTCTCGCCCTGGTGGACGTACACGGCGCCCTGATGGACCGCCGAGTGGGCGCGGGTGTCGTCCACGGTCCCGAGCACGCGACCGGTGCGGGCATCCGCGATCCGAACCGTCCCTCCGGAGCCGCGCAATGACAACCCGTCCGTCGCGCGTCCGTCACCGCTCCAGAACCAGCCGGCGGGCCGGCGCCGCAGCACTCCCTCGGCGACCAGCGCGTCGACGGCGCCGTTCATCCCCGCCCCGAAGATCGCCTCGTCCGCCTCCGTCAACGGCAGCTCGGCGGCAGCCGCCGCCAGGTGCGGGCCGAGCACGTAGGGGTTGCCCGGGTCGAGCACCGCCGCCTCGACCGGCTGACCGAACACCGCGTCGGGATGATGCACCAGATAGGTGTCCAACGGGTCGTCGGCGGCGACGAGCACCGCCAGCGACTCGGCACCCGCGCGGCCGGCGCGGCCCGCCTGCTGCCACATCGACGCCCGGGTGCCGGGCCAGCCGGCCAGCAGCACCGCGTCCAGGCCGGTGACGTCGATGCCCAGCTCGAGGGCGTTCGTGGCTGCCAGCCCCACCAGCTCTCCCGAACGCAGCGACTCCTCCAAGGCGCGCCGTTCCTCGGGCAGATAACCGCCCCGGTACGCCGCGACCGCATCACCCAGCGCAGCGTCCATCTCGAGCAGGTGACGGCGAGCCGCCGACGAGATCACCTCGACCCCCGCCCGAGACCGGGCGAAGGCGACCGTCTGGACGCCTTCGGCGACCAGCTCGGCGAGCAGGTCCGCCGACTCCGCCACCGCGCTGCGTCGCCGCGCCGAGGGTTCTGCGACGGGGGGTGCAGCGGGTGAGGGACGACCGCTGCCCGGCTCCCACAGCCCAAAGGTCAGGGCCGCCCGAGGGGAGCCGTCGCGGCTGACAGCGCGAACCGGCATACCCACGAGCCGCTCGGCGTGACCGCCCGGGTCGGCCACGGTCGCCGAGGCGAGGATGAACACCGGGTGGGAGCGGTAGCGGGCGGCGACGCGCCGCAGCCGCCGCAGGAGCATCGCCAGGTGGGTGCCGAACACCCCGCGGTAGACGTGGCACTCGTCGACGACCACGTAGCGCAACGCGCGCAGGAACGGCGCCCAGTGCTCGTGTCCTGGCAGCAGGGAGTGGTGCACGAGGTCGGGGTTGGTCAGGACGTAGTTGGCGTGTTCACGGACCCAGCGCCGGCCCTCTGGCGCGGTGTCTCCGTCGTAGGTGGCCGCCCGAAGTCCTGGCAGGGCGAGGGCGTCGAGCCGGTGCAGCTGATCCTGCGCCAGGGCCTTGGTGGGCGACAGGTAGAGCGCGGTGGCCCCCCGCCCGTTGGGCGCCGAGGCCGCGTCGACGAGATCGGAGACGACGGGCAGCAGGTATCCCAGGGACTTCCCGGACGCGGTACCGGTCGACAGGACCACGTGCTCGCCGGAGTGGGCGGCGTCCGCAGCCTCGCGCTGATGGCTCCACAAGCCGGTCATGCCTGCCTGGGTGAGGGCGGCGTAGAGGCTCGGAGTCACCCATGAGGGCCAGTCGCACACCTCGGCCAGCCGCGCCTCGACCCGGTGCACGTGGGTGAGCGGGCTGCCAGCTCCCGCGCTGCCGTCGGACCCGACCGAACCGCGTCCACGAACCAGCCCGGCCAGCAGCGCCTCCGGGGTGGGCCGCGAAGGGGGACGCACCTGCGAGGCGGGTGTGGACATCAGGGATACGGTACGGCCGGATCGGCTCGGGGCGGGCTCTGACCGGCCGGTTCCGTGATCGGGACAGGACCGACGGGTGACACCGGAGTAGCGTCACCGCTCTCTCACGGGCAGGATGGCGCGCGCAAGGGACGGCTCGGCTCAGCACGGTAGGCATCGGCACAGTGGTGCGAACAGAGCGGACGAACGGTGGATCTGGACATCACGACCTCGGTCAGCAACGCGCACACGGTCGTGCGGGTCGAGGGCGAGGTCGACGTGTACACCGCTCCACAGCTGCGTGAGCGGCTGGACGCGGAGATCGAGGCCGGGCGCTACGACTTCGTGGTCGACCTGAGCGGGGTGAGCTTCATGGACTCCACCGGCCTCGGGGTGCTGGTCGGCCGGCTCAAGCAGATCCGCGTCCACGACGGCACGATGCGGCTGGTCTGCGCCCACGACCGGGTGCTCAAGGTGTTCGTCATCACCGGGCTCGACAAGGTGTTCGAGATCTTCCCCACCGTGGACGAGGCGCTGACGGCCTAGTTGGGGGCTGGTTGCCAGGTGCACCGGCGGTTGTCCGGATCCCCGGCAGTGATCGACGTCACGGGATGGTTTGATTAGTCCGATCACCTACCTACAGGTAGGGTCCCCTGCGAATCACCCGAGCGTCCACGCTGTGCCCACTTCTGCTGGGGCAGCGACGGGTCCGCCCACTCGAGGGTGAGTGAGCGCCTCAAGGAGGAAGTGCAGTATGCCAACCCTTGCCCCGGCATCGTCGACAGCGCTGGACCTGGCAGGTAACAACCTGTATCTCGTCTACGCCGTCCTGGCCATCGCGGTCATCGCCCTCGTCATGGCCGTCTACTTCCGCAGTCAGGTGCTGGCCCACGACGCCGGCACCGAGAACATGCAGACCATCGGTGCGGCCGTCGAGGAGGGCGCCCAGGCGTTCCTCAAGCGTCAGTTCTCGACGTTGAGCATCTTCGTCGTCATCGTCTGCGGGCTGCTCTTCCTGCTGCCCGCCGACACCATGAGCATCAAGGTCGGCCGCTCCGGCATGTTCGTCGTCGGGGCGCTCTTCTCCGCGGCGATCGGCTATTTCGGCATGTCACTGGCCGTCAAGGCCAACGTGCGGGTCGCCTCCGCCGCGCGCGAGGCAGATCGTGACGGCGGTATGCGGATCGCCTTCCGCACTGGTGGCACGGTCGGCATGCTTACTGTCGGCCTCGGTCTGCTGGGTGCCTCGGCTGTCGTCATCTTCTGGAAGGGTGACGCCCCCAAGGTCCTCGAGGGCTTCGGCTTCGGCGCCGCACTCCTCGCCATGTTCATGCGGGTCGGCGGCGGCATCTTCACCAAGGCCGCCGACGTCGGCGCCGACCTCGTCGGCAAGGTCGAGGCGGGCATCCCCGAGGACGACCCGCGCAACGCGGCCACCATCGCCGACAACGTGGGCGACAACGTCGGCGACTGCGCCGGTATGGCTGCCGACCTGTTCGAGTCATACGCGGTCATGCTCGTCGCCGCACTCATCCTCGGCTCCGTCGCCCTCGGCACCCAGGGTCTGGTCTTCCCGTTGCTCATTCCCGCCATCGGCGCGGTCACGGCGATCATCGGCGTGTTCATCACCCGGGTGAAGCCCGGTCAGAACGCCCTCTCGGCGATCAACCAGGGCTTCTTCATCTCGGCTGCGATCTCCGGGGTGCTCAGCATCGTGGCGATCTTCCTCTACCTCGACCCCAACGTCCCCGCTGTGGTCGACGCGGCCACCCAGCAGGTGAGCTCACCGGCGATCGACGGACTACGGATCCGGGCCTCCATCGCCGTCATCATCGGCATCGTCCTGGCCGCAGTCATCCTCTGGCTGACCGGTCACTTCACCGGCACCGACAAGCGCCCGACGATGGACGTCGCCCGCACCTCACGGACCGGGGCCGCCACCGTCGTCCTCTCCGGGATCGGTGTGGGCCTCGAGTCAGCGGTCTACACCGCCATCATCATCGGGGCCGCCATCTACGGCGCGTTCCTGCTCGGGGGCGGCTCGATCGCGCTTTCCCTCTTCTTCATCGCCGTCGCGGGCACCGGCCTGCTGACCACCGTCGGCGTCATCGTCGCGATGGACACCTTCGGCCCGGTCTCGGACAACGCCCAGGGCATCGCGGAGATGTCCGGCGACGTCGACGAGGAAGGAGCGCAGATCCTCACCGACCTCGACGCGGTCGGCAACACCACCAAGGCGATCACCAAGGGCATCGCCATCGCCACGGCCGTGCTCGCCGCCACCGCGCTGTTCGGTTCCTTCACCGATGCCTGGCAGACCGCAGCCACCAACCTCGAGTCCGGTGGCGGCATCACCGAGGCCCCGTCCGTCTCGACGGTTGCGACACTGACGACGACGATCGTCACGCCCAACGTCCTCGTCGGCGCTCTGATCGGCGCTGCGGTGGTGTTCCTGTTCTCCGGGTTGGCGATCAACGCCGTGACCCGTGCGGCCGGCGCCATCGTGTTCGAGGTGCGTCGCCAGTTCCGCGAGCATCCCGGGATCATGGACTACACCGAGAAGCCCGACTATGCCCGCGTCGTCGACATCTGCACCAAGGACTCGCTGCGCGAGCTCGCGACCCCTGGCCTGCTCGCCGCGCTGACCCCCGTGGTCGTCGGCTTCGGTCTCGGCATCGGGGCGCTCGCGGGCTTCCTCGCCGGCGCGATCACGTCGGGCTGTCTCATGGCGGTCTTCCTGGCCAACTCCGGTGGCTCCTGGGACAACGCCAAGAAGATCGTCGAGGACGGTCACTACGGCGGCAAGGGTTCGGACGCCCATGCGGCCACCGTGATCGGCGACACGGTCGGCGACCCCTTCAAGGACACCGCCGGCCCGGCGATCAACCCGCTGCTCAAGGTGATGAACCTCGTGTCGGTGCTGATCGCCCCGGCCATCGTCACCTTGACGTTCACGACGGGCACGAGCCCGTTCATCCGCTATGGGATCGCCGCCGTCGCGCTCATCATCATCGTCGCCGCGGTCGCCGTCTCGAAGTCGCGCGACCTGGCCGCCGTGGGCGACGATGGCGAGGACGACGACGACGACGACGACGACGACGACGACGACGAGGGTCCGCTGGAGGACGATGACTTCACGTCGGAGGTGACCCACGTCGGGCAGGCCAACGGTGGCACGCTGCCCGGCGAGGGTGACGCAGTCCCCGACGAGGAGCAGTCCCGGGTCTGAGGTCAGAAGGGTCCGGACCAGCGAAGGCTGTTGAGGAGCCCCACCCGTCACGGGTGGGGCTCCTGTCCGTCCCCCCGTCCGTCCCCCCGTCCGTCGCCTGTCCGTCCCCCCTCCCTCCCCCCGTCCATCCCGCCGGCCGGCCCCTGCTCGACGAGTGGGCATCCGCATACGGTGGGGCGCATGGCCCGTGCCCCGGTGACCGACCCTTCCCTGCTCGGTCGGTTGCGGGACGACCTCGGCGCATCGGGTTACACCGTCGACGGGGTCAATGCCGCCGTCGGACCGGTCGCTGCCGCCGCGCTGCACCGGGAACAGCCGTTGCCCGCGGATCTGGCGACCCGGGGGTCGAGGGACCCCGTCGCGGTGCTGGTGCGATGCTTCGCCCTCGGCCACACGGTGTCGCGGCGGGACCTCGACCGTGCGCTCCCGTCGGTGACGACCGACGGCGCACAGGCCCTGGGTCTGGTGGGCACCGATGGCGACGAGGTGCTCGCGGGCTGCGAGCTGCGCCCCCACGGCGACGAGGAGCACGACTGGTGGCTGGCCTCCGACCTGTCCGAGGCCGCCCTCGGCGCTCCGCTGCCCGAGGACCACGTCCTCGGGATCGGGCCCGCGTCGACCACGGTCGCGAGCTGGACCCCTCGCGACCGAGTCGGTCGCGCGCTGGATCTCGGCACCGGATGCGGTGTGCAGGCCCTGCACCTCGCGAGCCACAGCGCCCGGGTGACCGCGACCGACGTGTCGCACCGGGCCCTGGCGTTCGCCCGGTTCAACGCCGGGCTGGCCGGCGTCGAGCTCGACCTGCGCCGTGGTGACCTGTTCGAACCCGTGACCAGCGAGCGGTTCGACCTCGTCGTGAGCAACCCGCCCTTCGTCATCACGCCACGCGCTCCCGGCGTGCCCGCCTATGACTACCGCGACGCTGGGCTCGTCGGAGACCAGGTGGTGCAGCGCCTGGTCCGCTCCGTCGGCGACCACCTCGAACCCGGAGGCATCGCCCTGTTCATCGGCAACTGGGAAGTGCCTGCGGGAACGGTCTGGCGAGACCGGTGGACGGACTGGCTGGCCGGCACCGGGCTCGACGCGTGGGTCGTGCAACGCGACGAGCAGGACCCGGCAGAGTATGCCGAGCTGTGGGCTCGCGACGGTGGCTCCCGTTCTGGTGTCGCCGGGTTCGAGGACCTCTACGCTGCGTGGCTGGCCGACTTCTCGGCCCGCGACGTCGAGCGGATCAGCTTCGGCGTGGTCGCCCTGCAGCGGCCGTCTACGTCCCGGCCGCCGTGGGTCGACCTGACCGAGGCGACCGGCCCGGTCGCGACCGCCTCCAGTGGCGCGATGGGCGCGATGGGCGCGATGGGCGCGACGGTGAGCGCCGGCATACGCGCCCGGACCTGGCTCGCCGACGCCGACGACGACGCCGTTCTGGACGTTGCCTGGAGGTGCGCCGACGACGTCACCGAGGAACGCCACTTCAGGCCCGGTGACGCCGACCCCCGGGTGATCCTCCTGCGGCAAGGTGGTGGGCTCGGGCGGGTCGTCCGGCTTGACACCGTCGGCGCCGCGCTCGTCAGCGTCAGTGACGGTGCCCTGACGGCGCGTCAAGCGCTTGCGGCGATCGCCCGCCTCATCGACGCGGAGGCGGCTGCTGTCACGGGCGAAGCGGTGCACCTACTGAGGGAGCTGGTCGCGGATGGGATGCTCGTCGGTCCGGTGGCCTAGCGTGGACGGTCATGACGACGGAGTCCAGATCGACCATCGACAGCGCGCCTTCGACGGGGGGCGCCCAGCCCGACGAGGCACAGCAGACGCTTCGCAGCCTCCGCACGCTGGTCCAACGGCTGCTGCGTGAGCTGCCGTCCGACGCCGAGGAAGGGCAACAGCTGCTGACCGTGCTCGAGGAGCACCTCGGGATGCGACCCGACGGGCTTGCGGTGGTCACCGAAGACGTCCCCGAACACCGACTCGTGGATGCCGACATCGCGATGACGGAGTTGGCTGATCGCGATCCTGGGCACCGGCTGGTCGGGCTGGGTGGTGGCCAGATGCGACACCACCTGACCTTCGGGGACCATCTGCAACAGGCTCGGATGGGGCAGGGCGGGGGGACGATCGGGCAGGTCGACTACCTGGTCTCGGCGACCGGGCCCGGCCCGGCGGACACCCGTAGTGTCGTTTCGCTCGGGCTGTGGCTGTTTGCCTACGAGGGTGTGCCGGTCGCCGTTCGGCAGCAGACCGCCCGCCGGGAGTTCGGTCGCCCGATGGGTGGCCTCGACATCGTCACGCCCGATCCTGCTGCAGCCCAGTCGTTGGTCGCCGAAGTCCGCCGGCTGATGGACCTGCGAAGCGTGTTCCGTGGTCAGGTCGTCACCTTCGGGCGGTGGCCTCGGCGGCGGTTCGAGCGGCAGGCACGACGGCCTCGTTCGCCAAGGAGCTCGTCCGCCGAGCGGTGCTGCGGGCCGCCGTCGCGGGCGAGGACCCTGCCGACTCACACCTGTCCGGGGCGCTCGACGACCTGCTGTCGGACGCCGAGTCGCTGACCCGCAGCCTGCTCGGCTCGGGTGGTGGTGATTCCCCCACCCAGGGCTGGGGCAGAGGAGCGGTCCCACCGCCTCACGGTTTCGGGCCGAGCTCTGGGGCCATGCCGGGATGGCAGCCCTGAGCCGATGACGAGCCTCCGCACGCTGCCGACTTCGTCGTTGACATGGGCTTCCCGGCATCGCCCGACCGGCCCGGGCTGGCGGGCTGCTGCGTCGCCCCCGTTGGACAAGCCGGCCGACGAGCAGGAGGACGCCATGCAGCGAAATGTCGGTATGCGGTGGTGGTACCTCGCGATCCTGGTCGGCACTCCGCTTCTCATCGCCCTGGTCGTCTACCTCACCGAGGTCGTTGCGCCGGTCCCCGAGCCGGCGCAGGCCACCGTCCTCGGGGTCGCCCTCTTCACGCTCTGGCTCTGTCTCGGCGTGGGCCGGACCGCCCGGTGGTGGGGCGGCCACCTGCGCATCGACGGCAGCGGGATCCGTCTCGGAGGCAGCGCAAGCCGAGACCGCGCCACGCGCTCCCGTGACCGTCGCCCGCCAGCCGACCGCTTCGGTAAATCACTTGTGAGTGAGCGCTCACTCATTTATCATTCCGGGGTGAGCCCACGCGCCAACGCACTCCCGCCCACCGAACGGCGAATCGCCATCGTCCGGTCGGCGCTCGGGCTGATCCGCGAGCGCGGCACCATCCCGACCACGCGTGAGATCGCCGAGGCCGCGGGCATCGCCGAGGGCACGATCTTCCGGGCGTTCGACACCAAGGAACGACTGATGGACGCCGTCGTGGGCGAGACGTTCTGTCCGGCGCCGGTGTCGATCCAGCTGCACGCGATCGACGACGACCAGCCGCTGCGGCCCAAGCTGGTCGCGTTCGTTGCCGTGCTGCAGGACCGGTTCACCGAGATCTTCGACGTGATGTCGGCCCTGGGGCTCTCGGCGCCACCGGCCGGTTTCGAGGAGCACCGCGGCTGCAGCCCCGCGACGGGCCACGTGCCCCTCGAGGAACAGGACCTCGGTGTCGGCTCGACGTGGGACCCTGAACGTCGCCGCCTGGTCGGCTTCCTCGACCGTGACGCCGACCGGTTCAGCTGCACCCCCGAGGAGCTGCTGAGGTATCTGCGGCTGCTCACATTCTCCGGAAGCCACCCCGACATCAGCGAGGGCCGACCCCTCACCCCAGAAGCCATCGTCGACCTCGTCCTCGACGGAGTCCTCGTCACCCGAACGCATACCGCCCGAACGAAGAAGGCATCCTGATGCTCGTCCGACTCGTCCGCACCTACCTCGCCCCCTATAAGGGGCCGATCGCGCTCATCCTCGTGCTGCAGCTGGTCGGGGCCTTGGCGGCCCTCTACCTGCCGACCCTCAACGCGGACATCATCGACAACGGGGTGGCCAAGGGCGACACGGGCTACATCGTCCGCACGGGTGCATGGATGCTCGCCGTGAGCGTGGCCCAGATCGTCGCGACGATCCTCGCCGTGTTCCTCGCCTCGCGCTCATCCATGGGGATGGGCCGCGACCTGCGCGCGGCGATCTTCCACAAGGTCGGGGACTTCTCGGCGCAGGAGGTGTCCCGGTTCGGCGCGCCGACCCTGATCTCGCGCAACACCAATGACGTGACGCAGGTCCAGATGCTCGTGTTCATGGGGCTCGCGATCATGGTGTCCGCCCCGATCAACATGATCGGCGGCATCGTCATGGCGCTGCGCCAGGACGTCGGTCTCGCCTGGCTGGTCGCGGTGGCCGTCCCGGTGCTCGCGATCGCCGTCGGGCTCGTCATTCGTCAGATGCTCCCTCAGTTCCGCATGATGCAGACCTCGATCGACAGCGTGAACCGGATCATGCGCGAGCAGATCACCGGCATCCGCGTCGTCCGGGCGTTCGTGCGCGAGGACCACGAGACGGACCGGTTCGGCGGCGCGAACGCCACCCTCACGGGCACCGCGCTGCGCGTCGGCCGACTGCAGGCGCTGATCTTCCCGATCGTCATGATCATCCTCAACACCTCGACCGTGGGCGTGCTCTGGTTCGGGGCAGCCCGGGTCGACAGCGGCGACCTGCAGGTCGGCGCGCTGACCGCGTTCATGGCCTACCTGATCCAGATTCTCTTCGCGGTGATGATGGCCACCTTCATGTCGATGATGATCCCGCGGGCCGCGGTGTCCTCCGAGCGGATCTCCGAGGTGCTCGACACCGAGTCGTCGGTGGCCGAGCCGGCCAACCCGGTCAGGTCGATCGCGCCGGGTGCTGCCGTCGTCTTCGACCACGTCGACTTCCACTACCCCGGCGCGGAGTCGCCGGTCCTGTGTGACGTGACCTTCCGCGCCGAGCCGGGCGAGACGACGGCGGTCATTGGCAGCACGGGTGCGGGCAAGACGACCCTGGTCAACCTGGTCCCGCGGTTGTTCGACATCTCGGGTGGCTCGCTCACCGTCGGCGGGGTCGAGGTCCGAGAGGCCGACCTCGACACCCTGTGGTCCAGAATCGGGCTGATCCCGCAGCGGCCCTACCTGTTCACCGGCACCGTGGCGAGCAACCTGCGTTACGGCAACCCCGACGCCACGGACGAGGAGCTCTGGGAGGCGCTGCGCATCGCCCAGGCCAAGGACTTCGTGGCGCGGATGCCTGACCAGCTCGAGTCCGCGATCGCCCAAGGCGGCACCACCGTATCCGGCGGACAGCGTCAGCGGCTGGCCATCGCCCGGGCGCTCGTTCGGCGTCCGGAGGTCTACCTGTTCGACGACGCGTTCTCCGCCCTCGACCTGGCGACGGACGCCCGTCTGAGGCAGGCGTTGCGGCCGGTCACCCGCGAGGCGACGGTCATCGTCGTCGCCCAGCGGGTGTCCACGATCATCGACGCGGACCGGATCGTCGTCCTCGACGACGGGCTCGTGGTCGGTCAGGGCACGCATACCGAGCTGTTGCAGTCGTGCGAGACCTATCAACAGATCGTCGAGTCCCAGCGCAGTGCGGAGGTGGCGGCATGAGTGAAGGTGTGAAGTCCGAGGAGGAGAAGGCCGCCGAGGCGCGCCGTGGTCCAGCCGCGGGAGCCCAGCGGCAGCGCGGTCCGATGGGCATGGCGATGCCGGGCGAGAAGTCGCAGGACTTCCTGCCGTCGGCCAAGCGTCTGATGCGCAGGCTGCGGCCGGAACGGTCCCGGGTCGGGATCGTGCTCGTGCTCGCCGTCATCAGTGTGGCCCTGACGGCGATCGGTCCCAAGATCCTCGGCACGGCGACGAACCTGATCTTCGAAGGGTTCATCGGCAGGCGGCTGCCCGCGGGTGCGACCCAGGACGAGGTCGTGGCAGGTCTGCGCGCCCAGGGCGACACCAAGCAGGCCGACCTCATCTCAGGGATGAACCTCGTTCCCGGGCAAGGCATCGACTTCACCCGGTTGGGCCAGATCCTGCTGTTCGTCCTCGCGCTCTACGCGCTGGGAGCGCTGCTGCAGTGGGCATCGGGCTGGATCCTCGCCGGCGTCGTCACCCGCACCACGAACAAGCTTCGCGCCGATGTGGAGGACAAGCTCAACGCCCTCCCGCTGCCCTACTTCGACGGCCAGCCGCGCGGAGAGCTGCTCAGCCGCGTGACCAACGACGTCGACAACGTGCAGCAGAGCCTCCAGCAGACCCTCAGCCAGCTGTTGACCTCGCTGTTGACGGTGGTCGCCGTGGTCGCCCTGATGTTCAGCATCTCGTGGACCCTCGCCCTGATCGCCCTGGTGACCATCCCGATCTCGATGGCCTTGACCGCGGCGATCGCCAAGCGCTCCCAAAAGCTGTTCGTCCAGCAGTGGAAGAACACCGGCCAGCTCAACGGCATCATCGAAGAGACCTTCACCGGACATGGGCTGGTCAAGGTTTTCGGCCGACAGAAGGAGTCGCAGGCCGACTTCGACGTCAAGAACGACGAGCTCTACAAAGCGGCGTTCGGGGCTCAGTTCATCAGCGGCATCATCATGCCCGCGATGATGTTCATCGGGAACCTCAACTACGTGGTCATCGCCGTCCTCGGCGGCCTGCGGGTGGCCAGCGGCACGATGACCCTCGGCGACGTCCAGGCGTTCATCCAGTACTCGCGCCAGTTCACCCAGCCCCTGACCCAGGTCGCGTCGATGGCCAACCTGCTCCAGTCGGGGGTCGCCTCGGCCGAGCGGGTCTTCGAGGTGCTCGACGCGCCCGAACAGCAACCGGACCCGGTCACGCCCCGCGACATCGGCCCGTCCCGCGGGCGCGTGGCGTTCGAGGACGTGAGCTTCTCCTACACCCCTGACAAGCCCTTGATCGAGGAGCTCGACCTCGTCGTCGAGCCCGGCCAGACGGTGGCTATCGTCGGGCCCACGGGGGCGGGCAAGACGACGCTCGTCAACCTCATCATGCGGTTCTACGAGCTCGACTCCGGCCGCATCACCCTCGACGGCGTCGACGTGCGCGAGCTGACCCGGCACGACCTGCGGGCCCGGATCGGCATGGTGTTGCAGGACACCTGGCTGTTCGCCGGGACGATTCGGGACAACATCGCGTATGCCCGTCCCGACGCCACCGAGGAGGAGATCCTCGAAGCCGCGAGAGCCACCTATGTGGACCGCTTCGTGCACTCGCTGCCCGACGGATACGACACCGTCCTCGACTCCGAGGCCGGCAACATCTCCGCAGGCGAGAAGCAGCTGCTCACGATCGCGCGGGCCTTCCTCGCCGCGCCCGAGCTGCTCATCCTCGACGAGGCGACCAGCTCGGTCGACACGCGTACCGAGCTGCTCGTGCAGCACGCCATGGCTGCCCTGCGCAGCGACCGGACGAGCTTCGTCATCGCGCACCGGCTGTCGACCATCCGGGACGCCGACGTCATCCTCGTCATGCAGGAGGGTCACATCGTCGAGAAGGGGACACACGTCGAGCTGCTCGAACGGGACGGTGCCTACGCCAGGCTGTATGCCGCCCAGTTCAGCGGCGCGGCCGACGACCTCGATGAGCAGGCCGCCCAGTCGACCGGCGGTCCAGTGTTGGCCGGTGCCCGGATGGCGCCCCGCCCCTGACCGCCGCCCTTTCCGAGGGAGCGAGCGTGCGGCATGATCCGGGAGGTACCCAAGCACCCAACCACGGAGGTCGTCAGTGGCTCGTCTCACCGGTGCCGCAGCCACCATCGCCCGGCTGTTGATGGGCGACAGTCCCGCCGGACGCGCCGCGGCGCTGATGGCGACGGTCGGGGCCGGCTCCTCGTTCACGCCAGGACTGATGCCGAGAGGCCGCCGGGACCAGATCATCATCACCGGCGTCTCAGCAGCCTTGCAGCACGGCCTGGTGATGAACTCCCATGCCCGACAGCAGGTCCTCACCAGTCTGGTCTGTTCGTGGACCGGCCGCGGCTCGGACTCGGCCGACCGTGAACGCATCGCCGGGATCGTCGGGGCAGGGACGACCGCGGCCGGTCTCGCCGCGTTCGTCGCCCTCCCGCCTCGGACTGGGGAGCGAGTCGAACGCGCCATCGTCAGGACGCTCGGCCTTCGTCTGCTGCGCCTGGGCAGCGCGTCCCTCATCGTGTCCGCGTCCGACCTGGTCGACCGTCGCTACGGGGAACGCTGGCCGCTGGTCGGTTTCGCCGCTCCGGCCGCCGGCTTCCTCACCGGTGCCGTGATCTCGACGACGTTGATCCGACGGTTCCGTCGCTACGACCCGGTCATCGCGGCGCGCGCCAAGGCGACGGTTGACCCCCTGACCGGGCAGAGCCTCGACGACAAGCGCGACTACGACGGCATCGTCACCTCGCTGCCGGTCTCGCTGGCCCTCGGGGTCGGTGTCGCGACGGGTCTGAACGTGTTGTCAGGTGTGGAGGGGGTGGCCGCTCGCTGGGTCGCCAGCGGCGTCGAACGGGTGATCCCTGGCAGCAGCCCCTATGCCGCGCTCATCGGTCACGGTGTCATGCTGTCCGGCTTTCTCGGAGCAATCGGTGTAGGCGTGGAGTACCTCTACCACCGGGCGGAAGAGGGTGGGTCCGCGATCGACGCGGCCTACACGACGGCTCCTACGTCCCGCAGTGTCAGCGGTGGCCCGAGCTCCGGAGTGGACTGGCAGACCCTCGGACGAGAAGGGGTGCGCTTCGTCGCGATGTCGTTGAAACCGCAGGAGATCGCTGCGGTCACGGGCGCACCACCGGCGCAGGTGGTGGCTCCGGTCCGGTGCTTCGCCGGGCTCGACTCCGCGGGAACGGTCGGGGGGCGGGTCGGGCTCGTCATGGAGGATCTCGAACGCCTCGGCGCCTTCGAACGGTCC
This sequence comes from Lapillicoccus sp., assembly GCA_965277795.1. Lineage (GTDB taxonomy): Bacteria > Actinomycetota > Actinomycetes > Actinomycetales > Dermatophilaceae > Lapillicoccus. Next base: position 137,978 of record OZ255840.1, read on the forward strand.
GTGATCTGCCTGACCTCGCCAACGGGAACCGGATACCTCAACTACGTCGCCATCGAGACCCTCGAGTACCTCACCCGCGGGGACTGCGCGACGGTGGGTCTGCAGTACTCGCTGAGACCCTCGTTCCTGTCCCTCGACCGGGTCGCCATGGCCCGTGAGCAGAACCTCGCCCTGCTCAATGCGCTCGTCTGGCGCATCCGTGGGCTTCCCGAAGACAGGCGGCCCCGGCTGGTGCTGTTCGGCGAGTCCCTCGGCGCGCAGACGCTGCAGAACTGCTTCCTGCACGAGGGCGTCGGCGGGCTGCAGCGCACCGGCGTGGAAGGAGCGTTGTTCCTCGGTACGCCGGCGGCCAGCCGGTGGGCCAGTGAGTGGCGTGCGCACCCACGCAAGGAGGATCCCGACGGCGACGTGATCGAGGTTTCCGGCCATGACGAATGGCAGCTTGCGACCGTCGGTGCGACGAGAATGCCGCGGTATGTGCTGCTGTCCAACCCCGAGGACCCGATCGTCAAGTTCTCGCCCCGCATCGCCATTGCTCGCCCGGTCTGGTTGCCGCGCAAAGGCGCTCGTCCCCCCGGCGTGCCGAAGTCGACCATGTGGCTGCCTTACACCACGATGTTGATCACGCTCGTCGACGTGGTGAACGCCCTCAAGTTCGTCCCGGGCGTCTTCGTTGCTCGCGGCCACGACTATCGGGCGAGCATTCCCCGCATGGTGTGCGAGGCATACAGGCTGCACGTCGACGACGAGGAGATGAGGCGGATCGAGCACGCCCTGCGCAACCGGGAACGCACCTGGGCCGAGAAACGGATGGCCGCTGAGCAGGTCGCTCGCGCGGGTGAGGCCGTCGGGCGACAGCTGCGCACGTGGGGCGAGGTGAGCAGCCCACCGACGGCGGGAGTGGCCGCGCCCTGATGGACGGGACGGCGGGCGAGCCCGGTGCGCCGGTGGCGACCGGAACGGGCCTGAACAAGGGCCGCGTCGCGATCCTCGCCGTCATCGAGGTGGCTGTCCTCGCGCTGATCGTCTTTCGCGTCATGCCGCAGGTCGGCTCGTACTCCGAGGCCGCCGACGCACTACGGGGCATGTCACTGCCGTCCCTGCTCGCCATCGCGGTGTCGGTCATCGTCTACCTTGCCTTCTACGGGCTGCCCTTCGTGGCGGCGGCGCCGGGGCTGGGGTACGGGCACGCCCAGCAGGTCAACCAGGCGGCGTTCGCCATCGGCAACGGCGTGCCGGGTGGCGGGGCGTTCGGGCTGGGCGTCCAGTACACGATGTTCGCGTCGTGGCGCTATCCGGCGGTGCGGGCCGCTTCCGCGATCGCCGCCATCGGCGTGTGGAGCCTCTTCGTCACTCTCGGGCTGCCGGTGTTCGGGGTCGTGGCGCTCGTGGTGTCCGGTCAGGCGGCGGGCAGCTACGTCCTGGGTGCGGTTCTGGGGCTGGCTGCCCTGGTGCTGCTCGTCGCCGGTTTCGCACTGGTCATGCGCAGCGAGGCGGTCGCCCGACGGGTCGGCGCGTGGGGGGATGCGATGGCGAGGCGGCTCCCCGGCAGGCTACGGCGTGGGGATGCCTGGGTCACCCCTGCACTTCTGGGTTTCCGCACCGGCATCACCGAGCTGGTCCGTCGGCGATGGGCGGCGATCACGGGGGCCCAGGTGGGGGTCGCGCTCACCCAGTTCGCGGTGTTGTACGTCGCCCTTCGAGGTCTCGAGGGCTGGGAGCCCGCCGGGACCCGGTTGCCGATCGTCTTCGCAGCGTTTGCCATCAGCCAGCTGGGGCTGTTGGTCCCGGTCACTCCCGGCGGCCTCGGCACCGTGGACGCGGCGATGGTGGCGCTGCTCGTGGGGCTCGGGACGTCTCCCGGCATCGCGACGGCAGCTGCTCTGGTGTGGCGGGCGTCGTCCTTCATCCCGCAGATCGTCGTCGGGGTCGTCGCCCTGATGGTCTGGACCCGGTCCGCCAACCGGCTGGCGGCTGCCCGCCCCGCCGCGACATGAGGCACGAAGGTCCGACCGACAGGCACGAAACGCCGGAATAGCCGAAATCCGGCCGCTTTGGGCCTTCGTGCCTGTTGGTCAGACCGGGCTTTGCACATCTGCGAGACTCGCACGATCGCTCGAAGGGATCGCATGTCAGAGGCGGAAGGCCAATCCGACAGGAGCGTCGGACGACTCGTCGGCTTCACCGACAGCGTGGTCGCCATCGCGATCACGCTCATCGTGCTCCCGCTCGTCGACTCCGCGCGATCTATCGGGCCGACGTCGGCCTCGGACTGGCTCTCGGGCAACGCCCTCAGCATCTTTGCGGCAGCCCTGAGCTTCGTCCTGATCGCGTCATTCTGGAAAGACCATCACCGCCTCTACCGGCAGGTCACTGGTTCTACTGCGCTGCTCGTCAACCTCAACCTGCTCTGGCTTGCCAGCATCATCTTCCTGCCGCTGCCGACGGTGCTCATCGTCGACTCACCCGGTCACGACCCGGTCGCCGTCCCGATCTACATCGCCACCATCGTCGTCGCGCAGATCGCCCTCCGTCTGCAGGAGCTCGTCATCGTGCGGGCGGAGCTGATGCCCGCGGCGCTGGAGCCGTCGACGCAGGTCCTGTGGGCCGACTGGGTGGTCGTCGCTCTCACCGTGGCCTCCCTCGTCGTGGCGCTCACGATCCCGGCGACCGGTCTGTATTCGTTGCTGCTGACCCTGCTGGCACGGCCGATCGGCTGGGCAGTGCGCCGCGGGGTGTCGAAGGACGCGCGGAGCCGTCGCATCTTCTGAGATCTGGGCGCCGCAGATTGCGGTTCCGACGGGCCTACCGACATGCACGAAACGCCGAAACAGCCGAAATCCGGCCGCTTTGGGCTTTCGTGCCTGTCGGTCCACCCGTTGGAGCTAGGCGGCCGGCTGGGAGGCGGCCGGCTGGGAGGCGGCCGGCTGGGAGGCGGCCGGCTGGGAGGCGGCGTCGACGGGAGTATCCGCGCGGACCCGGGGCATGAGGAGCGCCGCGACCAGGGTCAACCCGACGACGATGAGGACCGAGAGGAATACGGCTGCAGTCCCCTGGGTGATGGCATGCGGGTCGCCCGGACCGCCCTCGCGGGTGATGATCCCGTTGGCGACCGCCCCGAAGATCGCGACACCCACGGCGCTTCCGATCGAGCGTGCGAACAGGTTGGTTCCGGTGACGACTCCCCGCTCGGCCCAGTCGACGCTGGCCTGCGCCGCGATGAGGCTCGGCGACGCGACCAAGCCCATACCCATCCCCATGACGAAACAGCATCCCGCGACCAGTCCCACGCTCGGGTGCTGCGCGAAGGTGACGAGGGTGCCCACCCCGAGCAGGGTGACCCCCATGCCGAGCAACACGGTCGGCTTGAACCCCCACCGCATGTAGAACAGTCGGCCGGAGAAGGTCGCGGACAGCGGCCACCCCAGGGTCAGCGCAGCGAGAGCAAGCCCGGCCACCAGCGGCGGAGAGCCGATCGAGCCCTCGAGGTAGGTCGGGACGAAGGACGTCAGGCCGATGATGGCGGCGCCGACCCCCAGCGAGATGAGGCTGGTGGTGAGCAGCAGCCGCCGTCGCAGGACCCACAGGGGCAGCACCGGTTCTACCGCCCGACGCTCGGCGAACACGAATGCCACCAGGAGAGCCGCACCGACGCCGAAGATCAGCAGGCTGGCCGTCGAGTCCCACGCCCACGCCTGGCCGCCCTCGAGCACGCCGAGGATCAGCAGCGTCATACCCAGGGTGAGGAGAACCGAGCCGACGTAGTCGATCTGGTGCGAACGCCTCTCGACCTTCTCGTGGAAGTTGCGCCAGATCAGGAACCCGGCCAGCAGACACAACGGGGCGTTGACAAAGAAGATCCAGCGCCAGATGTGGAGCTGCGAGAACAGGCCCCCGAGCGTCGGCCCGACGACCGAGGACATCCCCCAGACACTGGCGATGTATCCCTGGGCCTTGGCGCGTTCGGCGACGGTGTAGATGTCGCCCGCGATCGTGATCGACATGGGCTGCACCGCCCCGGCCCCGATCCCCTGCAGTGCACGGAACGCGATGAGGGCCGGCATGCTCCAGGCGAACCCGCACAGCACCGACCCGGCGAGGAAGAGACCGATCCCGAGCAGCATGATCGGCTTGCGACCTACGGTGTCGGCGAGCTTGGCGTAGACCGGCACCGACACCGCCTGCGCCAGCAGGTAGACCGAGAACAGCCAGGGGAAAGACGAGAATCCGCCGAGATCCTTGACGATCGAAGGCACTGCCGTGGCGAGGATGGTCGCGTCGATGGCGATCAGGCCGGTCGACACCATCAGGGCCAGCAGGATCGGCCCCCGGTCCGAGCGCAGCCCCACCCCGGCTTCGGCCGTCGGGGTCCTCGTATGCGTCGACGAGGTCACGAAAGGATCACGTGAGGTACCAAGCCGCGGACGCGGCATGACATTCCCAGCCGTCTCGTCAGCCGAGCTGCCAGGACCGCTTGCTGAGCCCGAACCAGAACCCGTCGATGACGCTGCGGCTCTCGAGCCGACCGCTGCCGTCCGGCCCGTATGCCGCGCCCAGGGACACGAACAGGGGCGCGAAGTGCTCGGTGCGAGGGTGCGCGATCGAGGCGGCCGGCGCCTTGTCGAGGAAGTCGAGCAAGGCGTCGACGTCCTCGTGCGCCATCGCCTCGGCCGCCCAGGCATCGAACTCGCGGGACCACTGGGGCGCGGGCGCGTCGGCAGGCAGCCGCGGGTCGAACGCCTGGAGGTTGTGCGTGGTGAACCCGGACCCGACGATGAGCGTGCCCTGCTCGCGCAGCGGCGCAAGTCTCTGGCCGAGGCGGAAGAGCGCCTGAGGGTCGAGCGTCGGCATGGACATCTGCAGGACGGGCACCTTCGCGTCGGGGAACATCTCGACGAGCGGGACGTATGCCCCGTGGTCGAGACCTCGAGCCTCGTCGCGGTGCACCGGGGTGCCCGGCGCCGACACCAATCTGGTCACGTCGTCGGCGAGCGCAGGGGCGGCCGGCGAGGCATACCTGACGTCGTAGTAGTGCCGCGGGAAGCCCCAGAAGTCGTAGGTGAGCGGAGCGCCGGTGGTGGAGGAGAGGGCCAGCGGCGACTCCTCCCAGTGGGCCGAGACGACGAGTATGTTGGCGGGCTTGTCGAGGTTCCCAGCCCACATGGCGAGCTCGCGCGTCCAGGTCGCGTCGTCGGCGAGCGGGGGAGCGCCGTGGCTGAGGTAGAGGACCGGCTGCGTGGTCACCCGCTCATCGTACGGCGCAGATAGTCCAACATTCAACTAACGCCTGGAGGACACGGTGAGATCCCTGTGCGGGAATACCGGCAACAGGGTCTATCTTGTGCCTTCGCGGACCCACGTCCGAGCAGCGACGAATCCGCTGCACGTGTGGCCGGCAGGAGTGGGGGATGTCGCATGGCCGCAGGAAAGGGTCGCAAGCTCGTCATCGTCGAGTCGCCGACCAAGGTCAAGTCGATCGCCGGATACCTGGGCGCGGAGTACGACGTCGAGGCGTCGGTGGGTCATATCCGGGACCTCCCGAACCCGTCAGAGCTGCCCCCGGAGATGAAGAAGGGCCCGTTCGGCAGGTTCGCGATCGACGTGGACAACGGCTTCGAGGCCTATTACGTGGTGGACGCCGACAAGCGCAAGAAGGTGGCCGAGCTGAAGCGGGCCCTCAAAGACGCCGACGAGCTCTATCTCGCCACCGACGAGGACCGCGAGGGCGAGGCGATCGCCTGGCACCTGCTGGAGACGCTCAAGCCGCGGGTCCCGGTCAAGCGGATGGTGTTCAACGAGATCACCCGGGAGGCGATCCAGCGTGCGGTCGTCAACACGCGTGAGCTCGACACCCGTCTCGTCGACGCGCAGGAGACGCGCCGCATCCTCGACCGCCTCTATGGCTACGAGGTCTCCCCGGTGCTGTGGCGGAAGGTTCGGCAGGGACTGTCGGCCGGTCGCGTCCAGTCCGTCGTGACCCGGATGGTCGTCGAGCGCGAGCGCGAGCGGATGGCGTTCCGCAAGGCGTCCTACTGGGACGTCGAGGGTGATTTCACGACCCGGTCGACGAGCGGTGGGCTGGTCGAGTCCGACACGTTCACTGCCCGACTGAGCGCCGTCGACGGTGACCGGGTCGCCACCGGGCGAGACTTCACGGACCGCGGTGAGCTCAAGGCGAAGTCCGTTGTACACCTCGACGAGGCGATGGCGACCTCGATCGCCACGGCGGTCCCGCTGTCACCGGTCGCGGTCACCAGCGTCGCGGAGAAGCCCTACACCCGACGTCCGGCGGCGCCGTTCACGACCTCGACGCTGCAGCAGGAGGCGTCGCGCAAGCTGCGGCTCAACTCCAAGAACGCGATGCGCGTGGCGCAACGGCTCTACGAGAACGGCTACATCACCTATATGCGCACCGACTCGATCACGCTGTCGGAGAGCGCGATCAGCGCAGCACGCACCCAGGCACGCGACCTCTACGGCGCCGAGTACGTCCCCAACGAACCCCGCCGGTATGCCGGCAAGGTCAAGAACGCGCAGGAGGCCCACGAGGCGGTTCGCCCTGCAGGAGACCGGTTCCGGACTCCGGCGCAGGTTGCTGGTGAGATCCGTGGCGACGAGTTCGCGCTCTACGAGCTGATCTGGAAACGCACCGTCGCCTCTCAGATGGCGGACGCCACCGGGTCGACCGCCACGGTCAAGCTGACCGCCACGCTCGAGGACGTCGAGGTGGCGCGCTCGGTCGAGTTCACCGCGAGCGGCACGGTCATCACCTTCCGGGGGTTCCTCGCGGCATACGAGGAGGGCCGCGACGAGGCGGCGACCAAGAAGCGCAAGGAGATCGCCGAGGAAGAGCGCCGTCTGCCCAAGCTGGGCGAGGGCGTCCCACTCGCCGTGGTACGCGCCGAGGCTGAGGGTCACGAGACCCAACCACCACCTCGCTACACCGAGGCGACCCTGGTGAAAGCCATGGAGGAGAAGGGCATCGGACGACCTTCGACGTATGCCTCCATCATGGGCACGATCCAGGACCGCGGCTACGTCGGCAGCCGGGGTTCGGCTCTGGTGCCGACCTGGCTCGCCTTCGCCGTGACCCGGCTGCTCGAGGAGCACTTCCCGAGGCTCGTCGACTACGACTTCACGGCCTCGATGGAGGAGGACCTCGACCGCATCGCCGGTGGCGACGAGCAGCGCGTGGCCTGGCTGAGACGTTTCTACTTCGGTGACGAGGCCGGGTCGGCCGAGGGGCTCAAGAGCCTGGTCGACGACCTCGGCGAGATCGACGCGAGGGAGATCTCGACGATCCCCCTCGGTGACGGCATGGTCGTCCGCGTCGGTCGCTACGGGCCTTATGTCGAGGAAGTCGTCCCTGTCGGTGTCGACCCCTCGACCGGTGAGGTGCTGCTCGACGGCGAGGCTCCCAGCGCAACTCCCCGTCGCGCGACCATCAACGACGAGATCGCTCCCGACGAGATGACGCCGGCAAAGGCCCGCGAGCTGCTCGACGCCGCTGCGGACGACGGTCGAGTCCTCGGGCGAGACCCGTTGTCCGGCAACGAGATTGTGGCGAAGGCGGGCCGCTACGGGCCTTATGTCAGCGAGGTCCTTGTCGACGAGGCAGACACCACGCCGAAGCGCGGCAAGGTCAAGGTCAAGCCCCGCACTGCGTCTCTCTTTGCCGACATGGACCTCGCGAGCATCGACCTCGACACGGCGCTGAAGCTGATGTCCTTGCCGCGAGTCGTCGGTGCCGTGACCGAGGAGGACGGCACCTCTGCCGACATCACGGCGCAGAACGGCCGGTACGGCCCATACCTCAAGAAGGGCACGGACTCGCGTTCGCTCACGACAGAGCAGCAGCTGTTCGAGATCACGCTGGAGGAGGCCCTGGCGATCTATGCCCAGCCAAAGCAGCGGGGCAGGGCGGCGGCCGCGCCCCTCAAGGAGCTGGGCGTCGACCCGGTGAGCGGCAAACCGGTCGTGGTCAAGGACGGGCGTTTCGGCGCCTACGTCACCGATGGCGAGACCAACGCGACGCTGCGCCGTGACGACGACCCCGAGTCGATCACGCCGGAGCGGGGATTCGAGCTGCTGGCTGACAAGCGCGCCCAGGGTCCGACGACCCGCAAGCGGACGACCAAGAAGGCGACCACCAAGAAGGCGACCACCAAGAAGGCGGCTACGCCGCGCAAGGGAGCCGCTGCGAAGACGACGGCCAAGCGGACGACCGCGCGAAAGGCCTGACCCGTGGGCGAGCTGGAGCCGACCACCGCCCGTGCCCTCTCAACCCGGCTCGCTGTGGAGCAACGCACGTCGCGCCTCCCCTCGGTGTCGGCTGCCGTCATCCGCCGCGGGGCCGTGGTCTGGGCCGACGCGCGCGGCACGGTGGACGGCCGAGCGGATGGCAGACCGGCCGACTCGGACACGCAGTACCGGATCGGCTCGATCACCAAGACCTTCGTCGCGGTCTCGGTCATGCGGCTGCGGGACGAGGGCCGGCTCGACCTCGACGACCGGTTCGAGGAGCACGTGCCGGGAAGTGCGTTCGGGCGCGCGACCATCGCCCAGCTGCTCTCGCACACCTCGGGACTGCAGTCGGAGACCAACGGACCGTGGTGGGAACGCACGCCCGGGGGCGACTGGGACGCGCTGATGTCGACGTCACCGGTGCAGCGGGGCCGGGCGGGACGGCGCTACCACTACACCAACGTCGGGTATGCCGCCCTCGGTGAGCTGGTCGCTCGGGCGCATGGTGCGCCGTGGAGCCACGTCGTGCACCGTGACCTCCTCGACCCGCTCGGTATGCAGCGCACCACCACTCGCCCGTCGGGCAAGGCAGCGCAAGGGTTGGCCGTGCACCCGTTCGCCGACGTACTCCTGGCGGAGCCCGAACACGACGCCGGAGCGATGGCCCCGGCGGGGCAGCTGTGGTCGACCTCCGAGGACCTCGCGAAGTGGGCCGCCTTCCTGGCGGGGCACACTCGTGACATCCTCGACGCCGGCACCCTCGCCGAGATGCTCGAGCCGCAGGTGGTCAGCGACCTGCCTGGCCAACCGTGGACGGCCGCGCACGGGCTCGGTTTCCAGGTGTGGAACGACGCTGGCAGACGGTATGCCGGTCACGGCGGCTCGATGCCGGGCTTCCTGGCGGGTCTCCAGGTCGACGTCGAGACCGGTGACGGGGTCGTGATCTTCGCCAACACCACCAGCGCGCCGCTCTCTTTTGCCCGTGACCTGCTGACGCTCGTGCGCGAGCGTGAGCCGGTGGAACCCCTTCCGTGGCACGCGGAGGCGCCACCACCCGAGGCGCTCGGGGTGGTTGGACTCTGGCACTGGGGGCCGATGGTCACGCTGGTCAAGGCGACCAGCGACGGCGGTCTGGAGTTCGGCGTGCCAGGCGAGGGGCGGGGAGCACGGTTCCGTCCTGAGGAGGGCGGCTGGGTCGGCCTCGACGGTTACTACGCCGGGGAGCCGCTTCGGGTCGTGCGCGATGCAGACGGGGCGGTGAGCCACCTCGACCTCGCGTCGTTCCGCTACACCCGGTTGCCCTACGACGGGGAGCGCGACATCCCCGGCGGCGTCGACGACGCCGGTTGGCGGTAGGTCCGGGAATCCCCGTGACAGCACTCGGTGTTGCCACCATCGTGACTGACACGACCCTGGCCTCCCGGACGCTGAACCTCTCCGTGCTCGACCTGGTCCCGGTACGCGCCGACCAGACCACCGGCGACGCGGTCGCCGCGTCGATCGCACTCGCGCAGACCGCGGATCGTGCTGGCTACGAACGCTATTGGCTCGCCGAACACCACAACATGCCCGCCGTCGCGGCCACGAACCCCGCGGTGCTCATCGCCATGGTGGCCGGTGCGACGGAGCGGATCAGGGTCGGCTCGGGCGGGGTGATGCTGCCCAACCATGCCCCTCTCGTCGTGGCCGAGCAGTTCGCTCTCCTCGAGGCCGCCTATCCGGGGCGCATCGATCTCGGCATCGGCCGGGCACCGGGCAGCGACCCGGTCACCAGCTGGGCACTGAGGCACGGTGCCGGCGGCGTCGAGGCGGACGCGGTCAGCCACTTCCCCGAATACGTCCAGAACGTCGTGGCCATGATGGACCCGGCCGGAGTCGGTCTCGACCTCGGCGGTCGCGAGTACGTCCTGCACGCCACTCCGCGCTCGACGTCGGTCCCGCCCGTCTGGCTGTTGGGGTCCTCGGACTACTCCGCGCACCTGGCAGCCGAGCTGGGTCTCCCCTACGTTTTTGCCCACCACTTCTCCGGCAACGGCACCGCGCAGGCGCTGCAGGCATACCGGAGCCAGTTCCGGCCGAGCGCCGCGGTGAGCGAACCGCGGACCTTCCTCACCCTCAACGTCTGTGCGGCCGAGACCGAGGAGGAGGCCCGTCGGCTGGTCCGGCCACAGGTGCTCGCGATGGTCGCCTTGCGCACCGGCGGTGCGCTGCGACCGCAGCTGAGCGTCGAGGACGCCGAGGCTGTCACCCTGCCCGCCGAGCACGAGGCGCTGGCCGCCTCGATGCTGGAACGCTGGGTCGTGGGGACGCCCGAGTCTGCACGTGCTCGCATCGAGGCCCTCGCCGCCGAGTTCTCGGTCGACGAGGTGATGCTCCACCCGGTGGCCGGGGTTTTCGAGGGTTCCGACCCCCGACGCTCGCCCGGGCGCGAAGCCACTCTGGAGCTGCTCAGCGCCGAGCTCGCGGGAGCGCCGCTATCCCGTCGAGAACCAGCTCCAGCCCGAAGCTGATCTCGGTCTCGACGAACTTCGCGGAGCGACGCTTCGGGGGGTGGTCGCGATGTCGTCCAGAGCCCGACTTGACCCTGACGCGACGTGAGCCCCGAGGCTTGACGTCATGACCAGACCAGCGACGATCAAGCCTGTGTGGACGGTGGGACAGGTGGCCGACGAGCTCGGCGTGACGGTGCGAACCCTGCACCACTACGACGAGATCGGGCTGCTGCGTCCCAGCGAGCGAAGCCACGCGGGGTACCGGCTCTACACCAGCTCGGACCTCGAGCGGCTGCAGAACGTCGTGGTCTACCGCCGGCTCGGCTTGTCGCTCGATGAGATCGGGGACCTGCTGGACGGTGGTGCGGACGGAAACACCGTGGCGGAGCACCTGCGCCACCAACGGGCTGCGGTCATGACCAGGCTGGACGAGATGCGAGATCTCGTCGCGGCAATCGACTCAGCATTGGAGAAAGAGATGTCAGGACTGAAGATTTCCAGGCAGGAGCAGAAGGAGCTGTTCGGCGAGGGGTTCTCGGACGACTACGCCGCCGAGGCCGAGGAGCACTGGGGCGAGAGCGAGCAGTGGGAGCAGGCGTCCGCCCGGACCTCGTCCTACAGCAAGGAGGACTGGGTTGCCGTCAAGGCGGAGATGGACCTCGTCAACGCGGCGCTGGTCGAGGCCAAGCGGGCCGGCGCGCCCGCGACCAGCGAGCGCGCCATGGACGCTGCGGAGCTGCACCGTCGGCACATCAACGACCGGTTCTACGAGCTGACGCCGCAGTTCCACCGCAACCTCGGTGACATGTATGTCTCCGACCCGCGGTTCACGGCCACCTACGAGGACCTCGAGCCGGGGCTGGCGCAGTTCACCCGGGACGCGATCCACGCCAACGCCGACCGTGCCGACCGTGCCGACCGTGCCGACCGTGCCGACCGTGCCGACCGTGCCGACCGTGCCGACCGTGCCGACCGTGCCGACCGTGCCGACCGTGCCGACCGGGCAGCGGACGCGGACTGACCTCTGCCCCTCACACCCTGCCGCCCACACCCCGACCGGACTCACGTTCTTGCCGCTTGTGCCGCCCCTGCTGCCCGAATTGTCCACAAGGACATGAGTTCAGTCAGGGAGGATGTGAGTCCGGTCGGTCAGGCTCGGCCAGGCGTCGGTCAGGCGTCTTGATCAGGCGTCGGTCAGGCGTCGGTCAGGCGTCGGTCAGGCGTCGATTTTGGCGAGCAGCTTGGTCAGCATGGTCGTGTTGCGGCTGGTGCTGGTGTTGACGCCGAGGATGCGCTCCCAGTCGCGCTTGGCCAGCCTCGAGTCGGTGGACTTGCCGTGCATCCGCCAGTGGACCTCGCGGTTGTCGACCACGAGCGTCTCGAAATCGTTGGACAGGGCCTCAAGCGCACGGGCGTCGGCGTCACTTGGCTTCACTTTGAGGAACGTCACAAAGTACGTGTCACCCGAGGTGACCGTGAAGGGCGCCACCACTAGAGCCGTGCGAAGCTGCCCTGCTGAACGGACGAACGTCGTGCACTCGAAGCCGAACTCGTCCTCCAATGCCTTCTCGAGGCCCAGCTCCAGCGAGGCGCTGCCCCCTGACGCCTCGAACACGACGTTGCCGCTGTTGACGAAGGTCCACGGACGGCCGTGGCCGAGATCCGCGCAGACCTCGACCAGGCGCGCCATCGGCACTCGTCGTCTGCCGAGGTTGACCGCGCGCAGAAAGCCGACCTGGGTCGCCACAGGTGCGACTCTCTCACGGGTCCTGGCGTTGGATCGCCGTGTCCGCCAACCTGACCCACTCACCGTGGCCGCCGGCCATGAGCATGGGGTTCTCCCACCGCAGCCGGATCGCGTCACCCTTGACCTCGAGCAGCCAGGCGCGGCGCCACTCCTGTCCGGCCCCACGCACCCACCAGGGCTCGGCCAGCGAGGACATACCGATCTTCCTGACCACATCCTCGGCAGCCTCCTGCACGGTTCCCGGACCCAGGGGCGCGCCGAAGATGGTCGCCGGAACCCATTGACCCTCGATGTCCGCACTGGGCAGCAGCACGCCGATCAGCTCGTCGTCGTCCTCGCGACGGACGGGCAGGCTTACGGTTGCGATCTTCATTCCTCAACGGTAGGGCCACCCTCGGCGTGAGGGTCAACCGATTTACCTGGGCAGAAGGTATGACACCGGCCTGTCCTAGAGTCGCGACATGACCATCCCCACGCCCTTCGCGGCCGCCAGCGGCGGGCATACGGGGGTGTTCGTCGCCTTCGAGGGGGGCGACGGGGCAGGCAAGTCCACCCAGGTGGGCCTGCTCGCGGCAGCCCTCGAGCGGACCGGCCGGACCGTGCTGGTGACCCGGCAGCCCGGCGGGACGGCGCTGGGGGCACAGGTTCGCGAGCTCGTGCTCCACGGTGACCACGTCTCTCCTCGCGCCGAGGCACTGCTCTACGCCGCCGACAAGGCGCACCACGTCGACACGGTCATCGCCCCGGCACTGTCTCGTGGGGAGATCGTCCTCACGGACCGCTACGTCGACAGCGCGATCGCCTACCAGGGCGCGGGCCGGGCCCTCGGTGGAGAGGAGATCGCTGCCCTACAGCGGTGGGCGGTCGACGGACTGCTGCCCGACCTCACGATCGTGCTCGACGTCTCGCCGGGGACGGGCCGCGAGCGCCGGGGTGCCGTGCAGGACCGACTGGAGGCGGAGGGGGACGCCTTTCACACCGCCGTGCGCGAGCACTTTGTCGCGCTCGCGGCAGCGGACCCGGCACGCTACCTGGTTGTGGACGCGCAGCTTCCGCCGGAGGAGATCCACCACAGGGTGGTCGCGGTGCTCAACGCGGTGCTCAACGCGGTGGCCGACGCGGTGGCCGACTCTTCCGTCGACTCTTCCGACGCGGCGGTCGACTCGGCCATGCCTGGGTTGCCCGCCGCGTCACCGGTTCCGCTGTGAGTGTCTGGGACGACGTCGTCGGACAGCCGGACACCGTGGCCACGTTGCGCCGAGCGGTGACCGAGCCGACCACGATGACCCACGCGTGGCTGTTCACGGGACCTCCCGGCTCGGGCCGCTCCGTCGCGGCCCGGGCCTTCGCCGCAGCGCTGGAGTGCCCGCAGGGTGGATGCGGGGTGTGCCGTGAGTGCCGCACGTCCGTCGGCGGCACCCACGCAGATGTCAACGTCGTTGCTACCCAAGGGTTGTCGATCAAGGTGGAGGACACGCGTGCGCTGGTGCAGGAGGCCGCCTTGCGGCCCTCGGTGGGCCGTTGGCGGGTGATCATCGTGGAGGACGCCGACCGGTTGACCGAGCGGGCGGCCGACGCGCTGCTCAAGGCGCTCGAGGAACCGACGCCACGCACGGTGTGGATGCTGTGCGCTCCGTCCCTCGAGGACGTCATCATCACCATCCGGTCCCGGTCCCGGCACGTGCGGCTGCGCACCCCGCCGGTCGACGCGGTCGCCCAGCTCTTGGTACGCCGCGACGGCATCGACGCAGGGATGGCACTGTATGCGGCGCGTGCGGCACAGTCGCACGTCGGTCTGGCTCGCCGGCTGGCGCGCGACGAGGGGGCGCGGATCCGGCGGCGTGACGTGATCGCGATGCCAGTCCGGGTCCGCACCATCGGTGACGCCGTCGCCGCAGCCGCCGACCTGGCCTCGATCGCCGACGAGGAGTCGAGCTCATCGTCGTCGGAGCGGGATGCGGCCGAGCGGGTCCGGCTGCTCGAGACCCTCGGTGCGGACCCGGCCGCCCGCACCCAACCGCCGCACATCCGCTCCCAGGTCACCTCGCTGGAGCGGGAGCAGAAGACGCGGGCAACCCGCTCGGCCAGGGACACCGTCGACCGGTCACTGGTCGACCTCCTGTCGATCCATCGTGATGCCCTGGCGTTGCGCCTCGGCGCCCACGTCGAGCTCGTGAACCAGGACAGCATCGACCTGGTCCGCGCGCTCGCTGCCGCCCGCAGCTCGGAGCAGCTCCTGCGCGCGATGGACGCAGTCGGGCAGGCGCGGGAGCGGATCAACCTCAACGTCCCCCCGCTGCTCGCCCTCGAAGCGATGGCCATCTCGTGGCTCGCCCACCATGCCCTCGAGCTCGAGGACGCCTGACGGGGTCCGTTCGGACTGCTGCGTGTCTGCATCCTTCCCGGTGGACCGGAAGACCCGAGCGAAGGATCCCGGGGGAGCCCTTAGGTCGTGACGCCGTGGCACACTCTCCTACCGGTTGGCCACCGGCTTCGCCGGCGCGACCATCTGGCGGTCACGCGTGATGGCACGGTCTAAGTCGCGCAGCTTTTCGGCAACGAGATCAGGGCGCTGGACCTGTGGGCGCGGCCACGATGCCGGCGCTGAGGTTCCCGACCCTCCCTCGCTCGAGTGGTTCCGCGGTGTCGACCGTGGGCCCGCTCTGGTCTCCGTTGGGTTAGTCATTGCCGGACGGGTTACGGTGCTGCCCGGGCCACAAGCGAGACCGGTCCTGCAGACACGGCATACCCGCGTCGTATGACCGCAGAACGCCTGCACGGAGGAGCCGTGGATATGACTCGACCCGGTGGTCGACCGAGCCGCACGCGCCGGGTGCTGTTGGCGGTGGGCGTGGGCGTCATCGCCAGCCTGAGCCTCTCGTCGTGTCTGGTCCTGCCGTTCATTCCGAGCGACGTTTCGGGGCCGGCGCCCAGCTCCTTCACACCTCAGACCCCGCCGGCCGGAACTACGGGCCTCGACGCGTACTACTCCCAACGGCTCTCCTGGTCCTCGTGCACGGGTGGGGAGTGCGCCAACCTCAGGGTTCCAGTCGACTACGCCAAACCTGCGGGCGACTCGATCGAGCTGGCGTTGCTCCGCGTCAAGGCTTCCGACAGTCGGCGCCGTATGGGCTCGCTCGTCGTCAACCCGGGCGGTCCGGGAGGTTCGGGCGTGGACTACGCGCGAGCGGCCAGCCAGATCGTCGGCTCCGAGGTCCGCAAGCGCTTCGACATCGTCGGGTTCGACCCCCGCGGCGTCGGACGGTCCGCGCCGATCGAGTGCCTGAGCGACACGGACCTGGATGCGTTCCTCGGCACCGACCCGACCCCGGACACGCCCGCGGAGGAACAGGACTGGATCAGCGAGGCCAAGAAGCTGGCCAACGGCTGCGCCGCCAAGAACCCGGCGCTCATTGCGCACGTCTCGACGGTCGACGCGGCAAAGGACATGGACGTCCTTCGCGCGGCGCTGGGCGAGCCGAAGCTGAACTACCTCGGCAAGAGTTACGGCACCTTCCTCGGCGCGACGTATGCGGACCTGTTCCCCACGCTGGTCGGCCGGTTCGTGTTGGACGGTGTCGTGGCACCCGACCTGACGTCTGAGGAGATCAACCTGGGCCAGGCGGAGGGGTTCGAGCTGGCGACCCGTTCCTATGTGGCCGACTGCATCACGAGTCCGGACTGCCCCGTCGGACAGAGCGTCGACGAGGGCATGACGTGGATCCGGAACTTCCTCAAGGATCTCGACGCAAACCCGCTGCCGGTGACCGACGACCAAAGGGTGACACGGCTGACCGAGGCGTGGGGGTCGATGGGCATCGCCGAGGCGATGTACGAACAGTCGCTGTGGAAGCAGCTCAACGACGCGCTTCGGGACGCCAAGGGGGGTGACGGCAACGCCTTGATGCGACTCGCCGACGATTACGCCCGTCGTACGCCGGGGGGCCAGTACCAGAGCAACATCATGCAGGTGATCTACGCAGTGAACTGCTCGGACAAGGCCGACACGGCGGATATCGCCCAGGTCGAGGCCAACGCCGCCGCCGCCGTCAAGGTGGCGCCGACCTGGGGGCGGTTCCTCGCCTGGGAATCGGTGGCCTGCGGTGTGTGGCCGGTCAAGCCGGTGACGCCGATCCACAAGGTGACCGCGCCAGGCTCAGGACCCATCGTCGTCGTGGGGACGACGCGCGACCCCGCCACGCCCTACGAATGGTCTGTCCGGCTGCGCAACCAGCTCTCAAACGCGACGCTGATCACCTTCGACGGGGACGGGCACACGGCATACATGCGCTCGAACGCCTGCGTGGACACCCCCATTGACGATTACTACGTCAATGGCACGGTGCCGCAGGACGGCCTTCGGTGCTGAGCGGCTGGCAGGCCTCACTGCCGGCGGCCGCGGTTCGGAGAACGCTCGTCCAGTCCGTATAGTGGTGCCCCGCGCCTCGACGGTGCACGCCGCCTTAGCTCAGTCGGCCAGAGCGATTCACTCGTAATGAATAGGTCATCGGTTCGATTCCGATAGGCGGCTCCACCAAACCCAGGCTGACCAGCACAAACCCCAACCAGACCGGAAGCCGGTCCAGCACCCTGGACCCTCCGCGTACCACATGACGTACCACGTCAGGCGCTCTCAGACTCGTCGGGACGTCCCACGACGCTCCCGAGCTTGGCGTCAAGCGACGTCTCAGCGGCGTGGCTGGCGATCCGCCGACCCATTAGACGTCCTGTGTCATCGAGGGACGTGAGTGGCCCAGCTGGTCCGCGATGGCCCGAGCAGACAGCCCCTGGTCGTCATGGCGCGCCTTCGGCGCGCGGCCGGGCCTGCGGGCGGCGCTGACGCGCCGTCCTCGGCCTTCGGCCTGATTCCGACTGGCGAGCTGTGGAAGCCTGTGGGCATGACAGAACGCTCGGACCCGAAGACGCGAGCGGAGGGATTGAGTCGCCTGGGCCTGAGCCTGGGCCAGGATCAGCAGACGGCAGGCCGCTGGTTTGGCCTGCTGCTCGCCCTGACATCGTCTGCCTCCGTGATCGCCGTCGGCACCCGCGGAGCCACCCGAGTCTCTGCTCTGGTGGTCGGGCTCCCACTGCTGATCCTTCTCGTCCTCCAGATCTGGCGGGTTCGCTCCGTAAACCGGGAGACATGAGTGGCCCACTCACCTCCGAGCCGCCGACCCGTCGCTGGAGTATTCGCCCGGCTCCGGACCGCGTCAATGGCGCTGCGCGTCCCTGCGGGATGGCCTCCGGCCACCATTTGACCCGGCCACTCCGCCGGGCTTCTTATCCTCCGCTATGGGTTCGGTGGCTCTCCCTGGCCAAGGACTACATCGCGTACTACGTGCTGTCCGCAGGCGCTCGAATAGCCATTACTGTCCGAGGGTCCGTGAGGACGAGAAGACCTCGAAAACCGTTGCAGGCATTAATGAATAGCTCATCGGTTCGATTCCGATAGGCGGCTCAATGGAACATGTCAGCGAACGCCCAACACAGCCCGGGGCGTTGTTTGTGCCATGGTCATCACGAAACTCATTTCCTTCCGGATCGACGATGCCTGTTCTCCGCTCCCCGGACTCCCGTCTTCTCGTTGGTCCACGGAAGGCGGATCCTCAACTGGTGTCGTTGTCCGGCAGGAGTGATCTCATCGTCGGGCGCTCGGCCGTCTCCAGACCCGGACGCCCGCCCCAGAATCGCGAGACGGGGTGGCTCGTTCGCGTCGATGCACTGTCCTCACAGCGCACGCAAGTTCGACGGTGATCGGGTAATTTCCGCCCCAGGCTGATACGGCTCTTGAAACTCTGGGCTGAGCTCGGCAACCGAAGAACGCGACCACTATCAGACCACTGACCGTTCGGTCTGTGCTCGAGCGACTGGGTGAGTTGAGGCGTCGATCACGCCACACCTACACCGATTGCCGCCTCGGCCGGGCTGGTTCCAGCCCGCTGATTGCGGTTGTTTGGCCCTGGTTCTGCGGGCGCTGTCGACGACTGTCAGCCTGCGCGCTTGTGAGGGCCGATGTCACCGAAGCCGTTGCGTGCCAGCCGAACTCGATGTGGAAAACTCTTGCACAGGCCAACGGAGGCGGGTAAAGTAGTACACATGTTCGATACGGGTGGGCGGGTGACGGTGGCGGACCTGGAGGGTCTGCTGCCGGTCCTCACCGCCCTCGGAGCCAGCATGAGCGCCGATGACCCGGATGACACGTCGGCGCCGACGACAGACGCCGACCGGATCGACGTGCTGTCGGTGTTGGAGCGGGTCAAGTCCGCCGCCGCGGGAGTGCAGGTGCGGGTGACGGCGGCGTTCGTGGACTCCCAAGACCAGCACGCGGCGCAGTGGACCGCCCGGGCCGTGCAGTGTTCGGACACGGGCGACTTCGAGGGGTGGCGGGCGGCGCGGGACCAGGCCCGGCTGGCCACCTTCGACCTGAACGACCGTGGAGACCGTGGCGGTCGTGGCGCCGGGGGAGACGGTGGCGCCGGGGGAGACGGTGGCGCCGGGGGAGACGGTGACAGCTGCTCAAGCAGGTCGGGTCGACGTGGGGGTCGGGCGGTTCGGCCGGGGTCGGGGTTGGGGGTCGCAGCCCAGGTGGGGTTAGCTCGTCGGGTGTCCCCGTCCCGCGGGGCCCGGCTGGTGCGCGAGGCGGTGGTGCTGGTGCGGGACATGCCGGGCATCCTGGCCGCCCTTCAGGTCGGGGCGCTGTCTGAGTGGCGGGCCGGTCTGGTGGTCGCCGAGACCGCGGTGCTCTCAGCCGGGGACCGGCGGCTGGTCGACGAGGAGCTGGCCGCGGCGCTGGGGGTGGATGGCAACCACCCGGTCGACGGTGCCCTGGCTTGGTTAGGGGACAAGGAGCTGGTCCGGCAGGTCAAAGCGGTCGCCTACCGGGTCGACGCCGCCTCAGTGCTGGCCCGGTCCGTTCGAGCCGCCGCAGAACGGCGGGTCACGATCCGGCCGGCGCCGGACACGATGACCTACCTGACCGCGTTACTGCCGGTCGCCCAAGGCGTCGCCGTGCACGCCGCGCTGACCGCCGCCGCGGCCACCGCGCGGGCGGACGGAGACGGGCGCTCGAAGTCTCAGGTGATGGCCGACACCCTGGTCTGCCGGGCCACCGGACAGGCAGCCGCGTCCGCGGTCCCGGTCGAGGTCCAGGTCGTCATCACCGACCGGACCCTCCTGACCGCGGCCGGCCCAGGATCGGACGTCCCCGCCCAGGTCCCCGGATACGGGACCGTACCCGCCGGCTGGGCCCGCAACCTTATCGCCGGACACCCCCCCGACGGGCCAGCCGGCGGACCCGATCAGCCCGGGTCGGACGGAGCCGTTGACCCGGTCGCTGGTCAGGCCCGTATGTGGCTGCGCCGGCTGTACACCCACCCGGTCGACGGGACCCTCGTCGCCATGGACTCCACCCGCCGCACCTTCGACGGTGGACTACGCCGCTACCTCATCGGTCGAGACATCACCTGCCGCACCCCGTGGTGCGACGCCCCCATCCGACACCTCGACCACGTCACCGACCACGCCACCGGCGGACCCACCACCGCCGCCAACGCCCAGGGGCTCTGCGTCGCCTGCAACCACATGAAACAGCTCCCCGGCTGGCAGGCCACCACCATCACCCCAGACCACGACGCTGCCCCGGCCGACACGACCATCACGGACCGCCCCGAGGACCAGGCCGGAGCGGACCCCGGACACACCCCAGACCACGACGTTCTCATCGAACTCCGAAGCCGGCAGGCACTCGTCGACCGACTCTTCGACACGTCAGGACTCAGCGAACGGCCAAGACCCGGCAGCAGAACCCATACCGGCTACGAGCCGCAACCCGACGACGAACACGAACCCCACCATCGGCACACCGTCGAGCTGACCACCCCCACCGGCCACCGCTACCGATCCACCGCCCCACCCGTCATCCCCGGCCTACCCCTTGTCCCCAGCCCACCAAGCCCACTCAACCTTCGCCTCCACTACGCCCGCCCCGAGACCAGCCCACTCGAGACCCACCTCAAACAGCTTCTCGGCGCCGCCTGAGCTGCCGACCGGCAAGCTAAGAACGTGGAGGGCAGACGCCGGAACCGCGTGGCAGGTGGTCAGTCACGACGTTCTTCGTCCCGTCACTGGACCACTGAGTGGCACAGGCCGTGGGCTGGGGGCTCAGAGGACCACCTCCGGACGTCGGCCTCGAAGTCGGCTGACCCAGAAGACCAACAAACCGAACAGGACGAAGACGACGGTGATCGCGACCACGTAGAACAACACGGCGCCGTAACCCGTCTTCGGGTCGAGGAACGGGTAGGGGACCCAGCCGTCCGTGGCTCCGCGGATCAGAACGACAACCAGCCAGACGACGGGGTAGACAAGGACGACCCAGAGGCGCGAGTACGGCAGTCGCACGCGATCTCGGAACACGATCCAGTCGACAAGGCCATAGATCGGGGTGACGATGTGCAGCGCCGTGTTGGCCCATGGGACGGGCACTCCCCCCGCCGCACCGAGGGGGGCGAGCAAGGTGGCATACACGAGACCGACAATGACGATGTATGTCGTGGCAGCCGCCCGCAGCAGGGTGTCTGTCTCGGGTGAGAGCCGAGACGCGAGCAGAATTGAAACCAGGTATGCGGCCGCCAGGACCAGGTTGGACTGGATGGTGAAGTAACCCAACAGGTTGAAGGGGTTGACCGTGACGCGCGACGCGGCCTCCGCCCACGTCGCCGCGACCGCAGCGACGACCAGGAGCGCGATGACGACGCGCAGGACTTTTGCCACCGTGGTGGTCATCTGCACTCCTCCGCAGCTGGGCTCACATGGACTCGCACATGTCCGCGACCTGTTCATGTTAGGTGTAGCCCCAAGAGGGAGGCGTTAGAGCGCCGTCGCTGAACCACCGCGGGGCGTCAGGCATGGTTCATTCGAGCCATCTTCGGTCAAGAGCCGGTCAGGTTCATGGTCCAACCCTCCCCAGCGGCCACGAGTGTTCCTACTCTGTGAGGTATGCATCGCGATGACGCCGATCTCACGGACGAGGCGCTGCGCGACGAGATCGAGCTCGTCGCGTCGCTCGTCGTGGCGGCGTCCGGCTGCCCTGGTCGGATGCAGGCGGAGGAGCTCGACTCGATCCTCGGTGTCCCCTCCGCCTTGTGTCCCCCGAAGGAGCAGGTCACCACGGCCTGACCGTCACGGATCAGCGACGGTGTGGCTCAGCCCCTGATGGTCGGCTCCGCCAGGACGCATGACCGAGCACGCTCGTCTGAAAGATGGTGCGACACCCCTGGACGGTGACCGCTGCGCCTTCGGGTGTTCGCGTCTGGCAGCGAACGTGCAACTCAGTCCTACCGTTGCGCTCTGGAGCCACTGTCCCGGCCGTATCGCTGGGTTCGTCGGCCTCTGGAGGCTGTGTCGGGTGTCGCCCGATCGGTGGACCCGCGGGCTCGAAGTGGTAGATGGGAGCGACTTTGTTACCACTTCGTGATCTTCGTGGGACGAATGGGCGAATGCGACCCCTGACGTGCAGAAAAACAAGCATGTCATTAACCGTATCCCATGGGTGTAACTCACGAGATGGCCTGTTTCGCAAGGTAATTCGAGTGAGGGGTGTTCCCTGTGTGACGAATGAGTCCTAATGTCTGGCACGCCCTGTTCGTCCGGCTTGATGCCTTCGCCCCCATCGAAGTCAAGGCGACACGCCGCCCCCCGAGAGGACAACCGTGCCCGAGCATTCCCGCCTGCGACGTTCCCCCCGACCTTCCGCGCGCCACATGGTCTGCGCGGTCACCGGGCTGTCGAGTGCGGCGCTTGTTGCGGCGCTCGCCTTCCCCCTCGGTGCGGCGCACGCAGACCCTCAGCCCCACCCCGTCTTTCCATCGGCTGATCAGGTGGCCAACGCCAAGGCTGCGGCAGCGTCGGCTGGCGGATCGGTTGCCGATCTCGACGCGCGACTTTCGTCCTTGCGCGACACGGTGACGAACTTGCAACAAGCGGCCGGAGACGCGGGCGAGGCGGCCAACGGCGCCCAGCTCGCCCTCGACGACGCCACCAAGACAAGCGCGGATACGCAGGCGAAGGCGGATACGGCACAGACCGCCTCGGACGCGGCGGCCCTGACGTTGTCCCGGTATGCCGCGGAGGTCTACCAGGGCGGGGGTGACACGAGCCAGCTGGACGTCTTCTTCGGCGGGGGTGGGCCGCAGGCCGTCCTCGACCGGGCCGCTGGCGTTGATGCCGTCGGGGGTGAACGGGCCCAGATGGTGTCCGAGGCCGAGTCGGCCAAGCTGCTCGCGCAGAACCTCCGTCAGCAGTCGGCAGAAGCCGCGGCCCGTCACGCCGCGGCAGCGGCGGCCGCTAAATCAGCCATGGAGAAAGCCGAGCAGGCCGCCCAGGTCGCCGAGACCCAAACCGCCCAGCTCGAGACGCAACAACAGCAGCTAACTGTTCAGCTGGCAACTCTGCAGAACACCTCGGTGCAGCTGGAACAGCAACGTCAAGTTGGGCTCGCCGCCGAGGAGGAACGCCGTCGCGAGGAGGCCAACCGGTTGGCCGCCGAGGCCGCTGCCCGGGCGGCCGCCCAGGCCGCCGCCCAGAAGGCAGCCTCCGAGGCCGCCGCCCGCGCCGCGGCTGCCGCCCTCGCCGAGCAGTCCGCTCGCACCGCGCGTGAGCAGGCGGCCGCGGCGGCCCGGGCCGCGGCGGCCCAACAGGCCGCCTCGGTCGCTGCCGCGAACGTTGCCGTTAGCGCGGCCCCAGCCACGAAGAGCAAGCCCAGCACGGCGTCGACGCCCAGGCCTCCGACGCCCAGGCCTCCGACGCCAACTGTCAAGCCGCCAGTCGCGACGAACCCCCCTCCAGCCGTTGCCGGCGGGGTTGCAGCCGTGATCGCCTTTGCCCGCGCCCAGCTCGGCAAGCCCTATGTCTGGGCCGGTGCTGGACCCAACGTCTGGGACTGTTCGGGGCTCACCATGGTGGCGTGGCGGCAAGCCGGTGTGAACCTCTCGCACTATGCGCCGACGCAGTACACCGCCACAGCACACATCCCCATTGCGCAGCTGCAGCCGGGAGACCTCGTCTTCTATGGCACGAGTGGTGCCACGTCACACCACGTAGCTCTCTACATCGGCGGTGGGATGATGATCCAGGCGCCGCATACGGGAGACGTGGTCAAGATCTCCTCGATCTATTCCATGTCTGACCTCGTCCCCTACGGCGGTCGCCCTTGACGGGCAGGAGCAGTTGTAGGTTTCCGTTCGATTTGGCTTATCTTTCATCGCTTGTTCTGACGTTTTCATTTCCGTCAAGTTGGTGAGAGTTTGGCGGTTGTGGGTTCCCTCTCGATGGCGGTTGAGGTCGCATCCCGGACTCAAACTCGTTGCGGGCGTGTCCATCCCCCAAACTGGGAACGACTGCCGCGGACTGCCGAGTGGGAACCTTCTGGAAGCATCGCGACACGTGAGTCGCGAGACGTCCTCACATGACGATGTACGAACACTGCCTGGCCCCGTCGGCAGCGTGCGTCCCTGAGGGAGACCGCCTTGTACTTGTATACGAGTAGGCGGGAGGCCAGCAGTAGCATCAGCACGGCGCTAAGAGCGAAAAGGACGACGAATGAGGGGTAGTCCAGGAAACTGACTACGTGGACGACCCACGACCACAGTTCCGAGTGCTCCACCGGGCCTTCCGACGGTCACGATTGATGCGTTTGCCAGTGACATTCAGCGGAAGGGATGGCCAGCACCAATGCGGTCAGGGCGGCTCCAGCGGTCGCCACAGCGGTATTCGTCAGCCGGGTGTCGACTCGCTGGCCTCATCTGCCCCTTCCGGGTCGGGGCCTCCGATTCTCAGCGCCGCGTGCAAACGTATGCTGTCCTGTCTCTCAGCTGCGGGGACGACAACCCGCCGCACAACGTCGTGGTGCGGGCAGCGTGCACGTCGTCGACCTAGTCGACGGTCCTCCTATGCTTTGGCCGGTCCGGCGGTCTAGTGGGCTGGTTCGAGGACGCCCGACACCTGCGGCGGCGCCGCAGGCGCGAGCTGGGGGCGCTGCCTCGAGGCAGCCATGAGCGAGGCAACGACCCCCGCTGCGGCCCAGATCAGGAGCACGACGCAGCTGGAAGCAATCGCACCGCCCCCGCCGAGCAGCAGCTGTCGGGCCGCCGCGGAGAACTGCGGCACGGGAAGGATGCCGTTGAGCAGCTGCAGCGCGGCGGGCGCGGTCTGGACGGGGACGAGACCACTGAGGGTGGCCGCCTCGAGCGCGACGAAGGCTAGGCTGACCATCCGGCCGGTGGCCCCGAAGACGCTGACCAGCGCCTGGTTGGTCGCCGCGAACGCCAGCGCGCCGAGCACCGCGAGGGCGCTCAGTCCGAGTGGCGAGCTGATCGACACGCCGCTGGCCGCAACCACGGCGACCAGGATGGCCACCTGCAGGATCCCGACGAGCACAGCCGGGACCAGCCCGTGCAGCACGCGGCGGCGGGCCGAGGCTTGGGACCATGCCGCGCCGGTCGGGACGGGGGAGCGGGTCAGGAACATCATGAGGGTGCCGAGCCACAGGATGAGGGCGAGCACCACGGGGATGAGTGAGACCCCAACGGTGGTCAGGTCGTCGGCATGGGCGCCGACGTCGACCGGTGTGGTGACCACGGTGGAGATCTGGCTGCGCTGGTCGTCGGTGTAGCTGGGGACCTGGGTGGCCCCGTTGGTCAGTCCGGTGGCGAGCTGTCCGTTGCCGCCGGCGAGCTGGTCGGCGCCGCCGGCGAGCTGGGTGCTTCCGCCGGCGAGCTGGGTGCTACCGCTGGCCAGCTGCGCAGCTCCACCGGCCAGGGAGGTGGCACCGGACGAGGTTTGGGCGGCGCCCGTGGCGACGGATGCGGCACCGGACGAGTTCTGGGTGGCGCCAGCGGCGACCTGCTTGCTGCCGCCGGTCAGCTGGGCGGCTGCGGAGGACAGGGATGAGGCTCCGGAAGAGCTCTGGGCGGCACCAGTGGCCACCGAGCTGCTGCCTTTGGCGACCCCGGTGGCCCCGTTGGATAGCTGGTCGGACGCAGCGCTCAGCTGGTGGGTGCCGGTGGCCACCTTGGAGGCTGCGGAGGAGAGATCGGTGGCGCCCGTGGCGAGGCCTGAGCTGGCGGTGGACAGGGCCGAGGCACCCGTGGCGATGGCCGTGCTTCTGGCGGACTGGACGGTGACGGCAGCCTTCACGAGGCGGGCGGCGTCGGACTGGGCGCTGCTGGCCTTGGCCAGGACGGCCACCCGGGCGCAGTATGCGGGGTCAGCGCCGGTGGGGCAGTCGGTCGCGACGCGCTGGGCGGAGTCTGCAACGGCCGCGGATCCGGTGGCGAGCGCGCCGGCGGCGGTGTCGACCCTGGTGAGGCCGTCTTTGAGGTCGGTGCTCTGACCGGCGAGGGCGGAGGCGCCGGTGGCCACGGCCTGGGCGGTCTTGGCCAGCGCGCCCGCACCCGTGGCGACACCCTGGGATCCCTGGTCGAGCTGTCCGGCGGCGGCCGCCAGACTACTGCTGGAGGTTGCGACCAGGGCCGCACCGGAGGCCGCCTGGGCGGCCCCGGACGAGAGGCTGCCGGCGCCGGAGGCGAGGCTGTTGGCACCGGAGGCAAGGCTGGCAGCGCCGGACGCCACGCTGGTGGCGCCGGAGGCAAGGCTGGTCGCACCGGAAGAGAGGCTGTTGGCGCCGGAGGCAAGGCTGGCTGCCCCCTGGGCAAGGGAGCCGCTGCCCTGGTTGAGGTTGCTGGCGCCACTGGCGACCTGACCGGCGGAGTCGGCGAGAGTGTGGGAGGACGAAGCGAGGTCACCGCTCGAGCTGGCCAGGGTCTGGGCGCTGGAGGCCGAGCTGGTGAGGTTGGTATGGATGGTCGTCATGCTGCCGAGCATGTTCGACACGTAGCTGGTGGTCACCTGCTGCCCGACTGCCAGTGCGGCCTGGTCGACGGTCAGCTTGGTGAGCGCGCCGACCGCCACGCTCTGCGAGTCGTCGGTCCGCAGGGACAGCTGCGCCCGTTGGGGGCTGGTCCCCGAGGTGGACGTGATGGCGGCCGAGAACCCTTGGGGGATGGTGAGCACGCCGTACAACGAGCCGTTGTCCAGGCCGGCGGACGCGTCAGTGGCGTCCATCAGCTCCCAGGACAGCGGGGTCTGCGCGGCGGGCGCCGGATGGCTGAGGTTGGCGGCCAGGAGCCGACCTGCGGCCACCGTCTTCTGGTCTTGACTTGATCCCGTGGTCACCGGCTGGTCTTCGTTGACGATCGCCACGGGGATGGCGGGGTTGCTGTTCTGGTGGCCCTTGATCGTCCACAGCAGCACGGCTCCGGCTAGCGCGGCGACCAGGACGGTGACCACCGGTACGAGCACACGCTGTCGCCCGCTCCAGTCGCCGGTGCTCGCCTGTCTCATGAGCGTTCCCCCTCGTTGGCCATGTCTCTCGTCAGGTCAGGCGACGGGTCGGCGGGGACGACAGATCCCTGGCGCCGCCCCGGCGGCACGTCGAGCTGGTCGTTGAGCGGCTCGCCGGCGGAGGGCGCTTCTTCGGTGACCGGCCCGTCCACGACGGTCGTACGCGCGTCCGCGCTGCGGGTCACCTCGGAGCTGAGAGCCGCCTCGGAGCCTCGAGGACTGGCGTGCTCGCCGGCGTCACGTTCACGAATGACACCGCTGTCGTCGCCGACCTCGGCGACCTCGATGCCGGTGTCGCCCGCGGTGGCGGGGGGCGTTTGGCCGGTGACAGGTCCGACCACGTCCGCCGCCACACGCTGGCCGACGATGACTAGGGTGACGCCGGACTCGTTGACCAGCTCGTGACAGACGGCGGCGAACCACGCCATCTCGAGGGTGTCCAGCCCCGCGTCGGGGTCGAGGACCACGACGAGCTCGGGGTCCTGGCTGGCGGCCGCTGCCAACGCCACCACGCGGCGCTCGATCAAGGTCAGCTGCCCGATCCGACGGTCCTGCAACGGAATGTCCTGGCGTGACGGTGTTTCGGCGATCGGCTCCAGCCAGGCGTCCGCCTGGTCCAGGGCCCGTTCGATGCTGCCGCTGGGCGTCCGAATGTGCCGCGACTGCGCCCGCAGGACGCCACGCAGGTACCGGCTGACCGAGCTCCCGGCATCCTCGGCGGTGGTGGCCTCGACGACACGGGCCTTGCGGCGCACGAAGGAGCCTTCTTCAGGCAGTGGGTGGCCGAGCGTGGAGAGCAGCCCACGCTGGGGCTTGTGCCACCCGCACACCGCCCACGCCAGAGCCGAGCGCGTCCGAGGGTCGTCATCCTGGAACGTCCGCACGGTGCCTCGGGGCACCAGCAGGTCGAGCTCGACGGGATCGGCGCTGGACTCGAGGACGAGGCTCTCGGCGCGGACGGCATACCCCGGGTTGGCCTCGTCCCACCCGGCCTGCTCGACATGCTTGACCAGGGACTGCCCTTCTACGTCGATCTCTGGCAGGGCACGGTCCAGCCACGCCGGGATCCACCACGCGCCGGAGCCGAGCATGGCCAGGACGGCCGGTACGAGCGTCATCCGGACGATGAAAGCATCCACGAAAACCCCGGTCGCCAGGCCGATCGCAATCGGTTTGATGGTCGCCGTGCCGTGGGGGATGAACGCCGCGAAGACGGCGATCATGATGATCGCTGCGCTGGTGACCACCCGGGCGGTGCCGATGAAACCGGTCCGGATCGCGTGCCCGGCGTCGCCGAAGTGCACGTAGTCCTCGCGCATCTGAGACACCAGGAATACCTCGTAGTCCATGGCGAGCCCGAACAGCACCCCCATCAGGATGATCGGCATGAAGCTGACGAGCGGGCCGAAGTACGTGATGCCGAGGGGCCCGGCCAGCCACCCCCAGCTGCACGTCGCCGTCACCGCGCCGAGTGCTGCGGCGATGGACAGCAGGTAGCCCAAGGTTGCCTTGATGGGCACCGCGATCGACCGGAAGACGATGGCCAGCAGGATCAACGACAGCCCCACGACGACCATCCCGAAGGGAAGAAGCGCACCGGTCAGCCGCTCGGATACGTCGATCGCCACAGCGGTCTGACCGGTGACGGTGATGTCGGTGACCTTGAGCTGCTGCTCCCACTGCGGGGCCTGTCCGCGAATCCGTTGCACCAGGTCGGCGGTGCGAGGGTCGCTCTGGCCCCATTGCGGCACCACGCGCACGAGGCCGAGGTCGGCGGTGGTGTTCGGGGTCTGTTTGGTGACGGCGAGCACGCCGGGCAGAGTGGCGATATCGGCGGCCAGGGTGTCGACGGTGCCCTTGGGGTCGGTGCTGGTGATGATGTCCGCGGTGACCAGCAGCGGGCCGTTGAAACCCGGGCCGAACTTCGCGTCGATGGTGTCGTAGGTCACCCGCTGTGGTGTCCCGGCGTCGGCGCTGGCGTTGTCGGGCAGGGATAGGGTGAGGTCCTTGGCCGGGACTGCCATGATGCCGATGCCGACAAGGACGACCAGGACCGTCAGCACGGGAACCTTGGTGACCAGGGCGACCCACCGGGCGCCCACCGTCCGACCGTTGCCGGCGGACTTGGCCAGCTTGACGGTGCGCGAGCCGGGCTTGGGCCGCAGTCGCTCCCCGAAGATCGCAAGCACCGCCGGCAGGAGCGTCAGCGCAGCCAGGACCGCGACGAGGACCCCGACTGCTGCTGCGTATCCCATCACTGACAGGAACGGGATCTCGGCGACGGCGAGCCCGCACAGGGCGATGATGACCGTCGCACCGGCGAAGACGACCGCTGAGCCGGCGGTCGCCAGGGCCTGAGCGACGGACTCCTCGACGTTGACCCCGGAGGCGAGCTGGCGGCGGTGGCGGGTCACGATGAACAGGCCGTAGTCGATGCCGACGGCGAGGCCGATCATCAGCGCCAGGGTGGGTGTCGTGGTCGAGATCGTCGTGAACGCGGCCACGGTCAGCACGCCCGACAAGGTGATGCCCACTCCTAGCAGGGCGGAGGCCAGCGGCAGACCGGCGGCGAGCAGCGACCCGAAGGTGACGGCCAGCACGACGAAGGCCAGCAGCACCCCCAGCACCTCGGTGATACTGATGCCCACGCCGCCGCTGGTATACATGGCGCCGCCCAGGTTCACCGTGAACCCAGCTCCGGCGGGAGGCTTCGCGGCGGCTTCGACCTGGGGAACCGTGTCGGCCGGCAGGTCGGTGGTCGAGACGTCGAACTGGATCGAGGACAGCGCGTTCAGGGTGTCGCCCGAGATGGTGCCGACCGCCCCACCGGCGAACGGGTCGTCGACGGACGTGACGTGCGGGACCTTGGCGATGGCCTGGATCACCCCCTCGATGGCCGCCTGCTGGTTGGCGACCGGGCCGGAGGTGGAGGTGAACACCACCTGACCGGTCGTTCCCGACGCCTGCGGGAACCGTTGGGCCAGCGTGTCGATCCCGTGCTGCGACTCGGTCCCCGGGATCGAGTAGTCGTTGACCAGCTGACCGCTGGCTACCCCGGCGATAGCGAATGCGGCCACCGTCAGCACGCACCACACCATGACGGTCAGCCAGCGAAGCCGGGCGACCCGGTGTCCGAGGGTGTACAGGAAGGTCGACACTGCTCAGCTCCGCTGGCGGCGCCGCCGGGCGTCTCGGTAGGTCATCCTCGAAGCCAACCGGCGCGGCCTGACGTCTAGCTGACCTTCCGCCTGACGCTTTCCTGACACTTGCCTGACGTCTGCGTCCCGCTCTTGCGACTGGGGCCGTCCAGGCCAACACTGGCTGAGGTGACCAGGCCCACGCTGGACCCGCCGCAGGCGCCGGACCGGCCGAGTCTGCGGGAGGTGACCGAGCCGCCGGAAGATCCGGCGCGCGCGGACTATGTTCTGGTGGTCGATGACGACGAGGGCATCCGCGAGATGCTGCAGTCGTCGTTGGCGTTCGCCGGGTTCCGGGTCAGTGTCGCCGGTGACGCGGCGGCTGCGATGGTGGTGCTGAGCGATACCGAGCCTGACGTGATGCTGCTGGACGTGATGATGCCTGGCGTCGACGGTTTCGAGTTCCTTCAGCTGCTGCGGCACCGGGGGGACACGTTGCCGGTGCTGTTCCTCACTGCTCGTGATGCGGTGGAGGAACGGGTGCGCGGGTTGCGGCTCGGAGGGGACGACTACATCACCAAGCCGTTCAGTGTCGTGGAGGTGACGGCCCGGTTGGAGAGCCTGCTACGCCGGGTGCGCGGGCCGAGCGCGGCACCTGACCTGTCGGGCGAGAGGGCGCTCCTACGGTGCGCGGACCTCGAGGTCGATGAGCAGCGGCATCTGACCCGCCGCGGCGACCAGGTCATCGAGCTGTCTCCGACAGAGTTCCGGCTGCTCACCTACCTGCTGCTGCACCAGGGCCGGGTGCTGTCCAAGGCGCAGATCATGGAGAAGCTGTGGCAGTACGACTTCCGGGGCGAGGGCAACGTGGTGGAGAGGTTCGTCTCCAACCTGCGGCGCAAGGTCGACGGGTCGCCGCCGGCTCTGATCCACACGGTCCGCGGGTTCGGGTACACCATCCGCGACAACACGCCCCGATGAGACGCGCCCGGCCGCGCAGCACCGCTCGACGGCTCATCGTCATGCTCACCGGAGCGATGATGCTGGTCCTGTTCGTGACCTCGGCGGTCAGTGTCCTGCTCGTCCACAGCTTCATCCATGAACGGACCAGCACCCGGCTCAACGAGACCGCTGAGCGCATCTCAGCCTCGACGGCCGGGTTGCCTGGGCTGCAGATGGACACCTCCACCATCGACAACATGGCGAAGGCAGGGTCTGTCGAGGTCGTGCTCGGCGGCGACGGCCAGGCGCTGATGTGGCTGAACGGCGAAGCCGACACCGCCCGGCTGGCCTTCGCATCAGCTCCTGACGACGGTAAGCCGCACGATGTCGCTGACCGTCCCGACCTCATGGCCATCCGCGCCGACATCGCGGACGTCACCGTTCAGGAAGGGACGACCACGGTGCGGCCGACGTCGGTGGTCGTTGTCGTGTCCACCGCCGCCGAGGCTGCGGCGATGCGCACCATCGTGGCGGTGATGCTCGGGGGCATGGTGGTCGCCCTCGCCGCCCTGGTCCTCCTGACGGTCGTGATCATCGGACGTGGCCTCAAGCCCCTACACACCATGGCCGAAAGGGCCCGGCGCTACGCCGACGGGGACCGTGCCGTACGACTGCCCGTCACCCTGGTGGACTCCGACATGGCGCACCTGGCCGTGACCGTCAACCAGGCACTGGAGGCCCAGCAGGCGGCAGAGTCACGGCTGCGGTCTTTCGTTGCGGACGCCTCCCACGAGCTGCGAACGCCCCTGACGGTCGCCAGCGGTTGGATCGAGCTCGACCTCCAGGGCGGCCTGACCGAGGTGGATCGGCGCACCCAGGCGATGGGGCGCGTCCAAGCCCAGCTCGGGCGGATGCGGCTGCTCGTGGACGAGCTGGCCCTCCTGGCTCGGCTGGACCGAACCCGGCCCCTCACCCTCGACGACGTCGACCTCACCGCCCTGGCCACCGAGGTCGTCGAGGACGCCCGGGTCATGAACCCTGACCGCAGCCTGACCGTGCAGGCGACGGGACCGGCCGCACTGTCTGCCGACCGGGCCCGGCTGCAGCAGGTGCTGGCCAACCTGATCAGCAACGCCGTCAAGCACACGCCCGCCGGGACCCCTATCGAGGTGACCGTGCACCCCGCTCCCGCTGCCGACGCAGCTACCCACCCGATGCACACCCTCCTGGTCACAGATAAGGGGCCGGGCATCCCGGTGCAGGACCAGAGACACATCTTCGAACGGTTCTGGCGCAGTGACAGCAGTCGAGCCCGGCAAACCGGAGGCTCGGGACTGGGGCTGGCCATCGTGGCCTCCATCACGGCCGCCCACGGCGGCACCTCCGACGTCATCAGCGCGCCCGGCTACGGCACCACGATCCGGATCCGACTTCCCGTGCACGCCTGCGCTCCGGGCGTGCACCAAGGCAACCAACCCGAACCGCCCGCCCCACCGGCAACCAGCGGTATGGCCGCGTTCCAAACCTAGTGGCCACGCCCTTCAGCTGGTCGGGGGTCAGGCTGCGGGGTTCTCGTGGGCAACGAGGCGGGTGAGGCAGCTGTCGAGGTCCTTGCGGTTTATGCGCCAGTCAGAGGGTCGGACTGGAGGTGCCGGCCGCGGCCAGTCGCTGATCGTGTGGGCGATCGCGGTGGGTCGAACCGCCGCGAACGGCGTGACGAGTGCCCCGCCGTATCCAGCCACCCGCCGTATCCAGCCAGCTGCCGCGGCCGATCAACCCGACCGACGGTCCACTGCTCGTCTGAGCCGCTGCCGCGCGACCGTCACTGCGTGGCCGCCGCCTGGGCGTTTCGCGATGGTGGGTGGACCAAAGGCGTATGCCGTCGCCTGGCCGCAGGTGACGTGGGACGGCGGGGTTGTAGGTACCCCGCATCCATTGCGCGATGTTCTGGAAGCCGCCGGGGTTGCTGACCAGCGTGCTGGTGCTCGTCAGCTGAGCGCTCAGCGACGTCGCCCGCACCTTGACGGACGTGTTGTCGAAGTTGGTCTCGTCGGTGTTGAGGGTTCTCCAGCTGCGCGTAGGTCCAGACCTGGTGGGTCATGACGCCGTTGCCGTCAATCTGGGTGTTTGCGTGCAGCTGGTTGTCCGGCAACGCCGCCTGAAACGCCGGGAAGAGCGGCGCCGGCCAGCTGCCGGCGCATACGAAGGTGGTGACGTCGTTCGACGTCGTCTGCGTCTTGCCGTCACCCTTGAGGTGGTATAGCGCCCAGGTCTGGGGAAGCAGCGAGGCCCAGGCCTCGGTGAGGGCGGCGGAGTTCGCGGCGTCGGTGGCTTCCTGCAGGCTGGTCCCCGCGGTCCACGACCAGGCCGGCGTCATCGCTTTCTGCCCGACGGTCTGCAGCTTGCCCTGGCCGGTGACCAGGATCGCGAACAGCCGGTCCATCCCAGCCCGGTAGGCGTCCTGCTGGTCCGCCAGCGCGTTGTCGATATCCGTGGTGCTGGCCGTCACCGTGTCGGCGCTGCCGCGGTCCTCGGTGCTGGTGTACTGAGCGACCAGCTCACCGGTCGCCGGCAGCAGACCGATCGAGGTGCCCAGCTCGTCCTGCCCGGTCTGGAACGCGACGGCGCTGGCCATGCTGGTGATGTCGACGAACTGGCCCAGCCAGTCCACCGAGGTGCTCGGTGCGGGCGGCGGCGGGATGGAGGCGGCGATGTTGTTGTAGACGTCCTGCGCCTCGACCGTGCCGGTGCTCGTGTGAGGGCCGTAGGCCGACCCGACGTTCTGGAGCATCCTGTAGGTGTTGTCCCACCAGACGAACTCGTTGAGCACCTGGGTCTTGACCGCCTGGAAGTCCGCGGGGGCGCCGCAGTCCGTCGGGTCACCCGGAGTGCCTGGCGTGCTCGGGCAAGTCCAGCCACTCAGCCTCCCGCACAGCGGACCGACGGACAGGTTCTCGTCGACGTAGGAGGCGCGGACGTAGTTGCTGGTGTTGCCCAGGCCGAGGTACTGGTCGATGGCCTGCCACGCCTTCTGGTACTGCGGGTCGGACAGGGCCCACGGTGTCGGGTCCTGGTAGACGATCGGGTGCAGCTCCTGGTTGCTTGCGCCCTGGGGGTCGCCGACCCGGGGAACGAACATCCCGTTGCGATCCCGCGACAGCATCGCCCGGACGTGGCCTGTTTGGGCGCTGGCGGGGTCGATCCCGGACGGGTCGCGAACGGGGTTGACTCATTGCCCGTGCCTCGCCAGGCAGGTCGTTCGCGACGCCGACCAACGCATACGGGCGAGCTTCCCCCGCCGAGCGCTCGGCCAGCTCCGGTGTGCCGCCGAACTGGTCGACGATGTTGAAGTTGGCGTGGGACAGCGGCCGGCGTCGGCCGTGCAATCAACCCCGGATCAGGTCGACAAGGACCGCCGCTTCGCTTAAGTCTGCTTCCTTGGTGGCGGTCAGCAGCGTCAGAGAGCGCTCGTCGGCCATCTCCCGCAGATGCGCGAGGGCCTCGGCGCGGCCAGCCTGCTTCAGCTCCTCTCGGTAACGTCCAGCGAATTTCTCGAACCTATCCGGGGCATGATCCGGGGCATGATCCGGGGCATGGTGGTACCAGGTTCGTAGTGCAGTCGACGGAGCCACCTCCTTGCACCACTCGTCGAGGTGGGCTCGCTCCTTGCTCATCCCCCTGGGCCAAAGGCGATCGACCAGCACCCGGGCCCCGTCCTCGTGACTCGGCGCCTCGTAGACCCGGCGAACGGTCACCTCGTGCTTGCTTCCCACATCTTCCTCTAACTCGTCAACCTGGTCGGTTTCGCGGCCTCGCGGCCTCGCGGCCTCGCGGCCTCGCGGCCTCGCGGCCTCGTCGGCATCAAAGGGGCAGACCCGTCCTCGTGGTCCTCGGGCAGGAGCTAACGCGACTTGGCCACCGTGAGCAGGACGGCGGCGTCTTGGAGCGCCTCGAGGGTATGCCGCGAATCGGGCACGATGAGCAGGTCCCCAGGTGAGCCTTCCCAGGAGTTCTCCCCCGCAGCGAGCCTGACCCGCCCGTGCAACACCTGGACGGTCGCCTCACCGGGGTTCTCGTGCTCGGCCAGCAGCTGGCCGCCCACGAGAGCGACGAGCGTTTGACGGAGCTGCTTTTCGTGGCCGCCGTACACCGTGTGGGAGCTACGGCCACTCGACGCGGTATGCGCGAGGGCGAGCTGCTCACGTGCCAGGGCCGTCAATGAGGACTTCTGCATCCCGGGTCTCCTTGTTGTTGATGGACGGTGCCGCGCCAGGGCAGGAGCTGGATTCTCCGTTGTACAGCATGGGGTTGGGCCGCAGGCCCCTTGTCGGGTCCTGGCACGATGGCTTCAGCTCGTGTCGAGCTCACGGGCGGACGGTTCGCCGCTGTCCTGTCCGGGCATCTCGCCGAGGTCGGCCGGTCCCATCGCTCTGACGATCCCGGACGCGTCGGGCGCTCGCACCGTCGACGGCATCACCTCCGGGTGGTGCAGGTCGAAGGCCGGTCGCTCCGAACGGATCCGCGGGATGCGGTCGAAGTTGTGCCGCGGCGGCGGGCAGGAGGTGGCCCACTCGAGCGAGCCACCGAAACCCCACGGATCATCGCCGCGGACCAGCGGCGCGAAGCGCCAGGTCTTCCACACGTTGTACAGGAACGGCAGCGTCGAGGCGCCGAGCAGAAATGCTCCGACCGTCGAGATCACGTTCGCCGTCTGGAACCCCTCCTCTGGGAGGTAGTCGGCGTACCGGCGGGCCATCCCCTGCATGCCGAGCAGGTGCTGGATGAGGAAGGTCGTGTGGAAGCCGACGAACAGCATCCAGAAGTGGATCTTCCCGAGCTTCTCGTCGAGCATCCGGCCGGTGAGCTTCGGCCACCAGAAGTAGAACCCCGAGAACATCGCGAAGACCACGGTCCCGAAGACGGTGTAGTGGAAGTGAGCCACGATGAAGTAGGTGTCGGTGAGATGGAAGTCCAGTGCAGGGCTGGCGATCAGGACGCCGGTCAAGCCGCCGAAAAGAAAGGTGACGACGAAGCCGAGCGCCCACAGCATCGGGGTCTGGAAGGTCAGCGACCCTCCCCACATGGTGCCGATCCAGTTGAAGAACTTCACGCCCGTGGGCACGGCTATCAGCATCGACATGATGGCGAAGAACGGCAGCAGGACCTGGCCGGTGCCGTACATGTGATGGGCCCACACCGCGACCGACAGCGCGCCGATGGCGATGGTCGCGAACACGAGCGTCTTGTATCCGAACACCGGCTTGCGGGAGAAGGCGGGCAGCACCTCGGTGACGATGCCGAAGAACGGCAACGCGATGATGTAGACCTCCGGGTGCCCGAAGAACCAGAACATGTGCTGCCAGAGCAGGGGCCCGCCGCCGGCGGGGTCGAACATGTGCGCCCCGAACCGCCGGTCCGCTCCGAGAGCCAAGAGAGCCGCAGCCAGCACCGGGAACGCGATGAGGACCAAGATTGACGTGACCAGGACGTTCCAGGTGAAGATCGGCATCCGGAACATCGTCATTCCGGGCGCCCGCATGCAGATGATCGTCGTGATGAAGTTGACGGCGCCGAGGATGGTCCCAAAACCGGCCAGGGCCAGACCGAAGACCCAGAGGTCGCCGCCGAGGCCCGGGCTGTAGGAGGCGTCCGACAGCGGCGCATACGCCGTCCAGCCGAATGCGGCCGCTCCCTGCGGGGTCAGGAAACCTGCCGCGGCAAGGATGCCGCCGAACAGGTACAGCCAGTACGCGAACATGTTGAGCCTCGGGAAGGCCACGTCCGGGGCGCCGATCTGGATCGGCATGATCGCGTTGGCGAACCCGGCGAACAACGGTGTCGCGAAGAGCAGCAGCATGATCGTGCCGTGCATGGTGAACAGCTGGTTGTACTGCTCCGGGTTGTCGACCACCTGCAGCCCGGGCGCCGCGAGCTCGGTGCGGATCAGCAGCGCCATGATGCCGCCGAGCATGAACCAGACGAACGAGGTGATGAAGTACAGGTTCCCGATCACCTTGTGGTCCGTCGTGGTGACCCACCGGACAAACGTCTGACCCGGAAGCAGCGTGCGCCGCTCCCCGACCCGCTCCGGCGATGGG
Organism: Lapillicoccus sp.; assembly: GCA_965277795.1. Lineage (GTDB taxonomy): Bacteria > Actinomycetota > Actinomycetes > Actinomycetales > Dermatophilaceae > Lapillicoccus. The sequence goes on from OZ255840.1 coordinate 175,038, forward strand.
CGCTGGGCGGTTGCAGTCTGGACAGCCATCGACCCTCCTTCGATCGGCCCCGAGCGTCACCGAAACCCGCGAAGTCCGGGTCTGCTGCGCCCCGGGAGGCGGGCGTCGCCGTCATCGGTTGTTATGATGACAGTTGTACTCTAAATTGCATCGCTTCTACAGGGGGTCGACCTCCATGACCTACGTCATCGCACAGCCGTGTATCGATGTGCTGGATCGCGCCTGCGTCGACGAATGTCCGGTGGACTGCATCTACGAGGGGCAGCGGGCTCTGTACATCCATCCCGACGAGTGCGTCGACTGTGGCGCCTGCGAGCCGGTATGCCCCGTCGAGGCGATCTACTACGACGACGACGTGCCGGCGGACTGGACCGTGTTCACACAGGACAATGCCGCGTTCTTCACCGAACCACTCGGCGACGCGGCCACGGCACTGAACTCTCCCGGCGGAGCCGCCAAGCTGGGTGCGCTCGGGGTCGACACGCCGCTCGTCGCGAATTACCCGCGGGCAGACGCATGAGCCGTCCGACGCCCGCCGCGCGTCGTGCTCAGGTCCACGCGGCACTCGGCTCGCCGACCCGGCGACGGCTGCTGGAGCTGCTGCGGGAGAGCGACGCTCCGCGCGACGCCCATGACCTGGCCGACGCCGTCGGCCTGCACCTGACCACGGTGCGCTTCCACCTCGAGGTGCTGCGGGAAGCACACCTCGTGGTGCGACGCGCCCACCCGCAGCGGGGAGTCGGCCGGCCTCGGACCGCATACGCGCCCGTCTCCGTCGGCCCCGCGGGTGAGGGGGAGGGTAACTCTTACGAAGGCCTGGTCAGCGTGCTGGCCGACCAGCTGGCCGACACGGTCGCAGGACGAGCAGACAAAGCCGAGCAGGCGGGTCTTGCCTGGGCCGACCAGCTCGTGCCCGCCACGCAGGGCGCGGGCCGGGGTGTCGACGAAGCCGCTCGCGAGGTGAGCGGTGTGTTCGCCGAGATGGGGTTCGAGCCTGACCTGACGTCGATCGCCTCCGGCTGGCAGATCGCTCTGCACGCCTGCCCGTTCCGGGCCGTCGCCAGGGCGCACCCCGAGGTGGTCTGCGCGGTTCACCTCGGCCTGCTGCGCGGAAGCCTGCACCGACTGGGGGTCTCCACCTCGAGCCGGTTGATGCCCTTCGTCGAGCCCGAGCTGTGCCTGGTACAGGTGCAACAGGCGTCTGAGTCCACGCCGCACAGAGCACGTCCATCTGATTGAGGGATGGATGAATCTGACCGTAGAAGTGGTCGGGCTCGGCGTGCCGTTTTTGTGGTTAGGCATGGTGGTGGCGATTTCGCTCCTCGAGGCGCCGTTGAAGTTCCGGGCACCTGGGATGACCCTGGCGGTTGGGCTCAGTATCGGGCGCCTGGTGTTTCGTGCCCTCAATGTCGCCGAGGTCGCTCTGGCGGTCATCCTGATCGCTGCCTGCGCAACGACATTGCGCCCCCGGGTCCTCGGGTGGGTGCTGCTCGGTGCGACCTGCGCGTTCTTGGCGACGCAGATCCTGTTGCTGCGACCGCGTCTCGACCGGCGCGCGTTGCAGATCGTTGCCGGACACGCTCCCTCCCCGTCACGCCAGCACCTGGCCTATATCGGGTGTGAGGCCGCAAAGATCCTGCTGCTGGTCGCACTCGGCGCTCAGCTGCTCAGCGAGGCGCTCTCATAGCCTCGTTGACGTCACCGCTCGTGCTCAGCACGCCGAAGCGAATAGGCCTGCGCAAGAATGCGTTCGTCGCTGCCCGGTTCCCAGCTCACGTCTTTGGAGGTCCAGCGCGTGCATGACCGCTTCGCATCGATCCACGCCCCGCGCGAGCCGGGTGCTCGCGGAACGTCTCGAACCCGCGCTGGTCGCGTCGGATGCCACTGACTCTGGCCTGCTGGGAGGCTCCGGACGAGCCAGTGCCCATGGCTGAGGCCGTCGGTCAGCCTTTCGAGCAGATCGAACCGGGAGCGACCTGGAGCAAGCCTTGGGGGACCACGTGGTTCCACGTCACCGGTCGAGTGCCGGACGACTAGGGCGGACCGGAGGCGGTGACCGAGGTGCAGGTAGACCTCGGTGTCAGCCCCGGCCAGGCGGGATTCCAAGCCGAGGGCCTTGCCTACGGGCCGGACCGCACGATCATCAAGGCCATCGAACCCCTGAACGACTATCTCCCGGTGGCCGCTCGGCCCGGCGTGGCGCAGCAGCTCTGAGGTTGCCGTGAAGGCGTCCCACCCGTGTCAGGGTCAGAGCCTCGATCCGGTATCTGTCACGGCGCCCCGGCCCACGGCGGGCGTTGGCGAGCGTTCAGGCGGTCAGGAAGCTCTGCCATCCCGACGACGGTTGCGCACCGATCGGCAGGGTCCGCAGTCGAGCGAGAGCGGCCGGGTCCTGCACGTCAAGGAAGTCACACAGCTGCCGGAAGGACACAAAGCGGGTGTCGGGATGAGTGGCCATCTTGCGCATGACCTGTTCGACCGCGGCCATGTAGATCCCGCCGTTCCAGTTCTCGAAGTGGTTGCCGATGATGTAGGGGGCCCGGTTGCCGTCGTAGGCCCGGGTGAAGCCGGCCATCAACGAGTCGACGGCCTCCTGCTGCCACTGAGCCCGCTTTGCTGGGTCGCCGTCGGGAGTTGTGGACTGGTTGAACATCATGTTGTAGTCCATCGAGATGACCGAGCCGTTGTGGCCGACGAACGGGATGGACTGCATGTCCAGGGCCCAGAGCCGACCGGCCTTCCTGGGCCAGACCTGGGTGCCGGTTGAGCTGGTGTCGTAGCGCCAGCCCAGCTGGTCGGCAGCCAGGCGTAGGTTGACGGACCCGTCCAGACACGGGGTGCGCCCACCCACCAGCTCCTTGCGGTAGTCGAACGGGAACGGCTCCAGGTCGGTGAACCCGGTCGTCGTCCGCCACGTCATGACGAACTTCTTGGCCTGGGCGATCTCGTCCTTCCACTGGTCGACGGTCCACGATCCCACCCCGTCGCTCCCGCAGAAATGTCCGTTGAAGTGCGTGCCGATCTCGTGTCCCTCCGACCACGCCTTGCCGATGTTGTCGATGGTGCCGTGCACCGACTCAGGACCGAAGAACGGGATCGCGCTCGCACCTGGCGCTCTTCCGGGCGGCAGGTAGAGCGTGCGCTTGTCCTTCGGGACGGTATAGATGCCCGAGAGGAAGAGCGTCATCGACGCCTTGAGCTCCGCGGCCACCGCCCGGAAGTGCGCCAGGTGGGGCAGCTGGCTGGTCCAGCCAGCGCCGTCCCACGAAACGACAACGAACTGCGGAGGGGTGTCGCCACGTCGCAGGGGGACCGGTGTGGGCTGGTGCGGTTGTGGGCCGGTGACGCGCCACGAGCCGTCGTTGGCCTCGGCTGCGGTTGTCGAAGGAGCACCGGTCGTCGTGGTGGTGCCCCTCGTGGCGGTCGGCGCGCCCGTGGCCGTCTCAGGAGCAAGACCCCCGCCCGGCACCTCCAACCGGTCGCAGGCACCGAGGACCGCAGCGCCGCCGAGAGCCAGACCCCCCGTCAGCAGCGCGCGGCGGTTGATGTCAGACATGACGTGCTTTCCCTTGGTTGTGCGCAGGCTAGGTGTCAACTGTGCCAAGGGTAACGAGCATGGACACGTCAACCGAATCGCAAGGCCGTGCCGGCGACGGCTGGTTCACGCCGACCGGAGACCGCTCCACCGCAGGGGTGGCGTCGAAGCTCACCCCCCGTCCGGCTCAAGGTGCGGTGTGCTCCGGCCCGTGCCAGCGCGCCGTCGAACGGCCGGCCTCTGCCGCCCGCGCGTAGGCCTCGGTCACGATCTGCTCGGCCCTCTCCCGACCGGTCCAGTGCGCCCCCTCCACGGACTTGCCCGGTTCGAGGTCCTTGTAGGTCTCGAAGAAGTGCTGGATCTCGAGTCGGTCGAACTTGTTGATGTGCTCGAGCTCGGTGATGTGCGCCTGACGCGGGTCCCGAGCGGGAACGCAGATCACCTTGTCGTCGCCTCCGGCCTCGTCACGCATACGAAACATGCCGATCGGCCGGGCGAGGACCTGGCACCCGGGGAACGTCGGCTCCTCCAGCAGGATCAGCGCGTCGAGGGGGTCGCCGTCCTCACCGAGGCTGTCCTCGACATAGCCGTAGTCGGCGGGGTAGCTCATCGAGGTGAACAGCAGTCGGTCGAGCCGGATCCGCCCTGTCTCGTGGTCGACCTCGTATTTGTTGCGCATCCCTTTGGGGATCTCGATCGTCGTGTAGAACTCCACGGCACGCTCCTCAGGGAGAATCATCGGCCAGCGTCTGGCATCTTGTCAGATCGAGAGCCGGTTGCGAGCGACAAGGGGGCACGACGTTGAGGCGGACACTGGTCGTACTCGGGATTGTCCTCATCGGGCTCGTCGGCTACGCCACCCTGGACGTCTACGACATCGTCCCTGGCGTGCTGACCCTCGCGAACCCTCCTGACGCGCGGGCGACCCAGCCGTCCCCCACCGAGTCGACAGCCGCACCGGCTGTGCCGCCGGTCACCCAGCCGCGCGCCGAACCGGCCGGTATGCCGTTGCCCACCTCGGGTGCGCAGCAGCCCGAACCCACGGCCGCGGGACTCGCCGCCGCGCTCGGTCCGGCGCTCGCGGATCCGGCGATCGCCGGACAGCTCGGCGTGAGCGTGCGCGACGCGGCAACCGGAACCCACCTGTTGGACGTCGACGCGCAGCAGCCCCTCATCCCGGCGTCCAACCTCAAGCTGCTCTCCGCCGCGGCGGTCCAGGCCACCTTCCCGGCCGGGGCCACCCTGACCACCAAGGTCGTCCAGAGCGGCGTCAGCGGTGAGACCGGGCAGCTTCTGCTCGTCGCCGGTGGGGACACGCTGCTCGCCTCCGGCGCGGGTGACCCTACGTCCGTCCTCGGTCACGCCGGACTCGGTGACCTGGTGAGCGCGACGGTTGCGGCGCTGCACGCAAAAGGGGTGGCGCGGGCGAACGTTGCTCTCGACCTCTCATACGCCCCTGGACCCTTGACCTCCTCGACGTGGTCGCCGTCGTTCGTGCCCGACGCGATCACCGGCGCGGTGACGACGATCGGTCTCGCCGTCGACCGCGCCGCACCCGGGCGACCCGGTCCAGCGAACCCGGCCAGCTCCACCCTCGCAGCCTTCGTCGCGGCGCTGACGGCAGCCGGCATACCGGCGTCGGTGGCGCCCCAGGCCGCGGCGCCGGCTGGGGCGCCCGTGCTCGCCTCCGTCACCTCGGCACCGGTGGCTGACCAGCTCGCCCTCGCCATCGTCGACTCGGACGACGCGCTCACCGAGTCGCTGACCCGGCAGGCGGCCTTCGTCAAGGGTGCCGGGCCGGGGTTCTCGGCGACGGCGGCCTTCGTGCAGACCACCCTCGCCGGACTGGGCGTCGACCTCACCGGGGTCAGCATGGCCGACGCGTCCGGGCTGTCGCGGCAGAACGTCCTGCCGGTCCGGGTCCTCGGCGACGTCCTGGCCCTCGGCACCGACCCGGGATCCCGGCTTCCGTCGATGCGCGCCACCCTCGAGAGCCTGCCCGTCGCCGGGCTGAGCGGGACGCTGTCCGACCGGTTCGAGGACGGGCCCACGCGCGCGGCGGCGGGCGTGGCTCAGGCCAAGACCGGCACGCTCACGGGGGTGAGCGCACTCTCCGGGACGGTGGTGACGGCCGAGGGACGGCTGCTGACCTTTGCGGTCGTCTCGAACTCCACCAGCCGGGGTGGGGGAACGCCCGCCGCGCGAGCCGCGTTGGACCGGTTCGTGACGGTTCTGGCGTCCTGCGGGTGCCGCACCTGAGCCCGACAGACATCTCGGCTGATGTCGAGACGGATCGCAGAGACAGGGGAGACCCATGAGCGCAGCGAGCGACGCAGCCGTACCGGCGGTCCCGGACCCGCGTCAGGGGGCGGGGGGACAGAAGTACGTCGACTGGGATTTTGCCAAGGCGACCGGCCGCCGGCTGGTCAACCCGGGCCCACGCGTCTCCCCGGACGAGGCTGCCGCCATCGTGGCGCAGCTGCGCGAGGCCGCGGTGACGGCCCGCGAGCCGATCGCGACAACCGCCCGCCTGCAGAGCCCACCGGACGCGCCGGCAGCGCTCGTGGTGGACCGGGCCGGATGGATGGACGCCAACATCGACTCGATGGCCTCACTGGTCGCGCCGATCATCGACAAGGTCACCAGCGCGGCGAGCAGTCCCGGGCACCCCGCGGGACGCGAGGCCTCCGCGACCGTGACGGCGATCAGCGGCAAGGTGACCGGCGCCGAGACCGGCGCCGTCATGTCGTTCCTGGCCAGCAAGGTGCTGGGTCAGTACGACCTGGCGCCGCAGGGCGCCCCCCGCCTGCTGCTCGTGGCGCCGAACATCGTGCAGACCGAGCGCGAGCTGGGTGTCGACCCCCACGACTTCCGGCTCTGGGTGGCCATGCACGAGGAGACCCACCGGGTCCAGTTCACCGCTGTCCCGTGGTTGCGTCAGCACCTCGTCGACCGGACGCGCGAGCTCACCCTCGAGATCGCGCCCACGCCCACCGAGCTGTCCGAGCGGGTCGGTGAGATCGCCCGGCGTCTCCCCGAGGCGTTCCAGCCCGGCAGCCAGGGCCTCGCCGAGATCTTCCTGACGCCCGAGCAGCGCGCCAAGGTCGAGCAGATCACCGCGGTCATGTCGCTGCTCGAAGGTCACGCCGACGTGATGATGGACGAGGTCGGCCCGCAGGTGATCCCGTCCGTGGCCCAGATCCGCGAAAAGTTCACGCGGCGTCGGGCCGGCGTCTCGGGGCTGGACCGGGTGATCCGCCGGGCGCTCGGGCTGGAGGCAAAGATGCGGCAGTACTCCGACGGCGCCGCGTTCGTGCGGGGCGTCGTGGACCGGGTCGGTCTCGACGGGTTCAACGCCGTCTGGTCCGCACCGGACACCCTCCCCTCGCCGGCCGAGATCTCCGACTCCGAAGCCTGGGTGCGGCGCGTGCACGGCGGCCCATGACCGGCCCCGCCTCCGCCGTCGCCTCGACGCGACTGGCGGTCCGTGCCGAGCTCGACCTGCTTCCCGAGGGATGCGTCGTGCTCATCGGGTGCAGCGGAGGACCCGACTCGTTGGCGCTCGCGGGCGCGGTGGGTTTCGAGGCGCCGAAGCGTTCGATCACGGCTGCCGGGCTGGTCGTCGACCACGCCTTGCAACCGCGCTCCCGGCAGGTAGCCCAGACGGCCGCCGTGCAGTGTCGCGAGCTGGGCCTGGACCCCGTCGACGTGCAGACGGTCCGGGTGCCCCGCGACGGGTCGGGCCCCGAGGGCGCCGCCCGCTCGGCCCGCTACGTCGCTCTCGAGGCGGCGGCCGAACGTCTCGGGGCGGATGCGGTGCTCATCGGACACACCCGCGACGACCAGGCGGAGCAGGTCCTGCTCGGGCTGGCCCGCGGGTCGGGCTCGAGGTCGCTCTCCGGTATGCCGCGCCGACGCGGCCTGTTCATCCGCCCCTTCATCGGGCTGACCCGGTCCGAGACCGAGGCGGCCTGCACGGCATACGGGATCGAACCCTGGCGGGACCCGCACAACGAGGACCCGACGTTCGCTCGGGTGCGGGCCCGCGGTTTTCTGCGCATGCTCGAGGACGAGCTCGGGCCGGGAATCACCTCGGCGCTCGCCCGCAGCGCCGAGATGCTGCGGGAGGACTCTGACTTCCTCGAGGACCAGGCACGGCAGGTGCGCGCGCGCCTCGGGGACGGTCCCTTCGACGCCGCCGAGCTGCTGGCCCTGCCGCGCGCACTCCGGACACGGGTCTGGCGGCTGCTGGCGGTCGAAGCGGGGTCGGGCGCCGGGCAGCTCACCGCCGCGCACGTCGAGGCCCTGGACGCCCTGCTGACCTCGTGGCGCGGGCAGGGGCCACTGAACCTCCCGGGCCTCGTCAGCGCCTCCCGTGCCGGCGGCTCCGTTGCCCTGGTCGCCAAGGAGCCCGCCCGTCCGCTTGAATGAGCACACGCCCATCGCCGGGTGCCGCCGAGCCCACCCAGAGGGAGACCGTCCGTGGATGCCGCCGACATGGGGGATGACCTCGCCACGACCCTGTTGTCCGAGGAGCAGATCCTCGCGAGGATCGGCGAGATGGCGTCGGACATCTGGCGCGACTACGCGGGCCGGGACCTGCTGCTCGTCGGGGTGCTCAAGGGCGCGGTGCTCGTCATGGCGGACCTGATGCGCGCGCTGCCCGGCTCGGTCCCGATGGACTGGATGGCCGTGTCGTCCTACGGATCGGGCACCAAGTCGTCCGGCGTGGTCCGGATCATCAAGGACCTCGACGCCGACATCACCGGTCGACACGTGCTCATCGTCGAGGACATCATCGACTCCGGCCTGACCCTGTCGTGGATCCGCGCAAACCTCGACTCCCGCGGCCCGGCGTCGGTCGAGATCTGCGCTCTGCTGCGCAAACCGGAGGTCGCGAAGGTCGAGATCGACGTCAAGTACGTCGGTTTCGACATCCCCAACGAGTTCGTCGTCGGCTACGGCCTGGACTACGCCGAGCAGTACCGCAACCTGCGGGTCGTCGGGACACTGTCCCCGTCCGTGTACTCCTGAAGTACTCCTGAACTCCCGAATACTCCTGAAGTACCCCCGTACCGACATCTGTGGTCCCGGGGCGGAACACGGGTTCGGCGTCCGTCGTTCACCTGCGAGAATGAACAGCGCCGGGTTTGTCACCAACCCGTGCGTCGCCACCTGAGCAGGAGGGTCGGGGCACTCCCCGGACGTACATGGACATCAAGCGAATCATCCGCATGCCGATGGTATGGATCGTCGTACTCATCGGCGTCGCGATCCTCGCCCTCTCCCTCTCGGACGGCGGCGGGTTCACCCGCATCGACACGTCCAAGGCTCTCGACCTGGTCAACAGCAACAAGGTCGACTCCGCCAAGCTGGTGAACAACGAGCGGATGGAGCTCACCCTCAAGCCCGGTCAGACGTTCAGCGACGGCGACAAGGTCAAGGACGCCACCAAGGTCTACGCGTACTACGTCGACGCGCGTGGGGCGAACGTCGTCAGCGCCCTCGACGCTCACGTCCCCCCGAGCGGCTACACGGACGAGATCGACCAGCCCAGCTGGTTCGGGTCCCTGTTGGGCACGGTGATCCCGTTCGTCATCATCCTCGGTCTGTTCTGGTTCCTCATGGGCCAGATGCAAGGTGGCGGGTCGCGCGTCATGCAGTTCGGCAAGTCCAAGGCGAAGCTCGCCTCCAAGGACACGCCCAAGGTCACCTTCGCCGACGTCGCCGGGTGCGACGAGGCGGTCGAGGAGCTCCACGAGATCAAGGAGTTCCTCCAGGAGCCCGCGAAGTTCCTCGCCGTCGGGGCCAAGATCCCCAAGGGTGTGCTGCTCTACGGACAGCCCGGCACCGGCAAGACGCTGCTCGCTCGGGCGGTGGCCGGTGAGGCCGGAGTGCCGTTCTACTCGATCTCCGGCTCAGACTTCGTCGAGATGTTCGTCGGCGTCGGCGCCTCCCGGGTCCGCGACCTGTTCGAGCAGGCCAAGGCCAACGCCCCCGCCATCGTCTTCGTCGACGAGATCGACGCGGTCGGCCGACACCGTGGCGCGGGTCTCGGTGGCGGACACGACGAGCGCGAGCAGACCCTGAACCAGCTCCTCGTCGAGATGGACGGGTTCGACGTCAAGACCAACGTCATCCTCATCGCCGCCACCAACCGTCCTGACATCCTCGACCCGGCCCTGCTGCGCCCCGGCCGGTTCGACCGTCAGATCGCGGTCGACAGCCCCGACATGATCGGCCGCAACCGGATCCTGCAGGTGCACGCGCAGGGCAAGCCCATGGCAGCGGACGTCGACCTGCTGGCGGTGGCACGGCGCACCCCCGGGTTCACCGGCGCCGACCTGGCCAACGTGCTCAACGAGGCCGCCCTGCTCACCGCTCGCAGCAGCAAGAAGATCATCGACAACTACGCGTTGGACGAGGCGATCGACCGCGTCATCGCCGGTCCGCAGAAGCGCACCCGCATCATGTCCGCCGCCGAGCGGAAGATGACGGCATACCACGAGGGCGGCCACGCCCTGGTCGCCGCGTCGCTCAACCACACGGACCCCGTCACCAAGGTGACGATCCTGCCGCGCGGCCGCGCTCTCGGCTACACCATGGTGATGCCGCAGGACGACAAGTACTCCACGACCCGCAACGAGATCCTCGACCAGCTTGCCTACGCCCTCGGTGGTCGCGTCGCCGAGGAGATGGTCTTCCACGACCCCACCACCGGCGCCGCCAATGACATCGAGAAGGCCACGGCGATGGCCCGCAAGATGGTCACCGAGTTCGGCATGTCGGAGCGGGTCGGCGCGATCAAGCTCGGCCAGAGCAACGGCGAGGTCTTCCTCGGCCGCGACATGGGTCACCAGCGCGACTACAGCGAGGAGATCGCCGGCGTCGTCGACGAGGAGGTGCGCAAGCTCATCGAGAACGCGCACGACGAGGCGTGGCATGTCATCAACGACAACCGCGACGTCCTGGATCGTCTGGTCCTCGAGCTGCTCGAGAAGGAGACCCTCAACACCGCGGAGCTGGCGACGGTCTTCACCGACGTCCGCAAGCGTCCGATGCGCCCGACCTGGCTGTCCAGCGAGTCGCGTCTGCTCAGCGACATCCCCCCGGTGCTCACGCCGGCCGAGCGCACCGCCTCCAACGGTTCGAACGGCCAGAACGGCTCCAACGGCTCGAACGGGTTCAACCGCAACGGGTATGGCCGCGGTCCGCAGGATGCCAGCGGGAGCTCAGAGATGGAGCAGAAGATCGACGAGGCTGCCGAGGCCGGAGCGCATCCCCTCGCCGAGGAGGAGCCCCGCACGCAGGTCATCGAGGTTCCGGACGGCGGCCGCGTCGGCCCGACCGAGGACTACTGACCCGACGTGGCTGTCGACCACGACCGCGCGGAGGCGGCGGTTCGCGAGCTGCTGATCGCGGTCGGAGAGGACCCCGACCGCGAGGGGCTGCGCGACACCCCGGGTCGGGTGGCCAGGGCCTACGCCGAGATCTTCGCCGGACTCGAGATGTCTCCGGGGGACGTGCTCAGGACGACCTTCTCCATCCAACATGACGAGCTGATCATCGTGCGGGACATCGAGGTCTACAGCACCTGCGAGCACCACCTGGTCCCGTTCCACGGCGTCGCTCACGTGGGATACATCCCCGCCCGGGACGGCAAGGTCACGGGTCTGTCCAAGATCGCCCGGCTCGTGGACCTGTACGCTCGACGACCCCAGGTCCAGGAGCGGCTCACCACCCAGGTTGCCGACGCCCTCGTAACGCACCTCGACGTCCAAGGAGCGATCGTCGTCGTCGAGTGCGAGCACCTGTGCATGTCGATGCGGGGCGTACGCAAGCCGGGTTCGCGGACGATCACCTCTGCGGTCCGCGGTCAGCTACGCGACCCGGCTACCCGAGCCGAGGCGATGTCGCTCCTGCTCGGGGGTCAGCGGTGACCGGACACCCTCTCCCCACCCCGGCGGGCCGCTGCGTGATCCTGGGTGTCGTCAACGTCACCCCCGACTCGTTCAGCGACGGCGGAGAGTGGTTCGAGCCGGAGGCCGCGATCGCGCACGGTCGGGCACTCGTGGCAGCCGGTGCGGACGTCGTCGACGTCGGGGGTGAGTCCACCCGTCCCGGCGCCGAGCGACCATCGCTGGACGAAGAGCTGCGCCGTGTCCTTCCGGTCGTCCAGACCCTGGCAGCGGACGGCGCCGTCGTGTCGATTGACACGATGCGTGCTTCCGTCGCCGAGGCGGCGCTGGGCGCGGGTGCTGCCCTCGTCAACGACGTGAGCGGCGGCCTGGCAGACCCGCAGCTCGTCGAGGTCGTCGTCGCGGCGCGATGCCCGATGATCGCCATGCATTGGCGCGGGCACAGCGCCGGGATGCAGCGTCTCGCTGTGTACGACGACGTGACGGCCGATGTCTGCGCGGAGCTCGCCGCCCGCCGTGACGCCCTCCTCGAGGCGGGGGTCATCGAGGACCGTCTGGTCCTCGACCCGGGGCTGGGCTTCGCCAAGAACGCCGAGCACAACTGGGCGCTCCTGGCGCACCTCGACGCGCTCGTCGAGCTCGGCCAACCCTTGATGGTGGGGGCCTCCCGCAAGGCGTTCCTCGGCCGCGTCGGCGTTCCCGAAGGCGCGCCGTCCCGCACGCCGCAGGACCGGGAGAACGCCACCACCGCCACCAGCGTCATTGCCGCTCAGGCGGGCGTCTGGGGCCTGCGCGTGCACGACGTCGCCGGCACGGCGAGCGCCATCGCGGTCGTGGACCTCGTGGAGGCGCACCGATGACTGACCGCATCGCCCTTCGTGGGGTCGAGGCATTCGGGTTCCACGGCGTCCTCGCGGACGAGAAGCGCGACGGACAGCCGTTCGTCGTCGACGTCGTCATGGCTCTCGACCTGTCCGGGGCGGGCGCCTCGGACGACCTCGACGACACCGTCTCGTATGCCGAGGTCGCCGGGGAGGTCGTCGCCCGGATCACGGGGCCGTCGTTCGACCTCATCGAGCGGCTGGCCGAGGTCGTGGCCGACGACGTGCTCGCGCACGCGCTCGTCGACAGCGTCGAGGTCACCGTCCACAAGCCACAGGCCCCGGTCGGGCACCCGTTCAGCGACGTCGCCGTGTCGGTGCGACGGCAGCGGGGGACTCCGGTCGTCGTCGCCCTCGGCGCCAACCTCGGCGACCCGAAGGCGACCCTCGAGGCCGCGGTCGGTCAGGTGGCGGGTCTGCTCGGCGTGAGAGTGCGGGCGGTCTCTCCGCTCGTCGAGACCGACCCCGTGGGCGGACCCGAGCAACCGGCGTACCTCAATGCTGTCCTGCTAGCGGACTCGACACTGCCTCCGGCGCGGCTGCTCGCGGCTCTGCACCGAGTCGAGGCTGCACATGGGCGCACCCGCGCAACTCGTTGGGAGGCAAGGACGCTCGATCTCGACCTCGTGCAGTTCGGGGTGCCCGGGAGCAGCTCCGAGCGCTGTTCGGACGAGCCCTCACTCCTCCTGCCGCACCCACGCGCCCACCATCGGGCGTTCGTGCTGGTGCCGTGGTTGATGGCCGACTCCGACGCCGTCCTGCGCGCGGGTGGTCTGGTGACGACGGTCCGTGCCGCGCTCGACGCGGTCGGTGGACCGGAGGTCGATGGTGTGCGCCCCGGCCCGGAATGGAGCCCGACATGGTGACCGACCCGCATGGTGTCCGGTCACGCGTCCTCGTCGTGATCGCCGCCGTGGTGGCCGGCCTGTCCTGGGTGGTGCTGCGCCTGCTGGTCGGGTCGGGCAAGGACCTGCCGGAGCCCAGCTGGTTCGGGGTGGTCATCTTCGTCGTCCTCGGCGCCGCGCTGCTGCTCGTCGGCCGTCCGGTCAAACGGCTGGTGGCGGGCACGAACAACCGCCCCGTGCACCCGCTCTATGCCGCGCGTGTGCTGGCGATGTCTCAGGCCGCGGCCCTCGCTGGTGCCGGGATCCTCGGTTGGTACCTCGCCCAGGTCATCCTCGCGCTCCCCGACATCGACGTGCCCTCGCAGCAGAGCAAGTCGGTGCTGCTAGGCGTACTCGCCGTCTCCGCTGGAGCGGTGGCCGTCATCGGGCTCGTGGTCCAGAGCTGGTGCCGCATCGACGAGTCGGGACGTTCGGACGACGCTGACGACCTCGGCGGACGAGGCGGCTCCCGCGCCCGTTAGCGGCTCGCAGCTGGACTCGCGACCGAACTCACGTTGTTCCGGGTTCCTGGTGGTGACGGCGCCGCAAAACCGGCATACATGTGAGTCTGGTGGGCAAAGACGGGTGTTCGGATCGGGGTAGCCGCCCCGCCTAGCGGTAGACCTCGCCACCGACGGCGCCCATCTTGGGGTCGATCATGCCTCCGGCGACCCAGTTCGGACCGCCGTGGACGTACTTCGCCCGCTTGAGGGCGACCGTCAAGGCGCCGAGCTTGTCCTGCGGGGTGGGGGTGAACCACAGGTAGAGCGCCTCCTTGGCCAGGCTGCTCGCGCACACGACGGCATCCGGGACGGGGGGCCCGGCAGGCGAGGTGGGAGGTGCGGGTATGACCGCCGCCGAGGGCTCGGCGGCGGTGGCGGTCTCGCTCGGTGCTGTCGGGGTCGCCGGGATCCGGATCGGCGCGACGGCGGTCGGGCAGCCGAACGCGGACGGGAGGTCGTCGATCGACCGGATCGTGGCCGGGTCGACCGGCGAGGTGCCCACGGACACCGGCACCGGCATACCGGGCAGGGCGGCGGTCACCGGGCTCGAGGTGACGGGAGGCTGGGTCTGCGGACGTGGCGATGTGACGGCGGCGGCCGGCGTTGAGGAGGCGACCGGCTGCACGGGTGTGTCTGCACACGCCGACAGCGACATGACCGACAGGACCGACATCGACGACAGGGCGAGCGGCAGGGCGAGGCGCATGAGGCGAGCTCGAGACGTCCTCATTTGTCGATGTCCCCGACGACGAAGAACATCGAACCCAGGATCGCGACCATGTCGGCGACGATCTGCCCGGGCAGCATCGGCGCGAGGACGGCGATGTTGTTGAACGACGCGGACCGCAGCTTGAGCCGCCAGGGGGTGCGGTCGCCGCGCGAGACGAGGTAGTAGCCGTTGAGCCCCAGCGGGTTCTCGGTGGCTGTGTATCGCTCGCCCTCGGGCACCCGCAAGACCTTCGGGAGCCTGACGTTGATGGGCCCGCGGGGCAGCGAGCGCAGCCGGTCGACGCAGGCGTCCGCCAGGTCGAGGCTGACCTCGGTCTGCTCGAGCAGCACCTCGAGGCGAGCCTGGCAGTCGCCCGCAGTGCGGGTCACGACCCGACCGGGACCGCCCGCGGCGAACAGCTCGGCGTAGGCGAGATAGGGCTGGTCCCGGCGCAGGTCGAGGTCCAGCCCGCTCGCTCTCGCGATGGGCCCGGAGACTCCGTAGGCGCGGATCATGTCGGTCCCGAGGACGCCGACGCCACGCGTTCGGCCGATCAGGATCTCGTTGTCCACCAACATGTTTCGCAGATCCGGTAGTCGTCGCCGCACCTCAGCGACCGCGTGGGAGACGCGGCCGAGCCAGCCCGCCGGGAGGTCCTCCTTGAGCCCACCCACCCGGTTGAACATGTAGTGCATCCGACCGCCAGAGGCCTCCTCCATGACGGCCTGCAGCTCCTCGCGCTCGCGGAATGCGTAGAAGATCGGGGTGATCGCCCCGAGCTCCAGGGGATAGGAGCCGAGGAACATCAGGTGGTTGAGCACCCGGTTGAGCTCGGCGAGGAGCGTGCGGGCCCAGACGGCGCGCTCGGGCACCTCCATGCCGAGCATCTGCTCGACACCGAGGACGACCCCGAGCTCGTTGGAGAACGCCGAGAGCCAGTCGTGGCGGTTGGCCAGCACGAGGATCTGCCGGTAGTCACGCACCTCGAAGAGCTTTTCGGCCCCCCGGTGCATGTATCCGACGATGGGCTCGGCCGACACGATCCGCTCGCCGTCGAGGACGACCCGCAGCCGCAGCACCCCGTGGGTCGCCGGGTGCTGCGGACCGATGTTGAGCACCATGTCGGCCGTCGCGAGGCCACCCGCGCCCAGCCCGATCTCGACCTGCCGCGACCCGGGGGGTCCGGTGCTCGCATGGGTCGTCGTCACGGTCGTCAGTCTGCCGTATGCCTGCCGCCGACCCCGGTATCCGGCTCCTACGCTGTCGCCATGACGGTGGACGCGGCGGACCTGCTCGACCTGACCGACGGCTCGGTGGTCGCGGACCCGTATCCCGCGTTCGCGGCCCTTCGCGCGCGGGCACCGGTCGCCTGGCACAGCGGGCTCGGTCAGTGGGTCGCGACCAGTCACGTCGCCTGCAGCCAGGTCCTGAGGGACCGCGGCCTCGGCAGGGTCTTCCGCGAGCGTGAGCCGCACGAGGTGTGGGAAACCTTCAACTGGCTGCACGCCGACTCCATCCTGGACAGCGAGCCGCCCAAGCACACCCGCCTGCGCAGGCTGGTGCAGAGTGCGTTCAGCCGCGGGCACGTCGCGCGCCTGGGTCCGCGGATCGAGGTGCTGACTGCCGGTCTGCTGCTCGAGTGCCGGCGTCGGCTCGAGTCCGAGGGGAGCTTCGACGTCATCGCCGACCTCGCCGAACCGCTGCCCGTGCTCGTCATCGCCGAGCTGCTGGGCTGGCCGCAGGAGGACAGGCACCTGCTGCGCCCGTGGTCGCAGGCGATCGTGCGGATGTACGAGGTCAACCGGACCGCCGAGGAGGAGGTGGCGGCCCAGCGCGCCTGCGGTGAGTTCGCGGCGTACGTGGAAGCCCTGGCCGCCCGACGCGTCTCGATGGGTTCAGAGCACACCCCCGACGACCTGCTGTCCGACCTCGTGGCCGTCCGCGAGGGCGGCGACCGGCTGTCCAGCCGCGAGCTGGTCGCCACCGCGGTGCTGCTCCTCAACGCCGGTCACGAGGCCAGCGTGAACGGGTTCGGCAACGGTCTGGCCAGCCTGGTCGCCTCAGGGCGAGAGCCAGGCCAGGTGGCGCCGCTGGTCGAGGAGATGCTGCGTCACGACTCGCCGCTGCAGCTGTTCGAGCGCACCGCGACCCAGGACGTTGTCGTCGCCGACGTACGGATCCGCGCGGGCGAGAAGATCTCTGCGCTGCTGGGGGCGGCCAACCGTGACCCGGCCGTGTTCGACTCGCCCGACGAGTTCCGCCCGGGCCGTGACCCGAACCCGCACCTGGCGTTCGGTGCCGGGATCCACTTCTGCATCGGCGCGCCGCTCGCGCGGCTCGAGCTGGCGACGAGCGTCGCGGCGCTGCTGGCCGAGCTCGGTCCGCTGGAGGCGGTCGAGTCCGTACGAAGGCCGACGTTCGTCCTGCGGGGCTACGAGCGGTTGACGGTGCGGCCCGCCTGAGCGCTCACACGGACGCGATCCACCAGAACGCGCCGAACCCGTCGAGCGATCGCAGCGTGATCGCCGCTGTCGCGTCGGCGACCCCGTCCAGGTAGGCCGCGGGGTGCGACCGGGCCAACCCGTGGTCCGGCATCGCCGCGGTGACGCCGAGCTCGTCGAGCGCGACGCGCTGACGGACGAACCGGGCGTGCGGCAAGGAGTCGACGGCGACGTGGGCGGTCAGGTCGCACGACCCGTCGGGCACCGGGTCGACCTGCCGACCTGACCGGTATGCGGTGAGACTCCCCTCGGTCGGTCGGCTCGTCGCCAGGTGGCCGTAGTCGATCGCCAGGGCGGGCGACCCGCCGAGCCGGTCCAACAGTCCCGCCCAGGCGACGTCTCGCGAGCGGCCCACCTCGACGCGGTCACCCGGCGATGCACGCTCACCCAGCGCGCCCGGCCACCAGCGTTCGCACCAAGCCAGATCGGCTCCTGACACCGGGGAGCCGAGCGTCTCGGCACCGGTCCGCGTGTCGACCCCGACCTCACGCAGCGCGCCCACTCCGTCGACCTCGGCGATCGTGCAGGGGACGACGTCCAGCCACTCGTTGGCGACCACCAGCGACACGGGACCTGTCGCCGGCCGCCACGCGGTCAGGTCGGGAAGAACCGCGCCTCCTGGGGCCACCGTCCAGGCCACCGCCTCAGGCAGGTCTGCCGGGCCGGCCACGACGTCCAGCCCGGCCAGCGGTCGGTCCGGCGCCTCGGCATACAGATGGCGGATCAGCTCCCCCCGCCCCGCCCCGAGGTCGACGATCCCCTCGGCGCCGACCCTGTCGGCCCACGCCCACAGAGCCCGGGCGAGTATGCGTCCGGGGCCGGCGTGGGCGGCCGTGGTGAAATGACCGGCCGGCCCAGAGCTCTGGCGGTAGAAGCCCGCGGGGCCGTAGAGGGCCGCCTGCCAGGCCGTCCGCCACGTCAGAGACGCGGTGCCGCCGTGCGCCCGGCTCTGCCCGTCCGCTCCGCCCTGCATCGCGCCGCCCACGAGGACATCCTGCCGGGCGGGCGCGGTAGGTTCCCCACCGTGAGTGCTGAGGCAGGCAGGCAGGGCCGCGACGAGGACCCTCCGCGGTTCACGGTGGGCGTCGTCGGTGCCGGGCGCGTCGGCGCCGTCCTCGGCGCGGCTCTCGACCGGGCCGGTCACCGGGTCGTGGCGGTGGCTGCCGTGAGCGAGGCGTCCCTGGCCCGGGCCGCCGACCTGCTCCCCGGCGTAGCCCTGCTCGACGTGCCCCAGGTCGTCGGTTCCGCCGACCTCGTGCTGCTCGCCGTCCCCGACGAGGCCCTTCCCGGGCTGGTCACCGGCCTGGCCACGGTCGGCGCCTTCCGGCCGGGTCAGGTGGTGGTCCACACGAGCGGGCGCTACGGCATCGGCGTACTCGAGGCGGCCGCTCGGCTCGGTGTTCTCCCGCTCGCCGTGCACCCGGCGATGTCGTTCACCGGGACCTCGATCGACCTGGACCGGCTCGGGGACGCGTGCTTCGCGGTCACCACCGTCAAGGAGCTCGAACCGCTCGGCGAGGCCCTCGTGCTGGAGATGGGTGGCGAGCCGATCACCGTGGAGGAGGAGGACCGCCCGCTCTACCACGCCGGGCTCTCCCTGGCCGCCAACCACTTGGCCACCCTCGTCGCCCAGGCCACCCAGCTGCTCGAGGACGCGGGGGTCGAGTCGCCGCACCGGGTGCTCGCGCCGTTGCTCGGCGCCGCCCTGGAGAACGCGCTGCGGGACGGCGACCACGCACTGTCCGGTCCCGTGCCTGGCGGCGACGCCGCGACCGTCGCCGAGCACCTGGCCGAGCTCGCGACCGAGCCGCAGATCAGGTCGACCTACCGCGCGCTGTCCCGCGCGACCGTCGAGCTGGCCCGCCGACGCGGCCGGCTGCGCGCCGCCGACGCCGAGTCGGTCCTCGCGGTCCTGGACGAGACCGCCGACTCCTCAGACGTCAACGGCAGGAACGATCGCGGCGGCGACTACGGCGGCAATTCCAGCAGCGACTTTGGCGGCGAATCCGGCGAATCCGGCGAATCCGGCGACCCGAGCGAGGAGAGCTGAGTGGACGCGCCCGCGACTCCTGTGGGACCGGTGCGGGGCCTGGACATCCCCCGCTGGCTGGAGGCCCCCGAACCGGGGTGGACGATCTCGACCGACGTCATCGTGGTCGGGTCCGGGATCGCCGGGCTCACCGCTGCCCTGCGGCTGCGGGAGCAGGTCGACACCGTCCTGCTGGTGACCAAGACGGTGCTCAACGAGGGCTCGACCGCCTGGGCCCAGGGCGGGATCGCGGCCGCGATGGACCCGGCCGACTCGCCCGAGGAGCACCTCGAGGACACCCTCGTCGCCGGCGTCGGGCTCTGCGACGTCGCCGCGGTGCGCGCCCTGGTGACCGAAGGCCCCACCCGCGTCCGGGAGCTGGTCGCCCTCGGTGCGGAGTTCGACCGTGGCGTCGACGGGGAGATCCTGCTGACCCGCGAGGGTGGCCACCACCGGGACCGCATCGCCCATGCCGGAGGCGACGCGACCGGCCGCGAGATCAGCCGGGCACTCATCGAGGCCTTGCGCCGCGTCCAGTCCGACCCCGGCATCCAGGTCATCGAGCATGCGCTGGTCGTGGACCTGTTGCAGGACAACACCTCTCGCGTCTGCGGGGTGACCGTGCACGTCATCGGTGAGGGGCAGGCATACGGCGTCGGCGCGGCGCAGGCCAGAGCGGTGGTGCTGGCCACCGGCGGCCTCGGCCAGATCTACTCCGCCACCACCAACCCGTCGGTGTCGACGGGTGACGGCATGGCCCTGGCGCTGCGCGCGGGGGCGGTGATGGCCGACCTGGAGTTCGTCCAGTTCCACCCGACGGTCCTGTGGCTCGGCAACGATGCCAACGGCCAGCAGCCGCTGATCAGCGAGGCCGTTCGCGGCGAAGGTGCTGTCCTGGTCGACCGTGAGGGACCGGACGGTGTGCGCTTCATGCAAGGCGTTCACGAGCTCGCCGACCTCGCGCCGCGCGACGTCGTGTCACGCGCGATCGTGGCCCGGATGGACGAGCTAGGCACCGACCACGTCTACCTCGACGCGCGCCACCTGGGACGGGAGTTCCTCGAACGCCGGTTCCCCTCGATCGTCGCCAGCTGCACCGAGCACGGCCTGGACATGGCCACGCAGCTGGTCCCGGTCGCTCCGGCCCAGCACTACGCCAGTGGCGGGGTCGAGGTGGACCTCACCGGACGCTCGTCCCTCGACGGCCTGTATGCCTGCGGCGAGGTCTCGTGCACCGGCGTCCACGGGGCCAACCGGTTGGCCTCCAACTCACTGCTCGAGGGGTTGGTCTTCGCGCACCGGATCGCGGACGACATCAGCGAGCGGCTCGCGCGCGGAGAGCTACGCCACACCACGCCGTCGGCTCGGGTGGGCGGTCGAGCCGTCCTCAAGGCCGAGCACCGACGAGCCGTGCAGCGGGCGATGACCGCCGGTGCTGGAGTCGTGCGCTCGGCCACCTCGCTCAAGGCCACCGCCGACGAGCTCGCCGTCCTCGCCGACACGGCGCGCGGCGCGCTGCGCGAGGTGATCACCCCGGCGGCCTGGGAGACGACCAACCTGCTCCAGCTGGGCCAGGTCCTCACGGCTGTGGCGGCGCTGCGAGAGGAGAGCCGGGGCGGCCATCTCCGGTCCGACTTCCCGGACCGTGACGACGTGAGCTGGCTCGGGCATCTGCACGCGACCCGGGATGACGCCGGCCTGGTGCAGACCGCGTTCACGCAGGTCGCGTCGATGGACCGCTCATGACCACTCCGAGCCCGTCCGGCTGGGCGTTCCCGGTCGACGACGCTCGGCGGCTGGTCCGAGTGGCGCTCGAGGAGGACCTGGGTCCCCAGCACCTCGACGTCACCACGCTGGCCACGATCCCGGCGGACCAGGAGCGGGCGGCCGAGGTGGTCGCCCGCGCGCCCGGTGTGGTCGCCGGCCTGTCCGTCGTTGAGCTCGTGATGTCGCAGGTTGCTGCGCTGGTCGGGACCCCGCCTCCAACCGTCGACGTCCTGGTTGCCGACGGCGCTGCCGTCGTGCGGGGCGATGTCGTAGCGCTCACGACCGGGGCGTTGCGAACCGTCCTCATCGGCGAACGGACGTTGCTCAACATCGTCGGTCGGCTCTCCGGCGTCGCGACGCACACCCGCAGGTGGGCCGACGCGCTCGAGGGCACCGGGGCGATGGTCCTCGACACCCGCAAGACCACGCCGGGGTTGCGGGAGCTCGAGAAGTACGCCGTCCGTGCCGGTGGCGGGACCAACAAGCGCATGGGCCTCTACGACGTCGCGATGATCAAGGACAACCACAAGCTGGCGGCCGGATCGGTCGAGGCTGCCTATCGCGCGGTGCGGCGGGCGTTCCCCGGAGTCGACGTACAGGTCGAGGTGACGAACGAGGACGAGGCACTCGAGGCATACGCCGTCGGTGCCCGGTTCATCATGTGCGACAACATGTCCGTGCCGCTGTTGCGGGCCACGGTCGCCCTGCTGCGGGCGCAGGAGGAGCCGGTCGAGATCGAGGCCACCGGTGGCCTGACGCTCGAGGTGGCGCGCGAGTACGCGCTCACGGGGGTCGACTTCCTCAGCGTCGGCGGGCTCACCCACTCCTCTCCGATCCTCGACCTCGCCCTGGACCTGCTGCCGGGTGAGCCGGTCGGGCGAGGTGACCCTCGCGAGCCGCCCAGCCTCGGTCGGTAACCTGAGGCCGTGACCGAGCCGCCCCCGCCGCCCTCCGAGGATCTCCCGGAGCAGATGCGGGTGCGCCGGGACAAGCGCCAGCGGCTCATCGACTCCGGGCGTCAGGCCTACCCTGTGCAGGTCGGTCGCTCGCATACGCTGCAGGACGTCCGGGAGGGCTGGGCACACCTGGAGACGGGCGAGGAGACCGACGACGTCGTCCGGGTCGCGGGTCGAGTCGTGTTCGTGCGCAACACCGGCAAGCTGTGCTTCGCCACCCTGCAGGAGGGGATCGGGACCCGGCTGCAGGTGATGCTGAGCCTCGCCGAGGTGGGCGACGAGGCTCTCGCCGACTGGAAGTCGCTCGTCGACCTCGGCGACCACATCGTCGTCGAGGGCCGCGTCATCTCCAGCCGCCGCGGCGAGCTGTCGGTGCTCGCCACCTCCTGGCTCATGGCCAGCAAGGCGCTGCGCACGTTGCCGACCCTGCACAACCCCCTCTCGCAGGAGATGCGCGTCCGCCAGCGATACGCCGACCTCGTCGTACGCCAGGAGGCTCGCGACATGGTTCGGACCCGCGCGGCGATCACCCGGGCCGTCCGCGAGACTCTCCATGAGCAGGGTTATGTCGAGATCGAGACCCCGGTGCTGCAGCTGGTCCACGGCGGTGCGGCGGCACGACCGTTCCGCACCCACCTCAACGCCTTCCAGCAGGACATGACCCTGCGGATCGCGCTGGAGCTCAACCTCAAGAAGGCCGTCGTCGGCGGTGTCGACCGGGTCTTCGAGATGGGCCGAATCTTCCGCAACGAGGGGTTGGACTCGACGCACAGCGCGGAGTTCACCATGCTCGAGGCATACCAGGCCTATGGCGACCAGACCTCGATCGCGGCGCTGATCCGCGACCTTTATCTCGAGGTTGCCGACGCTCTCGGTTCGCGACAGGTCGAGACGCCCGCCGGAATGGTCGACCTCGATGGGCCGTGGCGATGGCTGGCCGTCTACCAGGCGATCTCCGACGTCGTCGGCGAGGTGGTCACCCTCGACACCCCGCTCGAGACGCTGCTGGAGTATGCCGCCAAGCACGACGTCGCGACCGAACCGTCCTGGGGCGCCGAGAAGGTGGCCCTGGCGCTGCTGGGCGAGCTGGTCGAGCCCACCCTCCTGCAGCCCACCTTCCTCTGCGACTACCCAGCCTCGGCGCAGCCGCTGGCCCGTCCGCACCGGTCCGAACCAGGCCTGGTCGAGGCCTGGGACCTGATCATCGGCGGCGTCGAACGGGGCACGGGCTTCTCCGAGCTCGTCGACCCGGTGATCCAGCGCGAGGTGCTCACGGCGCAGTCCCGGCTGGCGGCCGGGGGTGACGACGAGGCCATGCAGCTCGACGAGGACTTCCTCAGGGCCCTGGAGCTCGGGGCGCCACCGATGGGTGGTCTCGGCCTCGGTATCGACCGGATGGCGATGCTTTTCACGGGCGTCAACATCCGCGAGACCATCCTTTTTCCGCTGCTCAAGCCCGAAGACTGACGGCCCTCACGATGTGGGACAACGTCTTTCCCTACATTGCCGCGCTTCTGCCGACGGTAGCCGTGGCCGGCCTGTTCTATTTTCTCATCAAGAACATTCTCGAGGGAGACCGACGTGAGCGTCTCGCTCAGTCGAAATGGGAGAAAGAACACGAGCCTGAACGCCGCGCCACAAAGGATCCGAATTCCCTGGACGGCGACTGATCAATTAGTCTGGGTATGCTTTCCGGGACATCCGGCCGGTATCGCGTCGTTGACCTGATCGCATCGCCCCGCGATGCGAAAGAAAGGAATACCCGAATGGCACAGCGCACCCAGATTGTCCTCGAGGACGACGTCGACGGGGGGACTGCCGACGAGACCGTCACGTTCGGCCTCGACGGAGTGAGCTATGAGATCGACCTCAGCGCCAAGAACGCCAACAGGCTGCGCGACGCCCTCGCCACCTGGATCGGCCATGGCCGCCGTTCCGGCGGCCGGCGGGTGACCGGTCGGCGCGCCTCTGCCCCGAGCGGGGGTCGCCGCAACGATCTGTCCTCCGTCCGCGAGTGGGCGCGCGCCAACGGCCACTCCGTGAGTGACCGTGGGCGCGTGGCCGCGAGCGTGCAGGAGGCCTACGACAAGGCGCACTGACAAGGCGCACTGACAAGGCGCACTGACAAGGCGCACTGACGGGGCCACCAGGTCGGTGATCCGGCGCAGCGGATCACGATACCTGAGGGTCCCCATGCCGGCTCAGCCCCGAAGTAAGGCAGCCAGGTCCCCCCTGGTGTCGAGCCGCTCGAGGACCTCCTCGAGCAGCAGCTGGTGCAGGCTGCCGCCCTCGGCGGCACCGTCCTCGACCTCGTCCCAGGTGCGCGGGGCGGCGACATAGGGGGCCGCCTTGCCGCGCAGCGAGTAGGGGCAGATGGTCGTCTTCGCCGCGGTGTTCTGGCTCCAGTCGAGCAGCACCTTGCCGGGGCGCAGGGACTTGGTCATCTTCCATACGACGAGGTCCGGGTGCTCCTTGGTCATCTCCCGGGCCAGCTGCTGGGCGAGCGCGCGGATGTCGTCGGCCGAGTGCTTGCCCGGCAGCGCGGCGTACACCTGCATGCCCTTGCTCCCACTGGTCACCGGCACCGTGGTGGTCAGGCCGATGGCCTCGAGTCGCGGTTTGACCCACAGGGCGACCCTGGAGCACTCGCGCAGCCCAGCGCCGGAACCGGGATCGAGGTCGATGACGAGCCGGTCGGGGTCGAGGGGGTGCCCGCCGTCATCGACCTGCCACTGATGGACGTGCAGCTCCAGCGAGGCGAGGTTGACGAGGTAGGTGAGGTCCGCGAGGTCGAGGACGAGGGGGTAGGTGACGCGGTCCCGTTCCGGATGGGCGTCGGGGTCGCGTCCGTGCGAGGAGATCGTCACCCGGGGCAGCCAGGAGGGCGCCCCCGAGGGGAGGTTCTTCTCGAAGAACATCGACCCCTCGACGCCGTGCGGCCAGCGGATCCGGGTGACCGCACGCCGACCGAGCAAGGGGAGCATGACCGGCGCCACCTGGGCGTAGTAGCTGAGCACCTCGCCCTTGGTCGTCTCCGTGGCGGGGTACATCACCTTGTCGAGGTTGCTCACCCCGAGCCGCCGGCCGGCGACCTCGACGGTCAGTCTCGTGCCGGCTCGCTCAGGCACGGGTCAGGTCCTCGATGTCGACGTCGTCCGGAGTCAGGTCGGGTCGCAGGCCTCGGTATGCGGGCTGTCGCAGCCGGCGTTGCGGCGTGAGTCCCAGAGCCTGCACCTCGCAGACGAGGTGTGGTCGGACCCAGTTCGCGCCGCGGGCGTCCTCGCGGGGCACCTCGGTCGTGAACGGGGAGCTCGCGCACTGCAGCGGGACGAGGTCGGTGCGCAGCGCGGCGCCGGCCTTGCCGGCGATCCCGCTCCCGACTCGGCCGAGGTAGGCGAGGCCCCCGTCCTGGGGGACGCCGACGAGCACCGCACCGAGGCGGTCTTGGCTGTCGGTCTCGGGGCGCCAACCCCCGATGACGACCGATACGGAGAGGCGATGCGGGAACTTCAACCACTCCTCGGCGCGAACGCCCGGCAGGTATCGCGACGAGAGCCGCTTGCTGACGATGCCCTCGAGCCCTTGTTCTCGAGTCGCCGACCGCAGCGCCTCACCGTCGGTGAAGGTCGGGGGCACCTGCCAGTGGGGTCCCGCCAGATCGAGGCGTTCGAGCGTGGCACGGCGGTCGGTGAGGGACCGGCCGGTCAGGTCGACGCCGTAGAGGCGCAGCAGGTCGAAGGCCATGTAGGTGACGGGGTTGGTCACCGCGAGCGCAGCGGCCCGGCGAGAGCTGGTCACGTGGAACCGCTCGGCGAGCGCGGGAAACGACGGGATGCCGCCCAGCAGGGCCACGATCTCGCCGTCGAGCAGCATGTCCTCGAAGGTCTGCGCCAGGTCGGCCAGCTCGGGGAAGGCCACCGTGACGTCGCGTTCGGTGCGGGTCGTCACTCGCAACGTCCCGCTGCCGCTGCCACTGCTGCCACTGCTGCCACTGCTGCCACTGCTGCCACTGCTGCCACTGCTGCCGTGGCGGACGTCGACGAGCGCCCGCATCCCGTCCCACTTGACCTCGTGCGCCCAGCCAGCGTCGCTGGGCACCCGTGAGCCCGGGGTCGCGAGCATCGGGCGCATGCCCTCATCCTGCCGTGAAAGTGCAGGCGGCAGAGTTACCGTCGGCGAAGCGCTCGAGACAGGTAGGCCCAGGCGAGCACGGCGAAGGCCGCCGCAATGACGAGGATCCACAGCTTCTCGCCGCGGACGGCAGCGACGACGAGCAGGACGGCACCGAGTGCATACATCACGCCGATCCACGGGCTGATCGAACGGGAAGGGATGATGGGTGGGCGGCCGCGTTCGCTCATGGGTGGACTGTACGCGGGCGGCCGGGTGCGGGATGCTGGCTGCGGGTGTCACGGACGCATACTCGGGTGACGTGTGAGAAAGGTGAGGACATGCGGGCGATGTGGAAGGGCGCGGTGTCGTTCGGGCTCGTCAACGTGCCGGTCAAGCTGTATTCGGCTACGGAGGACCACGACATCTCGTTCCGGCAGGTTCACCGCGAGGACGGCGGGCGGATCCACTACAAGCGCGTCTGCGCGATCGACGGTGAGGAGGTGTCCTACGACGACATCGCCAAGGGTTACGAGACCGAGGACGGCGAGATGGTCGTCATCACGGACGACGACCTGAAGACCCTGCCCAACCAGTCGAGCAAGGAGATCGCGGTCGAGAAGTTCGTCCCCGTCGAGCAGATCGACCCGATGCTCCTGGACAAGCCCTACTACTTGGAGCCCGAGAAGAGTGCCGCCAAGGCGTACGCGTTGTTGCGCGACTCGCTCGAGGCCGCCGACCGGATGGCGTTGGTGACCGTGGCGATCCGCAACCGCACCAACATGGCCGTGCTGCGGGTGCGCGACGGCATCATCGTGCTGCAGACCATGCTCTGGCCCGACGAGATCCGCTCGGCCGAGTTTGCCAACCTCGGTGACGTCGGCAGTGCGACCGAGCGCGAGCTGTCGATGGCGTCGATGCTGATCGAGTCGCTCTCGGGCGACTACGAGCCGCAGGAGTTCGAGGACGACTACGCGCAGGCGGTCGAGTCGATGGTCGAGGCGAAGCTGGCCGGCGGAGAGGTCAAGGCACAGCCGGAGGCCAAGGACGGATCCGGCGAGGTCGTCGACCTGCTCGAGGCGTTGCAGCGCTCGGTCGACCGCGCCAAGTCCTCGCGGGGCGAGCCGGTGGCGGAGCCGAGGAAGACGGCCGCCACGAAGAAGACAGCCGCCGCCTCGACGGCCAAGAAGGCGACCGCGAAAAAGGCCGCGCCCAAGGCTGCCGTCAAGAAGAAGGCCAGCTGAGTGCCCGAAGGCCATACGCTGCACCGGTTGGCGCAGGCGCTCGACGCTGCCTACGCCGGGACGACTCCGTCGGTCTCGTCGCCTCAGGGTCGCTTCGTCGAGGGTGCCGCGCTGCTCGACGGACGTGCGGTCGTCCGCGCGTCGGCCTGGGGCAAGCACCTGTTCATGGAGTTCGCCGGCGACCGCTGGCTCAACGTGCACCTCGGGCTGATCGGCAAGTTCTCGGTCGACCAGATCAGCGGGTATGCGGTCGTGCCCCCGCCGTGGGGCGCCGTCCGGTTGCGGCTGGTCAACGACGACTACCTCGCCGACCTGCGCGGCGCCACCCTGGTCGCCGTCGTGACCCCCGACGAGGTCGAGGCCACCGTCGCCCGGCTCGGGCCCGACCCGCTGCGGACCGACCCGCAGCAGAGCGACCCGGACCGCGCCTGGGCCCGGATCACGAAGTCGGGTCGGACGTTTGCCGAGCTGCTGATGGACCAGTCGATCCTCGCCGGCGTCGGCAACGTCTACCGCTGCGAGGTGCTCTTCCGACACCGGGTCAACCCGTTCCGGCCGGGCAAGGAGGTCCGCAAGACGACCTGGCAGGCGATCTGGGACGACCTGGTCCGGCTGATGCCGCTCGGCGTGACGTTCAACCAGATTCTCACGATGCAGGACCAGGTCGAGCAGGCGACGGCGCTCGCAGCGGCCGGACGCATACCGCAGCTCACCTCGACCTGGACCGACTCGGCACGCCGCGCCGCCCCCGGGCCTGCCGGGGTCGTTGCGGCCACGGACCTCGATGTCGAGGAGCTTGCTGACATCGAGGATGCCGAGGAGGAGGACGCCGAGGGCGCCGAGGACGACGAGCACGCCGAGGACGACGAGGGCAGCGTCGCGGGCGCGAGGTTCGCCGGTATGCCGCGTCGTTACTACGTCTATAGGCGCCAGGGGGAACGGTGTCGGGTGTGCGGGTCCCGGGTTCGGACCAAGGTGGTCGCCGGCCGGAACCTGTTCTGGTGCGGCAACTGCCAACGCCGCCGCTGACGGCGCTGACGACGCTGACGACGCTGACGACGCTGACGACGCTGACAGCTAATGGTCCCCACCGCCCGAGAATTCGAGCGCTGAAAACCATCTGTGCTGTCCACAACCCCTGACTCGGTCGTCCCACCGTCCACAGTGTTCGGCGTCGAGATGGACGACCCCGTTCTCGTCGGGCGAACCTGCAGTCATGACCACGGCACGAGACCGGCGGGCGGTCGTCATCGAGGCTGCCGCCCCTCACGGGGGAGTGCTGTCACGCGCCATGCTCCGTCGCCTGGGTGCTGACCGCAACGTGGTCGTGAGGGAGGTCGCTGCGGATCGATGGAGGCTTCACGGCAGTCAGACGGTCGCGGTTCACCAGTTGCCGTTGAACGATGTCGCTTTGAGGTGGCGAGCCATCTGGGAGGTGGGTCCGCAGGCCGTGGTGGACGGCATCAGCGCGTTAGCGGCGGGCGGGGTCTCGGGGTTCGACGAACATGTGGTCCACGTCTCGGTGCCGCGTTCAGTACATCGCCCGCGTGTTCCGGGTGTGCGCATCCATCGAGTGCAGCGAGTGTCGAGTGAGGTCGCTGCAGCGGGTATTCCGCGGACCCGACCGGCCATCGCTGCGGTACGGGCGGCCTCGTGGGCCGTCTCCGACAGGCAGGCGGCGTTGTTGCTGACTCTTCCCGTGCAGCAGCGGGTGATCACCGGGGCGCATCTGCTGACGGCTGACGCCGACCTTGCGGTCCGCCGACGAGGGCGTCTCATCTCGCAGGTGGTGCGCGACATCGATGACGGCGCGCAGTCGTTGGGGGAGCTGGACTTCGGAGCATTGTGTCGTCGTCGTGGGTTGCCGGCACCGGATCGTCAGGTGGTCAGGCGGACACCTACCGGTCGTATCTATCTCGACGTCGGATGGTCAGAGGTCGGTCTCGTCGTCGAGATCGACGGAGCCGGTCACCGGGTCGGCCTCGCCGTCACGGACGACAACCTCCGTCAGAACACGGTGATGATGATGGGCGACGTCGTCCTGCGGATCGACCTAGTGGGTCTACGGGTCCGGGCCGATGCGTTCCTCGATCAGGTCTGCGACGCGTATGTCATCCTCGCGTCTCGGGGTGGAGTACAGCGCGTTCCACTGATGGTTCCCGCCGCACGGGAAGACGAGCGTGGGTGACCAACAGCGGCCGCTAGCCTCAGAGGATGGGCGCTGAGTAGTGCGTTCCCTGTGGTCCGGCGCGGGTCAGCGGCGCCCCAGGATCGACGCTGACTTCAACCGACCGCGGTACGCCAGGTTCCGCTCACGGCGAAACCTGCGTCGACCCGGCTCAACCGGGGGAACAGGCCTGCTGACCAGCGCGTTGGCCCCATCACACGGAAAGACCGACGAGACCGCACACTGGTCGAGAGGGCGCCGTTGTCAGACGTCACGGATACCATCGAGGTATCTCGACAGGTAGGGAGCTTTGGCGATGTTCGAAAGATTCACAGATCGGGCTCGACGGGTCGTGGTGCTCGCGCAGGAAGAGGCGCGCATGCTCAACCACAACTACATCGGCACCGAGCACATCCTGCTGGGGCTCATCCACGAGGGCGAGGGGCTCGCCGCCAAGGCGCTCGAGAACCTCGACATCTCCCTCATCGCAGTCCGCGAGCAGGTCCAGGAGATGATCGGCCAGGGCCAGCAGGCCCCGACCGGACACATTCCCTTCACGCCGCGCGCCAAGAAGGTCCTCGAGTACTCACTGCGCGAGGGCCTCCAGCTCGGCCACACCTACATCGGCACCGAGCACATCCTGCTCGGCCTCATTCGCGAGGGCGAGGGCGTTGCCGCGCAGGTCCTCATCAAGCTGGGCGCCGACCTCAACAAGGTCCGCCAGCAAGTCATCCAGCTGCTCGCCGGTTACCAGGGCGGGCAGGGCGAGAAGGCCGGCGCTGGCGTCGGTTCCTCGGCCGGGCAGGCCGAGGGTACGCCTGCTGGCTCACTGGTCCTCGATCAGTTCGGCCGCAACCTCACCCAGGCGGCCCGAGAGGGGAAGCTCGACCCGGTCATCGGGCGCGAGAAAGAGATCGAGCGCGTCATGCAGGTCCTGTCGCGCCGGACCAAGAACAACCCGGTCCTCATCGGAGAGCCGGGCGTGGGTAAGACCGCTGTTGTCGAGGGCCTCGCCCAGGACGTCGTGCGTGGGCAGGTCCCCGAGACGCTCAAGGACAAGCAGCTCTACACGCTCGACCTCGGTGCGCTCGTCGCCGGCAGCCGCTACCGCGGTGACTTCGAAGAGCGCCTCAAGAAGGTTCTCAAGGAGATTCGCACCCGCGGCGACATCATCATCTTCATCGACGAGATCCACACCCTCGTCGGTGCCGGTGCTGCCGAGGGCGCGATCGACGCGGCGAGCATCCTCAAGCCGATGCTGGCTCGGGGTGAGCTGCAGACCATCGGGGCGACCACCCTCGACGAATACCGCAAGCACATCGAGAAGGACTCGGCGCTCGAGCGCCGGTTCCAGCCGATCCAGGTGGCGGAGCCGACCCTGGCGCACACCATCGAGATCCTCAAGGGCCTGCGGGACCGTTACGAGGCTCACCACCGTGTCTCGATCACGGACGCGGCGCTGGTCAGCGCGGCCAACCTGGCCGACCGCTACATCAACGACCGGTTCCTGCCGGACAAGGCGATCGACCTCATCGATGAGGCGGGCGCGCGACTGCGCATCCGCCGGATGACGGCGCCGCCAGACCTGCGCGAGTTCGACGAGAAGATCGGGCACGTGCGGCGTCAGAAGGAGGCCGCCATCGACGGCCAGGACTTCGAGAAGGCGGCTCGGCTGCGCGACGACGAGAAGCAGCTGTCACAGCAGCGCGCCGAACGTGAGGCGCAGTGGAAGTCCGGTGACATGGACGTCGTCGCCGAAGTCGACGAGGAGCTGATCGCCGAGGTCCTCGCGGCCAGCACCGGCATACCGGTGTTCAAGCTGACCGAGGAGGAGTCCAGCCGCCTGCTCAACATGGAGGCTGAGCTCCACAAGCGCATCGTCGGTATGGATGACGCCATCCGCGCGTTGTCCCAGGCCATCCGGCGCACCCGGGCCGGTCTGAAGGACCCGCGTCGTCCCGGCGGCTCGTTCATCTTCGCCGGCCCCACCGGCGTCGGCAAGACCGAGCTCGCCAAGACTCTCGCGGAGTTCCTGTTCGGCGACGAGGACAGCCTGATCCAGCTCGACATGTCCGAGTACTCCGAGAAACACACCGTCTCACGGCTGTTCGGCTCGCCTCCCGGCTACGTCGGCTACGAGGAGGGCGGCCAGCTCACCGAGAAGGTGCGGCGCAAGCCGTTCTCGGTGGTGCTGTTCGACGAGGTCGAGAAGGCGCACCCAGACATCTTCAACACGCTGCTGCAGGTGCTCGAGGACGGCCGTCTCACCGACTCTCAAGGTCGGATGGTCGACTTCAAGAACACGGTCATCATCATGACGACCAACCTCGGGACGCGGGACATCACCAAGGGCAGCCTCGGGTTCTCAGCCGGCCCGGACTCGCGCAGCGACTATGACCGGATGAAGAACAAGGTCATCGACGAGCTGAAGCAGCACTTCCGTCCCGAGTTCCTCAACCGTGTCGACGACACCATCGTCTTCCCGCAGCTCACGCAGTCGGAGATCGTGTCGATCGTGGACCTCGAGATCGCCAAGCTCGACGTGCGGCTCAAGGACAAGGACATGGGCATGGAGCTCACGACCATGGCCAAGAACCTGCTCGCGAAAAAGGGGTACGACCCTGTGCTGGGGGCGCGGCCACTGCGCCGCACCATTCAGCGCGAGATCGAGGACGTGCTCTCGGAGAAGATCCTCTACGGCGAGCTGAAGGCGGGCGAGTTCGTGCTCGTCGACGCTACCGGCGAAGAGAAGGACGCCACCTTCCTCTTCACCGGGTCGCGCCGCGAGGAAACCCTCCCGGAGATCCCTGACCTGCCCCCGGTCGACACCGTCGGCACGCTCGGGTCAGTTGGACCTCAGGACTCGACAGGGGCGGCGTCGGCCTGACCGGCTAGCTCCGCTGCGACTCGGTGCCGCTCCTCCACTCGGAGGAGCGGCACCGGCTGTGTCAGGTGGGCATGCGTGTCAGCCCGACCCTCAGCCCACGAAGTCCTGGGTCACCCACCACAGGCCTCGGCTGTCCCGGTATGCCGCGACGCCCACCCCGGACAGGGCCGGGTTGAGAATGTTGGCCCGGTGCGGCGCCGAGCCCATGAACAGGCCCATCATCGCCTCGGGTGTCTGGGCGCTTGTCATGCCGACGTTCTCGGCCGCCGCGTGCGCCCGGCAGGTGCTGAGGATCGGGCTCAGGGACTGATGCGAGAGACCACCCGCGGCGGTCATCCGGGACGACCAGGGCTCGGCGAACCCGTCGGGGCAGCCTTGAACCGTCAGCGCTTTCGCGCCGACGACGGCGCGCTGGGCATTGATGAGCACCACCATCCGGGACTCGTATGTCGCGGCGTCACCGCTTGACGCCGGCGGTGGCTGAGGTGCCGGTGCCGGTGCCGGTGCCGGTGCCGGTGCCGGTGGTGGCTGAGGTCGGTTTGCCGGTGGTGGCTGAGGTGGATGAGACGGTGGGGTCGTGCGGGCCGGGCTGGCGGCCGGAGCCCGGGTGGGCGGGGGCGCGGGCTTCGGGGTGGTCCGCGGCATCGGCGCGGGAGTCGTCTGGGAACCCGGCCGCGACGGGCTGGGCGGGTTGCCGGGTGTCGCCGATGCCGCAGGGGTGGCCGAGGGGAGTGCCGGTCCGGTCGCGAGCACTGTCGCACTGACCGTCGGTGTCGGTGTCGGTGCCGGTGCCGGTGCCGGTGCCGGCGAGCCTCCACTCGGGTGAGTCGCTCCGGACGAGCGGGCGACCGGGGCCTCCAAGACGGCCGCAGAACCGTCGAGCGGGACCTCTTGAGATGAACCGCATCCGGCGAGTAGGGCCAGCGGCAGCACGATGGCCGGCAGTGCCAGCGCCGCGGCGACACGGGTCAGACCGGAAACCGTCCTCGGAGTGCAGGCACCAAGCCCTCCGCCGCCGGGCGCGCGTTCCCGCGAGACCCGGAACTCGTCCTGCGGAGAGATGAAAGGTGACATTTGGCCCGAAAGTAGCGCAATGAGTCCCTTGGTGGACCCTTGGCGAGGTCAAATCTCGGTCCGGGTGTCGGCGCGGGTGGCGGGTTGGTCCGTGCCTGTCTCGCCGGCGTCGTAGGCTGTCCCTCGGAGCGCCGCACGGATCGGCAAGCACCCGTGTCCAGCGGCTCGCGCCCCCCATGTCCGGCGGACATACAGCCCACGGCCCCTCGGCCCACCTGCCGCCGCGAACCCCTCGCACCGAGGAGGAGTATGCCGACCACCGACCGCCGTCGGTCGTCCCGTCGTTCGTCCAGCGGGTCCAGCCAGTCCAGCCAGTCCAGCCAGTCCAGCCAGTCCAGCCAGTCCAGCCAGTCCAGCCAGAGTGGCTCGAACGGAGCCCACGCGACCGGCTCCGGGTCGTCCCGCGCCAGCAACGGCGCGTCCGCCCGCGGGTCGCGCCCGAACCAGGCCAACGATCCCGCACCGATCATC
Organism: Lapillicoccus sp.; assembly: GCA_965277795.1. Lineage (GTDB taxonomy): Bacteria > Actinomycetota > Actinomycetes > Actinomycetales > Dermatophilaceae > Lapillicoccus. The sequence continues at coordinate 208,675 of OZ255840.1, forward strand.
CCGGTCCTCGCCCGTCGCGTCCGCGAGGTGGAGGCCAAGTCGCTCGAGGGCAAGGTCGGGCCGGCCAAGCGGACGAAGTTCCAGGTCATCGCCCTGCTCGTGCGCGAGGAGCGCGCCCGGATCAAGAAGGACGCCTCGCTGCCCGGGGCGGCCCGGACCGAGCTGCTCAAGCGCCTCGACGGCGTGGCCACGATCCTTGCCAAGACGGCCGCTCATGACACCAGCCTGCTCCGGTTGCTCGACGAGAGCGCCGTGCCCGGTCCGGCGGCGCAGCGGATGCGCCGCGACTGGCTTCTCGAGTCCGGTGCCGAGCTCGCACCCGAGGATCTTGTCATCGAGGCGAGCGGCCCTGTCCGACCGGCGGTCTCCCCGGAGCTGGCCGCCAAGCAGGTGGTCCCGGCCTCGGTGCCGGCACGCGCCATGGCCAACCCGTTCCTCGCCCCCGACCTCGGGCGGGCTTCCCGGCTGGGTGACGAGGAGCGGATGAGCGGCCAGCTGGCCCGGTGGGATCTGATGGACCCCCTCTACCGAGCCTTCGAACAAGGTGCCGGTGGTGCCGCGGCGTCGATGGAGCTGCCGCCCCTGCCGCTGGTCGACCGGTTCTCGCCAACGGGTCTGGAGCTGATGCCGCACCAGGCGCGGCTGATCGAAGCGGTCCGCGAGGGCCACCGGACGTTCCTGCTCGCCGACGAACCGGGGCTGGGCAAGACCGCGCAGTCGCTGCTCGCGGCATCGGTTGCGAACGCCTACCCGCTGCTGGCCGTCGTGCCCAACGTCGTGAAGATCAACTGGGCCCGCGAGGTCGAGCGCTGGACGCCGCGTCGCCGTGTCACGGTGATCCACGGGGACGGCAACGACGTCGACGCGTTCGCTGACGTGTTCGTCGTCAACTACACCGTTCTGGACCGGCACCTGTCCTGGCTGTCGACGTTCGGCTTCCGGTCGATGGTGGTCGACGAGGCGCACTTCATCAAGAACCTCACCTCGCAACGCTCCCAGCACGTGCTCGCGCTCGCCGAGCGGATCCGGGAAGGCTACCCGGGTGGCGACCCGCTGCTGCTGGCCCTGACGGGGACGCCCCTGATCAACGACGTCGAGGACTTCAACGCGATCTGGCGCTTCCTCGGCTGGGTCAAGGGCAGCCGTCCGGCGCCGGAGCTGATGCGACGCCTCGAAGCGACCGGGCTTACCCCGGCTGACCGCGGCTTCTACCCCGAGGCTCGGTCCGCAGTCATCGACATGGGTATCGTGCGCCGCCGCAAGGTCGATGTCGCCAAGGACCTCCCGGACAAGCGCATCGCGGACCTGCCCGTCGAGCTCGACGACGAGCTGGGCCGCTCGATCCGCGCTTCTGAGCGGGAGCTCGGCCAACGCCTGCTCACGAGCTACCGCCGTCAGCTGGCCACCCGCGAGACGGCTGCCGCACGCAACGAACCGCTCGCTGTCTCGGTTGGAGTATCGGTCGAGGTGGACGAGGAGCTGATGCGACGGGTCGCGCTGCAGGAGCTCGAGTCGTCCAAGGCCAGTGGCTCCGGTGGAGGTGAGAACGTCTTCACCATGGTCCGCCGGATCGGTCAGGCGAAGGCCGCACTGGCAGCGGACTACACGGCGCAGCTCGCGAGATCAGTGGGCAAGGTGGTGTTCTTCGCCAAGCACATCGACGTCATGGATCAGGCTGAGCGCATCCTCGCGGACGCGGGTCTGCGCACCGTGTCGATCCGGGGTGACCAGACCGGCACCCAGCGACAGCAGGCGATCGACTCCTTCCAGAAGAGCCCGGACGTCTCGGTGGCCGTCTGTTCTCTGATGGCGGCCGGTGTCGGGCTCAACCTGCACGCGGCCTCCAACGTGGTGCTCGCCGAGCTGTCCTGGACCGCCGCGGAGCAGCAGCAGGCGATCGACCGAGTCCACCGGATCGGTCAGGACGAACCCGTGACGGCGTGGCGCATCCTGGCTGCGCAGACCATCGACGCCAAGATCGCGGAGCTCATCGACAGCAAACAAGGCCTCGCGGCCCGCGCGCTCGACGGCAGCGACGAGGCGATCACCTCGAACGACTCGGTCCAGCTCGACGCCCTCGTCCACCTGCTGCGGCAGGCTCTCACGGGGCCCGTGCGTCACTGACGTGACTGACCAGCCGACCGCGGCGCCGCGTCCGCCGGTGACCGTACGCCGCGCCACGACACCGGACGTCCGCGTGATCCGTCAGATCGTCGCCCCGATGAGCGCGAACCGCCGCATCGTGGCCAAGCACGACGTGTCCTACTACGAGGCCGTGCATGAGTTCCGGGTCGCCGAGGTCAACGGCCAGGTGGTCGGCTGCGGAGCCCTGCATGTGATGTGGGAGGACCTGGCCGAGGTTCGCACCCTCGCCGTGCTGCCGGCATACAAAGGAACTGGTGTGGGTTCGGCGATCCTGGGTGGGCTGCTCGACGACGCTCGGGAGATCGGGGTCTCCCGGGTCTTCTGCCTGACGTTCGAGACGGGGTTCTTCGGTGGGCACGGGTTCGTCGAGATCGACGGGCGGGCGGTCGAGGCGGAGGTCTATGCCGAGCTGCTGCAGTCCTACGACGAGGGCGTGGCCGAGTTTCTCGACCTGGAACGGGTCAAGCCCAACACGCTCGGCAACAGCCGAATGCTGCTGACCCTCTAGCGAGCCCGGGCAGATCCGCGGGTCGGGCGAGGCTCGGTCGAGGGCCCCACGTATGCGCCGAACCAGTCCGCCAGCGGACGGATGGCACGCCAGTCATCGCGCACGTGGCGGATGACCGCCGGAGAGTCCAACCACTGCGGTACCCCTCGCTCACGCCACGCGATGATCCCCTTGTGACGCTGCAGCTCCAGCCGCGGATGGTCCTCCGGGACGCCGCGAGGTCGGGTCTTGAGCACCTCCCCACCGATCCGAAAATGCTTGCTACGCAGCGTGGCCACGATCTGCGCGAGCTCGTCGCCCGATGTGTCTGCGTCGACAGCCGCGCGGTATCTCGTCAGCTGATCGGGCTGCTGGTGCATCGAGCCGCCACCGGTCATCAGCCCCTCGGCGCTCAGCGAGAGGTAGTAACCGGTCCCCTCCCAGGGCTGAGCCACCGCTCCCTGCTCGGTCTTGAGCGGGGTCTTGTCGTTGCGGAACCTCACATCGACGTGCGGCCGGAACACCTTGGCCTCGCCGAACTCGTCGGCGAGCGCGTCCGTCAGCGCGAGGATCGGCTCCCGCACCGAGCTCTCGTACCGGCCCTTGTTGAGGACGAACCACTCCCGGGTGTTGTGGTCCGCCAGCTCGAGGTAGAAGTCGACGGCGTCGCGCGGTATGCCTGCGAATCGGCTCATGACGCAAGCCTATTCAGCGTGTCGAGGTGTAGATCCGCCGCACCACGTCCTCGATGTCCGGCTCCTCGATGGCCAGGTCCCGGACGGGCGCCCTGTGGCTGACCTCACCCAGGACCTCGGCGGCGGTGGTGGCCTGCGCGTCGAACGCGAGACGCTGGCGCATACCGTCGCCTTCGACGGCGAGCAGCGTCGTATGTGGGATGCTGCGCAACGGCTCGGTCGGCCTCGCGAGGTCGACGACGAGAACACGTCGGGCGCCGACCGTTCCGGCGAGCGAGGCCAGCGTCCCGTCGAAGGCCAGCCGGCCGTGGTCCACGACGAGGACGCGTTCGCAGAGCCTCTCGATGTCACCCATGTCATGCGTCGTCAGCAACAGCGTCGTGCCGCGCTCGGCGCGTTCGGCGCGCAGGAACTCCCGCAGCCGCTGTTTGCTGAGCACGTCGAGACCGATCGTGGGTTCGTCCAGCACGAGGAGGTCGGGGGAGTGCAGCAGGGCCGCAGCGATCTCGCCCCGCATCCGCTGACCGAGCGAGAGCTGGCGCACCGGCGTACCCAGCGTCTCGCCCATCTCCAGCTGGTCCACGAGGGTCGCCGTGCGCTCTCTGACCTCCCGGGTGGCAAGCCCGTGTATCGCGCCGAGGATGGTGAACGACTCGTGCAGCGGCAGGTCCCACCACAGCTGCGAACGCTGTCCAAACACGACCCCCACCTTGCGCGCGACGTCCTTGCGTTGATGCAACGGGTCGAGCCCGCACGTCCGGACCTCGCCGGCCGACGGTCGCAGGATGCCGGTCAGCATCTTGATCGTGGTGGACTTCCCGGCGCCGTTGGCGCCGATGTAGCCGACCGACTCACCGGGTGCGATCGACCAGGTCATGTCGTCGACGGCGCGGACCTCCTCGCCCCGCCGGCGCGCCTTGCCCCGCGCGCGGAAGACGCGACTGAGACCGTGCAGCTCGACCACGGGCCTCGCGTCGGGGGAGGTGCTCGAGGAGGTCATCCGCCGGCTCCCTGGTAGTGCCGGGTGCCCGCGCGCCAGAGCAGCAGTCCGACCACCCAGGCCAGCACGGCCACGAGCGGGGTGAGCCAGCCGAGCCAGGCGGGCAGTAGGGGGCCGCCGGGCAGGTCGAGCAGGACGACGGTCGGCAGGTAGGCGACGAAGGCTGCGGGCACGACGAAGGTGAAGAGGATGCAGACCGGGTTGGGGAAGACGAGGGCGGACTGCTGAGACGCGTACGAACCGCCGTAGGTGAAGGCGTTGGTGAACTCGGAGCCTTCGACGAGGAAGAACTGCAGGGCACTGGCGGCGAGGAAGAGGCCGGCCACGATCGCGGTGCCGGCGAGGACGGCGGCGATGAACACGACGAGGGTCCGAGGCGTGACGGGAATGTCGTTGAGTCGCCAGGCAACGACCGTCACGGAGAGGGCGACGGCCAGCCGTCCGAACCTCCGCAGCGAGATGTCGCTGGTCACCAGCTGACCGAGCAGGGACAACGGCCGCAGGTAGAACGCGTCGACGGTGCCGGCCCGGATGAAGGCCGGCAGCGTGTCCAGGTGCCCCACGAACATGTCGGACAGGGAGTAGGAGATGTTGGCGAGGGCGAACACCACGAGCGCCTGGGCGAAGGTCAGCCCTCCCAGCACCGTGACGTTGTGGAAGATCACGTAGACCTCCGCCAGCTCGGTCAGGCCCACCGCGATGGTCCCGAGGATGTCGGTCACGAACGACACGCGATAGCTGGCCTGGGCTCGAACCCGGGCTTCGAGGATGGTCCGGTATGCGTGGAGGTCGCGGCGCAGGACGCTCCTGCCGAACACCTTGTCAGCCACCCTGCTAGCCACCCTGCACCTCCAGGACCCTGCGTCCGCGCCGGGTGAGGATCTGGCCCAGCAGGAGCAGTCCCGCCGCCCAGGCCAGCTGGACGGCGATGATCCGCGGAGCATCGGCGAGACCGGCGCGGCCGCGGAGCAGGTCGATCGGGGCCTGGAGCATGGACGGGAAGGGTGTCGCGTTGGCCACCGTGACCAGCCAGCTCGGGAACCAGTGCACCGGGACGAACAGACCGCACAAGAACCCGCTGACGACCAGGTAGAACATCTGGACCCCCCGGATCTCGACCAGCCAGAAGGAGGTGAGGTTGACCGCGTACCGGCAGCCGAAGGAGATCGTGATGGCCAGGACCAGACTCACGATGCCGAGGACGGCGACCGCAACGCCTTGCGGAGCTGAGATGCCGAAGAGCAGGGCGCCGAGCGCCACGCTCGGCAGGCCCCGGGCGAGGAGCTGGAGCGCGGCCCGGCCGAGGTCGGCGGCGAGAAAGGCCAGCTGGGGGTCGATCGGACGGGCAAAGTCGACGGCGATGTCGCCAGATTTCACGCGTACGGACAGCTCTGTCCAGCCGAACAGACCCACGGAGGCGATCAGCCCCTGACCCCACCAGACGTAGGAGCTGGCCTGCGCCGAGGTGTAGCCGGCGATCTCCGTCCCGGCGGAGGCGATGGCGGCCAGGAGGATGGAGGCCCGGATCACGCCGAAGACGCTGTTGGTCGTCAGGCCCGCGAGGGTGGCCAGACGGTAGGTCGAAAAGCGGCGGAAACCGGCGCGGGCCAGGGCCCAGAACGCCCGTCCGCTCGTCGTCCCCCCGGTCGCGCGCACAGGAGCGACAACGTACTCCGACCTGGGGATGACGACAACCTCGTGCCACCGGCCTAGCCTTGCTGGCATGCTCACCACCCGGTTGTACGCCTGGTCGCGCGAGCACACTCTGGCGCTCGACACCTACGTCGCCGCGCTCCTCGTCGTGGCCCTGGGGCCGTTGAGCTACGGGGTCCGTGGTTGGCCCGGTCTGGTCTTCGGCGTCCTGTCGCTCGCCCCTCTCGCCGTGCGACGGCGGTGGCCGGTCGCCGTCCTCGCCTTCGTCCTCGCCGTGTCTCTCGCGCAGGTCGTCGCCCTCCCTGGCGTCCTCCCGGCCAACGTCGCCCAGCCCTTCGTCCTCTACACGGTGGCCGCGCATGTGACATCGTTCCGGATCCGCCTGGTGGCGTTGGGTTTCGGCCTGTTGGGCAGTCTGCTGGTCGTCCTCCGGCTGTCCGCGCAAGAAGACTGGGCCAGCGCACTGGCCATCAGTGGGTCCCTCGCTGTCTTCATGTCGCTCGTGTGGGCCATGGGCAACCTGGTCCGCGGTCGGGAGGCGATGGTGGACGAGCTCCGCCGCGCCAACGCCAGCCTCGAGCACGAGCGAGAGCAACGCGATCTCGTTGCGGCGCAACGTGAACGGGTGCGCGTCGCCCGCGACGTCCATGACATCGTCGCCCACTCGCTCTCGGTGGTCGTGGTCCAGGCCGACGGTGCGGCCTACGCGGCCGAGCACTCGCCGGACTGGGGGCCCGGGGCCGCTGCCGACGCTCTCACGGCGATCGGTGAGACCGCACAGGCAGCGCTGGCTGAGACGCGCAACGTGGTCGCCGTGCTGCGCGACGACGAGGGTGAGTCGACCGCCTCGACCGCAGCCGGCCTCACCGACATCCACGAGCTCATCGAGTCGGTCCGGTCGGCCGGGCTGCAGGTGGTCCTCGACGCGGACATCACCGAGTCAGCCGAGATGGGTGAGGAGACCTCACTGACCGCCTACCGCGTCGTCCAGGAGGGTCTGACCAATGTGCTCAAGCACGCAGGGCCCGACGCGTCGGGGTCGGTGCGCCTCGAGCGGACGCCGGGAGGGGTCCGCGTCACGGTCACTGACGATGGAGTGGGGCTGGCCGTGCCTCTGAACGGCGCGGGCAGCGGGCTCAAAGGCATGCGTGAACGCGTCCTGGCCTGTGGTGGCGAGTTCGTTGCGGGACCGCGCGCCGCGGGCGGGTTTGCTGTCACCGCAACGCTTCCGGCGCGGTCACCCGCCATCGTCGACGCTGGACGCGGCTGATGACCGACCCGATCAGGGTGTTCCTCGTCGACGACCAGCGTCTCGTTCGCACCGGGTTCGCGATGATCCTGGACGCAACCCCTGACATGGAGGTCGTGGGGCACGCCGACGACGGGCAGGCGGCCCTCGACGTCCTCCGGGCGCCGGGCGCGCCCCGTGTCGACGTGGTCCTGATGGACCTGCGGATGCCGATCCTGGACGGCGTCTCGGCCACCCGACGGCTCTGTGCTCGACGGGAGGCAGGCGGCCCGCCGCGTGTCCTCGTCCTCACCACGTTCGACATCGATGAGGACGTGCTGGCGGCCCTGCGGGCGGGCGCCTCGGGCTATCTGCTCAAGGACGCCGGCGCCACCGAGCTGCTGGCCGCCATCCGCTCCGTGCACGCTGGGGACTCCGTTGTCGCCCCGAGCGCCACCCGGCGTCTCATCGACACCTTCGTCTTGCAGCCCCCCGGGCGTGAGCCGGACTCCTCAGCCCTCGCGATGCTGGACCGGCTCACCGACAGGGAGCGCGAGATCCTCGTCGCGGTGGGCCGGGGGATGACCAACCAGGAGGTGGCCACCGGCTACTTCCTCGCTGAGGCGACGGTGAAGACACACGTCGGCGCGTTGCTGCGCAAGCTCGAGCAGCGCGACCGGGTCGGCCTCGTGGTGTTCGCCCACGAGACCGACCTCGTCTGAGGCGTGACCGGTCAGGACTGGCCGACCGCCGACTGGCACACCTGACGCACGAGGGGCCGGGAGGCCGCCAGTGCGAGAGCCATCAACACGCAGGCAGCCAGCACGGCGAGCAGGAACCGGGCCAGCAGAGGCGGGCCGATGACCCCGGCGAAGGGCACCAGCAGCGCCAGGGTGAGGCCGCCGGCCATGGCCACGGTGGCGCCCAGGGGGATGGCGACCTCACGGTTGCGGGCGGCGTGGAGGATCGACGGGTCGGCCCCGGCCAGAGTGAGCGCCCGATACTCGTCACGCTGGTCGAGCACCCGTGCCGCCTGGGCGATGCCGGTAGACGTGGCCGCGACCACCGAGATGATGGTCAGGGTGAGGATGGCTCCCGTTCCGATATCGGCGGCCATCAGGTCGTCGCTGGCGTCTCCCGTCGTCAGGCTGGCGATGTAGGTCGACAGTCCAGCGACGATGACGCCGAGCCCGATCGCGCTGACGGCGCGCCAGGTGCTGCGCGGGTCGTCGACCAGGCGGCGAGCGGCCAGCAAGGTCGGTGCGGTCCGGGCCACCCGGGCCAGGGCCATGCCGAACAGCATGACGAGATAGGGGCCCACGAGGTTGACCGTTGCCACGACCGCGACCAGGACGGTGAAGAACACGGCGGAGCCCAGCTGCCGTCGCACGCCGGCGGCGACGAGCCAGCCGACAAGGGCGACCACGACGATAACGACACGCATCACGCTGAGCCGTCTCGGTGTCGTGCGGGCCGCCACGCCGAGGGGTCCGATGACCACGCGCGCCAGGCCAGCGACTCCCGAGACGACGGCGAGCACGGTGACGGCAAGGACCGCGAGCAGGGCGAGAGGGACTCCGATCCATAGTTCCGAGATGCTGAACGGCCTGCCTTGGAACGGGATCCGCGACAGGACGGGCAACAGGGCCGCATACCCGAGGATGCCGACCAGCCCGCCCGTGAGCGCCTGGCTGGCCGCTTCGGCGAGGGTGATGGCCAGGACCTGGCCGGAGGTGGCGCCCGTCAGTCGCAGCGTGGCGAGTCGAGCATCGCGGCGGCGGGCCGCCAGTCGGGCGGCCACGCCGCCGAGGGTGAGCACGGGCACGACCATCAGAGCGCAGGCGAGCCAGGCCAGCTCGACGTAGAGGCTGAGGAGCCCGTCGGGGTCGCTGCCGCCAGCCCGGCCCAGGAAGCCGCGCAGCCCGGCCGCGCAGACCAACAGGGCCGCGCTGGTCACGGCAAAGGCGACGAGGGAGAGCAGCTCGGGAACCCGGCTCTCCTGCTGGGTCCTGCCGCGCAGACTCCACCACACCCGTAGGGCGGCGGTCATGCCGCGTCCTCGAGCAGCCCGTCGCGCATGGTCACGACGCGGCTGCAGCAGCTGGCGACCTGCGCATCGTGGGTGATGACCACCAGGGACGCGCCCGTCTCGCGGGTGATCCCGGTCAGGTGTCCCATCACCTCGGCGGAGGTCGTCTGGTCCAGGGCGCCCGTCGGCTCGTCGGCGAACACGACACCCGGGTTGCCGACGAGAGCCCGGGCGACCGCGACCCGTTGGGCCTGCCCGCCGGAGAGCTCACCGGGTCGCCGGCGCTCAAGGCCGGCGAGACCGAGGGGAGTGAAGAGGGCCGCGGCTCTGGCCACCGCGGCCGCCCTACGGGTCCCGCCGACCATCAGCGGCATCGCGACGTTCTCGACGGCAGGGAGCTCAGGCAACAGCAAGCCGGACTGAAAGACAAACCCGAAGTCGCTGCGGCGCAGCGCGGTTCGCTGTCGGTCGCTCATGGAGGCCAGGTCCCGGCCCTTCCACATCACCGAGCCGGACGTCGGCAGCAGAACGCCGGCGAGGACGTGGAGGAGCGTCGTCTTGCCTGAACCGGAGGGTCCCATGATCGCGACGCTGTCGCCGGCGTCGATGCGGAGGTCGACGCCGCCCAGCGGCGCCACCGCGTCGGCCGCCAGCTGCCCGTAGGTTTTGACGAGCCCGGACGCGATGAGGGCGTCGGTGGTCCGGGTCGAGGTGAGTGTTGGTTGCGAAGTCACCAGGCCATCCTGGTGAGGACGAGGCTGGACCGCCTCCACCTCCGGTCTCGACCCGCGGGCAGGGTCCTACGACCTGGGTATGAGGTCGGCTCCCTCCGGCGCGTGAGGTTGCGGCAGATCAAGCGGGGGCGTCGATCAGGCTCGCTTCCTTCGTGCCGAAGGCGATTCCCTTGCGCTCCTTGCCGACCGCGGTCAGCAAGATCACCGCCAGCAGCACCGGGACGATCGTGACGGCGAGGGCGAACGGGTAGCCGTGGGTGCCGGCCAGCGCCTGCTGGATCGGCAGGTTGAAGGCCGCGAGGCAGTTGCCGAGCTGGTAGGTCACACCGGGATAGAAGCCGCGGATCTCGTCGGGCGACAGCTCGGTGAGGTGGGCGGGGATCGTCCCCCAAGCCCCTTGGACCATGACCTGCATGAGGAACGAGCCCAGGATGAGGAAGCCGACCGTGGTCGAGAAGGCGAACAACGGGACGATCGGCAGCGCGAGTATTGCGCAGGTGATGATGACGGCCTTGCGGCCGTAGCGCTCGGACAGCGCCCCGGCGATGGCACCGCCGGCGATGGCGCCGATGTTGTAGATCACGGCGATCCAGGTCGCCGTGCTGGCCGCAAGGCCCGCGCCCTGGTCGTCAGTGGCCTTGAGGAACGTCGGATAGACGTCCTGGGTGCCGTGGCTCATCCAGTTGAATGCGGTCATCAGCAGCACGAGGTAGACGAACCGGCGCCAGATCGCGCGGTTCGCGAGGAGCTCCCGGACGCTGGTGTTGGTCTGCTTGACGCGCTTCTGCGTCGCATGCCAGACCTCCGACTCCTCAACCCGCGACCGGATGATGAGACTGATGCCGGCCGGGATGATCGACAGGGCAAACATCCAGCGCCAGCTGAGTCCCCACCAGGAGATGACCACGAGGAAGGCAAGGGAGGCGAGCAGGTAGCCCATGGAGTAGCCGCCCTGCAGCACTCCCGAGAAGAACCCGCGCCGCTTGGCGGGGATCTTCTCCATCGCCAGGGCCGCACCGAGCCCCCACTCGCCACCCATACCGATGCCGTAGAGCAGCCGGAGCACGAGCAGGATCCAGAAGTTCGGGGCGAAAGCGCAGAGGAAACCGACGATCGCATAGAACGTCACGCACGTCATCAGCGGGAGCCGCCGACCCGATCGGTCGGCCCAGAACCCGAAGATGAACGCGCCGACCGGCCGCATGAGCAGCGTCATGGTCGTGATGAACGCCATCTCACTGAGCGACTTGCCGAAGTCCTTGGCGATGTCCGCATAGATGAGGACGACCAGGAAGTAGTCAAAGGCGTCCATCGCCCAGCCGAGGTAAGCCGCCGCGAACGAGTTGCGTTGGTCCGGCGTCAGTTTGGTGCGGGGTGTAGCGCTGGCGTTCGCGCTCATCCTGCCCCCTTTCATGAAGAGGTCAGTGTCCGACGGCTGTTGCTGCGTGCAACTCAACCACTCGATGACCCGTCGCGCGAGGGGTCCGGGCGAGCGAGCTTGTCTGTCGCTAGGGTGCCGTCATGAGCGTTTCGTCCGGCGGGACGCCCGACATCGTGGTCGTCATGGGCGTCGCGGGTACGGGCAAGACCACGCTCGCCAAGGGCCTTGCGGTGAGCATGAACTGGTTGTTCGCCGAGGGCGACGCCTTCCACCCGGAGGTGAACGTCGAGAAGATGCACAGTGGCATCCCGCTCACGGACGAGGACCGCTGGCCGTGGCTGCGGCTGATCGGTGAGTGGATGACCGAGCAGGCGCAGGCCGGTCGGTCGGCAGTCGTCACCTGCTCCGCGCTGCGCCGGGTCTACCGAGACCTGTTGCGCGAGAACCGACCGGTCGTCCGGTTCTGCCATCTCGCGGCTCCGGAGGCCGAGATCCAGGACCGCCTGGAGCACCGAGAGGGCCACTACATGCCGCCGTCACTGCTGCCCAGCCAGTTCGCCGCCCTGGAGCCACTCGAGCCAGACGAGCCCGGTGTCACGATCTCGGGGCACGGTTCCGAGGCCGAAGTCCTGGCCCGCGCCCTCGGTGCGCTGGGGCTGGTCCCGCCCGTCTGAGTCACGCACCAGCAGGAACCAACCAGGAGGTCGTATGTCCGCAGTCGCCACAGCGTTCGGGGGGCTCGCTGCTGCGCCCGCAGCGGACCCGATCAGCAAGGCCGGCAACACCCAGCTGGTCGTCGCGACCCTCGTCGGCATCGCCGTCATCGTCGTGCTGATCTCCTGGATGAAGATGCACCCGTTCCTGGCCCTCATCCTCGGCTCGCTCGCTCTTGGGCTGGTGGCCTGGGTCCCACCGACCCCCCTGTTGACCAGCTTCGTCGCGGGCTTCGGGAGCACGGCCGGCGCGGTCGGGCTGCTGATCGCGCTGGGGGCGATGCTGGGCAAGATCCTCGCCGACACCGGAGGCGCCGACAACATCGTCAAGCGGATCACCGACAGGCTGTCCGGCCGGTTGCTGCCCTGGGGCATGGCCCTGATCGCCGCCATCATCGGTCTGCCGCTGTTCTTCGAGGTCGGCGTCGTCATCCTCGTCCCGGTCGTCATCCTCGTTGCCCGACGCACGAACACCAGCCTGATGAAGGTCGGCATACCTGCATTGGCAGGTCTCTCTGTGCTGCACGGCCTGGTGCCTCCACACCCGGGTCCTCAGACGGCCATCTCGCTGCTGCACGCCGACCAGAGCCGGACGCTGGTGTTCGGACTCATCGTCGCGGTCCCCACGTTGGTCATCGCCGGCCCGCTACTGGCCCGGGTCATGGACAGGTGGGTGCCGGTCATGGCCCCGGCCTCCCTCGGCGAGATGGCGACCGACGCGCGGAAGGTCTCCGTCTCCGCCGGTGGGCGTGGCGGTGAGGCGAGCGACGGCGGCAGCGGCCAGGACGGCAGCCCACGGGCAGGGACTCAGGTCAACGGACCCGGCCAGACCGACCCTGGTGTGGTCGAGGCTGCGGGGATCGGGACGTCCGTGCCACGCCTTGGGAAACAGCCTTCGTTCGGCGCTGCCCTGTTGACGATCATCCTCCCCGTGTTGCTGATGCTCCTCAAGGCGATCAGCGACCTGGCCACGCCAGCCGACAGCACAGCGCGCCAGATCTTCGACACCGTCGGTACCCCAGCCGTCGCCCTCCTGCTCGCCGTGCTCCTCTCGTACGTCACCTTGGCGCGCGCCTCGGGAATGAACAAGGAACAGGCCAACGAGTCGTTGGGCTCCGGGCTGCCCGCCATCGCAGGGATCCTGCTCATCGTCGCCGCCGGGGGTGGTTTCAAGCAGGTTCTCGTGGACGCCGGTGTCGCCAACGTCATCAAAGACTGGGCGACCGGTGCCAATGTCTCCGTGCTGCTCCTGGGCTGGCTCGTCGCCGTCGGCATTCGCCTGGCCACGGGATCCGCTACGGTCGCCACGACCACAGCGGCCGGGATCGTCGGGGCTCTCGGCTCGACGCTGAGTGCGAACCATCTGGCGATGCTCGTCCTGGCGATCGGTTGCGGCTCGTTGTTCTTCAGCCACGTGAACGACGCCGGATTCTGGTTGGTGAAACAGTATTTCGGGCTGACGGTTGGTCAGACCATCAAGTCGTGGTCGGTGATGGAGACGGTGATCTCCGTGGTCGGCTTTGGTTTGGTGATCCTGCTCAGCGTGCTCATTGCCTAGAAGCTCCCGTTTCATCGCCCGGGAGGGGGTCATGCCGGGAGGCGGTAGCGCTCCCCGGCCAGCGGCTCGATCAGCCCGTCGGCGACGAGGGAGTCGAGACAGCGCATCCGCTGCTGCTCGTCGGGCCAGGCGTCCTGCAGCGCGCCGGCGTCGACCTCACCCGAGGCTTCGCGCAGGACGCCCAGCAGCCGACCTCGGGCCTGGCGATCGGTACCGTGCCAGGCCTGCCCACGGCGCGCCGGTCCAGCGTGCGCGGGATAGCCGGCCAGCCGCCAGGCGCACAGATCCGCGACAGGACACTCACCGCATCGCGGAGCCCGTGCTGTGCAGACCAGCGCCCCCAGCTCCATGGCCGCCGCGTTCCAGGCCACGGCATCGAGGCGATCATGGGGCATGGCGTCCTCGGCGAGCCTCACCTCTGCGCGGGTCAGAGCGGACGCGGCGTACTCCTGGCCCTGCAGGGTTCTCGCGAGAACGCGACGCACGTTGGTGTCGAGAACGGCTGCCGGCACGCCGAAGGCGAAGCAGGCGACCGCCGCAGCCGTGTATGCGCCGACGCCGGGCAGCGCGAGCAGCTCCTCGGCCGTGCCCGGCACCTGGCCGTCGTGTCGCTCGACCATCGCTCGGGCCGCCTCGTGCAGGCGCAGCGCGCGCCGAGGGTAACCGAGCCGACCCCAGGCACGGACGGCCTCACCGGCCGGTTCGGCCCCGAGGTGGCGAGGCGTCGGCCACCGCTCGAGCCAGGCGGCCCAGACCGGTTCGACGCGGGCGACCGGCGTTTGGTGGGACATCACCTCAGAGAGGAAGACGCCCCACGCGGTCATGTCAGGACGGCGCCAGGGCAGCGGCCGGGCGTTCACGACGTACCAGCCGTTGACCCGGCTGTGCAGCTGCCGAAGCTCCGGCTGAGCCGTGTGTGCACTCGGTGCACTTCGGTGACCTCGGTGTACTCGGTGACCTCGGTGCACTCGGTGTCGTGAGCGACGCGAGTTCGGTCATGGGGCCGGATGTCCCTCGTGGCTCAGACGTAGCGCTCGAGGATGCTGGACTCGGCGAGGCGGGACAGCCCCTCGCGCACGGCCCGGGCCCGGGCCTCGCCGACACCGCCGACCCCCATGAGGTCCTCGAGGTTGGCGGCGAGCAGCCGCTGAAGGGAGTCGAAATGGTCGACCAGCCGATCCACGATCGCCCCGGGCAGACGCGGGACCTTGGTGAGCAGCCGGTAACCGCGGGGGCTGACGGCACTGTCCAGCGCTTCGCCGGTGATGGTGAACCCGACGGCTCGCGCGCCGGAGGACAGGTCGAGCAGCTCGGCGGAGGTCAGTTCCTCGAGCGCTGAGAGGGCGTCCTCGACCGTGCGGTCGGACGTCGTGGACGGCAGGTAGTCGCGGATGACCAGCTCGCGGTCGTTGCCAAGGCCTCCGGCGAGCTCCTCCAGCTGCAGCCCGAGCAGGCGACCGTCGTCGCCGAGCTCGACGACGTACGCCGAGATCTCGGCGCTGATCCGGCGGACCATCTCGAGGCGCTGCAACACGCTCGCGACGTCGCGGACGGTGACGAGGTCTTCGATCTCGAGGGCGGACAGGGTGCCGGTGACCTCGTCGAGGCGGGCCTTGTAGCGCTCCAGCGTCTGCAGGGCCTGGTTCGCCTTGGACAGGTTCGCGGCGCTCCCCTCGACCACGTGCCGGCGTCCGGCGACGTAGAGGGCGATGATCTGCATCGACTGGCTCACCGAGACGACGGGGAACCCGGTCTGGATCGCGACCCGCTCGGCCGTGCGATGCCGGGTGCCTGACTCGGACGTCTCGATGCTCGGGTCGGGCACCAGCTGGGTGTTGGCGCGCAGGATGCGGGTGACATCGTGGTCGAGGACGATAGCGCCGTCCATCTTCGACAGCTCCCGCAGGCGGGTCGCCGAGAACTCGATGTCGAGGGGGAACCCGCCACTGCTGATCGACTCCACGACCCGGTCGTTGCCGAGGACGATGAGGGCACCGGTGCGCCCGCGCAGGATCCGCTCGAGCCCGTCGCGCAGGTCTGTGCCCGGGGCGACGGCAGCCAGGGTGGCGCGCAGCAGGTCGTCGTCGCCTCGTTCCACTCCAGGCCTCCCCTTGTATGCCTGCGGCCCGGTCTGGCCTCCCGCCGGCCTGGTCGCGTCGATTGGGTGCGATCGGATGCGATGGGGCGCGAATAGGGAGTGATCGGGTTGGTCGAGTCGGGCGGGTGCCAACCGTGGGAAGTCTATCGGCGCGATGTGTCCAGTGCTGCGACGACCGCGCTGGCCACGTCCGGCAGCTCGACGACACGCAACCGGTCGGGCAGTGGACCGGACCCCAGGACCCCCCGCGGGACGAAGGCCAGCCGGAACCCCAGGCGGGACGCCTCGGCCAGGCGTCGAGGCATACCGGAGACCGGTCGCAGCTCTCCGGCGAGCCCCACCTCGCCGAAGGCGACTGCCTGCGGAGGCAGAGCCGTGTCGAGCACGCAGGAGGCAACTGCCATCGCGATGGCGAGGTCGGCCGCGGGTTCGCTGACCCGGACGCCACCGACCGTGGACAGGTAGGCGTCGCTGGCCCCGATCGGGGTGTGCGCCCGGCGCTCGAGGACGGCCATGACCATCGCCACTCGGGAGGAGTCCAGGCCGTTGGTCGCCCGCCGCGGCTGGGGGAGCCGGCTCGGTGCGATCAGGGCCTGGACCTCGGCGACCAGGGGACGGCGACCCTCGAGGGTGACCGTGACACACGTGCCTGCCACGTTGGTGTCGCGGTGTGACAGGAACAGGCCGCTGGGGTCGGGCAGCCCGACGATGCCGACGTCGGACAGGTCGAAGCAGCCGACCTCGTCAGTCGGTCCGTAGCGGTTCTTCACCGCGCGTACGAGCCGCAGCCGGGAATGGCGGTCGCCCTCGAACTGGACTACCACGTCGACGAGATGCTCGAGGACGCGCGGGCCGGCGATCGACCCGTCCTTGGTGACGTGACCCACGAGCAGGACGGCGATGCCCCTGCTCTTGGCGGCCTGGATGAGACTGGCAGCGACCTCACGGACCTGGGTGACGTTGCCGGCAGATCCCTCCACCTGGCCGCTGGCGATCGTCTGCACCGAGTCGACGATCACCAGGTCCGGCGCCAGGGTCTCGATCTGGCCGAGCACGGTGGCCAGGTCGGTCTCGGCAGCGAGGAACAGCGAGGACGCCATCGCCTCGATCCGTTCGGCCCGCATCCGGACCTGCGCCGCCGACTCCTCACCGCTGACATACAGCACGTCCTGGCCTCCTCGGGCCGCCCGCGCAGCGACGTCAAGAAGCAGGGTCGACTTGCCGATGCCGGGTTCGCCGGCCACGAGGACGACGGCTCCGGGAACGAGACCCCCGCCGAGCACGCGGTCGAGCTCGTCGACTCCGGTGCTGCGACTCGCCGAGCGGCTGGCGTCGACCTGACCGATGCGCACTGCGGGTCGCGTGACCGCAGCGGCGGAGGTGGTGCGGGTGGTCACGGCTCCGAGCTCGCTGACGGTGCCCCACGATTGGCACTCACCGCAGCGGCCGACCCACTTCACCGCGGTCCAGCCGCACTCGGAGCAGCGGTAACCCGGTGCGCGTGCCGTCGCTCTCGATGCCATGGCGCGAACCTAGACGACCGCACCGACACGTGAGCTCAGGCGGGCGTGAAGGGCCAGCCCGCCTGCATCGGCTGGGGGTTGCCCGGCTCGATGTACCACTCCGTGCCGAAGGCGCGCGCGAAGATCTCGGGAGGCATGGCCAGCATCCAGGCGGTGTCGGTCGTCTGGCTGCGATGTGCCTCGATCGAGGCGCGCCGTTGAGCCAGGAACGCGGAGACGTCGACCTGCCAGCTGATCTCCGACTCGGGCGAACCGAGCGGGTTGCCGTCGTCCATCGGCTGGTCCGGGTCGAACTCGGGCTTCTCACCCGCGTCCACCTGCACCTGGCGCTCGCGCCGCATCCGGTCGCGGTTGACCGTCGCCTCGAGCAAGCGCGGGCGACGCGTGGCCAGCTCGGCCGCGCGATGCGAGATGGCGTGCACCTTGACGTGGTCGGGGTGCCCGTAGTTGCCGTGCCAGTCATAGCCGACGAGCACGTCGGCGTCCTCCTCGTCGACGATCGTCGCCAGGCGCTGCGCGGCCTGCTCGAGATCGGCGAGGTGCAGGGCCTCGGCCGCGGAGTTCTGCTCCCAGCCAGTCATTCCCGAGTCGGCGTAGCCCAGCCAGGCGACCCGTGCCGTCCCGGTCGCCGTCGCGGACACCTCCGCCTCTGCCCGACGCCGGTGGACCACGGTCTCACCCTCGGCGAGGTCGTCCGGCGCCTCTCCGTGGTCGCCGTTGGTGGCGTACACCACGACCACGCGGTCGCCGCCGGCCGAGGCGCGCGACATGGAGCCGGACGTCTGGGTCGACTCGTCGTCGGGGTGCGCGTGCAGGAACACGATCGTCGTCACCGGGCCATCCTGCCCCGGGTCACCGACAGCTGCGTACCGGGTCGACGGTTGAGGACTCAGAACTCGCGCCACCGCAGCCACACGGCATAGTCCACGCCGGACCGCGTCGGGTCGGCCGCCAGGATCCGCTCCGCGATCAAGGGGCCGAGCTCGATCCGCACGACTGCGGCGAAGTCCTCAGGCCGTTCGAACTCCCAGGTGATGTCGAGGGGGACCGACCTCCAGCCCTGTCGCCGCCAGAACCGCTCCACGGCGGCCGGGTCGTGGGTCGGCACCGACTCGCGGAACCATGCCCCGAAGGATGACCGTGTCGCGTCGTTGTCGATGACGAAACCGGCGCCTCCCGGGCGGACCACGCGGGCCAGCTCGGCGAGTCCCGGCTCACAGCCGGGACCGAAGAAGTACGCCCAGCGCGCGTGCGCGACGTCGACGCAGCTGTGGGGAAGGCCGGTCGCCTCCGCCCGTCCGGCCACCACTCGTACACCGGGCAGCCCGGCAACGCGAGCCCTGGCCCGCAGGGCCAACGGTGGGTGTGGCTCGACGCCCACGACGCTGCGAGCGTCGACCGCGAAACGAGGCAGGTGGAACCCACTCCCGCACCCGATGTCGAGCACGTCGAGGCCGGCCCAGTCGTGGATCTCGCGCATCGCCGCCTCGATCACGCCGCCCCGGTCGACGGCACGGTTCTCGATCTCGTAGATCTCGGGTGACTGCCAGATGTTCGGGCTGGGGATGATGGGGGTGGTCCGGGGCATGGCTGGCGGTCGGCTCCAGTCAGGCAGGGTGATGACTGGTCAGGGTTTGCCGGACTTGCGGGCCGCCGCTGTCTTGGCTCCCGTCTTCGCTGCCTTGGTCAGGTCCTGAGCCGCCAGAGTCGCCGGGTGGACGAGCAGCGGCAGCAGCTTGCGGTTGCCGATCTGACGCGCGGCCGCGACCGAACGCAGGTGCGCCTGGCAGCGCAGGGCGAGGGCCTCGTAGGCCTGCTCACCCATGAGGTCGACGAGCTCGACCTTGTTGGACCGGAAGACAGGCTCGCGCCCGACGTGCGCCTCGGGATTCCCGGAGCAGTACCAGTCGAGGTCGTGACCCCCCGGCCCCCAGCCACGTCGGTCGTACTCGGTGACCGTGACCTCGAGGTAGCTGGTGGTGTCGGGCAGCTCCACGGTGCGGTACGTGCGGCGGATGGGCAGCTGCCAGCAGACGTCGGGCTTCAGCGTCGTCGGCGGCAGGCCTTGAAGGACGGCGTGCTGGTGCAGGGCGCACCCAGCGCCGGCGGGGAAACCCGGGCGGTTGAGGAAGATGCAGGCGCCGTCGACCACCCGCGTCTTGGTCGCGCCGTCCTCGTCCTGCGTCCATCGGGCCTTGTCGAGCTGGTTCTTGCGCATGGCGACGTCGCGGTACTGCCACTCGTCGGGGCCCAGCTCGGCGGCGACTGCCGCGACCCGCTCGTAGTCCTCGTTCTCGGTGAAGTGCGCGCCCAGCGTGCAGCATCCGTCGTCGGGCCGATCGGCATAGATGCCCTGGCAGCCGTTGCCGAAGATGCACGTCCAGCTCGACGTCAGCCACGTGAGGTCGCACCGGAACCGCTGACCGTCGTCCGCAGGGTCGGTGAACTCCACCCAGATCCGCGGGATGTCGAGGGGGACTTCGGCCACGCGCACACCCTAGGTGCGACGCGCGCCGCGCGCAGGGCCGGGCCCAGGACTCGCGCGATAGCGTCGACGTATGCGGCTCGGGGTCATCGACGTCGGGTCCAACACCGTGCACCTCCTCGTGGTCGACGCCCACCCCGGTGCCCAGCCGCTGCCGGCGTACTCGCGCAAGATCGAGCTACGGCTCTCCGAGGGCATGACGTCCGAGGGGACGGTCGGTGACGAGCTGACGAGTGACCTGGTCGCTTTCGTCGCCGAGTGCCGCGACCTCGCTGTCGACCAGGGCGTCGAGGACCTCATGGGTTTTGCGACCTCGGCGATCCGCGAGGCACCGAACGGCGACGACGTCCTCGCAGAGGTGCGGCGGTCGACGGGTGTGGACCTCGACGTCCTCAGCGGCCGGGACGAGGCGCGGCTGACCTTCCTCGCCGTACGCCGGTGGTTCGGTTGGTCGAGTGGGCGGCTGCTGGTTGCCGACATCGGTGGAGGGTCACTCGAGCTCGCCGCCGGACTGGACGAGGAGCCCGACGTCGCGTTGAGTCTCCCCCTGGGCGCCGGGCGGTTGACCCGGGAGCTGCTCCCAGGTGACCCGCCGTCGAGCGCGTCGGTCGCCGCGGCCCGGGCCCGGATCAGGGCCGAGCTAGCCCGGCAGCTGAGACCGCTCGCCGCAGTGTCGCCACCCGATCGGGTGGTGGGCACCTCCAAGACACTGCGGTCGTTGGCCCGGATCACCGGTGCGGCCCCCAGCGCCGACGGTCCCTACGTCGCGCGGGAGCTGCGCCGTGCAGACATCTCCGAGCTGGTGCAGCGGCTGGCCCGGCTCCCGGTGCACGAACGGATCATGCTGCCCGGCGTCTCGCCCAGCCGGGCGAGGCAGCTGCTCGCCGGGGCTCTCGTCGCCGAAGCGGTGGTCGACCTGCTGCACGTCGACCGGCTCGACCTGTGTCCGTGGGCACTGCGCGAGGGCATCATCCTGCGTCGGCTCGATCTCCTGAGTGGCTGAGCCGACGCTCCCGAACGATCGTCGCACGTCCATGTCGGACAATGAGGCCGTGCCCACCCGGATCGGTCTGTCGACGGCGTCGATGTACCCCGAGAACTGCGCGGCCACGTTTGCGATGGCCGGCAGGCTCGGTTACGACGGCGTGGAGGTGATGGTCTGGACCGACCCGGTCTCGCAGGAGGCCGGCGCCCTCCGGGCGTTGAGCGAGCTGCACGGCATACCGGTCATATCCATCCACGCACCGACTCTGCTCCTGACGCAACGGATCTGGGGGCCAGACCCATGGACGAAGGTAGACCGGTCGATCGAGCTCGCCCAGGAGCTCAGCGCGCAGACGGTCGTGCTCCACCCGCCGTTCCGGTGGCAGCGCGAGTATGCCTCAGAGTTCGCCGACGGGGTTGCCCTGCGTGAGGACGAGTCGGGCGTGCGGCTGGCGGTCGAGAACATGTTTCCCTGGCGGGCTGGGCAGCGCGAGATGCTCGCGTACCTCCCGCACTGGGACCCGGTGGGCCAGCCGTATGACCACGTCACCCTCGACCTCTCGCACACGGCGACCGCCGGGTCCGACGCGATGGAGATGGCGCGGGCGCTCGGGCCTCGCCTGTCGCACATCCACCTGGCCGACGGCAGCGGCTCGGCTCGGGACGAGCACCTGGTCCCCGGTCGCGGCACCCAGCCCTGCGGCGAGATGCTCGAGCACCTGGCGGACACCGGATGGGAGGGGTCGATCATCCTCGAGGTGAACACCCGACGGCTGGGCGGAGAGGAGCGCGAGCTCGACCTCGCGGCCGCTCTGGCGTTCGCCCGCCTCTACCACGCTCCGACCGGAGGGGTGGGTGTGCCGTGACGTCGAGAACGCGTGCCAGTCACCACTGGACCGCGGCAGCGGTCCGCCACGTCTCGAGAAACGCCGGGTCGCTGACCTCGAGCTCGTCTCCCCGGTTCCACAGTCCCAGGTAGACCTGGGCGGCCGTGCCGGTCACGACCACCGATGTGTTCGTGGCGTCCACCTCCTGCATGGTGGGACCCGCCGGTGCCGCGCCCACGGTGCTGGCGACCCGTCCTTCTCCGAGCCGCAGCGTCCACGCCGCACCGGTGTCGGTGGTCTGCACGACGAGGGTCTGCGGGGTGGGGAAGGCGTCGTCCAGGTTGCGGCGAGGAAGGAAACCGAGCAGCAGCTCGTCGATCCCGTCGGTCGCCAACCCGCCTCGCACCCAGGTCTCCTCGGCGCGAGGCGGTCGCCCACGTGCGGCCGACATCGCGTCGACCGCGTGCATCGTCGTCTCGTGGCACAGCCGCCGCGCCCAGGCCAACCGGGGCGCCGGGGCGTCCTTGAGGAAGAACCAGGCGTCCAGGTCGGCCGGGGCGAAGGCGAGGGCGGCGAGCAGGTCGCGCGCGCCGTCGTCGAGCCAGGCGAGGATGTCCGGCGACATGAGCCCCTCATGCTCGACGAGCTCGGCAGGCTCGACACCGCCGTGCCCCCGTTGGCCCGCAAGAACGGCAACAGCCCAGCGGTGCACCATCCCTTGGTGCGCGACGAGGTCGCGGACTGTCCAGCCGGGGCAGGTCGGCACCGGCGCACCGAGCCCAGCCCGGGCTGCATTGTCGCGCAACACCGTCCACGCCGCACCGATCCCGTCACCGCACTGCTCGAACGTCAGGCTGACCGGCATCTCGCCATGTTAGAAGCAGTCAGCCCGGCGGTGTCGTTGCCCCGGGTGTGACCTGCCGTTCGTCCACCAGGTGGTGCGGCCGGGTCTCAACCGACGTGGGTGGCACCGGCTACGGACGTGTGGCCCACGGACCGGCGAGGTAGAGACCGGGGGAGCACATCGTGTGCCGTAATGACGATGGAGAGTGCATGGCGCCAAAGAGAGTCGCGTTTTTGGTGGTGGGCGAAGGGATCGAGAAGGTCGAGCTGACAGAGCCGCAAAATGCGGTGACAGACGGCGGGCACGAAGCAGTGCTGCTGAGTATCGAGGTGGGAGGGGTCCAGCCGTTCGAGCACCTGGACAGTGTCGATATTCGCCCGGCCGACGCGCTCGTCGGCCAGGCCAAGGTCGGGGATGTCGACGCGCTGGTCCTACCGGGTGGCGTCGCCAACCCGGACGCGCTACGGACCGACAAGGACGCTGTCTCCTTCGTCGCCCACTTCGTGGCTTCTGGCCGTCCGTTGACGGCGATCTGTCACTCGTCGTGGACGCTGATCGAAGCCGATGTCCTGCGTGGTACGCGGCTCACCTCGTGGCCGAGTCTGCAGACCGATATCTGCAACGCCGGGGGGACGTGGGTGGACCAGTCTCTGGTCGTTGACGGCAACCTGATCTCCAGCCGCAGCCAGGACGACCTCCCGGACTTCTGCTGAGCCGTTGCCGAGGCGCTGGAGCACGGTTCGGCCGCGACCGCTGAGCCGACCGACCGCTCCTGACGAGCAGAAGACGGCGCCGCCAAGCGGGCCAGGGGTCGGTATGCGCAGACCCCGACGCGGGGCGGTCCTCAGTCCGTCTCGCGACGATAGCGGGAGAACAGCAGCAAGGCGAGACCGAAGAGCAGAGCGGCCCCGCCAGCCACAACGGCGGGGAGAAGCTGCGCGCCGGTCCCAGGCAAGCCTGCGTTGGAGCCTGGCTGCGGTGCGGGGGGCGTGGTGATGGGGGGGGTGACGGGGAAGGTGTTGGTGAAGGCGACCGTCGCCGTGCCATTGACCTTGGCGACCATTCCGTCGGCAGCGCCACCCGACGTCGAGGCGTCCGAGTCGACGATCGACACGGTCGCCCCGGCCGGCGGGCTCACCTCCGCCGCTGTGCACGTCGCACCCACCGGCGCGACGGCGTTGTGCGTCTGGCCGGACGACAGCGTGAACGTCGCGTCCCCGGCCGCAAGCGGCACCGTGATGCTGGCGCCGTCGCTGCCGGTCAGGGTGCAGGCGAGGGTGAAGGTGTAGGGCCCCGAGCTGCCGTTGCCGACGACCTTCTTGCTCACCGCGACCGTTGCCGCCTCGAACGTGTTCGTCGCGGTGACCGTGGCTTGCGCCGCCCCCACCGCGGCCACGACGACCGCGTCGGCTTGGCTGCCGTGGTCGACGGTGGTCGAGGTGGCGCCCCCATTGCCAACCTCCACGACCCAGCACTGGGCTCCAACCGGCAGCTTGTCGAACGTCTTGCCGGCCCCGCCCCGCAGGGTGAACTTCTCACCGGTGAGGATCGGGACGTCGCCCGTGCCGGTCGGCAGCACGCAGGTGAGCTGCAGGGAGAAGTCAGTCGAGGCCGCCAGTGGGGCAGCCGCGCCGTCGATGACCTTGTTCACGACCAGGGAGCCATAGTCGAAGGTGTTCGTCGCCGCGATGGTCAGCTCCTGCAGTGTGGACGGGTCCGTCTGCACGGTGACCGGCGACGCGGTGTCCCACGAGCTGGGCTCGACGACGCTGGCGGTGGCGCCGCCGGTGTCGCTCTCGACACCCCAGCACCGCGACCCGACGGGGAGCCCGAGCGGCTGGCCGGCGCTGAGGATTGGCAGCACCTGGCCGCCCTTGATCGTGACCGGGCCCGAGAACAGGGTCTCGCGGACGCCCGCGACCTCCTGCTGGCAGGTCACCTGCACGGCGAAGGACGCGTCGGTGGCCCACGTCTCTCCGGCTGCGGGGCCGGTCAGGGTCTTCTCGAGCTGCAGCGTTCCGGCCGAGAACTCGTTGCCGAACGCCGCGATCACCGTCTCGGCCGGGGGACCGCCCTGCGCTGGTTCCTCGCCGATGGTGACGGTGACCGGTGGGGGCGTGCTGTCGGCGCCAGCGGTGTCGGTCTCGGTGACGACGCACTCCGAGCCGATCGGTCCGGTCGCGACGGTGGAGGTGTACGTCTTGGTGGCCGGGTCACGGGTCACGGTGATGTCGCGCGAGAACGTGCCACCGTTGAAGGTGCAGGCAGCCGTAAACGTGAACGGGCCGCCGGAGAACTGTGGGTCGCCAGCGCCGCTCACCGTCTTGGCGACCACGAGGTTGCCGAGGTCGAAGGTGTTGGTGATGGCGATGGTCTGCGGCGTGCCCTCGACCGACGTGACCGTGCCAGAACCCTTGGCCGGCGGGTTGGGTGCGGGCACATACGTCACGCTGGTCGCCGACCCGGTGGCGGTCTCCACCGCCGAGCACTGGACGCCGGCGGGCACGCCGGTGATCCGCTGCTCACCAGCGCCGTTGAAGGTGACGACCTTGGGGAACCCAGCGACGACCTGGTCGCGGAAGGTGCAGCTGACCTGCACGTCGAACGGGCCGACCCCGAAGGAGGCCGCCGCGCCGTCGACCTTCTTGTCGATGAGCAGCACCGCGTCGGGGAAGCTGTTGGTGACCGTCGCGGTCTGGATCGTCGGCGTCTCGCCGTACCCCGGTGTGATGGTCACGACAACCGGTGAGCCTTGCGGGTGGTCGGTGACCCCGCCGAGCGCGTCCTTCTCGTACACCTCGCAGCGGGCTCCCGCGGGCAGGCCTGCGACGGTCACCGGGGTGCTCGCCGAGACCTCGTAGTCCTGGTCGAGGACGGTCTGCGTTGGGCCGCCGATGGGGGTGATGCCACAGGTGGCGTGGAACGGGAACGCCAGGTCGGTCAACGGCAGGTTCGCCGGGTTGTCACCGATGGCCTTCTGCAGCTTCAGGCCGTTGTATGCGGTGGCGACGCCGACCTTCAGCGGCTCGGTCGGCGGCAGGACCCGAGCAGAGCCGTCGCCCTTCAACGTCTTCTCCGAATGACCGAACGAGTTCCAGGCGACCGTCGGGTTGGACACTTGCGGCACGTCGAGGGGCGTCTTCATCGAGAAGGTGAGGTCGACCTCGCCCGCCGGCGCGAGCGCGGGTGCGAAGGCGAGATCCATCTTCACGCCGGTGTTGCTGGGGCCGAAGGCGGCCGACCAGGACCCAGCCGGGCAGGTCTTGGCGCCGGTGAGGTCGAGGTCTGCGCCGCACACCAGACCGTCGGTGAAGGTGTCGACGAGCGAGACCCCACCCGTGGTCGGCGGCTGGATCAGGGTGGGCGGGGTGACGAGGGTCGGCCGGTTGGCCCACTGGGTGCCGCGCTGCTCACCGGTCAGCACCACCCCGGTGTCACCGGGGGCCGGGAAAGCGTCGACGAGCCGCATCTGGGTCCCGGCCTCGGTGCCGGCGTTGACGACCTGGATGACGTAGTCGAACTGGTCACCCGGGTTGACCAGCGCGATGCACGGGTATGCCGTGAAGCTCGTGCTCGTGGGGGTGTAGGTCGGGCAGCTCGCGTCGCCGACGGGCACCGGCA
Organism: Lapillicoccus sp.; assembly: GCA_965277795.1. Lineage (GTDB taxonomy): Bacteria > Actinomycetota > Actinomycetes > Actinomycetales > Dermatophilaceae > Lapillicoccus. The sequence continues at coordinate 234,680 of OZ255840.1, forward strand.
GGCCGGTCACGGTGTTGAACCAGCCGAGTGCCGGGTTGCCGGCGACCCACTTCTTGGCGTTGAAGGCGGCGCCCGCGTTGGTGGTGACGTTGGCCGTGTCAGTGCAGTACTGGCCACCGAGGAAACCGGGGTCGGTCGGGCCGTTCTGGCAGGTCAGGCCCGGGGCTGGGGAGGTCGCGCCGGCCTTGTTGGTGATCACTCGGCCGGAGACGGCACCAGGCGCGAGCTTGGTCTGGAACTGGATCTCGACCTGCGCGTTCGGCGGCATCTGCCAGCCGCCGAAGTCCCAGGCCACCGCCGTGATCCGGGTGCCGGACACCGTCGGGGTGAAGGTGACGGTGGCCGGCGGGTCGACACCGGTCGGCAGGCCCGTGACGACGACGTTGTACGGCACGCTCTGCCCGTCGACCGTGCTGCCGTTCCAGGTGTCGTCGAAGTCGAGGCCGTCGGGGATCGGGTCACTGACGAGCAGGTTGGGGATGTTGGCGGTCCCGGTGTTCTTCACCGTCAGGCTGAACGGGGCGGGCTGGCCGGGCGCGACGTTGGAGTCGGGGCCCTTGGCGAACGAGAGCTGCGGACTGCCCTGGGTCAGGGTGAGGGTGGCGTCGTTAGGCGCGATCGGCTGCACGGTGCCAGGGGGCTGGAGCCGCGACTCGAGACCGCCGGTGACGGTGTCGGTGAGGGTGGCGGGGACCGGGCCGCCGCTGACCAGCGTCGCGCGCGGGGTGACCGAGAAGCACGCCGTCGCGTTGGCGCAGGCGCCGCCGCCGGGCAGGTTGGACCCCGGTGTCAGGTTGTAGCCACCGTTCGCCGCGCTGCTGCTGGTGAAGGTGAAGCGCACCCCGCGCACCTGGCTCGCGGTGACGCCGCCCGGGAGTCCAGGGGTGGCACTGGCGGTCGGCGTCCCGGTGACGAAGGTGCCGGTGGTGCAGGCGGCCGCCGAGGTGCATACGTCGAGCTGCACCCGGTCGGCGCCGGGCGGGAAGCTGACCCCGTCGACCTTCACGAAGTCGACGCCGTCGAAGAAGTCGGTATCGGTATCGGTGGTGACCAGGCGTGTGAGGCTGAGGTTGCCGTCGTTGGCGGTTGCGATCTTGACCTGCGCGGTCTGCTGCGGCAGCCCCGGGATGGGCCGCGGCAACGTGGCCGGGACGATGTTCTTGTTCAGCGACGCGCTCGCAGTGGCCGGGCCGGTGGACAGTGTGGGGGAACACCACGGGTCGATGCCCGGGTACTTCGTCCCGTCGGCGCCGACGGTGTAGGCGCAGTTGGTGATGGCCTGGTCGTCGGGCACACCGGCACGGCGCAGGGTGGAGATCGTCAGGTTGACGCTCTGGGTCGGCGCAAGGCTGCCCTCGACGACGGCGCGCACGCCCTTGGCGCGAGCGAGCAGGGCGGGGTCGGTGCCGTAGGCGACCCAGCCGGCGCCGGGGTCGAACAGCTGGAGGGTGACCGGCGGGGTTCCGGAGCCCTTGCTCACCGAGACGCCGGTGATCCGGAGGCTGTCGAAGGGGTTGGGTGCCGCAGGGTTGCCCGCGCCGTCGACCTGCGGGTCGGCGATGCCGGGCTGGACGAGGTCGAGGTTGCCGTTGTTGGTCAGGTTGAGCCCGAAGACGATCGGCTGGTCGGGCGGGACGGAGCCCTGCGAGCTGGTCTTGACTCCCGGTCCGCTGACCCGGGGCAGCTGCACCGGCAGGGTCTTGCAGGCCGTGCCGGAGCCGGTGCCGCTGCCACGCGTGTCGCGAGAGATCGTCATGTCGGCGCAGTTGACGACGCCAGCGCCGGGATTGCCCTGGCTGGGCACATCGCTGTTGTCGACCTCGGCGTTGAGGTTGCCGTGGAAGCCGAGGGTCGCGGTGGCGTTGGTGGCGATCGTCCCGTTGCCTAGAGCGTCGGTGCCGGAGTAGGTCACCGAGATCTTCGAGGGCGGCGACGTGTCCGGACAGCCGGTTGGGAGCAAGGACTGGGTGGCGGTGAAGGTGCGCGGGGCCGGGTTCGAGCCGTCGCGGCAGGTGACGGTGAGGACGGCCTGGGTGGCACCATTCGGCAACGAAATCCGGATAGACGTCGCGTCGACCTTGTTGAACTCGTTTGCAGAGGCGACCGACGGCTCGGTGACCGTCAGCGATGCCACCGGGAAGGCCGACTTGTTCTGCACGGTCATCAGCGCCGAGACCGGAGAGCTCTGGCCGAGCACGGCGTACTCGCCGGCGCCCTGGCTGTAGTCGCCGTTGGTGTCGGGGAAGAAGGTCTTGCTGTTGCCGAGTGCCACGACGTTGGGGATGACCGTGAAGTTCGTGCACGCCGGGTCGCTCGTGCCCGAAGCCGGAGTTCCCAGGTTGACCGCCGTCGTCGTGGCGCAGTTGTTGACGATCAACGCCTTCGGGGGGTCGATGGGCTGCCCGGTGGAGCGGTCCGAAGAGCGCAGGGCCATCCCGAGCTTGACCGAGCCGCCGACGCCGTTGTCCGGCCCGGGCAGCACGGCGCCGGTGTTGTCGGTGAAGCGGACACGCACTGCGCTGACGGAAGGCGCCTGGATGTCGGCGGGTAGCGGGAGCGTGCCGGTGGCCGAGACGACCGGCCCCGGCTGGTAGTCGGCGTCGGTGCACGTGCCGGCGGGAGCGGTGCAGACCAGCAGCTGCGCCCGGTTCGCGCCCGCCGGAAAGGCGGTCAGGGTGGCGCCGGTGAAGTCGAAGGTGTTGAACGTCGCCTTGGCGGAGTCCTCGACGGTGAGGCTGGTGACCTTTGCGGACGTGGAGGACTGGTTCTTCACGCCGAGAGCGATGGTGGTCGCTGCGCCGCTCTGGGCGACCGCGCTGGACGGCGCCCAGCCCTTGGTGGTGACCGGCTTGACGACGACGGGGACACTCACCGGGGTGGCGACCTCGGACTGTGCGGGCGCGGAGTTGTCGGCTTTGAAGTCCGCGGTGTTCGGGATGATCGCGCCGTCGGTGAGGCCGGTGTTCGCGGGCAGCCGCATCCCGACCTCGATCGTCTGGGCGGTGCCGTCGGCCATGCCCGTGGTGTTCGGCGGGGTGCGCAGGCTCTGCACGAAGGTGACGGTCAAGGTCCGAGTCCCGGCGTCGTAGGCGACGGTGTAGAGGCCCGGGATGCTCGGGGGCAGGCTGGTCACGTCGAGCCCTGCTGGCAGCACGTCGGTCAGGGTCGCGTTGACGCACCCCGACTGGAGGCCTGAGCAGCGGGTGTTGAGGGTGTAGATGATCGTCTTGCCCGGCGAGAGCTTCCCCCCACCGTTGACGGCAGCCGTCTTGTCGACACCGACCTTCTGCGGGAGAGCCTGTGGAACCGCCGCCGCCTTGGCCGGGGCTGCGGGGGTGGCCGAGGAGGGGGGGTCGGTCGGCTTGCTCGTGGTCTGGGTGGTGGACGGGGTCTGAGCCGTGGTGGTCGTTGGACTGGTGGTGGCCGACGGGGTCGAGGTGGCGCTCTGCGTGTCCGAGGACAGGCTGGGTCCGGTCGTCGACGTCGCCGACGGCGCGGCCACCGCCGGTGCGGCGGAGGCCGGTGTCGCAACAGGGGCGGCACCATCGGTGGACAGACCCGCCGCGCCCGCCATCGCGGGCGTCGTCATCAGCAGGACCGCGGTCAGAACCGCCGCGAGACCGCTGTGAGACCTCAGAGACCGACCTGACACGTTGCCGCTCCTCATCCACTTGCATGACGCAGAATGTCTGTTGAACCGCCCCGGTGAGTCCGGGGACTCAGGGGTGTGAGAGCTCAGCGGTCTGCTGGGCTCCGTCTTGAGCGTAGTAGGCGGCCTCGAGCTCGGCGGGTGGGATGTCGCCGCAGTACTCGTAGAGGCGCCTGTGGTTATACCAGTCGACCCATTCCGCGGTCGCGAGCTCGACCTGTTCCACGGTCCGCCAGGGACCCTGCTTCTTGATCAGCTCGGTCTTGTAGAGGCCGTTGATCGTCTCGGCGAGGGCGTTGTCGTACGAATCGCCCACGCTGCCAACGGAAGCAGTGACCCCGACCTCGGCGAGGCGTTCGCTGAACTTAATCGACGTGTACTGGCTGCCCCTGTCGGTATGATGGATCAGCCCGGTCAGATCCGTTGCCCCACAACGGCTTCTGGTCCAAACCGCCTGCTCGAGCGCGTCCAGAACGAGTTGGCTACTCATCGAGGCGCCGGAGCGCCAACCCAGAATCCGGCGCGCGTAGGCGTCGATGACGAACGCGACGTACACCCAACCCGACCAGCTCGAGACATAAGTGATGTCGGCCACCCACAGCACGTTCGGCGCGACTGAGCCAAAGTCCCGGCACACCAGATCCGCGGCCCGATCCACGCCCTGCCCAGCGATCGTGGTGCGCTTGACCTTGCCCCGGACTGCGCCCACCAGGCCCTGCCCGCGCATCAGCCGCTCCACCGTGCAACGAGCCACCGCGAAACCCTCCCGGTTCAGCTGGAGCCACACCTTCCGCGCCCCGTACACGCCGTAGTTCTCGGCGTGGACCCGACGGATCTCGTTGACCAACACCGCATCCGCCCAGTCACGGGCCGTGGCGGGCTTGTTCACCAGCTCGTAGTACGTCGACGGGGCAATCGGCAGGCCGTGCTCGGTCAGCACCCTACAGATCGGCTCGACACCCCACCGCAGGCCACCGGCATCCCGGTGGCCCGCGTGCACGCGGACGAAGTCCACGATCAACGGGAGGGCCGGTCGAGCTCGGCTCCGAAGAAAGCCGCGGCAGCCTTCAAGATGCCGTTCGCCCGCTTCAGCTCCGCCACCTCACGCTTGAGCCGGCGCGTCTCCGCTGACTCCTCGCTGGTGACTCCCGGCCGGGAACCATCATCGACCTCCGCCCGGCGCACCCACTTGCGGACCGTCTCCGGCGTCCCGACCCCAAGCAACTCCGACACCTTCGCCATCGCCGCCCACTCCGAGTCGTGATCGGCTCGGACCTCGGCGACCATCCGCACCGCCCGCTCCCGCAACTCCGCCGGATACCGCTTCCTCGAATCTCCTGGCATGACTCCAACCTTCCCAACAATCGGAGTCTCCGGACATCCCGGGGCGGTTCATGTTGCCGTCGTCAGGACGTGCATGGCTCCGCGCAGATCTCACAGATCTCACAGAACTCGCAGTCGGCCACCGCCGGCCCCCGCCGCAGATGACAGCAGGCACCTTACCCCGGCGGTGCTGGGCGGGCGCGGGTTGATGTCCTTGGTCAGCGCTGCTGAATGTGAGACATTCGGAGTGCCCAGGACCGGACTGCGAAGGACGAGACCCATGGCTGAATCTGCGACGTACCTGCCGGATGTCAGGAAGTACGACCCGAACCCCGACGAGGCAGCCGTCGACGGGATCGTCAAGCACCTGGGGATTGCGCTGCGCGGCCGGGACTCGTCCCTGGTCTCGGCGTCCGACCCGGTAGAGCGGGCCACGGTCCGCGACGGGTTCATGAAGAAGAAGCTGGCGCTGACCGACTCCGACGCCGACCTGGACGCCGCACTCGGTGCCGTGCTGGACCAGATGGCCGGCGACCGGGCCAAGTCCCGGGTCACCGTGTGCTACCTGCTGGCGAAGAAGTACGGCAAGCTGGCCGAGCTCCACTAGCCCGCTTCGCCGACGCATACCCTGAGGTCGCCAGATACATTGCTCGGGTGGAAGCCAGTGACCTGTTGCGCAACGGCCTGCTCCAGCTCGCCTCGTCTACCGCGGTCCGGGACGTCATCGAGAAGGCGCCGGTCAGCCGAGCCGTCGTCCGCCGCTTCATCCCCGGCACGCTGACCGCCGACGCCGTGCGGGCGACCCGGGACCTGCACGCGACCGAACGCATGGTCACCATCGACTACCTGGGCGAGGACACCACCGACCGGGCGCAGGCCGAGCGCACGCGCGACGCATACATCGAGCTGCTCGGCGCGCTCGCTGCCGCCGACCTCACCCTCGGCGGCGTCGCGGAGGTCTCCCTCAAGCTCAGCGCGCTCGGACAGGCCCTGCCCGGGGACGGCCACGCGATCGCCCTCGAGCACGCGCGGCAGATCTGCCGCGCTGCGGGCAACGCAGGCACCACGGTCACCCTCGACATGGAGGACCACACGACCACGGACTCGACGCTCGAGTCCCTCGTCGAGCTGCGCCAGGACTTCCCGAGCGTCGGTGCGGTCGTGCAGGCATACCTCTACCGCACCGAGGCCGACTGCCGCGACCTCGTCGAGGTGGGGAGCCGGGTCCGACTGTGCAAGGGGGCCTACAAGGAGCCCGAGTCGGTCGCGTTCCAGAACGGCGCCGACGTCGACAAGTCCTATGTGCGCTGCCTCAAGGTGCTGATGGCCGGCGACGGCTACCCCATGGTTGCCAGCCACGACCCGCGCCTGATCGAGATCGCTGGCGCGCTCGCCGCCAAGCACGGTCGCAACCCTCAGTCCTTCGAGTACCAGATGCTCTATGGCATCCGTCCCGACGAGCAGCAGCGGATCTCCGACCGCGGCGACCAGATGCGCGTCTACCTGCCTTACGGCGAGCAGTGGTACGGCTATCTCATGCGCCGGATGGCCGAGAAGCCCGCCAACCTCGCGTTCTTCCTGCGCGGCGTTGCCACGAGAGGCTGAGCCGTGCCGACCACCACTGCGATCTTCGGCGCCGGCGTGATGGGCGAGACGTTGCTGTCGGGGCTGATCCGGTCCGGGCGCGCCGTGGAGGAGCTGGTCATCACCGAGCGCCGGGCCGACCACGCAGAGACGCTGAAGGTCAAGTACGGCGTCCGGGTCCTCGAGAACGCAGCGGCCGCAGCGGTCGCCGACGTCCTCGTCCTCGTGGTCAAGCCGCAGGACATGTCGGGCCTGCTCGCCGAGATCGGCGAGCATGTCATCCCCGGCAACGTCGTGGTGTCGCTCGCGGCCGGGATCACCACCGCGTTCCTCGAGTCGCGGCTGCCTGACGGCTCCTCGGTCGTGCGGGTGATGCCCAACACGCCGGCGCTCGTCGACCAGGGCATGGCCGCGGTCTCACCCGGGAGGCACTGCACCGACGAGCACCTGGACGAAGCAGAGGCGCTGCTGCGGTCCTGCGGCAAGGTCGTCCGGTTGGACGAGAAGCACCTCGACGCGGTGACTGCGATCTCCGGCAGCGGCCCGGCCTACATCTTCTACGTCGTCGAGGCGATGATCGAGGCGGGAGTGGTGCTCGGTATGCCCCGCTCCACCTCGACAGAGCTGGTGGTCCAGACCCTCTACGGCGCCGCCACGATGCTCAAGGAGACCGGTCAACATCCCACCGTGCTGCGCGAGCAGGTGTCCTCTCCGGGCGGCACCACCGTCGCCGCGCTGCGCCAGCTCGACGATCACAAGGTGCGGGCCGCGTTCATCACCGCGATGGAGGCTGCAGCGAGGCGCTCGCACGAGCTCGCATCGCCGCATGACTGACCCGTATGTCTGACCCGTATGTCTGACCCGCATGTCTGACCCGTATGTCTGTGGCCGGGTCGAGGTCGTCGCCGTGACTCCGGACGACTGGCGCAGCCACGCCCGGCTGCGGCTCGACATGCTGCGCGAGGCACCGGACGCGTTCCGGACCACGTACGCCGAGGTCGCCCACCTCGGCGAGTCGGGCTGGCGCACCCGGATCGCCGGTCAGCGGCACCTGCAGGCCCGGGTCGACGGCATACCGCTCGGATCGGTCGGCATCTGGGACGACCCCGACGAGGAACCCGGCACCACCACGCTCGTCGCCATGTATGTCGTCCCGGACGCTCGCCGTCGCGGCGTGGCCGTCCAGCTGGTGCAGGCCGTCATCGACGACGCGCTGCTGCGGGGGCAGGAGCGGGTGCGCCTCGAGGCGACGAGCAGCAACACCCCGGCCATCGAGCTGTACGCACGGATGGGGTTCGTCGACACCGGGATCCGACACCCGCACCCCCGCGCAGCAGATCTCCATGAGCTCGTCATGGACCGCCCTCTCGTCGCCCGGCCCCCCGACGTGGAAGGCTGACCCCATGAGCGACGTGTCGGTGCGCCCGCTGGGCGAGGAGGACTGGCAGCAGTTCCGGAGCATCCGGCTGGCTGCCCTGAGCGACTCCCCCGACGCGTTCGCGGCGAGCGTGGAGCAGGAGCAGGGCTATGACGAGCCGTTCTGGCGCGAGCGGATGCGCCGGTCCACCCGACTCGTCGCCGAACGCGAGCAGGACGACGGGGTCGACCAGCTCGGCGTGGTCAGCCTCGGCCAGGCCAGTGACGAGGAGGGGAGGATCGGTGAGATCTTCGGGCTCTGGGTCGCTCCTTCCAGCCGGGGCACCGGCGTCGCGACCAAGCTCGTCGAGGCGTCCGCCGAGCGGGCCCTCCAGGACGGCCGCACCCACGTGGCCTACTGGGTGGGGACCGACAACGGTCGTGCCGTCGCCTTCGCGAGCGGGATCGGGTTCCGTCCCACCGACTTCCGGCGTCCGATGCGTGTGCAGTCCGACGACGGCGAGGAGGAGATCGCCATGCTCCTGCCCGTCGGAGACGACCGGGGACGGCCGGTCTTCCTGCAGTAGCAGGCTGCGAGCACGTGGCTGCCCGCCGGGTCTGGGAGCCGACGGGATAGCCTCGCCGCCATGCCGACGCAGGCGCAGGTCGTCTGGGACCCGGGGCTCACGAGGTACGACTTCGGGCCCACCCACCCGATGGCCCCGTTGCGGCTCGACCTCACGGCGCGGCTCTGCACGGCGTTCGGCTTGTTCGACCACCCCGACGTCCAGCTGGTCCGTCCGAGCATGCCGAGCGACGACGTGCTGGCGACCGTGCACGAGCGTGGCTACATCGAGGCCGTCCGTCGAGCTTCCGACGATCCTGACGCGCAGGATCTCGGCCACGGCCTCGGCACCGACGACGACCCCGCGTTCGCGGGGATGCACGACGCGAGCGCGCTGGTCGTGGCCGGGACGAGGGGTCTGTGCGAGGCGGTCCTCACGGGCCAGGCGTCGCACGGTGTCAACTTCTGCGGGGGCCTGCACCACGCGATGCCGGATTCGGCCTCGGGCTTCTGCATCTACAACGACGTGGCCGTGGGGATCAGGTGGCTGCTCGACCAGGGTGTCGAGCGGGTCGCCTACGTCGACGTGGACGTCCACCACGGTGACGGTGTGGAACGGATCTTCTGGGACGACGAGCGCGTGCTCACGGTGTCCATCCACGAGTCGGGGCGGGCGCTCTTCCCAGGCACCGGGTGGCCGGGGGACCTCGGCGGTCCGCGCGCGCAGGGGTCGGCCGTCAACGTCGCGCTCCCCCCGGGAGTGAGCGACGCCGGCTGGCTGCGCGCGTTCCATTCCGCCGTCCTGCCCGTGGTGCGGTCGTTCCGGCCTCAGGTCCTGGTGAGCCAGCACGGGTGTGACACCCATATCCAGGACCCGTTGGCACACATGGCGTTGACGGTCGACGCGCAGCGGGCGGCCGCGGTGGCGCTGCACGACCTGAGCCACGAGCTCTGCGACGGCCGGTGGGTGGCTCTGGGCGGGGGCGGGTACGAGATTGTCGACGTGGTCCCGCGTGCCTGGACCCACCTGACAGCCCTCGCGACGCACCGGCCGATCTCCCTCGAGACGGCGGTGCCCGAGTCGTGGCGGGAGCACGTCCAGCAGTTGACCGGGCGGCCTGCGCCCCGCCGGATGGGCGACCGGTCCCTCGACGCAGGCCCGCTCTGGTGGCGTTCGTGGGATGTCGGTTATGACCCTGAGGACGCGGTCGACCAGGCGATCATGGCGACGAGGCGAGTGGCGTTCCCGCTGCACGGTCTCGACGTCTGGTTCGACTGACTGGCAGGAACCTGGGAGGTTCCAGAGGCCTGGGTGTGCCACAGGCTTCCCCAAGCGTCACACCTGCCCCTAGAGTGACCTCTTGCACCCGCTCAGTCCTTCGCCGGAGGGGAAGCCGGCGCTGGTGCGGGTGCAGATCGAGGGTCATCATGTCCACTGAGCGTCAGCTCGCCGAGGTGCGGTTTCTCACCGTCGCCGAGGTCGCCTCGATCATGCGCGTGTCGAAGATGACCGTCTACCGCCTCGTCCACGCAGGAGATCTGCCGGCCGTCCGCGTCGGACGTTCGTTCCGGGTCCCCGAGGACGAGGTGCACAAGTACCTGCGCACGTCTTACGTCGACACCGCGTGAGCCCGTCGAGCCTGCCCGAGTGATCGAGCAGCACTGCACGTCCGGTGAGGGGCGAACCGCCTGGCGGTTCGCCCCTCACCGCGTCGCGGACGACGTGACGAGGGTGAGGCGCATACCCGGCTGGCGCTCGTTGCTCGGATGCGTCGGCGGTTTGGGACCCGCGCACGGGGACGGTACGATCGTGCAGATCAGTTGGGCCAGTGTCGTGCGGTGATGTCCACCGCGTCTGCACCAGCGCGACGAGACACCTTCCATCACAGGTTTTGTTCCGGCCCCACCACGCGAGGATGTTCCATGGGTTCAGTCATCAAGAAGCGCCGCAAGCGGATGGCGAAGAAGAAGCACCGCAAGCTGCTGCGCAAGACGCGCCACCAGCGTCGCAACAAGAAGTAGCCGGACAGACGCACGACCCTGGCCTCCACCGCACACGGTGGAGGCCTTTGTCGCCCCCGGCGGCCGGGCCACTGCGCCCGGCTCCCGGTGACCTGTCAAGGATGGCCGGAGGGACCCTGCTGGGTAGGATCGAATCGGGAAACTCGCGGAGGGGGAGCTTGGGTCGTGGCATCGGTCGTGCTTGTCACCGGCGTCTCTCGATACCTCGGGGGCGCCTTTGCGCGGGCCCTCGGATCCGACGAGTCCCTGACGCGGATCATCGGCGTCGACGTCGTGCCGCCGCCACACCCGATCGGGCGGGCCGAGTTCGTCCGGGCGGACATCCGCAACCCGATGATCGGCAAGATCATCAGCCAGGCCCGTGTCGACACGGTCGTGCACATGAACGTCATCGCCACGCCGCTCTCTGCCGGCGGACGAACCTCCCAGAAGGAGATCAACGTCATCGGCACGATGCAGCTGCTCGCTGCCTGTCAGAAGGCTGACGCGTTGACCCGGCTCGTGGTGAAATCATCGGCGGCCGTCTATGGCTCGTCGCCCAGAGACCCGGCAATGTTCACCGAGGGGATGGGCCCAAAAGCGTTGCCGCGTGCCGGTTTCGGCAAGGACTCGGTCGAGGTCGAGGGATATGTACGCGGGTTCGCCCGCCGCCGCCCGGACGTGGGGATCACGACCTTGAGGTTCGCCAACATCATCGGCCCCGGCATCCGCACCTCGATGACCGACTACTTCTCGCTGCCCGTCGTACTCGCTCCGTTGGGCTTCGACGCGCGTATGCAGTTCGTCCATGAGCACGACGCGACCGCCGCGCTGCTCCGAGCAACGATGGCGCTCGGGGTGTTCGGCAACGTCAACGTCGCGGGGGACGGGATCGTCACCCTCGCGCAGGCCGCGGCCATCGTCGGTCGGCCGATCCTTCCGGTGCCGTTGCAGGCTGCTGGCTTCCTCGGCGGCATGGTGAGACGAACCGGTCTGGCAGACTTCTCCGACGACCAGATGCAGTTCCTCGCCTTCGGGCGAGGCCTCGACACGACGAAGATGAGACAGTCACTGGGGTTCGAGCCGCAGTTCACGACGAAGCAGGCCTTCCTCGAGTTCGCGGCCCACGTGGCCCCCCTGCTGCCTGGGGCCCGGACGGCCGCCGTTGCGCTGTCGCAGGTCCTCGCCGGTCGTGGTGCGTCGTGACGCCGCCGAGCACGCCGCCGAAGACGGCGCCGAGCACGGGGACCAGCACGTCCGGGGCAGCCACAGCCAGGCCGGTGAAGACCGCTGCGAAGACGCCGGCCAAGAAGAACGCGACGAGGAAGGTGGCTGCCACGAAGGTGGCGACGAGGAAGGTGGCTGCCACGAAGGTGGCGAAGAATAACTCGGCTGCCACGAGGCCGGCTACCACGAGGTCGGCTACGACGAAGGCCGGCACCACCACGGGCTCGCCCACCGCGTCGGCCTCGCCGACCTCGGTCCGGCGTCCCGGGTCGAGCTCCGCGCTTGCGTCGGGTGCCGCACGGGCCACCGGTGAGCGAGCCCGCCGCCGGGGCACGCCGTTGCTGAGCGCCGCCCCGCTCACTCGGGAGCCCACGACTTCGGCTTCACCCGGCTCCACTGTCCCTCCTCCTGTCCCCCCTCCTGTGTCGCCTCCTGTGTCCAAGGCCATGACCTCACCAAAGAAGCCCAAGCACCGACCTCGACCCGCCGTTCGGCCAAGCGCCCCGTCGGCGAAAGCCGTCGCGCGATCCGGGGGGCGGACCCAGCGGCGTGCTGCGGCAGCCGTTGCTGACACCCGTGTCCTGCATGCCGTTCCTGAGCTGCTCGAGACATACGTCCAGGAGCCCGTCCCCGCAGCCCGCGAGAGCTCCCGGGCCCTCGCGCCCGGGGTCGAGGACCTCGTCCAGGCGGGGGTGGCGGCGCTGCGCACCGTGGTAGCCGCGTCGGGTGTGGAGCCAGACCAGGTGGAGAAGCAGGTGGCCCACACCCTCGCTTTCCTGCGGCGACGCTTGACCGGGGACTTCGAGGTCGACGACTTCGGGTTCGACGAGGACTTCACGATCAACGCCTACCTCCCGTTCCTGCGACCGCTCTACCGGCGCTGGTTCCGCGTTGAGGTGCGGGGGATCGAGAACATCCCGGCCGAGGGTGGGGGCCTCGTCGTCTCCAACCATTCGGGCACCCTGGCCCTCGACTCGTTGATGACGCAGGTTGCGGTATATGACGAGCACCCCGCCCACCGTCACCTGCGCATGCTGGGTGCGGACTTCGTGTTCCAGACGCCGCTCGTCTCTCAGATGGCCCGCAAGTCGGGCTCCACCCTCGCGGCCAACGTCGACGCCGAACGGCTGCTGAGCGGTGGGGAGCTCGTCGGTGTGTGGCCGGAGGGGTTCAAGGGGGTCGGGAAGCCGTTCAGTGAGCGGTACAAGCTGCAACGCTTCGGCCGCGGCGGGTTTGTCGCGTCCGCGATCCGCACCGGGGTGCCGATCATCCCCTGTTCGATCGTCGGCGCCGAGGAGATCTACCCGATGCTCGGCAACGTGAAGACGTTCGCCCGGCTCGTCGGAGCGCCGTATGCGCCGGTCACACCGACCTGGCCGCTGCTGGGGCCGCTCGGTCTGATCCCGTTGCCCAGCAAGTGGATCATCGAGTTCGGCGTGCCGGTCGAGACGGCCGACCTGGGCCCGGGTGCGGCTGACGACCCCATGCTCATCTTCGACCTGACCGACCGCACCCGCGAGACGATCCAGCAGACCCTCTACTCACTGCTCATGCAGCGAAGGTCCGCCTTCTTCTAAGGACCACGGCGGCCGGGTCGCCGCGCTTCAAGGAGCGGCGAGCACGGCCGTGGCGGTTCGTAGAAGGAGGCTGTCCCGGGGTGAGGGGGCGCCCCGTCACGCGCCTTGACCGGGTCCGCGACCGGATTCGTGCTTGGGTGCGTGCTTGGGTTGGTGCTCGAAGCCCCGGTGTCGGGAGACCTGTCCGCGCTGCGGCCGGGCTGAACCGACGGGGTTGACGTCATGAGACCCGGCTCCAGCGTCGGCTGGTGCAGTCGTGCTCACAGCCTGCCCCGAGTCCGGGGGTGCCGGAGCGGTCACCGGGGGTGCCGGAGCGGTCACCGGGGGTGCCGGAGCGGTCACCGGGGGTGCCGGGGTGGTGACCGGGGGTGCCGGGGTGGTGACCGGGGGTGCCGGGGTGGTGACCGGGGGTGCCGGGGCGGTGACCGGGGGTGCCGGGGCGGTGACCGGGGGTGCCGGAGCGGTCACCGGGGGTGCCGGGGCGGTCACCGGGGGTGCCGGAGCGGTCACCGGGGGTGCCGGGGCGGTCACCGGGGGTGCCGGAGCGGTCACCGGGGGTGCCGGGGCGGTCACCGGGGGTGCCGGAGCGGTCACCGGGGGTGCCGGAGCGGTCACCGGGGGTGCCGGAGCGGTCACCGGGGGTGCCGGGGCGGTCACCGGGGGTGCCGGGGTCGTGCTCCCGCCGGCAGACCTCGTGCCGGTTGAGGCAACCGGATCACTCGAGCCGGCCGTGCCGTCAAGTGCTCCCGCGGGCTGACCCGATGCACCGGTCGGCGTCTTCGCGCCACCGCCTCCCTGTGGTACCGAGGGGTCGGAGCTGACGGCTGGGGGATTCACCGATGTGCCTGTCGAGCCGGTAGTGGTGCCGAGCCCTGTTCCGCCGGAGACCGGTGGTCCAGCGGCGGTGGCGCCCCCCGACGTAGTGCCCACTGATGCGCTCGAGTCGCCCACCCACGGGCCGGTTCCGCTCGAGGCGCTTCCGCCCGAGGGGGGCGCCGTGCTCACCGACGCCAGCTGCTGGTCGGTCAGCGCAACGACCGGTTGGCAGGCAGGACAGGCCGTGAGACCCGTCGAGGCGACGATGCCGATCTGGGTCACCGTGGTCTGCAGCTGGCCGACGAGGGACCGTGCCGTGTCAGGCACGCTGCCAACCAGTCCCAGGATGGCTGGGGTCACTCGCGTGGTGAAGTCTTGCAGCGCTACCAGCGAGCTGGGGTCGCCGCGCAGAGCGAAGTCATCCTCGAGTGTCTGGCGCGCCTTCATCGCGGTGTCGAGTGCTCCCTGCAGCGCCGCCTGGACATCATCCGCACTCGCGCTGGAACCCGGCCGTCGCGCTATCGAAGCGAGTTCCTCAGCCTGCCCGATGTGACGCTCCGCCTGACTCAACAGCGTCTCACCGCGCGACTGGTCCGAGCCGGCGAGCGTGACGGCGGCGACGTCGATGAGGTTGCTCACGGGGTAGAGCGTCTGGCCGGGCATCGAGGCCCGCGAGGAGACTCCGAGGACCGCGCCGACGACGAAGGCGGAGGCACCCATGGACGCGGCGACCCGGGGAACCGTGTTGTGCACGATCGAGACGACCGGTCCGCGGGTCGGTGCGAGCCCCGCCGGGTAGCGGTGTCGACCGGCCGCTGTATAGAGCGGGCGGGTCTGCAGCACGGGCTGCTGAGTCAGCAGACGCTCGGCAAGCAGCGCTACGAACGCCGGATCGGGTCGGTAAGCCTTCTGCCCGAGCCGGATCTCGCGCAGGGCCTTGACGACCTCCACGTCGGGGCGCAACGACTCCTCGGCCGGACCGCCCTGGAGGGCGGCCTGCAGCCGGTCGTTCGCGCGGTTCAGAAAAGCCATGAACATCCTTGAAACATCAACCGGCTGGCATTGACGCTCGCCGGTGCGCGGGCTATCACCACACAACGACGAGCGCAACCAGAGGTTACGGCGGCATCCGTCGCCGACGCAGGCGGAGCCAGGTCAGAGGGGGGCATCGCCCAGCTCCTTCCGGAGCGATCGGACGGCGCGCAGCTGCAGCTGCTTGACGGCATTCTCGTTGCGGCCGAGGATCTGCGCGCACTCCGCGATCGACATCCCGTGCAGGAATCTGAGCACGAGGCATTCGGCCTGGTCCTCGGTCAACCGGCGAATCGCCTCGACCAGCCGTTCGTCGCGGCTGCGGAGCAGCACCGCGTCCTCGGGCCCCGGTCCCAAAGCCGGGTGGCTGAGATCGGCGGTCTCGAGCAGGTCGGCGGTGGTCACCTCGAGGCGGAAGCGCGCGGACTTGGCCCGGTCGGTCATGAGGTTGCGGGCGATGGTGATGAACCAGGCCCCGATGTCGCGGCCCTGCCAGGTGAACGAGCTGATCCGACCCAAGGCCCGCATGAACGTCTCAGACGTGACGTCCTCGGCCGTCTGACGCGTGCCGGTCCGGACGTAGGCGTAGCGGTAGACGACGCCGACGTACATCTCGTAGAGCTGTCCGAAGGCCTCGACGTCTCCACCCCGGGCAAGATCCACCAGGGCGACCACCCGTGGGTCGACGACGTCCGGTGACCGCTCAGCGTGGTTGGAGCCGGGGCTGCTGCCCGAGTGGCTGCCGCCGACGTCTGAGGCCCGCGGGTCGCTCCCGACCGTCTGCGTCAGCAGGACGCGCAGGTCGACCAGCCCGCCGGGCGCCGTGGCTCCGGCGAGCGCGTAGGCGGGCTGGCGATGACTGATCGCCAGCGCCGTCAGCGGGCTCTGCATCGCGAGGTTCGGGGCATGCTGGGCAGAGACTTGGCGCCCTCCCGAACGGCGGCGCCCAGACCACCCGAACAGGTGCGCGAAGGACATCGGCGACAGTCTCGCACCGTCGAGGGCTTTGGGTGGACCGACTCGCAAAAGGGAGCAGACTAGGACGGTGAGCGACGAAGCGGGCGACCTGCGGATCACGCTGATCGGCCGCCCCGGCTGTCATCTGTGTGACGACGCGAGGGAGGTTGTCTCCGAGATCGCCCGGGAGCTGGGGGTCGGTTGGCAGGAGTGGTCCATCGACGACGATGAGGCCTTGCGCGAGCGGTACTCACAGGAGATCCCGGTCACATTGGTGGACGGCACCCCGCACGATTTCTGGCGGGTCTCTCCGGATCGACTCAGAGCAGCCCTGCAGAGCGCACCCCGTTGAGCGCGTCGCACCAGGCCGACACCGGGCAGCGGGTTCGAACGGCTCGCTGAGCGGCGGTCTGCGCCCTCCCGTTCGACTTTGTGCAGTGCTTCACAAACGCTTAGTCTGAGGGCTACCCACGCGCTCCATCCCGTCCAGATGACCATCGCGAGACAGCATCTGCCGCAAGGCGGTCAGTCGATGGTCGGCGCACCGACGGGTAACAGGTGAAAGGAGCCGGTGCACGTGACCGCGCACCCCAACGCCGAACCCGCGTTTCGTCGAGAGATCCCGGACGCGACGGTCACCCGGCTACCGGAATATCTGCGCGCGCTCACCGACCTGGCCGAACGGGGCACCACGAACGTCTCGTCCGAGGAGCTGGCCACCGCCGCGGGGGTCCGCTCGGCCCAGCTGCGCAAGGACCTCAGCCACCTCGGCTCCTACGGCGTGCGCGGCGTCGGGTATGAGGTGGACCACCTCGCCGTGGAGATCTCCCGGGCTCTCGGACTGGCCCAGAACTGGCCCGTCGCCATCGTGGGCCTCGGCAACCTCGGTCGAGCGCTGGCGGCATATTCCGGTTTCGCCGCGAGCGGCTTCCGGGTGGTCGCACTGTTCGACGAGGACCCGCTCGCCAGGAGCACCCCCGTCGACGACGTGCCGGTGAGCCCGATGTCCGAGCTGGGCACCGTGATCGCGGACCGACGGATCTCGATCGGCGTGATCACCACACCCGCTGCGGCCGCCCAGCAGGTGTGTGACGCCCTCACCCAGGCGGGGGTGCGCTCGATCCTCAACTTTGCCCCCGTCGTGCTCGTCACGCCCCCGGGCGTCAACGTGCGTCGGGTCGACCTGAGCACTGAGCTGCACGTGCTCGCCTTCCGCGAGATGCAGAACGAGCGACCGGACTCGCTGGAGGTCGCCCAGTGACCCTGCTCGTCATCGGCCTGTCCTATCGCACCGCCCCGATCAGCCTCCTCGAGGCGCTCGCCACAGCCCCGGCGGACGTGCTCGCCCAGCGGGTCGCCTCCTCTGGCGCCGTCGAGGAGTCCGTCGTCCTGTCCACGTGCAACCGCCTCGAGGTGTATGCCGAGGCGGTCACCTTCCACGGCGCCGTCGCCACGATCGGCGAGGTGCTAGCCGACCTGAGCGGGGTGGGCCTGGCCGAGCTGACGTCACACCTCTACGTGCACTACGAGGACCGGGCGGCCGCCCACGCCTTCACCGTCGCCTGCGGTCTGGACTCGATGGCCATCGGCGAGGTCCAGGTACTCGGGCAGCTGCGCGAGGCACTGCGCACGGCGCAGGAGTCGGCGACCGCTGGCCCGTCTCTCAACTCCCTGCTGCAGCAAGCACTTCGAGTGGGCAAACGGGCCCACAGCGAGACCGGGATCGACACCGTCAGCAAGTCTCTGGTCGAGTCCGGGCTCGACCACGCGGAGGCGCTGCTCGGACCGCTCGCCGCCGCGTCGGTCCTCGTCGTCGGGGCCGGTGGAATGTCGGGGCTGGTCGCGACGACGGCCGCCCGGCGCGGTGCGCAGCGGCTGGTCATCGCCAACCGCACGCTCGCCAAGGCCGAGCGGCTGGCGCGGGCCACGGGCGGCACGGCCGTGCCGATGTCGGAGCTGGCGGACGCGCTCGCGGACGCAGACGTCGTCCTCAGCTCGACGGGCTCGGTGCGCAACGTCCTCAGCGTTGCGGACATCACGGCTGCCGCCCGGGGCCGCTCGGATCGACCACTCGTCCTCGTCGACCTCGCCCTGCCGCACGACGTCGACCGGGCCGTCGCGGACCTGCCGGGAGTCGCGCTGGTCGGGCTGTCCGAGCTGGGTGCAGAGCTGGCGGCGCTTGCCGACGTCGAGACCCTGCCGCAGGTGCAGAGGGTCCGCGACCTCGTCACCGGTGAGGTGGCGGCATACCTGACCGGTCGTGCCGTTGCGTCCGTCGCACCGACGGTCGCCGCGCTGCGTTCGCGGGCAGCAGGGGTGGTCGACGCCGAGCTGGAGAGGCTCGACCAGCGGATGCCCGCGCTCGACCCCACCACCCGTGCAGAGGTGACGCAGACCGTCCACCGCGTGGTCGAGAAGCTCCTGCACACCCCCACCGTGCGCGTCAAGGAGCTCACCAGCGACGGCCACGGCGAGGAGTACGCCGCGGCGCTGCGTGAGCTGTTCGATCTCGACCCGCATGTCGTCGCCACCGTCTCCACCCCACCCGCCCCCTCGCCCCTGCGCGGGGACCTCGGGGGTGAGTCGTGACCACACCCGCGCCCTTGCGGTTGGGCACGCGGCGGAGTCAGCTGGCCACCGCCCAGTCCGAGCGCGTCGCGGACGCCCTGAGAGCCCGCGGACACGAGGTCGAGCTGGTGGCGATCTCGACCCTGGGGGACACCTCGACCCACCAGCTGACCACGATCGGCGGCACCGGCGTGTTCGCAGCCGCGATCCGCGGTCGTCTGCTCGACAGAACCGTAGACCTCGCGGTCCACTCGCTGAAGGACCTACCGGTCGCCCCCGAACCAGGTCTCGTCGTGGCAGCCGTGCCTGCGCGCGACGACCCGCGCGACGTCCTCGTCGCCCGGGACGGACTGACCCTCGGCGAACTGCCCCATGCCTCCACCATCGGCACCGGCTCCCCCCGTCGGGAGGCGCAGCTGCGCGCACTGGGGCTCGGCCTGGACGTCACTCCGGTCCGGGGCAACGTCGGCACCCGGATCGGCTTCGTCCACTCCGGGTCGCTCGACGCGGTCGTGCTCGCCCGGGCCGGACTGGCCAGGCTGGGGCTGCTCGGTGAGGTCACCGAGACACTCGACCCGCTGCAGATGCTGCCGGCGCCTGGCCAGGGGGCGCTCGCGGTCGAGTGCCGTGCCGACCGCCCCGACCTCGTGGCGGCCCTCGCGGAGCTCGACGACCCGGACAGCCGGACCTGCGTCACCGCCGAGCGCGCGCTGCTCGCCGGCTTGGAAGCCGGGTGCACGGCGCCCGTGGGCTCACTCGCGGAGATCGTGGAGGGGCAGGACGGCCCGGAGCTCTGGCTGCGCGCCGTCGTCGGTGCCCGCGACGGGTCCCACCTGCTGCGTCGCTCGATCGTGGCTTCGGCGCTCGACCCACGCGGCGCGGGCCGACGGTTGGCCGACCTCCTGCTCGAGGACGGCGCCGCCGACCTCGACGTCGACGAACCACCAGGCCGCCCGCCCGCGCACCCACCGGACGGCAGACCGCGACAGCCCTCCCTCGTCCCCGCACCCCACCGCACCCCTTCTGATACGGAGCAGGTCTCGTGACCCCCACCACCACCAACCGCGCCGGCAACCCAGCCGGCCGCGTCGCTTTCGTCGGAGCCGGACCCGGTGACCCTGGTCTGGTCACCCTGCGAGCCCGTGACCGGCTCGCCATGGCCGATGCCGTCGTCATCGACCAGGTCAACCGACACGACATGGTCGCCGGTTTTGCTCGGTCCGACGTCACGGTGGTCGACGCTGGGCACGGCGAGCACGGCGAGGAGCTGACCCGCGCGTCCCGCGCCAAGATCCTGGTCCGCACGGCCAAGTCCGTCGGTGGCGACGGACTGGTGGTCCGGCTGATGGACGGAGACCCTTCGCTGTTCAACGGGTTCGCCGAGGAGGCCCTCGCGCTGCACAAGGCCGGGATTCCCTTCGAGGTCGTGCCGGGTGTCAGTGCCGTCACCGCGGTGCCGACCTACGCCGGCGTGCCGCTGACGACCCAGCTGGCGACCGCCGTCCACGTCGTCGACGCCGGCGACCGCAAGCACGACTGGGCGCCGGCCGTCCCCGACCACGTCACGGTGGTCGTTCTCGGCGTCCCCGACACGCTGGCGGCTGCCCTCACAGCACTGCGTGCTGCCGGTCGCAGTGATGAGACTCCGGTCATGCTCACCGAACGCGGCACCACGACCGACCAGGTCACCCACACCACGACGCTCGGCCAGGTCGCGGACCTGCTCGGGAGCACAGCGGTGCACTTCCCTTCGCTGGCCGTCGTGGGGTCCAGCGTCGCCCTACGCTCCGAGCTGTCCTGGTTCGAGACCCGGCCACTGTTCGGGTGGAACGTCCTGCTGCCGCGCACCAAGGACCAGGCGGGGGCCACGATGGAGCGGCTCGCGTTCTACGGCGCACGCGCCGACGTCGTGCCGACCATCTCCGTGGAGCCGCCCCGCGCTCCCCAGCAGATGGACCGAGCGATCAAGGGCCTGGTCACCGGGCGCTACGAGTGGATCGGGTTCACCTCGGTCAACGCGGTGCGCGCGGTGCGCGAGAAGTTCGACGAGTTCGGGCTCGACGCGCGGGCGTTCTCCGGACTCAAGATCGCCGCCGTGGGGGGCGTGACCGCGGGCGCGCTGCGTGACTGGGGCCTGGTCCCCGATCTCGTCCCGGCCGGTGAGCAGTCCGCCGCGGGGTTGCTGGCCGAGTGGCCTGAGTACGACGACCTGCTCGACCCCATCAACCGGGTCTTCCTGCCGCGCGCCGACATCGCGACCGACACGCTCGTCGCCGGGCTGGTCGAGATGGGCTGGGAGGTGGACGACGTGACCGCATACCGGACGGTCCGTGCGGCCCCGCCGGCCCCCGAGGTGCGCGACGCGATCAAGTCCGGCGCCTACGACGCGGTCGTGTTCACCTCCAGCTCCACCGTCCGCAACCTCGTGGGCATCGCCGGCAAGCCGAACCCGTCCACGGTCGTCGCCGTGATCGGCCCGGCGACCGCGAAGGCAGCCGAGGACGCGGGTCTGCGGGTCGACGTCCTGGCGCCGACCGCCTCGTCCGACGCACTCGTCGACGCCCTCGCGGCCCACGGCCTAGGCCTTGCCGCGGCGGCCCGTGAGGCCGGGGAGCCGGTGCTGCGTCCGAGCGAGACCAAGACGGCCGCCCGGCGCCGAGCCCGCTGATGACGCCGGGGCTGCCACCGCCGGACGACCCACTCGTCCCGGTCGTCCGGCCCCGGCGGCTGCGCCAGAACCCTGCGGTCCGGGCGCTGGTGGCCGAGACGCGGCTGCACCCGCGCGAGCTGGTGCTCCCGGTCTTCGTCAAGGAGGGGGCGAGCTCGCCTACCCCCATCTCCAGCATGCCGGGCGTGATGCAGCACAGCCTCGACTCGCTCGTCGACGAGGCCCGCCGGTGTGTCGCCGCGGGGGTAGGCGGGATGATGGTCTTCGCAGTGCCCCTCGCCAAGGACGCCGTCGGTTCGGGAGCCGACGACCCCGACGGGATCCTCAACGTTGCACTCCGGCGAGTCCGCGACGCGGTCGGTGACGACGTCGTGCTCATGGCTGACCTCTGCCTCGACGAGTTCACCGACCACGGCCACTGCGGGGTGCTCACCCCGGACGGAAGGGTCGACAACGACGCCACCCTCGACCGGTATGCGTCGATGGCGGTCACCCAAGCCGGCGCCGGCGCTCACGTCGTCGGGACCAGCGGAATGATGGACGGCCAGGTACGCGTCGTTCGAGCGGCACTGGACGCGGCGGGATTCACCGACACGATCGTGCTCGCGTATGCCGCCAAGTACGCCTCCGGGTTCTACGGCCCCTTCCGCGAGGCGGTCGAGTCCTCACTCTTCGGCGACCGGGCTACCTACCAGCAGGACCCGGCGAACCGGCGTGAGTCGCTGCGCGAGATCCAGCTCGACCTCGACGAGGGCGCCGACCTGGTGATGGTCAAACCCGCCCTGACCAACCTCGACGTCATTGCCGCCGCCGTCGCGATGTCGACGGTTCCCGTTGCGGCATATCAGATCTCGGGTGAGTACTCGACGATCGAAGCGGCGGCTGCGCGCGGCTGGATCGACCGCCAACGCTGTGCCCTCGAGTCGCTGACCTCGATCCGACGGGCCGGGGCGCAGGTGATCCTCACCTACTACGCCCTCGAGGCGGCCGACTGGCTCGGCCGGGTTGGCGGGGTTGGAGGGGTTGGCGTGGTTGGCGGGGTCAGGTCTTCTTCCACCTGAGCAGCGCCTTGCGGGTGCGGGCGGCGTCGACGCCCACGCAGCCGAGCATCACCACCCCGGTGAAGAGGCCGCTCACGATGGCCACGGACTCGGGCGGCCCCGCCTGCGTCAGCGCCACAAGCATCCCGACCACCCCACAGGTCAGGGTCAGCCAGCCCAGCCAGACGAACACGTCCCGGGCGAAAACAACGTGGAACACCAGCCAGTGCACGCCGAGGACGATCGCCACCCAGGGCAGGGTCGCAGCCGGGCGGTCGAACACCCGGATGAACAGCTGGGCGCCTCCCACGATTGCCACGACCTCGAGAGCGACCGTGATCCAGAAGGCCTGCAGCTGTCGCGCATCGGGCGCGTAGGCGTGAGGATCATCCGGCACGCGCAGCACGAGCCACACGACGAGCAGGAAGGACACCACTCCAGCACCACGGACGTAGGCAGGCCACGGTTCCGGCACGGCGCTCGCGTTGATCGCCAGGAACAGGGCGCCTCCCACGGCACCGATCAGCGCACCGACTCGTGCTGGTCTCATCGGACCATTCGACCATCCCAGGCGGGAGACTGTGACGATGGACGCGCAGGACGAGGCCGACCCCACGGCATGGTTCGCCCGGCTGTATGTCGCGGCGGACCGCGGGGAGGCGGTCGTGCCGTGGGACCGGGGCACCCCCAACCCGTTGCTCGTGCAGTGGGTGGAGCGGGGCGGCCTCGGTGGGCGCCGACCGCGAGTGGTCGTGGTCGGCGCCGGCTATGGACGCGACTCTGAGTACCTGGCAGCGCTCGGCCTGCCCACCACGGCGTTCGACCTGTCGCCGGCGGCCGTCGCCCGGACCCGCGCGAGGTTCCCCGAGTCCTCCGTCGACTATCGAACCGCGGACCTGCTGTCGCTCCCGCCGCAGATGCACCGGGCATACGAGCTGGTCGTCGAGAGCATGACCGTGCAGGCGCTTCCCGAACCCGAGCGCAGTCGCGCCATCCACGCCGTGTCCACCCTGGTCGCCCCGGGCGGGACGCTGCTCGTCATCGCGTTCGGGCACGACGGACCGGCCGCCGAGCGCGATCGGGTCGAGGGCCCACCCTGGCCTCTGCTGCGCGAAGACGTCGAGTCGTTCGGCATCGACGGGACGGATGGGCTCGACGGGCCCGATGGGCTCGATGGGCCGGACGGGCTCGACCTGATCCGCATCGAGCGCCTCGTGGACGACGACGCGCCTGAGGTCATCCGCTGGCGTGCCGAGCTCCGCCGATCCCAGGTCGTGCCGACCGAGTCCGTTTCGGCCGACCTTGGCCGATGAGACGAAGGAGGCGCAGGTCAGGGGGTGTCGGCCGGATATACTGAGGCGACAGGTGTGGAGGGGATATGAGCACGCAGACGACGCAGGCACCTTCTGATGACACGGTGGCGGTCGGGTGGCTCACCGACTCCGAGCAGACTGCCTGGCGCAGCTATCTGCGGGGGAGTCGCCTGCTCGAGGAGGCGCTCGACCGCGACCTGCAACGACACGGGTTGCAGCTCAGTGAATACGAGATCCTCTCCATGCTCTCGGAGACCCCGGGGCATCGGCTGCGGATGTCCGAGATCGCCGACCTCGTCGTCCAGTCGCGTAGTCGTCTCACGCACACGGCCTCCCGGTTGGAGAAGCGCGGCTGGGTGGAGAGGCAGGCCTGTCTGGCCGACCGGCGCGGTGTCGAGCTCGTGCTGACCTGTGACGGCTACGCGCGGCTGACCGAGGCGGCCGCCGTGCATGTGGAGGGCGTGCGGCGACTCATGGTCGACGTGCTGTCCCCGGCCCAGTTCGAGACGCTCGGTGCGTCGATGGAGATCGTCCGGGACGCCAATGCCAGGGGTCACCAGGACGCGGTCTCGGCCGACTGCGCGCGCGCCGGCGCTGAGCTCGACGCCGACGGCTGAACCCACAGGCCGGCTTGCGACAATGCCCGTATGACCGCCCCCGCCGACGCGAGCCCACGTCCCGCCCGGGAGGTCTATCCCTTCGAGGCACCGGCGTCGGCCGCGCTGCTCGACCGGGCCAGGGCCGTCATCCCCGGTGGCGTCAACTCCCCGGTCCGGGCGTTCCGGGCCGTCGGCGGCACCGCCCGGTTCGTCCGTGCGGCGAAGGGCCCCTGGCTGACCGACGCCGACGGACGGCGCTACGTCGACCTCATCTGCTCCTGGGGTCCGATGATCCTCGGCCACGCCCACCCGGACGTCCTGGCCGCCGTGCAGGATGCGGCGACCCGGGGCTTCAGCTTTGGCACCCCGTCAGAGAACGAGGTCGTCCTCGCCGAGGAGATCGTGCAGCGAGTCGAGCCGCTCGAGCAGGTGCGCCTGGTCAACAGCGGCACGGAGGCTACGATGTCGGCGCTGCGGCTGGCCCGCGGCTGGACCGGGCGCTCGGTGGTCGTGAAGTTCGCCGGCTGTTACCACGGCCACGTCGACTCGCTGCTCGCGGCGGCCGGCTCCGGGGTGGCGACGTTCGGGATGCCGGACTCCGCAGGCGTGCCAGCCTCGGCGGCGGCCGAGACGATCGTGCTCCCCTACAACGATTTTGACGCTCTGGAGACGGCCTTTGCCGAACGGGGCCACGAGATCGCCGCCGTCATCACCGAGGCTGCCGCCGGCAACATGGGGGTCGTCCCGCCGGCCCCGGGATTCACCGAGGCGCTGCTGCGGGTCACCCACGCGCACGGTGCCCTGCTCATCAGCGACGAGGTGATGACGGGGTTCCGCTGCTCGCGCTCCGGGTGGTACGGCCTGGAGGCCCCGTATGCGTCGGGCGCGCCAGACCTGTTCACCTTCGGCAAGGTGATGGGGGGCGGCTTCCCGACCGCCGCGTTCGGTGGCCGGGCCGAGCTGATGGCTCTGTTGTCGCCGACCGGTCCGGTCTACCAGGCGGGCACCCTGTCCGGTAACCCCGTCGCGACCGCGGCTGGCCTCGCCACGCTGCGCGGGTGCACGGACGAGGCATACGAGCACCTCGACGTCGTAAGCCGGACGATCGCCGACGCCGCCTCCGCGGCGCTCACGGCGGAAGGCGTCCCGCACGTGGTCCAGTGGGCCGGTTCGATGTTCAGCGTGTTCTTCCGGGACGCGCCCGTGACGAACTACGACGAGGCGCGCGACCAGTCCACCGACGCGTTCGCGGCGTTCTTCCACGCGATGCTGGCCCGCGGGGTTCATCTACCGCCGAGTGCGTTCGAGTCCTGGTTCGTCAGCGCCTCGCACGACGACGAGGCTGTCGAGACGGTCCTCGACGCCCTCCCGGACTCGGCCCGTGCTGCGAGCCGGGTGTTTGCGACAATGACCACATGACCCCGGTACGCACGGTGCTGCACCTCATGCGGCACGGCGAGGTGTTCAACCCCGCGGGGATCCTCTACGGGCGGTTGCCCGGTTATGTCCTGTCCGACCTCGGTCAGGAGATGGCGCAGGCGGTCGCGGCCTATCTCGCGGGCTATGACGTCACCCATGTCGTCGCGTCCCCCCTCGAACGGGCGCAACAGACCGCTGCGCCCATCGCGGGGGCCCACGGACTGCCGGTGCACACCGACGAGCGGTTGATCGAGGCCGGCAACATCTTCGAGGGCAAGACCTTCGGCGTCGGTGACGGGGTGCTGACGCAGCCGTCGGTGTGGCGCCATCTCGTCAACCCGTTCCGGCCCAGCTGGGGTGAGCCCTACACGGTGATCGCCACCCGCATGCTCGGCGCCGTCGGCGACGCCCTCGTCGCGGCCGCGGGCCACGAGGCCGTCCTGGTCTCCCACCAGCTTCCGGTGTGGACGGTGCGCAACAAGCTGCAGGGCAACCGTCTGTGGCACGACCCGCGCCGGCGCGAGTGCTCACTCGCCTCGTTGACGTCCCTGACCTACCTGGACGGGGAGCTCACGTCGGTGGCCTACAGCGAGCCCGCCGGTGCACTGCTCGCGAAGGCGGCCAAGAGGGCGGGCGCGTGACAGTCGGTATGCCGCGACCTGCGGGGGCCGTGCTGGCGGCGACGCTCTGCGCCGTGGCGCTGCTCACCGGCGCGTGCTCAAACGACGCCAACTCCGTTGCGGCGCAAGCAAAAGTTGGTGACAACAAAGGTTACGTGGCTGGTGACGGCACCGTCGAGCAGCTGAGCCTGGAACAACGCTCGACCTCCATCTCGCTGTCCGGGGCCACGGTGGACGGAGGCAGCTGGTCGTCGGCTGACCACACCGGCAAGGTCGTCGTCGTCAACGTGTGGGGTGCGTGGTGCGCGCCCTGCGTCGAGGAGACACCGACCTTGCAGCAGGTCTCGGCGGCGATGACGTCCGCTGGCAAACCGGTGACGTTCGTCGGCATCGACCTCAGGGACAGCCCGGCGACCGCGCTGGCGTTCACCAAGGCCAACGGGGTGACCTACCCCTCGATCAGCGACTCGGTGGGCAAGGGTCAGCCGATGCTCGCGCTGCAGGGCAAGGCGCCAGCGACGCCCACCACGCTCGTGCTCGACCGGCAAGGCCGGGTCGCCGCCCGAGTCCTCGGCGTCACGACCGCCACGACTCTGGCTGCCCTGATCGACGACGTCGTCGCCGAGCGGGCCTGAGCCGACGTGTCGAGTCCGGTGGACAGCGCAGCCCTCCCGCTGGCGCTGGCGGTCGCCCTCGCTGCCGGTGCCGTCTCGTTCGCGTCGCCGTGCGTGCTCCCGCTCGTCCCGGGTTTCCTCGGGTACGTCACCGGCCTGTCCGACGTCCCACTGGAACACCGCCGGCGGTCCCGCCTCGTGCTCGGGTCGCTGCTGTTCGTGGCCGGGTTCACCTCGGTGTTCATCGCGCTGTTCGCCGTCGCGTCGACGCTGACCTACTCCCTGCGCGAGCACCTCGACATCCTGACCCGTGTCGGCGGCGGCGTCGTGATTCTCATGTCCCTGGTCTTCCTCGGGATCGGCTCGCGGGCGGGTTTGCAACGCACGGCCGGCCCGCGCTGGCGGCCGGCTGCCGGGCTGGCCGGAGCGCCACTGCTCGGCGCCGTCTTCGCGCTCGGCTGGGCTCCGTGCACCGGCCCGACGCTCGCGGCCATCCTCGCGCTCACCGCGCCCCTTGGCGCCGACACGGGTTCGGTGGGCCGAGGGGTCACCCTCGCCGTCGCCTACTCCATCGGCCTGGGGCTGCCGTTCGTCCTGATCGCGGCGGGCTGGTCCGTCGCCGGCCGGACCAGCGTCTGGCTTCGTCGACAGCAACGCGGCGTGCACCTGTTCGGGGGTGGCCTCCTGCTCGCCGTCGGGGTGCTCATGGTGTCCGGCCTCTGGACCACCCTGGTTGCGTGGCTGCAGACCCAGCTGGTCGGCAGCTTCGTGACGGTGCTGTGAGGCGGGGCTGATGGCGACGCAGACCAGGGAGCCCATCACCCAACCGCGACTCGGGCCGGTCGGCTGGGCGCGGTGGGGATGGCGAACGCTGACCTCGATGCGGACCGCCCTGTTCCTGCTGCTGCTGCTCTCGGTCGGCGCGGTCCCCGGGTCGATCTTCCCGCAACGGTCGATCGATGCCGGCCGCGTCGCCGACTACCTGGTCACCCATCAGACGACCGGGCCGTGGCTTGACCGGCTGGGCTTCTTCGACGTCTACTCGTCGGTCTGGTTCTCGGCGATCTACCTGCTGCTCGTCATCTCCCTCATCGGGTGCATCGTCCCGCGCAGCCGCCTGCACTGGCGCACGCTTCGGTCCACCCCGCCGCGGGCACCGCGCAACCTCGACCGGCTGGACGCACACCAGCGGGTCGAGTTCGTCGGTGAACCAGCTGCCGCCCTGGCTGCGGCTCGAGAGATCCTGCGACGCAGGCGTTTTCGGGTCACTTCTCACGATGATCAGACGGTGAGCGCCGAGAACGGCTACCTGCGAGAGACCGGCAACCTGGTCTTCCACGTCGGGCTGTGCGTCGTGATCGTCGGGGTGGCGATCGGGCATCTGTTCGGCTGGCGTGGCGACGTGATCGTGCCCGACGGTGGGAGCTTCGCCTCCACGCTGTCGTCCTACGACACCTTCCTGCCTGGGCCGTTCACGAACCCCGACAACCTGCCACCGTTCACCGTCACGCTCGACTCGATGGAGGCGACGTTCGAGGAGCAGGCGGGTGGGGCGCAGTTCGGTGCCCCCCGCAGCTTTTCGGCCAAGGTGACGACGAGCGAGGCGCCCGGTTCGCCGGCGCAGCACCAGGAGATCAGCCCGAACCACCCGATCACCCTCGACGGCACCGACGTCTACCTGCTCGGCAACGGGTATGCCCCGGTGGTGACGGTCCGTAACGCCGCAGGCGCGGTCGTCTATCAGGAGGCGACGCCGTTCCTGGCCCAGGACAACACCTATACCTCCGTCGGTGCGATCAAGGTCGGCTCGGCCCGGCCCAAGCAGCTGGCGTTCAGTGGGTTCTTCCTGCCGACGGCCGAACCCACGTATGCCAACGGCCCGGTCTCGATCTTCCCCGACCTGCGCAACCCCGAGCTGGCGCTGTCGGTGTGGGAAGGAGACCTCTATGCCGGTGGCCGGCCGGAGTCGGTCTACACGCTCGACACCTCGACGCTCACCCAGGTCGCCAAGGCCGACGGGACGCCGCTGCTGATCCGGCTCGCGCCGGGACAGAGCTACCAGCTGCCCGGGGGGAGAGGATCGATCAGCTTTGACTCCGTGGACCGGTTCGCCGGGCTGTCCGCGCGGGTCGACCCCGGCAAGGAGCTCACCCTGTTCGCGGCGCTCGCGACGATCCTCGGGCTGATGGCGTCCCTGTTGGTGCGCCGGCGGCGGGTGTTCGTCCGCGTCCTGGCCCCCGCCGGGGGACCGACCGATGCCAGCGAGCCGGGGACCTCGCGTACCGTGGTGGCTATCGGCGGTCTCGCCAGGTCGTCCGACCCGGGGCTGGGTGCCTTGGTCGCCGAGATCCGTGACGCGTTGAGCAAAGGACCTTGAGGGATGCCGTCGACCACGCTGGTGGGGTACTCCAACCTCGCGCTCTACTCCGCGATGGCGGTCTTCACCGTCGCGATGCTGCTCTTCGCCTTCCACCTCGCGGCCCTCGAACCCGTGGCCGAGGCCCGCGAGACGCCCGGCGCGCGCAAGAACCGTGGCCGGCGCTCCCCTGAGCTCGTCAACGCGGGGTCAGGGTCCTCCGCGCGGGTCTCGCCGGACGGGCCGAGGGGGCCCAGCGCGCCGGAGGGGCCGGCGGCGCCGGCAGACGCCGTCTCCGCCGGGTTGGCGGATGGGGACGGCGGGCAGCCTCCCGCTACCCCCCGGGCGCGCAAGCTGGGTGGGATCGCCCTGGCGCTCTCCTGGCTGGGAACGTTCATCCTCATCGCCTCGGTCGTGATGCGTGGACTCGCCGTGATGCGCCCGCCGTGGGGCAACATGTTCGAGTTCGCGACGGCCGGGTGCGCTGCGCTCGCGCTCGCCTACTGCGCTCTCGCTCGGCGACGGCAGTGGGAGTGGCTGGGCCTGTTCGTCATCGGCCCCGTGCTGTTGACGCTCGGACTGGCGATGTTCGCCTTCTACACCGATGCCGCCGAGCTCCTGCCGGCGCTCAAGAGCGTGTGGCTCGTGATCCACGTGACCGTCGCGTTCCTGTCGGTCGCCGTCTTCACGATCGGGTTCTCGGTCGGGATCGTCTATCTCGTGAAGCTGCGCCGCGAGGGGGCGGTGACCGCCGGCGGACCGGCACGCCGCAGCTTCATGGAGAGCCTGCCGAACGCTGGGTCCCTGGAGCGGACGGCATACGGGCTCAACATGGTCGGGTTCATCCTGTGGACGTTCACCCTCGTGGCGGGCGCGATCTGGGCGCAGAAGGCGTGGAGCTCGTACTGGACGTGGGACCCCAAGGAGGTCTGGACGTTCGTCGTCTGGGTCGTTTACGCGGCCTACATGCACGCGCGGGCGACGGCCGGCTGGGAGCCGCGCAAGGCGATGTGGATCGCGCTCGCGGGTTATGTGTGCATCCTGCTCAACTTCACGGTCGTCAACCTGTTCTTCACCGGGCTGCACAGCTACTCGGGTCTGAAGTAGGCCGGCAGCAGGGACCGCGCGATGCTGAAGTACACCGTCTTCCGCCTGATGATCTTCTTTGCCTGCCTCCTGCTCTTCTGGCTCGTCGGTCTGCGTGGCCCGGACCAGCAGGTACTGCTGCTGCTCTTGTCCGCCGGCACGTCGCTGGTGATCTCGTTCTTCGTGCTGCGCCGCCAACGTGACGAGTTCTCCGAGCGCGTCGCGGCGCGGGTGGAGCGCCGGCAGCAGGCCCGGCGCGCGATCGTCAGCGAGGACGAGCTCGCCGAGGACGCCGAGCTCGCCGGCGAGCTCGACGCCGACACGCAGCAGGACGCCGACCTCCCCCAGCAGACTGACGACCGCCGCAGCCCCTGAGCGCCTCCCCACCTCGCACCGGACTCACACGTTCTCCGACCGGACTCACACTTTCTCCGACCGGACTCACGTGTTCCTCGGTTGCGTGGTGACGAGAGGGGCAATTACCCGGTATTGCGTGTGTTCAGTCCGGTTGTCCACACCCCCTGCTGCGTGAGCCCCGCGATCCACAGGAGCGACAGAAGCGCTACCGGCTCAGCGGCCCCGAGACCAGGGTTGGGCCATGTTCCGGATGTCCACCGCTCCCGCCGTCCACTTGTCCCAGGTCTTCAGCCGCGCCGATGCTCTGGCTCTGGGGCTCACCGACCTGGGTCTCGCGGGCCTGGTTCGACGCGGGGAGCTGACTCGGCTGAGACGCGGACTGTATGCCAGATCCGGCCCCGACGACCCGGAGAGCCGAGCGGCAGAGCACGTGGCCGAAGCCAGGGCCGGCTTGAGACGACGCAGTGCTGGACATGCAATAAGCCATCTCAGTGCCGCTGCGGTGTTCGGGCTGCCGCTTCCGCTGGGGCCCGCTGGTTTCGTCCACCTGACTGTGGTGGCCGGTACGCCGAGGAGCAGGCGATCCCCCCGGACGATCGTCCATCACTGCGACTCCGGGCCCACGCCTACCACCTGTGTCGATGGGCTCGAGGTGACGACCGTCGCCAGAACCGCGGCCGACTGCCTTCGCCTCTGGGGAGCGCGAGTCTCGGTTCCGATCGTCGATGCCGCACTGCGAGCGGGCCTGGTCACGCCGGACGAGATCCTGACGGAGCTCGACGGGCAACGGCGCTGGCGCGGTCGACCTCGGGCCTTTCAGACTCTGCCCTTGGTCGACGGGCGCCGTGAGTCGTGGCTGGAGTCATACGCCTTCACGCTACTGAGTGAGTGGGGCCTCGAGACACCCACGCCCCAGCTGGTCGTCCTCAACTCACGAGGGCGGTTCCTGGGCAGAGTCGACGGCGGCTGGCTGGGCGAGGCGACTGTCCTGGAGCTCGACGGTCGCGGCAAGTATGCCGACCGGCCCGACGAGGCGTGGGCCGTTGAGAAGAACCGCTATGACGCGATGGGCAACCTCGGCCTCGAACGCGTGCGTTTCGGCTTGGACGACCTGCTCCGTCGACCGCAAGAGGTCCGAACCGATATCCGCGATCGGCGAGCGTCAGGGTCGGCTGCACGATTCTCGGGCCGGTTCGTGGTTCCCGACCCCACCGGACTCACGTTCTCACCGGTTCTGGCCACCTCGGACCCCCCAAAACCATCAAGAATGTGAGTCCGGTCGGGAAAGACATGAGTTCTGTCGCGGTGGGAGGTCAGGTCCGATCAGTGCAGGGCGATGCCGACGGCCAGCAGCAGGGACCACGCGAGCTGGGTTATCCCGGTCCGAGCCAGCACCGGCACCAGCGCGGCCCCGGTCGCCCCCGAGCGCAGCGCCTGCACCGCCGGCCACAGCAGCGGGTATGCCAGCAGGGCCACGAGCGCGAACGGGTGGCCCAGCAGCGCACATCCGACGCAGACGAGCACCGACAGGGCGACCAACCCGAGGTAGAGCACCCTGGTGCCCGCCGCCCCGAGCCGGACCGCGAGCGTCATCTTGCCCGCACCCCGGTCCGATGGGATATCGCGCAGGTTGTTGGCGACAAGCACGGCAGACGCGAGGGCGCCCACCCCGACGGCACCGACGACACCGGCCCAGGAGAGCGACAGTGCCTGGGTGTAGAGGGTCCCCAGCGTGGCCACCAGGCCGAAGAAGACGAAGACGAACACCTCACCCAGACCGAGGTAGCCGTAGGGGTGCCGCCCTCCGGTGTAGTACCAGGCCGCCAGCACACAGGCCGCGCCGACCGGCAGCATCAGCCAGGCTTGGCTGAGGGCGACGAGCGCGAACCCGCACAGACCCGCGAGGAAGAAGGCGAGCAGCGCCGCCAGACGCACGTCCGAGGAGTTGGCCAGATCCTGGCCTACCAGCCGCACCGGCCCGACCCGGACCGTGTCCGTGCCGCGGATCCCGTCGGAGTAGTCGTTCGCATAGTTGACCCCCACCTGCAGGCAGAGTGACACGACCAGGGCGAGCAGGGCATAACCCCAGGTCGTCTGACCGAGCGCGTATGCCGCTCCGGTCCCGACGGCGACCGGGGACACCGCGACGGGCAGGGTGCGAGGGCGGCCGCCCTGAACCCACTGGGAGAACGTGGCCATGCGTGTCCGGTGCCGATCTGCACTGACGGCGCGCCCTGATGACGCGCGCTGATGACTCAGAGGTTACGCAGGAAGTCCGGGTCGTCCTCGGGGCCACGCGGCCCGGTCGCCGGCCGACCTTGCGGCGGAACTGAGCGCTCGCGGCCGGCGAGCAACCACGCAGTCGGCCCGAACCACGGAATGACGATGACGACGACCAGCCACGCGACCTTGGGGAGGTAGCGCAGGCGTGACTCGGTGGTCTGCAGGCAGTCGACCGCGGCGAAGATGGTGAGCGCCATGCCCACCAGGATGATCACCACACGCAGCACCGCAGTTGTCCTTCCGGGCAGCCGACACTCATTCGAGGTCAGGTCCCTAGTGTCTCATCGAAGGCGGCCACGAGCGCGCCGCGGTCGGGCTTGCCGGGTCCGCGCAGCGGGATCGCGTCCAGGACCAGCAGCCGGTGCGGCAGGCTGTGGTCCGGCAGGATGCCGCGCAGAGCAGTGCGCAGGTCCCGCACGGTCAGTGGCGGGGCACCGCGGCGCAGGGTGATGGCGGCCGACACGGCCTGGCCCCAGGCCGGGTGGTCGGTGCCGACGACGACGACGTCCAGAACTCCGGGCACGAACCGGACGATCGCGTCCTCGACGGGCCCCGGGGCCACCTTGAGGCTGCCCGTGTTGATCAGGTCGTCCGCACGTCCGGTGATCCGCAGTCGTCCGTTGCCGTCCAGCGAACCGAGGTCGTCGGTTCGGAACCAGCGCTGGCCGTCGGAGTCCACGCTGAAGCAGTCCCGGGTCAGGTCGGGACGGCCAAGGTAGCCGAGGGCAAGGGTGGCGCCGCCGAGGACGACGTGGTGATCGTTGTCGATGTGCACGTGGCTGACCGGCAGCGGCAGTCCGTCGTAGACGCACCCGCCGGAGGTCTCGCTCATCCCATAGGTCATCACCACCCGCACACCGGCTTGCTGGGCTCGTGACACGTCCTGGTCTGTCGTGGCCGCGCCGCCGACGAGGACGCCGTCGTAGGAGGCGAGCGCCCGGATCCCGGTGGGGTCGTCCAGGAGACGCGTGAGCTGGGTAGGGACGAGGGCGGTGTAGCGCCGGCCACCCTTGGTGGCCATCTCGACGGTGCCGGCGACGAACGCGGCGACGTCGAACCCGCTTCTCAGGTCGAGGACGCACGGCGTCGTCCCGCCGACCACGCAGCGCACGAGCACCTGCAGGCCGGCAATGTGGTGGCCGGGCATGGCCAACAGCCACGAGCCGGGGCCACCGAGGACCTCGTGCGTCGCGGTGGCGGACGCCACCAGCGCATCTGCGGTGAGGAGGGCAAGCTTGGGCGTGCCAGTCGACCCCGACGTCCCGACGACGAAAGCCACCCCGGCCGGTATGCCTGACCCAGCGAGCTTTTCGACGATGTCCGTTGTGACGCCGGGACCTCCGGCCGGGACCGGAAAGAGGGGTGTCTGACCGGCGAGCGACTCGGTCAACCGAGCGAGCAGCACCTGGACATCCTGCAGCGAGGGGTCACGAGGGACCTCGAGGCGCCGCAGACCCGTCATTGGCCGAGCCTACGTTCAGAGCCGACGTTCAGGGTCGGCGCGTCATGGACATCACGTCGAGGGCAGCGTCCAGCTGCTCCTGCGTCAGCAGGCCGTCCGCGACGAAACCCTTGTCGATGACCACCTCTCGGATCGTCTTGCCTTGCTTGAGCGCGGTCTTCGCGACGGCCGCCGCGTTCTCGTACCCGATGTAGCGGTTCAACGGTGTGACGATGCTGGGAGACGACTCCGCGAGCGTGCGGGCGTGCTCCTCGTGCGCCGTGATGCCGTCGACGCAACGGTCCGCGAGGAGCCGGGAGGCGTTGGCCAGCAGGCGGATCGACTCGAGCACGTTGCGCGCGATCACGGGGAGCATGACGTTGAGCTCGAACGCGCCGGAGGCCCCGGAGAACCCTACTGTCACGTCGTTGCCGATCACCTGCGCGCAGACCATGACGGTCGCCTCGCACACCACGGGGTTGACCTTGCCCGGCATGATCGACGACCCCGGTTGGAGATCGGGGATGGCGATCTCGCCGAGCCCCGCCCGCGGGCCGGAACCCATCCACCGCAGGTCGTTGCAGATCTTCACCAGCCCGACCGCGATCGTTCGCAGCACCCCCGACGCCTCCACCAGACTGTCCTGGGACCCCTGCGCCTCGAAATGGTTGCGTGCCTCGGTCAGCGGCAGACCCGTCTCGTTCGCGAGGAGCCGGATCACCGCGTCGGCGAAACCCTTCGGCGTATTGATGCCGGTCCCGACGGCCGTCCCGCCGAGGGGCAGCTCGGCGACGCGGGGCAGCGAGGCATCCACGCGCTCGACCGCGTACCGGAGCTGCGCGGCATACCCTCCGAACTCCTGACCCAACGTCACCGGCGTCGCGTCCATGAGGTGGGTGCGACCCGCCTTGACCACATCGGCGAACTCGATCTCCTTGCGCCCCAACGACTGCGCCAGATGCTGGAGAGCTGGGACGAGGTCACGCACGAGTGCCTCGGTGACCGCGAGGTGGATGGCGCTGGGGAAGACGTCGTTGCTGCTCTGAGAGGCGTTGACGTGGTCGTTGGGGTGGACCTCCGCGTCTGCGGAACGTGAGGCCAGGGTCGCGATGACCTCGTTGGCGTTCATGTTGCTCGAGGTGCCAGAACCGGTCTGGAACACGTCGATCGGGAACGCGTCGTCATGGTGGCCGGCCGCCACCTCCCCGGCGGCGGCCACCACCGCCTCTGCCAGTGCCGCGTCGACGACACCGAGCTCACTGTTGACGCGGGCGGCGGCACCCTTGATCCGGCCGAGCGCGCGCACGAGGGCGGGTTCGATCGGGGTGCCCGAGATGGGGAAGTTCTCCACAGCCCGCTGCGTCTGTGCGCGCCACAGGGCCTCCCGGGGCACCCGCACCTCGCCCATGGTGTCGTGTTCGACCCGGTAGGCCGACTGCTGGACGTCGTCGTCGATGCTCACCCCCTCAGTCTGCCCCTGCACCAGCCACGGCAGGATGGCGGCATGGAGCCGACGATGCCGTCCGACCCGCTCGTCGCCCTCGCTCGGGCCCATGGGGTCACCACCGACTACTGGGATTGGCAGGGCCGCCACGCACCGATCGCCGCGACGACGATCGTTGCGGTCCTCTCCGCTCTCGGCGTCGCTGCGCAGTCGCCAGACCAGGTCGAGTCGTCCCTGCTGGACGTGGACGAACGGGCCTGGCGCCGGACGCTGCCGCCGACGGTTGTCACACGCGAGGGGTGGACGCCCTGGGTGGCGGTCCACGTGCGCCACGGTGAGCGGGTGTCCCTCACGGTCGACCTCGAGGACGGACGCGTGTGGGATGTCAGGCAGGTCGACCGCCTCGTGCCCAGCCGGCAGGTCGACGGGGTCGAGGTCGGGGAGGCGACCTTCGAGCTGCCAGCCAACCTGCCGCTCGGGTGGCACCGGTTGGTCGCCCATCTCGAGTTCGCAGCGCATGACCCCACGTCGACGGCGGCCACGCTCGTCGTCACCCCGCACCGGCTGGACCTGCCGGCGGGACTCGACGAGCGCCGGGCCACCGGCTTGGCGACCCAGCTTTACCAAGTGCGTTCGCGGCGGTCGTGGGGGTTGGGGGACCTCGGTGACCTTGCGGACCTCGGCGCCTGGGCAGCCGAGGCGCACGGCGCGGACTTCGTGCTCGTCAACCCGTTGCACGCTGCAGAGCCCGTCGCGCCGATGGAACCGTCGCCCTACCTCCCGACGACTCGGCGGTTCATGAACCCGCTCTACCTGCGCGTCGAAGACGTCCCCGAGATGAGCCTGCTCGACCCCAGCTCCTTCGAG
This sequence comes from Lapillicoccus sp., assembly GCA_965277795.1. Lineage (GTDB taxonomy): Bacteria > Actinomycetota > Actinomycetes > Actinomycetales > Dermatophilaceae > Lapillicoccus. The sequence goes on from OZ255840.1 coordinate 271,442, forward strand.
CATGTCCGGGCTCTTGCCGCCCGGGGCCATGCCCTCAACGCCAGCGAGGGCGTGGACCGCGACGCTGCGTGGTCACTCAAACGACGGGCACTCGGCCTGCTCCACAGCGTTGGACTGACCGGAGCCAGGGCGCGCGACTACCGCAGGTTCCGCGAGGCTCAGGGAGAGGGCTTGACGACCTACGCGACCTGGTGTGCCCTGGCCGAGACCCATGGGCTGCCGTGGACCGGCTGGGACGAACGGCTGCGCAACCCGGCCGGCAACGCGGTGGCGGACTTCCGCGAAGAGCACGCGCAGCAGGTCGACATGCACGCCTGGATGCAGTGGCTGCTGGCCGACCAGGTGCGGCTCACCCAGTCGGCGCTGCGCCGCAGCGGCATGCGGCTGGGCGTCATCCAGGACCTCGCCGTCGGGGTGGCGCCCGACGGGGCGGACGCCTGGGCGTTGGCCGACGTGCTCGCGGGCGGCGTGACGGTCGGGGCGCCTCCCGACCAGTTCAACCAGCTCGGCCAGAACTGGGACCAGCCGCCGTGGAGGCCGGACCGCCTTGCGGAGCAGGGGTATCGGCCGTTCCGGGACATGGTTCGCGCCGCGTTGCGGGACTCGGGCGGGGTGCGGATCGACCATGTCATCGGCCTGTTCCGGTTGTGGTGGATACCCGGCGGGCTGACACCGGACCAGGGCGCCTACGTGCGGTACGACCACGAGGCGCTGATCGGCATCCTCGTGCTCGAGGCGCAGCGCGCCGGCGCCGTCGTCATCGGCGAGGACCTCGGCGTGGTGGAGCCGTCCACCCGGGACTACCTGCTCGAACGCGGGGTGCTGGGGACCTCGATCCTGTGGTTCGAGAGGGACGGTGACGCACCGCGCCCGCCCGAGGGATACCGCCGGCTCTGCCTGTCGTCGGTCACCACGCACGACCTGCCCCCGACCTCTGGCTACCTCGGGCTGGAGCACGTGGCGATCCGCGAGCGTCTCGGTCTGCTCACCCGCACCCACGCGGAGGAGGAGGCCGCCGAGCTGATGGCCATCAACCACGTCCGGGACGCGCTGGTCGCGCATGGGCTGCTCGACCCCGAAGCGGCAGCGGCGGTCGAGACGGCCCAGGCCGCCGACGCAGCCGCGTCGACCGACTCCGGGGAGGTGTCGGTGGCCTACCAGGGGGAGCGCACCGTCGACGAGGTGGTGGCTCTGCATCGCTGGCTCGCTCAGACCGACAGCCGGATGCTCGCTGTCTCGCTCGCAGACCTCGTCGGCGACCGGCGGGCGGTCAACCAGCCCGGGACGATCGACGACTACCCCAACTGGAGGGTGCCGCTGACCGGACCGACCGGGGTCCTGGTCACCCTCGAGGACGTCACGTCCGAAGACGGTGCCGCCGGCGCGATGGCAACCCGGATCTTTCAGGCGCTGCAACAACCCTGACGACGGGATGGGCGGGTCAGAAGTACCAGGGAAAGGGCGACCAGTCGGGGTCGCGCTTCTGCAGGAACTGGTCGCGTCCCTCGACCGCCTCGTCGGTCATGTAGGCGAGCCGGGTCGCCTCACCGGCGAACACCTGCTGTCCCATCAGCCCGTCGTCCACGAGGTTGAACGCGAACTTGAGCATCCGCTGCGCCTGCGGGGACTTGCCCATGATCTCGCGGGCGACCTCCAGCGCCTCGACCTCGAGTGAGCGATGCGACGCAACGATGTTGACTGCCCCCATGCGGTGCATGTCGTCGGCCGAGTAGGTGCGGCCGAGGAAGAAGATCTCGCGCGCCGCCTTCTGTCCGACCATCCGCGCGAGGTATGCCGATCCGTAGCCCCCGTCGAAGGAGCCGACGTCGGCGTCGGTCTGCTTGAACTGCGCGTGCTCGCGTGACGCGATCGTCAGGTCGCAGACGACGTGCAGCGAGTGCCCGCCACCGGCTGCCCACCCTGGAACGACCGCCACGACCACCTTGGGCATGGTGCGGATCAGGCGCTGCACCTCGAGAATGTGCAGCCGGCCACCGGCGGCCTTGACCCGCGCCTCGTCGACCGTCTCAGCGGTCTCGCCCGACGCGTACTGGTAGCCCGAACGGCCCCGGACCCGTTGGTCGCCACCTGAGCAGAACGCCCATTTCCCCGAGGCCGACGGACCGTTGCCGGTGAGCAGCACCGCGCCGACGTCCGGCGTCATCCGCGCGTGGTCGAGGGCCCGGTAGAGCTCGTCGACGGTCTGCGGCCGGAACGCGTTGAGGACCTCCGGGCGGTCGAAGGCGATGCGAACGGCGCCAAGGCCGCGTGCCCGGTGGTAGGTGAGGTCGGAGAGCTCGAAACCCTCGACGACGTCCCAGGCCTGTGGGTCGAAGATCTCGCTCACGGCGGGCGTTTCCGGCACGGGTGCAAACATACGGGTATGCCGACACCCGAGTTCATCGTCGAGCTGCGCCAGCACGTGGGCCGGTCGCTGTTGTGGCTGCCTGGCGTCGCGGCCGTGGTCGTTCGTCCGGACCCCGACAGTGGCGCGGACGAGGTGCTGCTGGTCCGACGCGCGGACACCGGGTCGTGGACGGTCGTGACCGGCATCCTCGACCCGGGAGAGGAACCCGCGGTGGGCGCGGTCCGTGAGGTCCTCGAGGAGACCTGCGTTGTCGCCCGGGCCGACCGGCTCATCTGGGCCCACGCGACGCCCGAGGTCGAGTTCGTCAACGGCGACCGGTCGATGTTCCTCAGCCTGTGCTTCCGGTGCTCGTGGGTCAGTGGCGACCCGCGACCCGGTGACGACGAGTCGAGCGACGCGGGATGGTTCCGGCTTGATGCGCTGCCCGAGATGGCCGACAGCCAGCTGCGCCGGATCGAGCTCGCCGTCGCCAACGCGCCCGAGGCCGTCTTCGCGCGATGACGAGCCGATGACGAGCATGGGTGACGCGGGCCGGCTGCCGACGTCGGCCGAGCTCCTCGACGGCATGCGGGTGGTGAGCATTCCGCTGCGCACTCGGTTCCGCGGCGTCGACCACCGTGAGGCAGCCCTGGTTGAGGGCCCAGCCGGGTGGGGGGAGTTTGCGCCGTTCCTCGAGTACGACACGCGGGAGGCGAGTCGTTGGCTCGCCGCTGCGGTCGAGGCGGCGTGGGACGGCTGGCCGGACCCGGTTCGCTCCTCTGTCCCCGTCAACGCGACGGTCCCCGCCGTCGACGCGTCCGAGGTCGCCGGCGTCCTCGCCCGCTACGACGGGTGCACGACCGCCAAGGTCAAGGTCGCCGAGCGCGGCCAGTCTCTGGCCGACGACCTCGACCGGGTCGCGGCGGTTCGCGAGGTGATGGGGCCCGGCGCGCGCATCCGGGTCGACGCCAACGGAGGGTGGGATCTCGACCAGGCCGCCGACGCGCTGGCGAGGCTGGCGGCATACGGGCTGGAGTATGCCGAGCAACCGTGCCTCAGCGTCGAGGACCTCGCAGCTCTCCGCAAACATCTGGCGCGCAACGGGATTGACGTGATGGTCGCCGCTGACGAGTCCATCCGCAGGGCGGAGGATCCTATCCGGGTGGCGCGCGCGGGGGCCGCGGACATCGTCGTGGTCAAGGTGGCACCGTTGGGTGGCGTCCGGCGCGCACTGGCCATCGCGCAGGAGTGCGGGCTGCCGACCGTGGTGTCCTCGGCGCTCGACACCTCGGTGGGGATCGCCGCCGGCGTTGCCTTGGCGGCCGCGTTGCCGCGCCTCGACTTCGCGTGCGGCCTCGGGACCGTCGAGCTGCTCGTCGACGACGTGGGCCGCCCTCGGCTGGTCCCCGTCGCCGGTGAGATCGCCTGGGGACCGGCCCAGGTCGACCTCGCGGAGGTCGAAGCCCTCGCGGCGCCGGCCGACCGCGTCGCGTGGTGGCGCGCCCGCATCGAGGCGTGTCATGCCGAGCTGACGATCGGCGTCAGGGGCGTGGAGAGGTGCTGAAGGCCTGTCTGAACGGAAGCCGCGGGCGCCACGAGCGCGTCCCGGTCACTCCCGGCCAGCTCGCCTTGGCGGCGGCTGCGGCAGTCGGGGCAGGGGCGGACGCCGTCCATGTCCATCCGAGGGGGGACCTCAGCCGCGAGACCCTCGACTGGGCCCTGGTGTCGTTGACGCTGGAGGCGGTGCGCGGGGCCATCCCCGGTGTCCGGGTCGGCGTCAGCACGCACGCGGGCATCGTGCCCGATACACAGGAACGGCTGGCCCGGGTCCGCCGCTGGCCGCATCCCGCGGACGGCGGGCCGGACTTCGCGAGCGTGAACTGGCACGAGGAGGGCGCCGTGGAGCTGGCGCTGGCACTGCGGACGCAGGGTATCGGCGTCGAGGCGGGGATCTGGACGCCGCGAGCCGCGGGCTGGTTCGTCTCGACGAGCTGGCCGTGGCAGGTCGAGCGTGTGCTCGTCGAGGCCATCCCCGGTCACACCCCGGGCGGGTACGGTACCTGGGCGGCCGAACGGATCCTCGCCGCGCTCGGACCCCAGCCTGCTGCGGTCCTCGTCCACGGTGAGCAGGAGTGGGCCTGGCCCGTGCTCCGACTGGCCCAGACCCTCGGGCACGACATACGGATCGGCCTGGAGGACACCCTGTACGACCAGGTCGGCCGCCGGGTCGAGACGAGCGCCGAGCTGGTCCGGCTCGCACTCGGCTAGCCGCACCACACCCCAGGCAGGCGACGGCCGCCGACAGGGAGCAGACTGGTTGCACGTCTCAACCACCCCCGGCGCGCGCGCGGTCCGTGGGTGCTGGTTTCATATGGGTCGTGGCGAGTCCCTCACCTCGGAATGTCGGCGAGCCCCGGCATCGGACGGCGGTCCTGCACCTGCTCGACCAGGTGGAGGACTTGTCCGACGATGCGCCCGTTCGTCTGGGCAAGCGCACGTCGAACCTCTTCCGGCAGCGCACGTCCACGGACACCACCCGCCTCGACGTCTCGGACCTCACCCACGTCATCGCGATCGACGTCGACGCGCGGACCGCGCACGTTCAGGGCATGACGACGTACGAGGACCTGGTCGACGCGACCCTCGCGCACGGCCTGATGCCGCTGGTCGTCCCCCAGCTGCGCACGATCACCCTCGGTGGCGCCGTCACGGGCCTCGGCATCGAGTCCTCGTCGTTCCGTTCTGGGCTGCCGCACGAGTCCGTGCTGGAGATGGAGATCCTCACCGGCGACGGGCAGGTCGTCGTCGCGACGCCCGACGGCGAGCACGCCGACCTCTTCGCCACCTTCCCGAACTCCTACGGCTCGCTGGGGTATGCCCTCAGCCTGACGATCGAGCTCGAACCCGTGCACCCCTTCGTGGTCCTGCGGCACATCCGCTTCGACCGGCTGGAGGCGCTGACCGATGCTGTCGAGACGATCGCGGCAGAGCGCGGGTGGGCGGGCGAGCCCGTCGACTTCCTCGACGGCGTCGTCTTCAGCCGGCACGAGTCATACCTCACCCTCGCCACCTGGGCCGACACTCTCGACGCGGCCGAGCAACCAAGCAGCTACACCGGCCAGCAGATCTTCTACCGCTCGATCCGAGAGCGGACCCGTGACGTCCTGACCGTGCACGACTACCTCTGGAGGTGGGACACCGACTGGTTCTGGTGCTCCCGAGCGTTCGGCGCCCAGAATCCGCTCGTGCGCCGCGTCTGGCCCAAGAGCAAGCTGCGCAGCGACGTCTACTGGAAGCTCGTCGCCTTCGAGACCCGGCACCAGGTGATGGCTCGGATCGACGCGCGCCGCGGCCGTCCCGCCCGTGAGCGCGTCGTGCAGGACGTCGAGATCCCCCTCGGCCACACGGCCGAGTTTCTCGACTGGTTCCTGCGTGAGGTGCCGATCGAGCCGGTCTGGGTGTGCCCGGTCCGGTTGCGCTCCACGACCGACGAACCCTGGCCGCTCTACCCCATGGCACCCGGCGAGCTCTACGTCAACGTCGGGTTCTGGTCGACAGTCGCGATCGAGCACGATAAAAAGGACGGTGACGTCAACCGGGTCATCGAGGACCAGGTGGGGCGGCTCGGGGGACACAAGTCGCTCTACTCCGACGCCTACTACGACGAGCTGAGCTTCGACCGGCTCTACGGTGGAGACGACTACCGACCGGTGAAAAAGCGCTACGACCCGCGCGGACGACTACCCACTCTCTACGACAAGGCGGTGCGCAGACGATGACGATGACGAGGAACAGGACAGCCGGGCACGGGCGGACCACGGCGGTACTCGCGGGCGCCCGGATGAGCGTGGCAGAGGCGTTCGAGCAGGTGTTCGGCACCGACGCGCCGGTGCGCTTCGACGCCTACGACGGGTCGTCGACCGGCAACGCGGATGCCCCGCAGTCGATGTCACTGCGCAGCAAGCGTGGCCTGGACTATCTGCTCACGGCTCCCGGTTCGCTGGGGTTGGTCCGTGCCTACCTCATGGGCGACCTCGTCATCGACCCGATGGACGAGGGCAACCCCTACGACGTGCTGCGGTTCATCGAGGACGAGGTGCACCCTCAGAAACCCACGCTCGCCGAGTTCCCCGGTCTGGCGGGGTTCCTCGCGGCCAACCGGCCGCGGCTGCCCGAGCTGCCACCCGAGGAGACACCGGGACCCGTACGCCGGCTGGCCTACGGCCTGACGCATGCGCGCAGCCGCGACGCTGCAGCGATCCACCACCACTACGACGTGTCCAACCGGTTCTACGAGATGCTGCTCGGCCCGTCGATGGCCTACACCTGCGCCGTCTACCCGACACTCGACGCGTCGCTGGAGACGGCCCAGGACGAGAAGTTCGATCTCGTGTGCCGCAAGCTCGGGCTCGAGCCCGGTATGCGTCTGCTCGACGTCGGCTGCGGCTGGGGCGGGATGGTGCGGCACGCAGTCATGCACTACGGCGTCACCGCGATCGGTGTGACGCTGTCAAAGGAACAGGCCGACTGGGGCGCCGCGCGGATGGAGCGCGAGGGGCTGGCCGACCGCGGTGCCATCCGGCACGCCGACTACCGCGACGTGCGGGAGAGCGGCTTCGACGCCGTCTCGTCCATCGGGCTCACCGAGCACATCGGCGTCGGCAACTACCCCGCGTACTTCTCGTTCCTGCGCGGTCGACTGCGTGAGGGCGGACGGTTGCTGAACCACTGCATCACCCGACCCGACAACGAGCACGCCGGCCTCCCGTCTCGGGGTTTCATCAACCGCTACGTCTTCCCCGACGGTGGGCTCACCGGTTCTGGGGACATCGTCAGGGTCATGGAGAACGAGGGTTTCGAGGTCCGCCACCAGGAGAACCTGCGCGAGCACTACGCCATGACCACACGTGACTGGTGCCTCAACCTGTCGCGGAACTGGAACGACGCCGTCGACGAGGTCGGCCTCGGGGTGGCCCGGGTGTGGGGTCTGTACCTGGCCGGTTCGCGGCTCGGCTTCGAGCGCAACAGGATCCAGCTGCACCAGGTCCTTGCCTCGACAACGACCGGGCTCGGCGACTCCGGGTTCCCGCTCCGGCCTACCTGGGGCAGCTGACCGGGTCTGCCCACCCTCGCGATGCTCGATCAGGCGCGGCGGGCTTGTCGTTTGAGCTCGGCCTTGGCGAGGGCGTTCTTGTGCACCTCGTCGGGGCCGTCGGCAAACCGCAGGGTCCGGATCCCGGCCCACGCGGCGGCGAGCGGGAAGTCCTCGCTCAGCCCGCCCGCGCCATGAGCCTGGATCGCCTTGTCCAGGATCCACTCGACCGTGGCGGGCGTCGCGATCTTGATGGCCTGGATCTCGGTGTGCGCGCCCTTGTTGCCGACGGTGTCCATCAGCCACGCGGTCTTGAGGACGAGCAGCCGCAGCTGCTCGAGGCGTACCCGTGCCTGCGCGATCCAGTCGCGGATGACCCCCTGCTCAGACAGGGGGCGCCCGAAGGCGTGCCGCTCGGACACCCGCCGGCACATCAGCTCGACGGCGAGCTCCGCGACGCCGATAGAGCGCATGCAGTGGTGGATGCGGCCGGGGCCGAGTCGAGCCTGGGCGATGGCGAACCCGTCTCCGGCACCGCCGACCAGGTTGGCTGCGGGGACCCGAACCTCGTGGAACGCCAGCTCGGCGTGGCCGCCGTGCTCGTGGTCGTCGTATCCCATGACGGTCATCGGGCGCACGATCTCGAGGCCGTCGGCGTCCCGGGGGACCAGGATCATGCTCTGCTGCCGGTGCCGGTCAGCCGCCGGGTCGGTCTTGCCCATGAGGATGAAGACGGCGCAGTCGGGGTTCATCGCTCCGGTAATCCACCATTTGCGGCCGGTGATGACGTAGTGGTCGCCGTCCCGCTCGATCCTAGTGGCGATATTGGTCGCATCGGAGGAGGCGACGTCGGGTTCGGTCATCGCGAACGCCGACCGGATCTCGCCGCGTAGCAAGGGTTCCAGCCACTGCTGGCGTTGCTCCGGCGTACCGAACTGGTCGAGGACCTCCATGTTGCCGGTGTCGGGCGCTGAGCAGTTGAGCACGGCGGGCGCCAGCTGGATGGCGCGACCGGTGACCTCTGCGAGCGGCGCGTACTGCAGGTTCGTCAGGCCGGCACCTCGCGGTCCGGGGAGGAAGGCGTTCCACAGTCCTTGGGCCCTGGCCTCGTCCCGCAGGGTGGCGAGGATCGGCGCCCGGCTCCAGGCCCAGCGGTCGTCCTGCTTGTCGAGCTGATCGGTGAAGACGGCCTCGGCCGGATGGATGTGCGAAGCCATCAGGTTGTCGAGACGGGCCGTCAGCTCCTGCGTGCGAGCGTCGGTGGCGAAGTCCATCAGCGGTCCTCCATCGGTGGTTCGGTCACCGGGCCGCGGATCGCGTCCAGCCCCATGTCGATCAGCGGTTCGACCATGGTGCCGATCCCGGCGAAACCATCCCCGACGGTCTGCGCGTGGACGTCCCGGTAGTGGATGCCCTCGAGGATGACGGCCAGCTTGAAGCAGGCCAGGGCCTCGTGGAACGCGAGATGGTCCAGGCTGCGGCCGGTGCGGGCGACATATCGACTCGTCACCTGCTCGCGGCTCGGGAAGCCGGGCGCGGTGGCAGCGTTCGACACGACGGCACCGACCCCGAGGTCGGCCAGACGGTGGTAGGTCAGCAACAACGCGACGTCGGTGAGGGGGTCCCCCAGCGTGGCCATCTCCCAGTCGACCACGGCGGCGATGTGGTCACCGGTCCCGTCGTTGGCGATGAGCAGGTTGTCGAGGCGGTAGTCACCGTGGACGACGGCGGTGTCCTCGCCGCCTTTGGTGTCCTTGGTGTCCTTGGCGTCCTTGGTGTCCTCGCCGTCCCGGTGCGCGGGCACCCCCTGCTCCAACAGCCCCCGCAGCTCGTCCGCACCCGCGAGGTCCCGGGTGCGCGAGGCATCCAGCTGCTGGCCCCAGCGGCGGACCTGCCTCGCGAGGAAGCCGTGCGGGCGGCCGAAGTCCGCGAGTCCGACGGCGAGTGGGTCGACCAGGTGCAGGTCCGCCAGGGTGTCGACCATCTCGTTCGCGATGTGACGTGTTCGCTCCTCTCCCAACACCTCCAAGGCCGCGGCCGTGCGGTAGGGGACTCCGTCGACGAGCTCCATGACGTAGAACGGCGCTCCGACGACGGACGAGTCGGCGCAGAGCGCCAGCATGCGGGGGACCGGCACCGCGGTCTTGTGCAGCGCCGACATCACGCGGTGTTCCCGGGCCATGTCGTGGGCGGTCGCGAGCACGTGACCGAGCGGAGGGCGTCGGACCACGACCGCGTTGCTCCCGTCCGAGACGCGATAGGTGAGGTTCGACTTGCCACCCGTGATGAGCTCGGCGACGAGGGGGCCTTCGACCAGACCGGGGGAGGCGGTGTCGAGCCACCCCCGCAGCGCCGTCAGGTCGAGGCCGGGGGGGTCGGGGGTCATGCGTCGGCCACCCAGGTGACCCTGCCGACCGACACACCGTCGGCGAGGCGCTGCAGGCCCTCCGGGACCTGGTCGAGGCGCAGCCGCTCGCCGACGAGCGGGGTGATCTCACCCGTGCCGACGAGCCGGGTCAGCTCGGCATGGCAGTCGACCAGTGACTGTGGGTCTCGCTGGGCGTAGAGGCCCCAGTGCAGTCCGAGCAGCGAGTAGTTCTTGACCAGAGCATGACCGAGCGGCGGGTGGGGGATCGTGCCACTGGCGAACCCGACGACGACGATGCGCCCTTCGAAGGCGATGCAGCGCGTGGACTGCTCGTATGCGTCGCCGCCGACCGGGTCGACCACGACGTCTGCTCCGCGCCCGCCGGTGGCCGCTTTGACGGCGCCGACCACGTCCTCGCTGCGCCGGTCGACAACCAGGTCGGCGCCGAGATCCCGCGCGACCTGGACCTTCTCCGGCCCCCCTACCACGGCGACCACCTTCGCTCCGGCGAGGCGGCCCAGCTGGACCGCGGCGCTGCCCACGCCTCCGGCGGCGGCGTGGACGAGCAGGGTCTCGCCGCTCTTGATGCGCGCGCGGCGGTGCAGGGCGAACCAGGCGGTCTGGTAGGCGATCATCAGCCCGGCCGCGCTGGCGTCGTCGAGGGCCGTGGGAGCGGGGAAGGTCACCAGCGCATCGAGCAGGGCCTCCTCGGCAAAACCTCCGTGCGGCAGCGCCGCTGTTCCGATGACGCGCGAGCCCACGGCCAGCGACGGTCGACCGGATGTGCCCGCTGCCGACTCCAGGATCTCACCGCAGACCTCGACACCGGGGGTGAAGGGCAACGGTGGGCGCACCTGGTAGAGGCCGCGACACATCAGCACGTCCGGGAAGTTGGCCGCAGCGGCGAGCACCCGCACCCGCACCTGACCGGACTCTGCCTCCAGAGAGGGAATCTCGCCCAGCTGCAGCACGTCGCGAGGCTCGCCCAGCTGGTGGACCTGCCACGCCTTCATCGTGTCGTCCCAGCGTCGAGCCTGGCCTGGATGCGCTGCATACCCGCGATCCAGGCGTCGGGATGTGCCGCTCGCTGCGCGTAGTAGCCCGCCACCTCCGGGTGCGGCAGCACGAGGAACTGGTCGCCGTCGAGTGCTTGCCACACAGCGTCGGCGACCTCCTCGGGCTCGAGCGCGCCGTCGCGGGAGAGGAGCTCCTTGAGGGGACCCGCCTGGTCGAGCATCCGGGTGCGCACCCCCTGGGGGCAGATCGCCTGGACGACGACGCCGCGATGACCGTAGGTGGCCCGGAACCATTCGGCGAAGGCGACGGCACCGTGCTTGGACACCGAGTAGGGGGCGCTGCCCAGCAAGGTCAGCAACCCGGCCGCTGACGCGGTCAGGACATAACGGCCGGAGCCTCGGTCCAGCCATCGGGGGACCAGGAGACGCGCGGATCGCACGTGCGCCATCACGTTGACCTCGAGGGCGGTCCTCCACTGCTCGTCGGGCGTGTCGAGGCCGCGACCGGCGTCTGTTCCAGCGTTGCCGACAAAGACGTCGATCTCGCCCAGGTGGTCGTGGGCCCGGCTGACGAGACCCGCGACGCCGACCTCGGTCGCGCAGTCACCGACCACGGCCAGGGCGTCCAGCTGACCGGCTACTCGCTCGACCTCGGGGTCGAGGTCCGCCACGACCAGCCGGAAACCCTCGGTGGCGAGCCGCTCGGCGATCGCCCGACCGATGCCACCAGCAGCCCCGGTGACCACGGCGGTGGAGCCTGGGGCATACATCGTCGGTACCTCCGGTTCATCTCACCCGGCGCCCTCGCCGGCCGTCGGCCCAGGGTATGCGTCGGGTCGCGAGGGTGGTGATGCCGGGTGTGGTCGATGGCGGACGGATTTCCAGGCGCGAGCGACCACGACCACGCTCGGGGCTCAGACGCCGCCCGTCATCGTCAGGCCCCCGTCGACGACGAGTGTGTGACCGGTGACCCAGGCCGCGTCGCGCGACAACAGATAGGCCACGGCGCCGGCGACATCGTCGGGCTCGCCGAGGCGGCGCAAGGGATAGGTCTGCGCCACCTGCTCTTCTCGGCCCTCGTAGAGCGCCGCGGCGAACGCGGTCTTGACGACAGCCGGGGCAACGGCGTTGACCCGGACAGTCGGCCCGAGCTCGACCGCCAGCTCCTCCGTCAGATGGACGAGCATCGCCTTGCTCGCACCGTAGAAGCCGATGCCGGGCGCCGGCTTGAGGCCTGCGATGGAGGCCACGTTGACGACGGCCCCACCATGCTCGCCGAGCCAGGCCCGGTGCGCCTGCTGCACCCACGACAGCGCGGCGATGCAGTTCACCTCGACGATCTTGCGGGCCACCTCCAGGTCGAGCCCCATCAGCGGCCCGTATGCCGGGTTGATGCCCGTGTTGTTGACCAGCAGATCCAGGCTGCCGAACGCGTCGACCACCTGCCGCACGGTGTCCTGCTGGTGACGGACATCGTCGGCGCGACCGGCGACCGCGATCGCGTGATCGGGTCCGCCGAGGACGTCGATGGCCGCGTCCAGGGAGTCCTGCTTGCGGGCCGTCACGCAGACCCGAGCGCCTTCGTCGACCAGCCGTTGAGCGATGGCGAGCCCGATGCCCCTACTCGCCCCCGTGATGAGCGCCACCTGTCCGTCGAACCGTCTCATCGTGCTCCTCGTGTTGTCCGGTCGTCAGTGTGGGTCATCGGTTGCGCCGCACGCGCAGTCGCCGGAGCACCGGGATCCGGCCGACCATCGTCTGCACCTCGGGGCTTCGCAATGCCAGGGCCATGAGGAGATAGACCACCCCGAACACCCCACCGCCCACGGCGAGCGCCCCGAGGTCTCCCCATCGTCCGAGCGGCAGGAACACGCGGACCACGGTGAAGACGGGCAGGGCCAGCGCGCCCGCGACGAGCGAGGCGATGAGCATCCGCACCTGTCCCCGCACGATCCGGGCCACGGGCAGCGGACCTACGCGCCGAGCGACGAACCACAGACCGAAGCTCGCACTGAGGATGTTGCTGACGACGATGCCCACGCCGATGATCGCTACGGTGTACCAGGGTGGGAACGCCAAGGTGAGCAGGACGACCACCGTCGCGGAACCCGTCAGCACCAGCTGCTCGCCGAGCGCCAGCCGGCCCTCGTCCCGGGCGTAGAAGAACCGTTGGTTGAGCACATCGATCCCGAACGGGATCACCCCGAGGGACATCGCGATCAGGACCAGCGACGTCGCGGGCAGCTCCTCCGGGTTGACCGACGTGAAGAGCACCCCGGTGATCGGAACCGCGAAGAACAACAAGGCAAAGGATGCGGGCATGGTCAGCGCAGTCGGCAGCGTGAGCCCCCGCACGTACTCCTCGCGTTGTCTCACCAGGTTCCGCTCTTGTGCGGCGCGCGCCATCCGTGGGTAGAGCGCCGTGATGATCGAGACCGCGACGAACGCATGCGGAACCATGAACACGAAAAGGGCATTGCTGTACACCGCCAGGCCCGGCACGAAGCGTCCGACTCGGCCGGCCTGCCCTGATGCGTGGGACATGACGTTGGAGGCAACGACGAAACCCAGCTGGGAGACGATCAGCGCAGCGAACGCCCAGCCGGCCACGGACGAGGTCGACCGCAGGCCCACCCCACGCACTCCAAACCGGGGACTCCACCGAAAGCCGCTGCGCCACAGCGGGACGATCAGGAAGATCGCCTGCAGCACGACTCCGAGGGTGGCGCTGCCGGCCAGCAGCAACACCATCGGCGAGGTCCAGCGGGACGGTTCGACGTGGCCGTTGTAGAAGGTCATAAAGGCGACCAGTCCTGCGATCTGCACGACGTTGGCGAGCGCGGGCGCCCACCCGAACGCGGCAAACTGCCCACGGGCGTTCAGGACCTGGCCCAGCAGCGCGAAGATCCCGTAGAACAGGATCTGCGGGAGCGTCAGGGCCGCAAAGAACGTCGCGAGCCACAGCGTGTCCGGTGCCAGATCCTGCGAGTAGAGCCGCACCAGCAGCCCCGCGCCCGCGGTGCAGACGAGCGTCACCACCAGGAACCCCGACACGGACAGCGAGATGATCCGGTCGGTGTACTCGCGCCCGCCGTCGGGGTTCTTCGCCGCCTTGACGAGCTGGGGCACCAGGACCGAGTTGAGCACCCCCCCGGCCAGGATCATGTAGATGATGTTCGGGATGGTGTTGGCCAAGACGAACGCGTTGCCGACGATCCCTTGACCGATCGCCAGCACCAGCAGCGACTGCCGGAGCACGCCGAGCAGGCGGGAGGCGACCGAGCCCGAGGCCATCACGGCGCTCGAGCGCGCGACGCTCGGCGCCGAGGTGCTCATCCGGCCACCTCCTCGACGCCGTCAGCCAGGGCGCGTATCGCGTCGGCAGTGGCCCGCCGCGTCGACCGGTCGACGCGGGCCTCGACGACCCGGATGCCGACGGTGGGCTCTCGCAGTGCCGCACGCAGAGCGTCGACGCTCGAGACCCGTCGGTGCGCCGTTCGGCTCGCGGCGCACAGTGCCTCCAGGTCGACGTGGTGAGGGGTCGCGAACACGCGCTCGAAGGCCTCGGCGTGGGAGTCGTCCCCCTGCTCGAGCGTGGCAAAGATCGAGCCGCCATCGTCGTTGACCACGACGATCGTCAGGTCCGGTCGAGGCTCGTCCGGGCCGATGACCAGGCCACCCGCGTCGTGTAGGAACGTCACGTCACCCATCACGGCCAGCGACCGCGACGCGCCGGGCCGGGCGAGTGCGATCCCCACCGCCGTCGACACGATGCCGTCGATGCCGGCGAGTCCCCGGTTCCCGACGACGAAACGGTGCTCGTGCCGCGGGGAAGGCGACAGCATCAGGTCGAGGTCGCGCACCGGGTTGGACGAGCCGACGACGAGTGTCGCCCCCGCCGTCACGGCCGAGGCCACCTCTCGGGCGACCTGCAACGGGTCCAGCTCTGACAACCCGTCGACGAGCCGGTCGAGCTTCGTGGCCAGCTCGGCGTCGGCTGCCCGCCAGCGGCCCAGCCACTCGCGCCCGCTCGGAGAGTCGTCGGGACCGGCCACCGTCGGGACACCTCCCAGGTGTCGGGCGACCCGACCGGGGTCGGTGACGACCCCTCCCGGTCCGGGCGCAGCGAGGAGCTCGACGTCAGGTCGGGAGAGCAGCCGGGTGACGGGTCGGGACAGGGTGGGGTGGCCCAGGACCACGATGCGTTCGACGTCCGCACCGAGCGCGGCGTCCAGCAGGAGCCGGTAGCACCGGATCGCATGGTCGCCGACCCGCGCCCCCGAGGTGGGCTCGGCGAGCAGCGGCCACCCCGCCCGCTCGGCCAGTCGACGGGCAGCCGGACCGCTGTCATCGCCAGCCACCACCACGGTGCGAGGACCGACGCGAAGAACCTCGGATCCCGGGTCACGACGGCCCGACGACGCCGCGCCGACCTCGGGTCGGTCCGGCGGGGTCGGCCCCCACCACGCCTCGTCACTCCCCAGGGCATTCCTGCGATCATCGGCCTGGTCATCGACCAGAGGCTCGTCCAGCTGCAGGTTGAGATGCGTCGGGCCGCTCTGTCGGCACGAGGCGGCAACCGCGGCGTCGAGCTCGACCTCCACCACGTCGACGGGGAGGTCGAAACACGGGGCGAACACCCCGAAGATGTCCCGTTGCAGCGTGGTCTGGTTGGCACCAGAACCCCGCAGCCGGGCCGGACGGTCGGCCGAGACGACGACGAGTCGCCGGCCGCTGTGATGGGCCTCCATCACGGCCGGTAGGAGGTTGCCCACCGCCGTCCCGGACGTGGTGACGACCGCGACCGGGTGCCGTGACCCGACCGACAGACCGAGGGCGAGAAAACCCGCGGACCGCTCGTCGACCCGCACGTGCAGGCGTACCGCTCCGGCCCGGTCGGCGGCATACAGGGCCAGGGCCAGGCCCGCGGACCGTGAGCCGGGGGCGAGCACCACGTCCCTCACGCCGCCGCGGAGCAGAGCCCCGAGCAGGTGCCGAGCGCGCTGCGGGGACCTCACACCGGTCGAGTATGCCGTCCGCCCTTGACGGTTCCGCCCTTTGCACCGGTTCCGCGGGTGCCGCGGCGGGTCGATAGCGTGGCGCGATGAGCATCGAGGCGAACCAGCTCACCCACCCGTCCGAGTCCGGGACCTCGACGTCGGACCGGACCTGGTGGCGACAGGCCGTGGTCTACCAGATCTATCCCCGCAGCTTTGCGGACGCGAACGCCGACGGCATCGGTGACCTTCACGGCATCGTCGAGCACGTCGGTCACCTGCGGCGGCTCGGCGTGGACGCGGTCTGGCTCAGCCCGTTCTATCCCTCCGCGCTCGCCGACGGTGGTTATGACGTGGACGACTACCGGGCGGTCGCCCCTGAGCTCGGCACCCTCGACGACTTCGACGCCCTCGTGGCGGCTCTGCACACCGCTGGGATCAAGCTGATCGTCGACATCGTCCCCAACCACACCTCGAACCAGCATGCGTGGTTCCGCGAGGCGCTCGCCGCCCCGCCCGGGTCGGACGCGCGGGGTCGTTACGTGATCCGGCGTGGGCGTGGTGCCAACGGCGAGGAGGCGCCTACCGACTGGCGCTCGTTCTTCGGCGGCCCGGCGTGGGATCCGATCGGTGACGGCGACTGGTACCTCCATCTGTTCGCCCCCGAGCAGCCCGACCTGAACTGGGCGCGGGACGACGTCCGCGCGGACTTCCTGCAGACGCTGCGATTCTGGTCGGACCGCGGTGTCGACGGGTTCCGCATCGATGTGGCCCACCTGCTCGTCAAGCACGATTCGGTGATCTCCGGCCCCCTCGGCGAGCTCCCGTCGCAGGAGCAGATCGCGGCCGGGTTCCCCGATGGCCAGCACCCGTACGCGGATCGCGACCCGGTCCACGACATCTACCCGACGTGGCGGGCGGTGTTCGACGAGTACGACCCTCCTCGGATGGCGGTCGCCGAGGCGTGGGTGCCCGCCCATCGCCGGGTCCGCTTCGCCTCGCCGCAAGGCCTCGGCCAGGCGTTCAACTTCGACCTCCTGCAGACCGGTTGGGACGCCAGCGACTTCCGCACGGTCATCGACGAGAACCTGGCCCTGGCCCGTCAAGCCGGTGCCACCACGACCTGGGTCTTCTCCAACCACGACATGGTGCGCCATGCGAGCCGCTACGCGCTGCCCAACGACACCGACCTCAACGTCTGGCTGCGGTCGGGCGGCACCGACCCGGCCCCGGACGTCGCCGAAGGGCTGCGCCGGGCCCGCGCGGCCACCCTCCTCGCGCTCGCCCTCCCGGGTTCGTCGTACCTCTACCAGGGTGAGGAGCTCGGGCTCCCCGAGGTGTCGGACCTGCCCGCCGAGGTGTTGCAGGACCCGACCTTCATGCGCTCGGCGGGTGTGGAGAAGGGCCGGGACGGCTGCCGCGTCCCCCTCCCGTGGACCAGCACCGGGGACTCGTTCGGGTTCGGCGCCGGTCCCGCGCACCTGCCGCAGCCCGCGTGGTTCGGCCGGTATGCGGTCGACGTCGAGGCCGCCGACCCCGACTCCACGTTGTCGTTCTACGTCAAGGCGCTCGCGGCCCGTCGCGCCCTGCTCGCGGACGAGAGCCTCACCTGGCTGGACTCCGCTGCCAACGTGGTGGCTCTGGAGCGACCGGGTGGCTGGGTCAGCATGACGAACTTCGGTGCCACGCCGGTGAACCTCCCCGACGGTGAGGTGGTCGTCTCGAGCGGGCCCCTCGAAGCCGGCCGGCTTCCTGCCTCGACGACAGCCTGGGTCCGGCGAGCTGGGCAGGCCGGGTGGTCGCGAGCATGAACGTCGACCTGCGGATCTTCGTCGAGCCCCAGCAGGGCGCCTCGTACGCCACCCAGCTCGCGGTAGCGCGACGTACCGAGGAGTGCGGGTTCTCGGCCTTCTTCCGGTCCGACCACTACCTCAAGATGGGCGACCTGTCGGGGCTGCCAGGTCCCACCGACTCGTGGGTGACGCTCGCGGGGCTCGCGCGGGAGACGAACACCGTCCGGCTCGGCACACTCGTGACGTCGGCGACGTTCCGTCACCCGGGCGTTCTTGCCATCAGCGTCGCTCAGGTCGACGAGATGAGTGGGGGCCGGGTCGAGCTGGGGATCGGAGCCGGTTGGTACGAACGCGAGCACGAGGCGTACGGCCTCGAGTTCCCCGACACGAGAACTCGGTTCGACCGTTTCGAGGAGCAGCTGGCGATCATCTCCGGCATGTGGTCGGCGATCGACGGTGACACCTTCTCCTACAACGGCGACCACTACCGGGTCCTGGACTCACCAGCCCTGCCCAAGCCCACGCAACGACCCGGCCCTCCCATCATCATCGGCGGTCACGGCACGAAGCGGACCCCCCAGCTCGCGGCGAGGTACGCCGACGAGTTCAACGTCGGGTTCTCCCGGGAGGACGTGGTCGAGGCCCAGTTCCACCGGGTCCGGGAGGCGTGCGCGGCGATCGGCCGGTCGCCCGACGAGATCACCCTGTCCAACGCCCTGGTGGTCTGTTGCGGGCGCGACGAGCTCGAGGTGGGGCGGCGGGCGCGGGCGATCGGCCGAGACGCCGCCGAGCTTCGTGAGAACGGGGTCGCGGGCACGCCGCAGGAGTGCGTCGAGGCGATCGGCCGCTATGCCGCGGCGGGTTCCCAGCGGGTCTATCTCCAGGTGCTCGACATGACCGACCTGGACCACCTCGACCGGATCGCCGCCGAGGTGATGCCGCACGTCGTCTAGCACCCTCCGCAGCCACTCGGCTGGGCTGCCCTCAGTCTGAGGTCAGGGCATCCCGCATCGGCACGAGCTTGGCGTCGGACTCGGCCAGCTCGGCATCCGGGTCACTGCCCGCGACGATGCCGCAGCCGGCGAACAGCCGCATGGTCGACGGGTCGGCCTCGTCATAACGCCCGCAACGCAGCGCGATCCCCCACTCGCCGTCACCGGACGCGTCGAGCCAACCGACCGGACCGGCATACCTCCCCCGGTCCATCTCCTCCAACGTCGAGATGAGCGGAACCGCGACGTCCCGGGGAGTGCCACCGACCGCGGCGCTGGGGTGCAGCGCGGCTGCCAAGGCCAGCGAGCTCGCGTCGTCGGCACTCACGCCGGCGACGTCGGTCGCGAGGTGCATGACGTTGCTCAGGTGCAGCACGAACGGCGACTCGGGCACGTTCATCGACGAGCAGTGCGGGGCAAGAGCGTCCGCAACCGAGCGAACGGCGTACTCATGCTCCTCGAGGTCCTTGCTCGACCGGGCGAGCGATGCTGCGAGGGTGAGGTCCTTGGCGTCGTCCCCCGTGCGCCTGATGGTCCCCGCCAGGACGCGCGAGGTGACCAGCCCCTGGTCGCGGCGCACGAGCAGCTCAGGTGTCGCCCCCACCAGGCCCTCGACGGCGAACGTCCAGGTCCGGTCATACCGCTCGGCGAGCTGGGTCAGCAGCCAACGCGGGTCGATGGGACCCTCGGCGCGCGCCTCCAGGTCGCGGGCCAGCACGACCTTGTCGAGCCCACCACTGGTGATCAGCTCGACGGCGCGGGCCACCGCCCGCTCCCACTGGGCCGGTCTGAGCGAGCCGTCGGCAAAGGTCACACCGACCGGTCGGACGGGGCGTCGGCGCGTGCCTGGCGTGAGGTCGGGAACGGCGGGAAGGTGCCTACCGACCCCGGTGGTCGTCACCCACGAGCGGCCGCCCCGTGAGACGACGACCACCTCAGGCACGATCAGGACGGCGGCGTCCGTGGACTCGTCCGCGAACGGGAACGACCCGAAGGCGATCGGCCCTGAACCCGGAAGCTGGACCTCGTCGCGCACGACGGCCCGAGACGCGGTCTCCTGCCACCAGCGCTCGGCGGCGGCGAACCGGTCGGGCCCGGCGCCGACGAAACGCGCCGCTCGACCCCATCCCACGAGGCCCTCACCATGGCGCACCCACGAGACGATGTCGTCAGGGTCGGCGAGCGCAGGCAGCAACGCGAGCAGCGGTCCTGGGTCGTCGACCAGCGTGGTCCGGATGACGAGCGGCGGCGAGCTCGACTGCGGGTCGGTATGTCCGTGACGCCCGGGCAGGCGGGCTCCAGCCGGAACGGTAGGGGAGGTCGACATCGACTCTCATGTTACGGCGGCCCTCCTCTCGAACCGGACTCACATGTTCCCGGGTCCTCTCAGGTCCGGAACGCCCAAAGCCGGAGCTTCTGCGTCTGGACGCCGCGGGCGGGGTGCCTGCGGCGGTTGACACAATGTCTCCCATGACGTCTCCCAGGACGAGGCCCACCCTGACGAGGCCCACCATGACGCGAGCCGGGCTCGACAAGCAGCCCACCGACGTCGCCCGCATGTTCGACGGTGTCGCCGCGCGGTATGACCTGACGAACGACGTCCTGTCCGCGGGCCAGGACCGGCTCTGGCGGCGGGCGACCGTGGCCGCGGTCGGCGCCCAGCCCGGCGACCGGGTGCTCGACATCGCCGCCGGCACGGGCACCAGCTCAGAGCCGTTCGCGGACCATGGTGTCCAGGTCGTGCCCGCCGACTTCTCCCTGGGCATGCTCAAGGTGGGTCGGCACCGGCGGCCTGACCTGCAGTTCACCGCCGCCGACGCCATGCGCCTGCCGTTCGCCGACGCGTCGTTCGACGCCGTGACGATGTCCTTCGGCCTGCGCAACGTGTCCGACGCGCAGGAGGCGTTGCGCGAGTTCCGTCGTGTGACGCGCCCGGGTGGAGTGCTCGTCGTCTGCGAGTTCAGCCGCCCCGTGCGAGCGGTCTTCCGCGGGGTATACCTCAACTACCTCATGCGGGCACTACCGAGGATTGCCCGCCAGGTCTCGTCCAATCCTGAGTCCTACGTCTACCTCGCCGAGTCGATTCGTTCCTGGCCGGACCAGCGTCAGCTGGCGACGACGATCCGGTCGGCGGGCTGGCGGGACGTCGAGTGGCGCAACCTCACCGGCGGCGTCGTCGCCCTGCACCGCGCCACCGCCTGACCGCCCGGCCGTCCCTCCTACGTCGTCCACGAGGTTAGGCGACCCTGATCTGACAAGCCCCACCAGCCCGGCATACGCTGACAGCCGAGTTCGTGAAGATCTTCACAAGCAGGCAGACGGGCGAGAGAATGAGCGCCATGAGCACCGACCGTGCCGATACGGCTGATACGGCCGATACGGCCGATAGGGCGGCCCCGGGTTCCACCCGGTCGGCCGACGTCATCGTCGTCGGTGCCGGTCCCGGTGGTAGCGCGACCGCCGCCTATCTCGCCGACCACGGCCTCGAAGTCCTGATCTTGGAGAAGGCACCCTTCCCCCGCGACAAGATCTGCGGTGACGGCCTCACCCCCCGTGCCACCAAGGAGCTGCTGTCGCTGGGCGTGGACACGACGGGCTGGCAGCGCACGCAGGGACTGCGCATCAAGGGCGGCGGCCACACCCTCCAGCTCGACTGGCCGCAGACCGACTCCTTCCCCTCCTACGGTCTGGTCCGCACTCGCAGCCAGTTCGACGAGACCCTCGCCCGGCACGCCGAGCGCAAGGGTGCCCTCCTCCACGAGCGGACGAGCGTCACCGGCCCGCTGCGCGACGGGTCGGGACGAGTCGCCGGAGTCACCGCCAAGCGCCTCGACGAGTCCGGCCGCGACACCGGTGACACGGTGACCTACCGCGCTCCCGTCGTGATCGCGAGCGACGGGGTGTCGTCGCGTCTCGCCACGGCCGTCGGGCGGCCGAAGCGCGACGACCGCGTGATGGGGGTCGCCGTGCGGGCCTACTACACGACCCCTCGCCGCGACGACTACATGGAGTCGCACCTCGAGCTGTGGACCCGCGACGACTCCGGCAAGCGCATCCTCATGCCCGGCTACGGCTGGCTCTTCCCTCTCGAGAACGGCCGCACCAACGTCGGGCTCGGCACCCTCGACACGACCTCGGCCTTCCGCAAGACCGACTTCAAGGACGTCATGCGGCGCTGGGTCGAGGACATCAACCCCGACTGGCACCTCGAGCACGACGCCTCGGCCGGTCCGATCCGCGGTGCCGCGCTGCCGATGGGCTTCAACCGCACGCCGTTGTACGCCGACGGCCTGCTGCTCGTCGGTGACTCGGGCGGCATGGTCAACCCCTTCAACGGCGAGGGCATCGACTACGCCCTCGAGGCGGCCCGCATCGGCGCCGAGGTCGTCGCCCAGGCGCTCGGACGCCCCACGGGGGCGGCGCGGGAGCGGGTGCTCGCGGGCTATCCCGCCGCCATGAAGGACACGTTCGGCGGCTACTTCACCCTCGGACGGTGGTTCGCCCACGCGATCGGACACCCCGAGGTCATGCGGCTCGCGACGAAGTACGGCCTGCCCCGCACGACGCTGATGAGGTTCCTGCTCAAGGTCATGGCCAACCTGCCCGAAGGGCACGGCGGCCGGGCCGACGACCGGCTGATCCACGCCCTGTCCCAGATGGCGCCCGATGCCTGACGGCCGCGCACGCGCACTGGTGCCTAGGATGGGCAGAGTCCTGACGGAACGCCACACCACGCTGCGCCACGAGGGGTATGCCGGATGACTAACCCGTACATTCCGCTGCTGTTCCTCCTGGCCCTCGGGTTCGGGTTCGCCGTGCTGTCGGTGGGCACCAGCCTCGTCGTCGGGCCGAAGCGCTACAACCGGGCCAAGATGGAGGCATACGAGTGCGGCATCCAGCCGACGCCGCACCCGGAGGGCGGCGGGCGCATCCCGATCAAGTACTACCTCGTGGCGATGCTGTTCATCATCTTCGACGTCGAGAGCATCTTCCTCTACCCCTTCGCCGTCGCGTTCAACTCGTTGGGACTCTTCGCGCTCGTGGAGATGGTCCTGTTCATCATCACCGTTTTCGTCGCCTACGCCTATGTCTGGCGTCGGGGCGGCCTCGAGTGGGACTAGGAGGGCATCAGCCATGGGTATCGAGGAGAAGCTGCCAGCCGGCTTTCTGCTGACCACCGTCGAGGGCCTTGCGGGCTACATGCGCAAGAGCTCGATGTGGCCGGCGACGTTCGGGCTGGCCTGCTGCGCCATCGAGATGATGGCCGTCGGCACGCCGGACTACGACATCGCGCGGTTCGGGATGGAGCGGTTCTCGGCAACGCCCCGCCAGGCCGACCTGATGATCGTGGCCGGCAGGGTCAGCCAGAAGATGGCGCCGGTCGTCCGCCAGGTCTACGACCAGATGCCCAACCCCAAATGGGTCATCTCGATGGGTGTCTGCGCCAGCTCGGGCGGGATGTTCAACAACTACGCGATCGTGCAGGGCGTCGACCACATCATCCCCGTCGATGTCTACCTCCCCGGGTGCCCGCCCCGCCCGGAGATGCTGCTCAACGCGATCATCACGCTCCACGAGCAGATCCAGGCGATGCCTCTGGGCGTCAACCGCGTCGCCGCCGCGCGGGCGGCCGAGACCGCCGCCCTCAACTCTGCGCCGACACACGCGATGAAGGGTCTGCTGGCGTGACCGAGAAGGCCGCCTCCGAGTCGACCCCCGGGCGCCAGGGGACCCAGGAGCCCCAGGAGCAGGCGGAGCAGTACACCGCCAACCTGCCGGCCGCGCCAGGCGGCGTTCCCGACCCCGTCGTCATCGGCGAGCGTCGTGGCATGTTCGGGGCGTCCTTCGGGCAGGACACGAGCGGGTACGGCGGCCTGCGGGCGCCGATCCTGCTGCCTGGTGCCTCCCAACGGCCCTACGGCGGGTTCTTCGACGAGGTCGCCGATGCCTTGGAGCGTTCCCTCGTCGGCGGCGCGGCCTCGTGGTCCGAGGCTGTCGAGCGGGTGACGATCGACCGTGGTGAGATGACGATCTTCGTTCGGCGCCAGCACCTTCCGGTTGTGGCTCGGATGCTGCGCGACGAGCCGGACCTGCGGTTCGAGATGTGCCTGGGCGTTTCGGGGGTCCACTACCCGCACGAGGAGGGTCGCGAGCTCCACGCGGTCTACCCCCTGCTCTCGATCACCAACGGCAGCAGGCGCATCCGCGTCGAGGTCACCTGCCCGGACAGCGACCCGCACATTCCCTCGATCGTGGCCGTCTACCCGGCGAACGACTGGCACGAGCGCGAGA
This sequence comes from Lapillicoccus sp., assembly GCA_965277795.1. Classification (GTDB taxonomy): domain Bacteria; phylum Actinomycetota; class Actinomycetes; order Actinomycetales; family Dermatophilaceae; genus Lapillicoccus. The sequence goes on from OZ255840.1 coordinate 295,339, forward strand.
CGTGGGACATGTTCGGCATCCAGTTCGACGGCCATCCGGCGCTGACGCGCATCCTCATGCCGGACGACTGGCCGGGCCACCCGCAGCGCAAGGACTACCCGCTCGGTGGCATTCCCGTGGAGTACAAGGGCGCGACGATACCGCCGCCGGACCAGCGCAGGAGCTACAACTGATGACCACCACCAGCTCAGCCGACCAGACGAGTCGCACGCGTCAGGGCGACCCCTACGCCACCTCCACGGCTGATGAGACGTTCGCGGAAGGGGCGACGGTCTTCAACGCGTCCGGTGGCGACTGGGACGAGATGGTCGACGAGGCGTCGGCGCTGCACGAGGAGCGCATCGTCGTCAACATGGGTCCCCAGCACCCCTCCACCCATGGGGTGCTGCGCTTGATCCTCGAGCTCGACGGAGAGACGGTCACCGAGACCCGGGCGGGGATCGGCTACCTGCACACCGGCATCGAGAAGAACATGGAGTACCGCAACTGGACGCAGGGGGTGACGTTCTGCACCCGGATGGACTACCTCACGCCGATGTTCCAGGAGACGGCCTACTGCCTGGCCGTCGAGAAGCTGCTGGGCATCACCGAGCAGATTCCGGAGCGCGCGTCGACGATCCGCGTCCTGATGATGGAGCTGACCCGGATCAGCTCCCACCTCGTCGCGCTGGCGACCGGGGGACTTGAGCTGGGTGCGACGACGGTCATGACGGTCGGGTTCCGCGAGCGCGAACGCATCATGTCGATCATCGAGATGATCACCGGGCTGCGGATGAACAACGCCTTCATCCGCCCCGGCGGTGTCGCCCAGGACCTGCCGCGCGGGGTGTACGACCGGATCCGGGACACGATGCCCATGCTGCGACGCGGGCTCGGTGAGCTCGAGAGCCTGCTCAACGAGAACCCCATCGTCAAGGGCCGCCTGGTGGGGGTCGGTTTCCTCGACCTCACCGGCTGCATCGCGCTCGGCGTCACCGGGCCGATCCTTCGTGCGGCGGGCCTGCCGCACGACCTACGCAAAGAGTCGCCGTACTGCGGCTACGAGACATATGACTTCGAGGTCATCACCCGTGACACGAGTGATGCGTATGCCCGGCTGCGCAACCGGATCGACGAGATGTACCAGTCGTTGCGGATCATCGAGCAGGCCACCGACCGCCTCCAGGCGGACCCCGTAGGTGCGCCGGTGATGGTGGCCGACAAGAAGATCGCCTGGCCGGCCCAGCTGGCCATCGGCGGCGACGGCATGGGCAACAGCCTCGACCACATCCGCGAGATCATGGGCGAGTCGATGGAGTCCCTCATCCATCACTTCAAGCTGGTCACCGAGGGGTTCCGAGTTCCACCGGGCCAGGCCTACGTCGCGGTCGAGAGCGCCAAGGGCGAGCTGGGGTGTCACGCCGTCTCGGACGGCGGCACCCGCCCTTACCGGGCTCACTTCCGCGACCCGTCGTTCAACAACCTGCAGGCCGTCGCGGCGATGTGCGAGGGCGGCCAGCTCGGCGACGTCATCGTGGCCGTCGCCTCGATCGACCCCGTGATGGGAGGTGTCGACCGCTGATGTCCACTCACCACGCTGACCACGCCGATCACGCCGATCACGCCGATCACGCTGCGGGCTACACGTACGACTACGTCACTGCGGGCTCGGGTGCGTCCGGCCACTTCCTCGTGTCAGACCAGAGCCGCGCGCCCTACCCCAGTGAGGTGCTCGACCAGCTGCACGCCGACGCCGACCTCGTGATCGCGCGTTACCCCGAACCTCGTTCCGCTCTCCTGCCGCTGCTGCACCTGGTTCAGAGCGTCGACGGCTATATCGCCGGCCGGGGAATCACGTTCTGCGCCGACAAGCTCGACCTCGAGACGGCCGAGGTCAGTGGCGTCTCGACGTTCTACACGCAGTACAAGCGGCACCCCAACGGCGAGTTCACCGTCGGCGTGTGCACCAACACCCTGTGCGCGATCATGGGCGGTGACCAGATCTGGGAGGCCGTCTCCGAGCACCTCGGCATCGGCCACGACGAGACGACACCCGACGGCAAGGTCACGCTCGAGCGAGTCGAGTGCAACGCGGCCTGCGACTACGCCCCGGTGGTCATGGCCAACTGGGAGTTCTTCGACAACCAGACGATCGCATCGACCAACCAGCTCGTCGACGACCTACGCGCGGGCAGGGTGGTCCGGCCCACCCGCGGGGCCGACTCCGTCTGCACCTTCAAACAGATGTCTCGCGTCCTCGCCGGGTTCACGGACGGTCGGGCCGACGAGGGCGTCGGTGCCGGACCTGCGTCGATCCTGGGTCTGCGGATCGCGCACGAGCGAGGCTGGGAGGCTCCGTCCGGTCGACCGGAGGAGGAGCACGCCCCTGACGCCAGCCCCGCGGCCGAGAGCCAGACGGGGCTGACCCCCGGGTTGACCTCGTCGACGGACACCCCGAGCAACGACCCCGAAACCCACCCCGGCGACCAGCCCGCAGGTGACGCCACGGCAGACAAGGGCGACGCATGACCATCCCGCTGACCCCGATCCTCACCAAGTTCTGGGACCACGACCGGTCCTGGACCCTGGCGACCTACGAGGAGAACGAGGGCTATCAGGCCCTGCGCCGCGCCGTCGAGATGCCCGCTGCCGACCTGGTCTCGATGACCAAGGACTCCGGACTTCGCGGCCGTGGTGGGGCAGGGTTCCCGACCGGGCTCAAGTGGAGCTTTCTCCCGCCGCCGGACGGTGGACCGCGCTATCTCGTGGTGAACGCGGACGAGTCGGAGCCGGGCACCTGCAAGGACACGCCGTTGATGTTGGCGACGCCCCACTTCCTCATCGAGGGAGTGGCGATCACGTCGTTCGCCATCGGCTGCAACCACGCGTTCATCTACCTGCGCGGTGAGCTGCTGCACGTCTACCGTCGGCTGCTGTCAGCGGTCGAGGAGGCATACGCCGCGGGTTATCTCGGCAAGAACATCCTCGGCACCGGGTTCGACCTCGAGGTCACGGTGCACGCCGGCGCGGGCGCCTACATCTGTGGCGAGGAGACCGCCCTGCTCGACTCGCTCGAGGGCCGCCGGGGCCAGCCTCGGCTCAAGCCGCCGTTCCCCGCCGTCGCGGGCCTGTATGCCCGCCCGACCGTCGTCAACAACGTCGAGAGCATCGCGTCGGTCCCGCCGATGCTGCTGCACGGCGCGGACTGGTTCAAGGCTATGGGCACCGAGAAGTCGACGGGTTTCGGCATCTTCAGCCTGTCCGGACACGTGAAGAACCCCGGTCAGTTCGAGGCCCCGCTGGGCATCACGCTGCGCGAGCTGCTCGACCTCGCCGGCGGGATGCGCGACCCGCAGAAGAAGCTGAAGTTCTGGACCCCCGGTGGTTCCTCGACCCCGCTGTTCACCGACAAGCACCTCGACGTCCCGCTGGACTTCGAGTCGGTGGGCGCCGCCGGGTCGATGCTCGGCACGCGGGCGCTGCAGATCTTCGACGAGACCACCTGTGTGGTCCGAGCGGTGGAGCGGTGGACCGACTTCTACAAGCACGAGTCGTGCGGCAAGTGCACGCCGTGCCGAGAGGGCACCTGGTGGCTCGCGCAGATCCTCGAGCGGCTCGAGCACGGTGAGGGCAGCGAAGCCGACCTCGACAAGCTGCTGGACATCTGCGACAACATCCTCGGCCGTTCGTTCTGCGCTCTCGCCGACGGTGCGACCTCGCCGATCACCAGCAGCATCGAGTACTTCCGGGACGAGTACGTCGCCCACCTGACCCACGGTGGCTGTCCGTTCGACCGGGACGCCTCGTCGCTCTTCGCGAGCCAGAAGGAGTCGGCGTCGGCATGACCACCACACCCACCTCACCCGGTGCATCTCAGGGCACCTCTGCGGGCACCTCTGTCGCTGGCACGCCGCTGAGCAGCCCCGCTGCCGGCGGCAACGCGGTGAGCAGCGGCAGCAACGCCACACCACCCAAGGTCACCCACCACACAGACGTCATCACGCTCACGGTGGACGGCGTCGAGGTCTCGGTCCCCAAGGGCACCCTGGTGATCCGGGCGGCCGAGGGGATCGGCGTCCAGATCCCGAGATTCTGCGACCACCCGCTCCTCGAACCGGTCGGAGCCTGCCGGCAGTGCCTCGTCGAGATCGCCACGCCGGGCCCCGACGGGTCGATGCGTCCGATGCCCAAGCCACAGGCGTCGTGCACGATCACCGTGTCCGAGGGGATGAAGGTCAACACCCAGCTCACCTCGGCTGTCGCCGACAAGGCCCAGCACGGGCAGATGGAGTTCCTGCTCATCAACCACCCGCTCGACTGCCCCGTCTGCGACAAGGGCGGCGAGTGCCCGCTACAGAACCAGGCAATGAGCAACGGCCGCGCTGTCTCGCGGTTCCAGGACATCAAGCGCACCTACCCCAAGCCGATCAACATCTCCAGCCAGGTGCTGCTCGACCGCGAGCGCTGCGTCCTGTGTGCGCGCTGCACCCGCTTCTCCGACCAGATCGCCGGGGACCCGTTCATCGCTCTCGTCGAGCGAGGCGCGCTCCAGCAGGTCGGGATCTACCAGGACCAGCCGTTCGAGTCGTACTTCTCCGGCAACACCGTGCAGATCTGCCCGGTTGGGGCGCTCACCGGTGCGGCCTACCGGTTCCGCTCGCGGCCCTTCGACCTGGTCTCCACGCCGAGCGTCTGCGAGCACTGCGCCTCTGGTTGCGCGATCCGCACCGACCACCGCCGCGGTGTCGTGCTCCGGCGGATGGCCGCGACCGACACGGCCGTCAACGAGGAGTGGAACTGCGACAAGGGCCGGTGGGCCTTCCAGTACGCCACGCTCGCCGACCGCCTTGAGGTTCCGTTGGTGCGTGGTGAGGACGGTGAGCTGCGGGCGGCAGGGTGGCCCGAAGCGCTCGAAGCCGCAGCCGCCGGGCTGCGTCGCTCCCGTGCTGCAGGGGTGCTCGTCGGCGGTCGAGTGTCCGTCGAGGACGCCTACGCCTATGGCAAGTTTGCCCGAGTCGCGTTGCATACCAACGACGTCGACTTCCGTGCCCGTCCGCACTCCGCCGAGGAGGTCGACTTCCTGGCCCGGCACGTCGTCGCGACCGGTCCGGAGGGGGGAGCGGTGACCTACACCGATCTCGAACACGCCAAGGCCGTGCTGCTGGTCGGCTTCGAGCCCGAGGACGAGTCTCCGATCGTCTTCCTGCGGTTGCGCAAAGCCGTCCGGGCCGGCACCACCTCGGTGTATGCGGTCGCGCCCTTCCGCACGCGGGGACTCGACAAGATGCTGGGCACCCTCCTGCCAGCCGCACCCGGGCGCGAGGCCGCGATCCTGCGCGAGCTCGGCGCCACGCGGGCCGGGTCCGGCGCTCACGAGGCGCTGCGCGACGGTGGGGTCATCCTGGTCGGGGAGCGGCTGGCCATCGTGCCCGGTGCCCTCACCGCGGCGGCCGCACTCGCGGCCGAGACCGGAGCTGCACTCGCCTGGATCCCCCGGCGGGCCGGTGAGCGAGGTGCCCTCGAGGCCGGTGCCCTGGGCGCACTGCTTCCCGGTGGCCGCCCCACCACCCACCCCGGGGCCCGGGCGGAGGTCGCCGAGGCCTGGGACGTCGTCGGTCTGCCCGACGCACCTGCGCGCGACACGGCGGGGATCCTGCGGGCCGCCTGCAACGGCGACATCGACGCGCTCGTGGTCGGTGGCGTCGACCCGGCCGACCTTGCGAGCCAGGACGTCGAGGAGGCGCTCGCCAAGACGTTCGTCGTCTCCCTGGAGATCCGCCAGTCGGCCGTCACCGAGGTCGCTGACGTCGTCCTGCCCGTGGCCGCGCATGCCGAGAAGGTGGGCGCGTTCGTCAACTGGGAGGGGCGCGTGCGGCCGTTCCACGACGCCCTCGACAGCAACGCGATGAGCGACCACCGGGTCCTCGACATGCTGGCCGCCGAGCTCGGCAGCTTCCTCGAGACCCGGACCCAGGAGCAGGTACACGAGCAGTTCCAGCGGCTGGGCGCCTGGACGGGGAGGCACGACGTCACGGTGGCGACCGAGGCGACGGTGGCGACGGTGGCGATGGTGGCGACCGAGGCGACCGAGGTGACCCCGGACACCCGAGGAGCAGACGGCGCATTCCTGCTGGCCACCTGGGCGAGCCTGCTCGACGCCGGACGCCTGCAGGACGGTGAGCCGTTCCTGGCCGGCACGGCTCCGCGCGCCGTGGTCCGCCTCAACATTGCCGGTGCTGAGCGCGTCAGCGCCGCTGACGGCGACCTCGTCACGGTGTCCACCGAGCACGGGTCGGTCACGCTGCCGCTGCTGCGCACCCCCGACCTCGTCGACGGTGTCGTGTGGCTGCCGACCAACAGCATCGGCTGCGCGGTGCGCAGCATGCTGGGTGCCGAGTCCGGTGCCCGGGTGGCGGTGGGCCTGGCCGACGCCGACGCCGACGCCATTGCCCTCGAGCACCACCTCGATCACGACCACGAGCACGATCTGGAAGGTGGGCGGCAGTGATGATGAGCGGCGCTCTGGTGCAGGCGGGCGGCATACCGGCCCTGGCACTGCCGATGATCGACAACCCTCGCACCGACTTCTCCACCACCCCGTGGTGGCTGTCCCTGATCAAGGCCCTGCTGATCTTCGTCTACCTGTTGCTCAGCACCCTGCTGGTGATCTGGTTCGAGCGGCGCGTCATCGGCCGGATGCAGCAGCGCCCCGGCCCCAACCGCGCCGGCCCGTTCGGTCTGCTGCAGACCCTCGCCGACGGTGCGAAGTCGATGCTCAAGGAGGATGTCACCCCGGCTGCCGCCGACAAGCTCATCTTCACTCTGGCGCCGATCCTGGCCGCCACCATGGCGTTCGTGTCGTTCGCCATCATCCCGATGGGTGACAAGGCGTCGATATTCGGCAACATGACGCCGTTGCAGCTCGCCGACTTCCCGGTTGCGGTGCTGCTGGTGCTCGCCGTCGCCTCCGTTGGCGTCTACGGGATCATCCTGGCCGGCTGGTCGTCCGGCTCGACCTACCCGCTGCTCGGTGGACTGCGTGCCACCGCCCAGGTGATCTCCTACGAGATCGCCATGGGGTTGTCGCTCGTGGCCGTCTTCATCTACAGCGGCTCGATGTCCACCTCGCAGATCGTCTTCGGACAGTCGTCGGTCTGGTACCTCATCCCCGCCTTCTTCTCCTTCGCCGTCTACATCATCACGATGGTCGGAGAGACCAACCGGCTCCCGTTCGACCTCGCCGAGGGTGAGGGCGAGTTGACGGGCGGGTTCCACACCGAGTACGGCTCGATGCGGTTCGCCATGTTCTACCTCGGCGAGTACGTCAACATGTTCACGGTCGCGGCGCTGGCCACGACGATGTTCCTCGGCGGCTGGCAGGCACCGCCGCTGATCTCGCTCATCAACGACAACATGTTCAGTGGCGGCTGGTGGGGCGTGCTCTGGTTCACCGCCAAGCTGTGGTCGTTCATGTTCTTCTTCGTGTGGCTGCGCGGATCGCTCCCCCGGGTGCGTTACGACCAGTTCATGCGCTTCGGGTGGAAGTTCCTCATCCCGGTCACACTGGTCTGGGTCGTCGTCGTGTCATTCATCCGCGGGTCCCAGAACGGCTGGCTCGGCGACTCGGTCGTGACCATCGCCGGGCGTAACTTCCCCACCATCACCCTTGCTGCGGTCGGGGTCGTGGCCGTGCTGGCGCTCGCCGCGTCGTGGGTCTACGACACCCGTCGAGCCGAGAAGGAAGACGCCGAGAGCTCGCCGCGCATGCCCCGCGAGGTGGACCCCTTCGCGGGTGGATACCCTGTTCCGCCGTTGCCCGGTCAGACCCTGAAAGAGCCAGCCCGTCGTGCCGTCCCCGTCGGCAGCACGACCACCATCGAGGAGGACGCCCATGACTGAGCGCCAGAGCGGTGCTGGCACTCCGGAGATCCCGGAGCAGCAGCCGGCTCCGGCGACGCCGCCGGCCAAGCGAGTCCCACCCCGGACCAACGTCAGCACGTCCAAAGCGCCCAGTACTCGCAGCACGCCCAGTACGCCTGGTGCGGGGGCGAGCTCGCCGGAGGTGCAGGAGAGCTTCTTCAAGGACCTGTTCGCTCCGGTGGCGGGTTTTGGCGTCACCTTCGCCACGATGTTCCGCAAGGTGATGACGGAGGAGTACCCCGAGGAGAAACGCCCCACCGAGGCTCGGTTCCACGGCCGTCACCAGCTCAACCGGCATCCCGACGGTCTCGAGAAATGCATCGGGTGCGAGCTGTGCGCGTGGGCCTGCCCGGCGGACGCCATCCTCGTCGAGGGCGCCCAGAACGACGACAGCGAGGGCGGCACCGGCCGGTTCTCACCAGGGGAGCGGTTCGGCCGCGTCTACCAGATCAACTACCTGCGGTGCATCTTCTGCGGGCTGTGCATCGAGGCCTGCCCGACTCGTGCGCTGACGATGACGAACTTCTACGAGCTCGCCGACAACAACCGCGCCGACCTGATCTTCACCAAGGACCAGCTCCTCGGACCGATGCAGGACGGGATGCTGCCGGCGCCGCACCCGATGGTCGACGGCATGGAGGAACGCGACTACTACCAGGGCAAGGTCACCCGCTCGACGGCGGAGCAGGAGGAGTGGGTGCTGTCGCACCGTCGTCAGAATGAGGATCTGGACGGCACGGCCGGTGACGTCACGCAGGAGGCCGTGGGTCTCGGGAACACTGGTACGCGTGGACCCACACCGACGGAGCACGCCGGCGGCCCCCTGCAGACCGGTTCCGTCAACTCACCGGTCTCGTCGACAGGGGGTGCCCCGTGACGTCCACGGGTGAGGCGGTCATCTTCTGGATCCTCGGGCCACTGATGGTCATCGCCGCGTTCGGGCTGCTCGTCGCTCGCAAGGCGGTCCACGCCGCCCTGTGCGTGGCGTTCGTCATGGTCAACCTGGGCGTTCTCTACATCGTGCAGCAGGCGGAGTTCCTCGGCGTCGTCCAGGTCTTCGTCTACACCGGCGCGGTCGTGATGTTCTTCCTCTTCGTGCTCATGCTCGTCGGCGTCGACTCCTCCGACTCGCTGGTGGAGACGATCCGCGGCCAGAAGGTGGCCGCGATCGTGCTCACCCTGGGCCTGGCCCTGGTGATGTTGTTCGCGCTTGGCTCGATCACGCTCCCGACGCCGAAGTTCCTCGACGCCGCCAACGCGGACCCCGGCAATGTCAGCGGGGTCGCGAACCTCGTGTTCGGCAAGTACGTCTGGGCGTTCGAGCTCACCTCCGCCCTCCTCATCACCGCCGCGATGGCGGCGATGGTGCTGGCCCACCGTGAGCGGCTCGGCGAGAAGCGCTCCCAGAAGGCCTGGTCGCAGCGCCGGGTCCGAGAGAACCAGTACGTCGCTGGCCTACCGGCACCCGGTGTCTACGCGCGTCACAACGCCGTCGACACCCCAGCGCTGCTGCCGGACGGTTCGCCCACCGAGCTGTCCGTCTCCCGCGTGCTCAAGTCGCGTGACCAGGTCACCACCCCAGGGCGCTACAGCGCCGTCGAGCAGGCCATCGAGAGCGAGATCGAGGAGGGTTCGACGCGGTGAACCTCGTCCACTACATCTACCTCGCCACGATCCTGTTCGCGATCGGGGCCGCCGCCGTGCTGCTGCGCCGCAACGCGATCATCGCCTTCATGGGTGTCGAGCTGATGCTCAACGCGACGAACCTCGCCTTCGTCACCTTCGCCCGGGTGCAGGGGACGATCGACGGGCAGGTCATCGCCCTGTTCGTCATGGTCGTCGCGGCCGCCGAGGTCGTCGTGGGCCTGGCCATCATCATGGCCATCTTCCGTGCGCGCCGCTCGGCCTCGGTCGACAACGCCAACCTCCTGAAGCTGTGAGGACCCGACTGTGCTGACCCTGGCCGGCCTGCCCAACGCCGAAGGGGCGGCTACGGCCGCTACCGGCATCACGGCATACGCGTGGTTGCTCGTCCTCTTGCCGGCTCTCGGCGCCGCGGTGCTGCTCATCGGGGGTCGACGCACCGACAGGTTCGGGCCGCTGCTCGCTGTTTTCCTGTCGTGGGGGTCGTTCTTCATCGGGCTGCTCGTGGTGCTGTCGATGGTCGGGCGCAGCCCGCAGGCGCGGGCCATGGGCGTCCACCTGTTCGACTGGCTTCCCGCGGGCCAGTTCCAGCTGAGCGCGGGCCTGTTGATCGACCCGCTGTCGATGTCGTTCGTCCTGCTCATCACGTTCGTCGGGTCCCTGATCCACGTCTACTCCCTCGGCTACATGGCGCACGACCCTGAAAAGCGGCGCTTCTTCGCCTACCTCAACCTGTTCGTCGCGGCGATGCTGCTGTTGGTGCTCGCCGACTCCTACCTGCTGCTCTACGTCGGCTGGGAAGGCGTCGGCCTCGCCTCGTGGCTGCTCATCGGGTTCTGGAACTACAACCCGGCGTATGCGACGGCCGCCAACAAGGCGTTCGTCGCCAACCGTGTCGGCGACCTCGGGCTGTCGGTCGCGATCATGATCATGTTCTTCCAGTTCGGCAAGGTCGACTTCGCAACGGTGAACGCCGGTGTGGGACAGGCCAGCCAGGGGGCGCTGACGGCGATGGGGCTCTTCCTGCTGCTCGGTGCCTGCGGCAAGTCCGCCCAGTTCCCGTTGCAGAGCTGGCTCGGCGACGCCATGGCCGGCCCGACGCCGGTATCGGCCCTGATCCACGCGGCGACCATGGTCACCGCCGGTGTCTACCTCGTGGTGCGCAGCCACGCCATCTTCGACGCGGCCCCGACGGCCCAGCTGTTCGTCGTCATCGTCGGTGCGATCACCTTGTTGTTCGGGGCGATCGTCGGCTGCGCCAAGGACGACCTGAAGAAGGCGCTCGCGGCCTCGACGATGAGCCAGATCGGTTACATGATGCTGGCCGCCGGACTCGGGCCGGTCGGGTATGCGTTCGCCATCGCCCACCTGCTGACGCACGGGTTCTTCAAGGCCGGGATGTTCCTCGGTGCCGGCTCCGTCATGCACGGGATGAACGACCAGGTCAACATGCGCCGGTTCGGAGCGTTGTGGTTCGCGATGCGGATCACGGCCGTCACCTTCGGGCTCGGGTGGCTGGCGATCATCGGGTTCCCCCTGCTGTCCGGCTTCTGGACCAAGGACAAGATCATCGAGGCGGCCTTCGTCGGAGATGGCGCTCGGCCCTGGATCTTTGGGCTGGCCGCGCTCATCGGCGCCGGGATCACCGCGTTCTACATGTCCCGGCTCTACTTCATGACGTTCCTGGGCAAGAAGCGCTGGACCGACGACGTGCACCCGCACGAGTCGCCGCTGACCATGACCGTGCCGATGATGATCCTCGCGGTCGGTTCGGCCGCGCTCGGCGCCATCCTCGTGCCCACCGGTGTCATCCAGAGCTGGCTCGAGCCGGTCGTCGGCGCTGTCGAGGACCACCAACCGGTTCTGGCTCCCCTCGCCATCACCACGCTCACGCTGGTGCTGGTCGCCGCCGGCGCCGGGTTGGCGTGGATGCGCTACCTGCGGGATGAGGTCCCACAGACTGCCCCGGTCGGCAACCTCCTCACCCAGGGGGCTCGCCTCGACCTCTACCAGGACCAGGTCAACGAGGCCCTGCTCATGCGCCCCGGCATTCACCTGACGCGCTCGCTCGTCTTCGCCGACAGCGCGGGCGTCGACGGGGCCGCGACCGGTGTCGGACGGCTGGTCGGCGGGCTGTCGAGCCGATGGCGACGCATCCAGAACGGGTATGCCCGCTCCTACGCGCTGACGATGCTGGCCGGCGTGGTCGTCCTGCTCGGCGTGCTGTGGGTGATGCAGGGATGAACCAGTTCCCCTGGCTCACCGTCCTCGGTGCGGTTCCCCTGATCGGGGCCGTTGTTGTCTGGCTGCTTCCGGCCAGAGCCGCGGCCCGCGCCAAGCAGGTAGCCCTCGGCTTCTCGTTGGTGACACTCGTCCTCGGTGTTGCCGCCACCGTGGCCTACGTCGGGCAGAGCTCCACCGGACAGTTCAAGCTGGCGGAGCAGCATTCCTGGATCCCCCAGTTCGGGGTCAGCTACGCACTCGGGGTCGACGGGATCGCGCTCGCCCTGATCCTTATGTCGCTGGCGCTCACGCCGATCTGCCTGATCGCCGCCTGGCACGACCTGCCTTCCGGCGACGGCGGTGAGAAGAACTACTTCGCCCTCATGCTCGTCCTCGAGACGTTCATGGTGGGCGTCTTCGCGGCCACCGACGTCTTCCTGTTCTACGTGTTCTTCGAGGCCATGCTCATCCCGGTCTACTTCCTCATCGGCCAGTACGGCGGGCCGCGCCGGCAGTACGCTGCGGTGAAGTTCCTCATCTTCTCGCTCGTCGGCGGTCTGATCATGCTGGCGTCCGTCATCGGCCTCTATACGCAAGGACCCGGCGGGTCGGACGGGTTCCTCGTCGAGAAGCTCACCGGGCTGGCTCTTGACCCGACCACCGGCCGGCTGCTCTTCCTCGGGTTCTTCTTCGCCTTCATGGTCAAGGCCCCGATGGTGCCGTTCCACACCTGGCTGCCCGACGCTGCGACCGAGTCGACCCCCGCCACGGCCACCCTGCTGGTGGGCGTGCTCGACAAGGTCGGCACCTACGGGATGATCCGGTTCTGCCTGCAGCTGTTCCCTGAGGCCAGCAAGTGGGCCACGCCCGTCGTCATCACGCTCGCGGTGATCTCGGTGCTCTACGGGGCGCTGCTGGCCATCGGGCAGACCGACGTCATGCGGCTCATCGCCTACACCTCGATCAGCCACTTCGGCTTCATCGTCCTCGGCATCTTCGCCATGACGACCACCGGATTCGCCGGGTCGACGCTCTACATGGTCAACCATGGGTTCACCACGGCTGCCCTGTTCCTGTTCGCCGGCATGCTCGTCAAACGCCGTGGCAGCAAGAAGATCGCCGACTTCGGCGGGTGGCAGCGGGTCACGCCACTGCTTGCCGGCGCGTGGCTCGTCGCTGGCCTGTCCGGTCTGGCCCTTCCGGGCCTCGGAGCGTTCGTCGCGGAGTTCCTCACCCTGGTGGGGACGTTCCAGCGATATCCCGTGGCTGCCGTGATCGCGACGATCGGGATCATTCTCGCGGCCCTCTACATCTTGTTGATGTACAGGCGGATGATGACGGGACCGCCGCCGGAGAGCGCCGCCGGGACCCCCGACCTCAGCGGCCGGGAACGGTGGGTCGTCGCCCCGCTGATCGCTCTGTTCCTCGTCCTGGGCTTCTACCCCAAGCCTGCTCTCGACATCATCAACCCCGCCGTTTCGGTGACCCTGCAGCACGTCGGCGTCACCGACCCTGCGCCGGTCGTCCCCGTGAGCGTCGCCGAAGGGAGCGCGAAGTGACCGCTGTGGCTCCCGCCGTGTTCACCCAGGCCAGCATCGACTACGCGGCGGTGCTCCCGATGCTCATCGTGTTCGGGGCTGCGGTCATCGGGGTGCTCATCGAGGCCTTCGCTCCTCGCCGACGTCGGTATGCGCTGCAGGTCGGGCTGGCCCTCGTCGCCTTGGTCGGCGCCTTCCTCGCCGTCGTCCTGGTCGCGGTGAACCACCAGACCGCGACCGCCGGGGTTGCCGGGGTGGGCGGAGCGATCAAGGGTGCCGTCGTCATCGACGGGCCGGCTCTCTTCCTGCAGGGTGCGGTGCTGCTGCTCTCCTTCATGAGCATCCTCAACATGGCCGAGCGGCTGGGCGGGGTCGGCGCCGACGCGTTCACCCCTATGGGTTCGGCGGCCCCGGGCTCGACGCAGGAGGCCCAAGCGCTGCGCGCCGGGATGATGACCTCCGAGGTCTTCCCGCTCGCCCTGTTCGCGGTCGGGGGCATGATGCTCTTCCCAGCCGCCGGTGACCTGCTGACGATGTTCATCGCTCTCGAGGTGCTGTCGCTCCCGCTCTATATCCTCACCGGGCTGGCTCGCCGCCGTCGGCTGCTCTCTCAGGAGGCGTCCCTTAAGTACTTCCTGCTCGGCGCTTTCTCGTCGGCGTTCTTCCTCTTCGGCACGGCTCTGCTGTTCGGCTACTCCGGCTCGGTCTACCTGCCGGACATTGCCGACGCCATCCCGACCGGTGGGACGGCGCTCAACGGCCTGCTCGTCCCTGGGGTCCTGCTCGTGGCGATCGGCCTGCTCTTCAAGGTCGGCGCCGCCCCGTTCCACGCGTGGGTACCCGACGCATACGAGGGTGCTCCGACGCCCGTGACCGGCTGGATGGCCGCGGCGACCAAGCTCGCCGCGTTCGGCGCGATCCTGCGCCTGGTCTACGTCGGCATCCAGTCCGACCGGTGGGACTGGGCTCCCGCGGTCAGCGCGGTCGCGATCCTCACGATGATCGTCGGTGCCGTCCTGTCCGTCACCCAGACGGACATGAAGCGGATGCTGGCGTACTCGTCCATCGCGCACGCCGGGTTCATCCTCGTCGGCGTCCTCGCGTTCGACCGGGCCGGTGTGAGCGGCGTGATGTTCTACCTCGTCTGCTACGGACTGATGACGATCGCCGCGTTCGGGATCGTCGGGCTGGTTCGCGACAAGGACAACGCATCGGAAGCCACCCGGCTGACCCAGTGGGCGGGTCTCGGCCGAAGCCATCCCCTCACCGCGGGAGTCTTCGCCTTCCTGCTGCTGGCCTTCGCCGGCATACCGCTGACCTCGGGTTTCACCGCGAAGTTCGCGGTCTTCGAGCCGGCCCTGCGCTCCGGCACGACCGGGACGATCCTCGTCATCGTCGGTCTGCTGTGCAGCGCCATCACCGTGTTCGTCTACGTGCGGGTGATCGTGCTGATGTACTTCAGCGAGGCATCCTCCGGGTCGGTGGGGGTGGTCACCCCGTCGATGATGACGAAGGTCTCGATCGGGACGGGGGCCGTGCTCACCCTCGTGCTAGGCGTCGCCCCGGCGTCGCTGTTGCTGCTAGCCCAGAACGCGGCTCAGTTCCTGCGGTGAGGTGTTCGCGTTCGACCGACCCTGAGACACTGGTGGTATGAGTACCACGCCGCCCGTCCTGGCAATCCCGGGGATCTCGGTGGGCCTCTCGACGCGTCTCCAGGAGGGTCTCACCCAGGTCGACGAGCTCATCACCGCGACGGTGGACTACGACGACCCGCTGATCGCCGACGCGTCCGCGCACCTGTTCGACGCGGGTGGCAAACGGGTTCGCCCGCTGCTCACGCTGCTGACCGCGGAGCTGGGGACCGGGCCCAACCCCGACGTCGTCGCGGCGGCCGCCGGTTGCGAGCTGACCCACCTCGCCTCGCTGTACCACGACGACGTGATGGATGAGGCGGACGTGCGCAGGGGCGTCCCGAGCGCCAACGCGAAGTACGACAACAGCACGGCGATCCTCATCGGTGACCTGTTGTTCGGCAAGGCGTCCGAGCTCGTGGCCGGGCTCGGTGCCGAAGCCGTCCTCATCCAGGCGCGCACGTTCGTGCGCCTGTGTGCCGGGCAGATCCGTGACGACCGTCCGAGCCCGCCCGGGATAGATCCGGTCGAGTACTACCTCGGCGTTCTTGCCGACAAGGCGGGCGCCCTGATTGCGACGTCCGCGCGCTACGGCGCCATGTTCTCCGGCTGCTCCGCCGAGACCGTCGACGTCGTCACGGCCTTTGGCGAACGCCTTGGCGTCGCCTTCCAGCTGGCTGACGACCTCATCGACATCGCCTCCGACGGGATCGAGACCGGCAAGACGCCGGGCACCGACCTGCGCGAGGGGGTGGCCACCCTCGCGGTCCTGTATGCCCGGGCCGGGACCGACCCGCGGGACGCGCGGCTGCGTGAGCTGCTGGGTGGGGACCTTCGCGACGACGCCCGGTTGACTGAGGCCCTCGACCTGCTGCGGACCAACGCGGCCCTCGAACAGGCCCGCGAACTGACCAGGGCCGTCGGCGCTGAGGCCGTCGCTCTGCTCAGCGAGCTGCCGGAGTCGAGCGCGAAGACCGCCCTCACCGCGCTGGTCACCTCGCTCGTCGACCGGGTCGGCTGATGCCCGTGACTCCATGAACCCCACGCTGTTGACCGTCAACCTGGGCCGGGTGACGGCACGCACCAACCCGAGGCTGCTGCCGACCGCCATCGACAAGCACCCGCACGACGGGCCGATCCAGGTCCGTGACCCCGGGAGTCGGGCGCACGGGCTCGGGAGCGGCCTCGTGGGTGACGAGATCGGCGACCACCGGCATCACGGCGGCGACGGTCAGGCCGTCTATACCTTTGCTCGCGAGGAGCTGGACGAGTGGGGACGGGTGCTGGGCCGTGAGCTTCCGAACGGCATGTTCGGGGAGAACCTGACGACGCGCGACCTCGTCGTCTCCGACGCCGTCATCGGCGAACGATGGCGGGTGGGACCCGAGGTGGTCCTTCAGGTGAGCGGGCCGCGCATCCCGTGTGGCCGGTTCCGCGAGCACATGGCCGTCAAGGGCTGGCTGAAGACGTTCACGCGGGCCGGAAGGTCAGGGGCATACCTGTCGGTCGTCACACCGGGCACGATCCGGGCGGGCGACGAGATCGCCGTCGTCCACCGCCCCGACCACCACGTCACGACGTCTGAGGCGTTCCGGGCGCTCACCCTGCAACCCGAGACTCTGCCCCGGCTGCTGGCGGCCGGCGACGATCTGCCGCCCGAGCTGAGTGAGATGGCCCGAGCCGGACAGGCCTACTCGATCGGCTGAGCTACTCCCACAGATGGGACGTCTCCATTCCCTTCTTGGAAACGGCCGCGTAGATGTCGTCGAAGCTCGAGAACAGTCGAAGTATCTGCTCGAGATGGCGGTCGAGGAGATCTGCGGCGTCCCACTCGTTGCAGCGCAGCAGGATGTGCTTGCCTGTGACGTTATGACGTCGCCGTCTGCTGAACTCCAGATCGTGGGTCAGGAGAACGGCATCGCTGTCTTGGGCGTAAACCGTCAGGTCGTCGTCACCCGCTGCCTGAAGGCCCGCGTCGGCCGCAGTCCACACCTCGTGATGCCGCTGCCTCAGCATCCTCGCGACTGCGACATCGACGTCGTTGTCGCAGAAGAACCTCACGAGGCAATCTGCCGCGCAATCTCGACGTCGCCAGGTGTGAGGCTAGGGAACGCGGCGAGGACATCATCTTCTGTCTTGCCGGCGGCAAGGTATCGGCGGACCGTTTCGAGCGGCACCCTCGTGCCCATGAAAACCCGTTTCGAGCCCATCACTCCCCGGCGACGTTCCACCTTGCCGCCTGCGTCGCGCGGGCGCGCAAGCGCTCCGGCGACGGACGCCCGCAGTGACGCGAGGTCGATGCTGTCGCTGATGAGCGCCTGTCCTGCCAGGTGGCCTGACTCCCAAACGCCGTGCTCATCCTGGAAATAAAGATGGTGACCTTCGGTGGCGAAGGTGAACTGTGCCAGAGGCGACGCGTAACCGCGTTCCTGCAACCTCTGGACGATCTCCCTCACATGCTGGAGCGAGATGCCACGCGAGCGGAGCCGAGAAGCCACCAAGAGGGACATCAGCTCGTGAAACCTGAAGAGCTGGACCCTCCTGCGTCCCCCAGCTGTGGTGTCGATAGACGGGGTGACGATCTGGGTCCTTACCCAGTAGTCGACACGTTCGGGCCGAATTCCGGCGAGACGAGCAGCCTGCTTGCGCGTCGCGGCGATCAGCTTGGTTTCCACACCGGCCTCCCCTCCGATTTCTCGACCTACTGGGAGCGTAACTCAGCGCGCCTACCGACCCTGCTCTTTCCACCGACCCGGCCGTTTCCCCGCGCAGTCGCGACTCACGCTGCGTCACCCGCGCCGTGGTAGGTGCCGGCCCCGCCAGCCTCGGGAGAGGTGACCCCTTCGAGGGCCGAACGGGCTTGCAGCAGCAGCCTGTTGAGCATGGTCTGCATCGCCTCACCCTCGGTGTCAATCTTGCCGGCGCTGGTCCGGATCGAGCCAGCGGCGCGTCGGATGGTATCCACCTTCGACAGCACCTCTAGCGCCTCTCCGATCCGCTCGTTCGCGAACGTCAGACCGCTGTCGTCCTGGCGTGCGACCGATGCCGCAGCCATCGTGCGCGTGAGCAGGACAGCGCTGCGGAAGAGGCCGACGTCGTCGTGGGCCGGGTCGAAGGCGAGGACGAGCCGGCGCGGTCCGAGCACCCGGATGGTCTGCCCCGCGTTTTGCGCGGCTGTCCTGACCAGGCCGAGAGCGGCCCCCGCCCTGCGGTTGCGCTCGCACTCGTCGAGGTAGTCGTCCCACCCGCGTCGGGGAGAGTCGGTCATCTCGAGCACGAGTCGCGCTTGCCCACCGAGGACCGACAGCACGCCGTCGCCCTTCTTCGAGCCGCTGACCTCGCCGACCAGCGTGCCCGTCTCGACATACTCGTCACCCAGCCCCGTGGCCAGCTCGCGCATCAGGGCATGGATCTGATCCTCGTATCCGGCGCCCTTGAGCGGCGTGACGTTGGTCGTGACCGTGGTGGCCGCCGCTGCGGCCTTCTGCACCTTGACCGCGGTGGAGAGCTCGTCGACCTTGGCGGCCAGAGATCGGTGCTGCTGGTCGACCTGCTCGACGAGCGCGGCGTGCTGACGGTCGAGGTGCGCTCGGTGCCTGGCCAGCGGTGAGGTGGGCTCATCGGGGTCGAGCGCCTTAGTTGCCTGGTGGACGACCTCGGTGGAGTGCTGGGCGGCCCGGGCGACGAGATCGGCGGAGAACTCGCCGAGCAGCGGTTTGAGCCGAAGCAGGAGTGCGGGGTCATCTCCGCCGAGGAGCGCGGTCATCTCCTCCTTGAGGTGCAGCTCGGCCGAGGCAACGCTCGTGGCGAACGACGTCCCTGCTCGTTCGGCGCATTCGGAGACCAACTTCCGCGTCTCGTCCGACGACTCTCGCATCACCCTGGCTGCTTCGGCAACTGCTCGGGAGGTGGCGAGGGTGGCCTGGGTGGTGCTCTCGGCGGCCCGGAGGCCAACGTCCTGCACGAGCTGCTCGAGATTGAAGGTGTCCTGAGTGCCGCCGGCGACCGAGATGGCCTGCGCGCCGATGACAAGAGCCTGGACGGCGAAGCCACTGAGATCGCAACCGTTGAGCTGGTCGGCGCCGACCGCGCCTGCGCGACTGCCGGTATGCCAGCGAAGGGCCTCGGTGCACACGGCCGGGTGGGTGACGGTGAGACCGTTGATGACGAGTGCAGGGGTCGTCCGGTCGTAGTGGACGGCCGGGTTGTCGAGTGTCACGGAATTGCCTCCAGAGTCAGACCTCAGCTGGGCGCTGTGGCGTTGTCGTCAGGATGCAAGATCGGACGGACAGTGACAATGAACAAGTATGATAAGCCTCCTTATCATGTAGCCAATCCTGTTCAACCAGGCTTTAGCAGTAGTGTCCTGCACAGTCAGCATCACCTGACGCAGGATCTGGATGACACGGAGGTGCCCAGATGACAACCGCAACGACGGCCACACTCGTGGTCGGTCTCAGCGATGTGGCGCGCCTTGCGCAGGTTCAACGGTCGGTCGTGTCCATGTGGCGGACTCGGCACCTGCGCAACGCCGATCCGTTTCCCCTTCCCGTCACCGAGGGCGACGCGATCGTGCGATTCGACGGCGAGGAGGTCGTCGCGTGGCTCGAGCGCACGAACCACGGTCGCAACCCCGATGCCCGGGCCGACCTGGCCTCGTTCGTGCGGCCGGCCGACGCCGAGGCGGTCGCCCTTCTCCTGTGCCTGAAGTCCTTGACGGGGGTTGCGTTGGCCGACCTCGACGCAGACGACCTCGTCGATCTGGCCGAGGACGCGGATCCGAACGACGCAATGTTGATGCGCGAGGTGTCGGCCCTCGGCACCGGAGCCACGGCCCTGACGGGATACACCGACCGGTTGGCCGACGCGGCATACACCTCCGCCCGTGCCTTCGAGCGGGTGCTGGCTGACCGGTCGACAGGTGCCTTCGACAATCACATCCGCACCACACTGACGCCAGAGGCGCGGCGGCTCGTCGCTGCAATGGCGGTGGGCCTGGCCAGCGCGGTCGATCTCGATCCACCCGTCTTCGTCGACCCGACCCTCGCGGGCAGCGACCTGCTCGTCGAGATCGCGGCCAGGCTCGCAGACGGTTCTTCGCCCACAGTGCTCACCACCTCGGCCGATCACCACCTGGCCCGTTTCGTCCGACGACGGTTGCGGCTCAACGACATTCACCGCGAGGAGCTGGTCATCGAGACGGACGGCACCTTCGCGGTCACCCGTCCGGCCGTCCTCGTGGCCCAGTTCCCCGGCCCCGACGAACCACGAATGAGCGCTACCCAGATCCTCGCGGCGATCGACAACATCGTCGTACAGATGGACGCGCTGCAGTGGGGCGTCGTGGTCGGGCCCGCGTCGGCGCTCGCCGACGCGACGCGATCGGACGAGGCGGAGGGCATCCGCGACGCAGTCCTGCGCTCCGATCGGCTCCGGGCGGTGGTCCGACTGCCAAAAGGGCTGGTCATCGCCGCTCCCCGACAGCCGCTCGCCGTGTGGGTGCTCGGACCGGCTCATCCCGACGTGCCCATCGGGGAGCGGTGGACCGTCGTCGGAGACATCGGTGACCACGCATTGACCGGCGCGACAGTGGAGGACGTCGTCACCGATGTCGTCGCCGCGCTCGGCAGTGGTGACTTCGTGCGTCGGCACGCCTTCCGCTTCTGCCGACGAGTTCCGACGACGACCTTGCTCACCCGTCGTGGTGGAGCGCTCGTGGATGCCGTTGTCCCACGGCGCCACCAGGACTTGCAGGACCCGGCGGTGCTCGCGTTGCACGTCGCGGCGCTCGCCGAGACCCTTGGCCTGACTGACACGATGGCGGTCGAGCCGGGGTCCGGCCTCGACCAGGCCGTCTCGACGGCCAGCCTTGGAGAGCTGCTCGACGGGCGCGTCGTGCGCCTCGTTGCGGGACACCGCGTCGCCGCGGAGGACGCCGCGTCGGAGGGCGGGACCCCGGTGGTCGGCACTGACGAGCTGACGGGACGGCGCGGCTGGGGCTCCCGCCGCGTCGACCACCTCGTGCTGGGCAGCCGGTATGCCGCGGTGCAGCTCACCCGCCCCGGTGACGTCATCTTCTGCACCAGCCCGACGGTCGCCGCCCGACTCGACCGCGATGGCGGGTCGCTGGTCGCCGCGCCTGCACGCATACTGCGCGTGATGAAGTCGTTGGGGCGCACCGGTTCCGTCCTCCCTTCCGTCCTGGCTTCCGACATCACCGCGGTCGCGCCGCAGTCGAAGACCTTCCGCCTCTGGCCGGTGCGTCTCGTGCCGCCAGGGCAGGCGACCGCCGTGTCCGCCGCCCTGTACGCCCTCGACGACGAAAGAGCCCGTCTCGCCGAGCGCCTCGCCCGGCTCGACGACCTCAGCCGCTGCCTCATCGACGGAGTCACGTCGGGCGGCCTGCAGGTGGCCGCACCCACCGCCAACGACACCACCCATCACCACAGACAAGGACGCTGACCGTGCCACCTTGCCAGACCAGGCCCAAGGTCGACCCGACGCCGTCGACGATGAAGGAGCTGAAGGACACGCTCTGGAAGGCGGCCGACAAGCTCCGCGGCTCCATGGACGCCTCGCAGTACAAGGACGTCATCCTGGGCCTGATCTTCCTCAAGTACGCCTCCGACGCCTTCGACGAGCGACGGGCGCAGCTCGCGAAGGACGTGCTCGCGGACGGGATCAGCGAGGACCAGGTCGACCAGTTCCTCGACGACATCGACGAGTACACCGGGCACCACGTGTTCTGGGTGCCACCGACCGCGCGATGGACCTACCTCGCCAACAACGCCAAGGGCCTACCCGCAGCGATGGGGGAGCCGGCCAAGAGCATCGGCCTGCTCATCGACGACGCGATGGACCTCATCATGGGCTCCAACCCGAGGTTGTCGGCGACTCTGCCTCGGCTGTACAACCGGGACAACCTCGACCAGCGCCGCCTCGGCGAGCTGCTCGACCTGCTCAACAGCGCCCGGTTCACCGGCCAGGGTCCGAAGCGGGCCAGGGACCTGCTCGGCGAGGTCTACGAGTACTTCCTCGAAAAGTTCGCTCGCGCCGAGGGCAAGCGCGGCGGCGAGTTCTACACGCCGTCGTCCGTGGTGCGCGTCCTCGTCGAGGTGCTCGAGCCGACCAGGGGCCGCGTCTACGACCCGTGCTGCGGGTCGGGCGGCATGTTCGTGCAGACCGAGAAGTTCCTCGAGGCGCACCACGCGGAGGGCTCCGACATCGCCGTCTACGGCCAGGAGCTCAACGAGCGCACCTGGCGGATGGCCAAGATGAACCTCGCGATCCACGGCATCGACGGCAAACTGGCCAGCCGGTGGGGCGACACCTTCGCCCAGGACAAGCACCCGGACGTCCAGGCCGACTACGTCATGGCCAACCCGCCGTTCAACATCAAGGACTGGGCGCGCCGCGAGGACGACCCGCGCTGGAAGTTCGGCGTCCCCCCAGCGGGCAACGCGAACTACGCCTGGATCCAACACATCATCAGCAAGCTGGCTCCGGGCGGGAGCGCCGGCGTCGTGATGGCCAACGGGTCGATGTCGACGAACTCCGGCGGCGAAGGGGAGATACGGGCGCAACTCGTCGAGGCGGATCTGGTCTCGTGCATGGTGGCGCTGCCGACCCAGCTGTTTCGCAGCACGGGGATCCCGGTATGCGTGTGGTTCTTCGCCAAGGACAAGACCGCAGGAGTCAAGGGCTCGGTCGACCGCAGCGGCCAGGTGCTGTTCATTGACGCGCGGAGCCTCGGATACATGGTCGACCGTGCCGAGCGCGCCTTGTCTGACGAGGACATTGCGCGGATCGCCGGGACATTCCACTCCTGGCGTGGCACGAGCTCTGCGCTCCACGAGGGACGATCCTATGCCGACGTCCCCGGCTTCTGCCGGGCGGTCAGCTTGGCGGAGATCAAGGCGGCGGAGTATGCGTTGACCCCCGGCCGCTACGTCGGCGCAGCGGACGTCGAGGGGGACGGTGAGGACATCGAGGCGAAGATCGAGCGGTTGACAAAGGACCTCTTCGCGCAGTTCGACGAAAGTGCTCGGCTCGGTGACCGGGTACGTGAAGAACTGGCGAGGCTGACGTGACCGTCGACGTGACTCTGGGCGAGTTGGCCACAGCGGGAGCTTTGGTGATTGGAGACGGGTACCGGACCAGGCGAAATGAACACGGCCAGCCCGGCTATCGCATCCTCCGAGTTGCCGACGTGGTCGATGGGTACATTCGCCTCGACGGCGAAGACTTCGTGTCAAAGGCAATGCGTCCCCAGATCGGGGGCAAGCTGTCACAGACAGGTGACGTGCTGTTGACGACGAAGGGGACCGTCGGCCGAGTCGCCATCGTTCCAGGCTTGCCCGAACCACTCGTTTATAGTCCGCAACTCTGCTTTTTCCGAGTGGTCGACAATGAAGTGTTGACCTCTCGCTTCCTTGCTTACTGGTTCAAGTCGGCCAACTTCTCAATCCAGGCATCCCATCGCATGAATAACACGGACATGGCCGCCTACATCAACCTTGCCGACATCCGATCCCTCCGGCTCTCGTTGCCTCCGGTTAGGGAGCAGCGGGGGATTGCGGAGGTGTTGGGGGCGCTCGACGACAAGATCGCCGCCAACACGGCCCTCGCTTCGACCGCCGACGCTCTCCTCACCCTTCACCTCGGGCGCATGACCAAGGGCGCGCCTGAGATGCCGCTGTCGCAAGTTGCCCACTTCGTCAACGGAAAGGCGTTCACGAAGGGGGCGAGCGGTACTGGAAGGGTCGTCATCCGCATCGCTGAGCTGAACTCGGGACTCGGAGGGTCGACAGTCTTCAGCGACATCGACGTGGCGGATCAGTACCTCGCTCGCCCTGGCGACGTCCTCTTTGCGTGGTCAGGATCGCTGACTCTGAGTCGCTGGTTCCGCGCCGAAGGAATTATCAACCAGCACATCTTCAAGGTCATCCCGCGACCCGGATATCCAACGTGGTTCGTGCACGGCTTGATCGCTCGACTGCTGCCGTATTTCAAGTCCGTCGCCGCGGACAAGGCGACGACCATGGGGCATATCCAGCGGCACCACTTAGACGTGTTGGGTCCAGTCCCCGACGACGCGATGATAACTGACAGCAATGCCCTGATGACTGCACTTTGGGATCGAGCGCTGAACGCTGAACGCGAGTCGCTGCAGCTTGCCGAGTTGCGGGATGTGCTGTTGCCGGAGCTGATGTCGGGGCGGATTCGAGTCAGGGACGCCGAGAAGGCAGTGGGGGATGTGGTCTAGATGTCAGGTGCAGCAAGCAGGTTCGGCGAGGACGAGTGGGAGTTCCTCGCGATGGACACACTTGGCGAGTTGGGCTGGGACCCAGTCCACGGTTCGACCCTGGCCCCCGGCAGCGGTGAGCGGGAGACGTGGGCCGAGCTCGGCATCCGGTCTCGCTTCGACGCCGCTCTGTCGCGGCTGAACCCGCAGGTGCCACCCGAGTACCTTCGCCAGGCCGCCGCCCAGATCCTCTCGCCGACGTCGGCCGACGCGATCACCGAGAACCACCGGCTGCACGACTACCTCGTCGGCGGCTACCGCGGCCTGAGCTACATCGACTCCTCCGGGCAAGAGGTGACCCCGACGATTCGCCTCATCGACACCGACCCGGCCGGCAACGACTGGCTCGTCGCCAACCAGGTCACCGTCCGGCAGGGCGAGGTCGAGCGGCGGTTCGATGTCGTGCTGTGGTGCAACGGCATGCCGGTCAGCATCATCGAGCTGAAGCGGGCCGGTACGGCGACTGCTGACGTTGCTGCCGCATACGCGCAGCTGCAGACCTACCTGCGCGAGTTTCCCATGGCCTTCCGCTTTGTCGTGTGCACGGTCGCCAGCGACGGCGTGCTCGCGAAGTACGGCACCCCGTTCACGCCGCTGAACCACTTCTCGCCGTGGAACGTCGACGACGACGGCCACCCCGTTACCGGAGATGCGACCGACCCGGACACGCCAACGGCCCTGGAGCTCACTCTGTTTGGCCTGTTCAACCAAGAACGGTTCCTGCAGATCCAGCGCAGCTTTACCGCCTTCGACGAGAACGCGGAGGGGCTCGCGAAGCGGATCGCCAAGCCGCACCAGTACTTCGCCGTCACCAAGGCGGTCGCCAGCACCGTCGCAGCGGTGGAGAGCAACGGCAAGGCCGGCGTCGTCTGGCATACCCAAGGCTCCGGCAAGTCGATGGAGATGGAGCTCTACGCCGGGCTGGTGAGCCGCCACCCCAAGCTGCTCAACCCGACCATCGTCGTCGTCACCGACCGCACCGAGCTCGACGGGCAGCTGTTCCAGACCTTCGCCCAGAGCCTGCTGCTGGCCGAGAAGCCGCGTCAGATCACCCGGCGAGCCGAGCTGCGCGACGAGCTGAGCAACCGGGTGACGGGCGGCATCTACTTCACGACGCTGCAGAAGTTCGGCCGGAGCAAGGACGAGAAGGAGGCCGGCGCCCACCACCCCACGCTCTCCGAGCGGCGCAACATCATCGTCATCGTCGACGAGGCGCACCGAAGCCACTACGACGACCTCGACGGGTATGCCCGCCACCTCAAGGACGCGCTGCCGCACGCGACCCTCATCGCCTTCACGGGGACGCCGATCTCGTTCGCGGACCGCAACACCAAGGAGGTGTTCGGGGACTACATCGACGTCTACGACCTCACCCGTGCTGTAGAGGACGGCGCCACGGTGCCGGTCTACTTCGAACCCCGGCTGATCCAGGTGAGCCGGGCCGACGGGGTGGACGACGAGGTGCTCGACCAGGCCGCCGACGAGGCGACATTAGGGCTCGACGACACCGAGCGGACCCGCATCGAGCAGAGTGTCGCCGTGGTCAACGCCGTCTACGGGGCGCCGGCCCGGATCGCCGCGCTGGCCGAGGACATCGTCGAACATTGGGAGCAGCGGCGCGCGCAGATGCAGCCGTTCGTCGAGGCGCCGGGCAAGGCCCTCATCGTCGGAGGAACGCGGGAGATCTGCGCCCGGCTGTATGCCGCCATCGTGGAGCTGCGGCCGGACTGGCATGCCGACGAGATCGACAAAGGGCGGATCAAGGTCGTCTACTCCGGCGATGCCACTGACAGCGGCATCATCGCCGAGCACGTGCGGCGAGACTCGCAGAACTCCGCGATCAAGGCCCGGCTCAAGGACGTCGACGACGAGCTGGAGATCATCATCGTCAAGGACATGATGCTGACCGGTTATGACTCACCGCCGCTGCATACGCTCTACCTCGACCGACCGCTCAAGGGTGCCCTGCTCATGCAGACGCTGGCTCGGGTCAACCGCACTTTTCGTGGCAAGGAGGACGGGCTGCTCGTCGCCCACGCCCCGCTCGCCGAGAACCTCAGCAAGGCGCTGTCGGAGTACACCGACGCGGACCAGGTCACCCGTCCCGTGGGGAAGAACACGGCCGAGGCGGCCGAGCTCGTCACGCAGCTCGTCGGCGAGCTGCGTGGGCTGCTGGTGGGCTGCGACTGGCGGGCGGTGATGAAGGCGGACTCCCGCCGAGGCTTCATGCGGGCCGCGCACTTCACCACCAACTACCTGCGCGACCCCAGGTCTCCCGGCAACCAGGTGAGCGAGGGCCAGGAGCCGCTCGCGGCGGCATACCGGCGCCTGTCCGCGCATCTGGCCCGGGCCTGGGCGCTCTGCTCGACGAGTCCGGATGTGCAGGTGCTGCGGCCGGAGATAGCGTTTTACGAGGAAGTTCGCGTGTGGATGGCGAAGTGGGACGCGGAGGACCGGATGGCTCGCGGCGAACCGGTGCCCGCCGAGATCGTCAGGCTGCTCAACAAGCTCATCGTCGAGGCCACCGTCACCGGCGAGATCATCGACATCTACGAGGCGGCGGGGATGCCGAAGCCGTCGCTGGCGGACCTCAACCCGGACTTCGTCACCAAGGCGCAGAACGCGAGCAACCCGCATCTCGCGATCGAGGCGCTGCGCAAGCTCGTCAACGAGGAGTCGGTCAAGGCGACCCGGACCAACGTCGTTCGGCAGCGCGCCTTCTCGGACCGGGTCACCGAGCTGATGACGAAGTACACCAACCAGCAGCTGACGTCGGCCGAGGTCATCGCTGCCCTCGTCGAGCTCGCCAAAGAGGTCGCCGCCGAGGGGGAGCGCGGCAAGACGTTCACACCGCCGCTGGTGCCCGACGAGCTGGCGTTCTATGACGTTGTCAACCTCAACGAGTCCGCGGTCGACGTCATGGGGGAGGGCGTGCTGGCCAACATCGCGCGCGAGCTGGTGGCGGTCATGCGGCGCGACATCCGCACCGACTGGACCGTGCGAGACGACGTCCGCGCGAAGCTGCGGTCGTCCATCAAGCGGTTGCTCGTCAGGCACGGGTACCCGCCGGACAAGCAGCAGGATGCCATCAAGCTGGTCATGGAACAGATGGAGTCGATGGCGCCGAGGTATGCGGCCGAGCGTGAGAGCGGACCAGTCTGAGTGTGCCGGACTGGCCTGTCGTGGACCTGTTCGAGGAGCCGTCGCTTTTGACGTTGACGAACCGCGTGATGGTGGGTCGCAGTCGCTCCTGGTGGTCTGACCCGGCGGGAGGTGATGCCTGTGGCGGGCGGGCTGTCAAGCCGGCTCGGGGGTCTGTGGATAATGGTGCGGGACGAATACCCCTTGTGCACAACGCAGCTCACCATATGTGGCGCGGTCAGGGCTGTCGGTGGTCGGTCGTAGTGTTTTAGTCATGCAAGGACAGCAGCCAGAGGACAGGCGGGGTCAAGGCAGCGATGCGTCGCGGCCGTCGGCCTCGACCTGCTCGACCCTGCGCGGTGTGCCGATGGGCGAGCTCTTCGGCAACCTGGCGTCGTGGAAGACGCAGCGCGGTCGGCTGGTGGACGCGGGTGCGGGCAGTGCCAGCTCCACGCTTACGGCGCGGGCTCCTCACGACCCCGCCGCGGGGTCGTTGGTGGACCTTCTCGAGGTGGCTTCGGCTGCCGCTGACAAGGCTTTGTGCGAGCCGGCGTGGCGGCATGGGAGCCAGGGTCTGACATCGATCATGCGGCTGATCGGCCAGCTGCGCTCTGCGCTCGACCGGATCGAGGTAGCGGTCGTCACCGAGGCAGAAGACCAGGGAACGGCTGCCGAGGCTGGGCTGTCCTTGGTGGACTGGATCGTTGACTCAGCGGGTGCGGCGGCGCCGAAACCCGATGTGCAGCACGCCTCCCGAGTCGTCAACGTGGTCAAGGCCATGCGGCCTGTCGAGCCCGCGTCGGACGCGCTGGCCGACGCGGTCCGCTCGGGTGTGATGCCGTTGTCCAAAGCCGACCTCGTCGCACGCTTCGTCCAGGACGTCCGCGTCGTCGCGGATCCGGACGCCATGGCCGCGGACGTCGAGGCGCTGGTGGACGCGGCCTCCGACGACGCCGGCGGGCGGGGGCTCACCGTCAGGGAGCTCCGGCACGCCATCCGGTATGCCACCGCCTTGGTGCGACCGGCTAAGGACCTTGTCTGCAAAGAGGAGCGCCAGCGGCTCGCGCGGGCTCTTCACAAGAGCGCGGGACCAGCGGGGATGACGTGCTACCGGATCACCATGGACCCCGAGGGGGCGTCGGTCATCGACGCCGCGGTCTCGGCGCTGGCCGCACCGGTCAAGGGTCCACACGGGGAGCTCGACGCGAGGTCCGCGGCCACCAGACGGGCAGACGCCCTGCTCGACGTCGTGCGACGAGGTGTGTCATCCCCGGGGCTGCAGCCCAAGACCGAGAAGGCTCAGATCATCGTCACCATCCCGCTCGCGCATCTCGAGGAGGTGTGCCGCGGCGCGGGACTCACGATGTCGGGAGAGCTTCTCTCGGCCGGTGTGCTGCGCCGGATGGCCTGCGATGCGCAGCTGATCCCCATGGTGCTCGGCGGCCGCGGACAGGTCCTCGATGTCGGCACGGCCGACCGGTTGTTCACTCCAGCCCAACGCAAGGCGGTCTGGTGTCGAGACCAGCACTGCACGTTCCCGGGGTGCAGCATTCCCGCCCAGTGGACCGATGTCCACCACGTCGAGTGGTGGAGTCGTGGCGGCCGGACAGATCTGTCGAACGCCGCACTGTTGTGCGGCCGGCACCACACCATCGTCCACCAGCGCGATCTGACCGCGACGGTCACGGACACCGGCGTCACCTGGCATGTCTAGCTGACCTGCTCCAAAGCCCGCCCCCGTGGCGGGCTGCACCGGCGTGCGTGTAGTTCAGCCCGGCTGCCGGTCGTCGGCATCGTGCTCCCACCGCGACGTCCGGCGAGTGCTTCCTGGGGCCCCTCAAGGCGTGGCTCCAGACGCGGAGCCACCGCCCGTCTGCGGTCGGATCGCCTTCCCGCCCATGTGGCGTCGTCGGGTCGACAACAGCGAGTCCACGGAGAGGATGACCAACGCGAGCCAGACGACGCCGAAGCCGGCCCACCGCTGCGCTGACATCGTCTCCCCAAGGAACACCACGCCGCACAGCAGCTGCATCACCGGCGTGATGAACTGCAACAGCCCGATGGTCACGAGGGGTACCCGCCGCGCCGCCGCGGCGAACAGCAGCAACGGCAGAGCGGTGACGACACCCGAGAGCACGAGCAGCATCGGGTGCCACGGAGTCCCCGTGGTGAAGCTCTGCACTCCAGCGAGCTGCAGCCAGACGAGAATGCCCACCGCGACCGGCGCCAACACCACCGTCTCGACCGTAAGACCTTGCAGGGCAGGCAGACTCACCCCGATCCGCTTCTTCATCAAACCGTACCCGGCAAAGGAGAAGGCCAGGGTCAGGGCGATCCACGGGAACTGGCCGCCGACGATGGCGAGGTCGACCGCGGCGACCGCGCCGACCCCGACGGCGACCCACTGCAGGACGCGCAGGCGCTCACCGAGGACAACGACGCCCAGGCCGACGGTGACCAGCGGGTTGAGGAAGTAGCCCAGCGCCGCGTCGGTGACGTGACCCGCGGCGACGGCCGCGACGTAGACGGTCCAGTTCACGGCCAACAGCACGGCGGCCACCGCGATGCCCCCGACGAACGCGTGCCGCCTCGAGAGTGGACGCACCCAGGCCCACTCGCGCCGGATGAGGAGCACCACGAGGCACAGGATCAGCGTCCAGACGATCCGGTGGGCCAGGATCTCCCACGCACTGGCCGGCGCGAGCGCATGGAAGTAGAGCGGGAAGAGCCCCCAGAGCAGGTATGCCACGAAGCCGAAGATCGCGCCGCGCCGACCCTCCCGGCCGTCCGGTTCCCCTGGTTCGGCTGAGGGCGGGCGAGCCTTCGAGGTGGCGGAGCCGGTCACGCCCCCACGTGCCAGGAGTCTCGGCCCGCGAGCAGGGCGGCGAGGTCATCGTCGGTGGCCGGACCGCCGGCCCCGACGACCGTGCCGTCGACCTGGGCCCGGACGAGGTCGTCGTAGGTCGACCGGTCGACGTCACGGAAGATGCCCATCGGCACGTGGGTCATCGACGGGTCATCCAACCGTGAGAGCGCGAACGCGAGGGACGGGTCGTCGGCGTGCACGTCGTGCCGCACGATGCGTGCGGGGTCGGCCTCGTCGCGGGGCAGCACGACGAGCGAGCCGTTGTCGCGGCGGACGACGACGGTGTCTCCGGCCGCGACCTCCTCACCGTCGACGAGGTGCATGATCCTGGCCTGCGCCTGCGTGCGGTCCTTGAGGACGTCGAAGACGCCGTCGTTGAAGATCGGACAGTTCTGGTAGATCTCGACGAGCGAGGTGCCCCGGTGCGCTGTCGCGGCCCGCAGCACCTCGCTCAGGTGTGCGCGGTCGGAGTCCATCGTGCGCGCGACGAAGGTCGCCTCGGCGCCGAGCGCCAGACTGACCGGGTTGAAGGGACCGTCGACCGAGCCGAACGGAGTCGACTTCGTGACGAGCCCGACACGCGACGTGGGGGAGTACTGCCCCTTGGTGAGCCCGTAGATCTGGTTGTTGAACAACAGGATCGTCAGGTTGACGTTGCGGCGCAGCGCGTGGATGAGGTGGTTGCCGCCGATCGAGAGGGCATCCCCGTCACCCGTCACGACGAAGACAGACAGGTCGGGTCGTGAGGTCGCCAGACCGGTGGCGATGGCGGGCGCCCGACCATGGATGGAGTGCATGCCATAGGTGTCGAGGTAGTAGGGGAAGCGCGACGAGCAGCCGATCCCCGACACGAACACGACGTTCTCGCGCCGAAGCCCGAGCTCGGGCAGGAATCCCTGCACGGTCGCGAGGATCGCGTAGTCGCCGCACCCCGGACACCAGCGGACCTCCTGGTCAGAGGTGAAGTCCTTCTTGGTCTGCGGGGTGCTGCCTTCGGGAACGGTTGGAACGCCGACCAACCCGTGCGGTGACGGGGCAGGCATACCCAGGTCGATGCTCATTCGGTGACTGCTTTCTGGATGACGTCCTCGAGGTCGCTGGCCCGGAACGGGACACCTCGGACCGCGGTGTGCGACTGGACGTCCACGAGGTACCTGGCTCGCAGCAGCAGCGCGAGCTGGCCGAGGTTCATCTCGGGGACGATCACCCGGCGGTATGCCGCCAGCACCTCGCCGGTGTTGGACGGCAACGGGTTCAGGTGGCGCAGGTGCGCCTGGGCCACCGGGATGCCTTGGCTCCGCAGCGATCTGACGGCGGCCGCGATGGGTCCGTAGGTCGAGCCCCACCCGACGACGAGGACGTCGCCGTCACTATTGGGGTCGTCGACCACGAGGTCGGGCACCGTGATCCCGTCGATCTTGGCGGCGCGCAGGCGGGTCATCAGGTCGTGGTTGTCGGGGTCGTAGGAGATGTTGCCCGTGACGTTGGCCTTCTCGATGCCCCCGATCCGGTGTTCGAGACCCGCAGTGCCGGGGACGGCCCACGGGCGGGCCAGCGTCTCGGGGTTGCGCAGGTAAGGGTGGAAGACCGGCGCCCCCTTGCCGTCCAGGGCGTTGGGCACGGTCGCGAACTCGACGTGGAGGTCGGGCAGGGTGTCGACGTCGGGGACTGACCACGGTTCGGAGCCGTTGGCGAGGTAGCCGTCTGACAGCACGATCACCGGGGTCAGGTGGGTGGTCGCGATGCGGACGGCCTCGATCGCGATGTCGAAGCAGTCTGCCGGCGACTGCGGTGCGACGATGGCGACGGGCGACTCCCCGTTGCGCCCGAACATGGCCTGCAGGAGGTCGGCCTGTTCGGTCTTGGTCGGCAGGCCGGTTGACGGCCCGCCGCGCTGGATGTCGCAGATGACCAGGGGCAGCTCGAGCGAGACGGCGAGCCCGATCGTCTCGGCCTTGAGGGCGAGGCCTGGACCCGAGGTGGTCGTCACCCCGATGGCACCTCCGAACGCCGCACCGAGTGCGGCACCGACACCGGCGATCTCGTCCTCGGCCTGGATCGTGGTGACGCCGAACCGCTTGAGCCCCGCCAGCGTGTGGAGGATGTCGGAGGCCGGGGTGATGGGGTACGACCCGAGGACGATCGGCAACCCACTGCGATGCGCCGCAGCGACCAGCCCGTAGGCGAGCGCGACGTTGCCGGTGATGTTGCGGTAGAGCCCAGCCCTCATCGGTGCCGGGCCGACCTCGTACCGGTGCGCGAAGTCCTCCGTCGTCTCGCCGTAGTTGAACCCGGCGCGCAACGCCGTCAGGTTGGCGCCGAGCAGGGTCGGCGTCGAGCCGAACTTCGACGTCAGGAAGCGCTCGGTGGTCACGATCGGGCGGGTGTAGAGCCAGGAAAGCAGGCCGAGCGCGAACATGTTCTTCGCGCGTTCCTTGTCCTTGCGGGTCAGGTCGAACTCGGCGAGCGCCTCGACGGTGATCGAGGTCAGGGCCACCGCGTGGACGTGGTAGCTCTCGAGGGTCCCGTCGTCGACGGGTGAGGTGGCGTATCCGACCTTGCCGAGGTTGCGTCTGCTGAACTCGTCGGTGTTGACGATGATCGTCGCGCCACGGGGCAGGTCGGCAAGGTTGGCCTTGAGGGCCGCGGGGTTCATGGCGACGAGGACGTCGGGATCGTCACCGGGGGTGAGCACGTCGTGGTCCGCGAAATGCAGCTGGAAGCTGGAGACCCCGGGCAACGTGCCCTGCGGAGCACGGATCTCCGCCGGGAAGCTGGGCAGCGTCGACAGGTCGTTGCCCAGGATCGCCGAGTCGGTGGTGAACCGGTCACCGGTCAGCTGCATACCGTCGCCGGAGTCGCCGGCAAACCGGATGACGACACGGTCGAGTCGCTCGATCGGCGTCGGGGTGGGCGTCGGGGTGGGCGTCGGGCTGGGCGTCGGGGTGGGCACGGCTGGAGATCACCAGAATTCATCGGGGTGTGCGGGCCTCGGGCCAGGAGGCTTTACTGCATCGTATGTCGGCGCACTGTGTCGACGTTGCAGGTGTGGCCCGGGCGGTTCCACTGGCTGCTGTCCGATTTGCGGACACGCTTTGCTGGACAACCGAACTGTGGCCAGCCGGTCCGGTCCTGTGCTTGTCAGGCGGGCCGGCCTGACTCGGTGTAGGCCGGCCCGTCACCAGCAAGTGCGGCCAGCGCGGACACCACGCGACGTGCCGTGAAGTCGGCAGCCCGGTTGTGCACCTCGTCGAGCGTGAAGAACGCGACCTCACGGATCTCGTGTGCTTGCAGCACGGCCGCGTCGAGGACTGACGCCGCGTGCACCCCTGCGTCGAACACGGTGCAGACCGCGTCGTCCCAACCGCCCCACGGTGGCAGCCAGTCCGTGAGGATGAGCGGTCCGATCGGCAGGTCCAGCGCGAGCTCCTCCAGGACCTCCCTCCCCGCCGCCGTGTGGGGAGACTCCAGCCGCTCGACCACGCCGCCAGGCAGGTCCCAGTCGTCCTTGTAGGTCGGGTGACAGAGCAGCACGCGACCTTGCTCGTCGCGAACGAGCACTTGAGCAATCACCCGGGTGCGGGGCAGGAACGAGTTCAGCAGGGCGCGAAAGCCTGCTCGTCCCCGCGGCTCTGCATCGTCATGCAACCGGGCGAGCAGCAAATACTCGCAACCGTCGGCCGCCCGGATCCGACCCTCGTTGCGCAACCCCGACGCCCGGGCGGCGCGCACCGAACCCCCATCTCCCACAGGCACTTTTGCCTCCACGCGGAGCAGTCTCCGGTCGCCGAAGGCGTGACCCACCACGAGGCTCACTACCCGGGAGGCAACCGCGTCCCGGTCGTCGCCGTCGTTGATGTGCCAGCTGAGCTCACCGGTGGAGTCAGCGAGCTCGCGGAGCACAGCGTGTCCGATCGGCGTGCCGGCAGCGACGACACTGAACCGCTCTCGGCCGTTGGGGGTGAGCGCCACGACCCCGTCGGTGAGGGGCAGGTGAGCGGGGTCAGTCATCCGTCGCCTGCGGGACGTCCTCGTCGGGCACGGACTCGCCGGACCGTTCGTCACGGGCGGCCCACTCGAGCAGCTCATCGAGCCGGTATGCCTCGTCGTCGATGCTCGCGTGCAGGTCGCCGAGCTCCGCGTAGCGCGGCGGCACGGTGGCGATGGTGAAGTCGCGCGGCAGGACGTCGTCGACCTCGTCCCAACGGATCGGCGTCGACACGGTCCCCTCGGGCACGCCGCGCACGGAGTACGCGCTCGCGATCGTGTGGTCGCGGGCGTTCTGGTTGTAGTCCACGAACACGGTGTCGGGCGCGCGGTCCTTGCGCCACCAGGTCGTCGTGACGTCGCCTCCGGCGCGCCGTTCGACCTCGCGGGCGAAGGCGAGCGCGGCCCGGCGGACGTCCTGGAAACCCCACTCCGGCACGATACGCACGTAGACGTGCAAACCCTTGCCGCCGGATGTCTTGGGATAGCCGGTGGCCCCCAGCTCGTCGAGCACCTCGTGCGCGACGTGGGCGACCCGACGGACCGTGGCGAAGTCGCACTCGGGCATGGGGTCGAGGTCGATGCGCCACTCGTCGGGGACCTCCGTGTCGGCCCGGCGGGAGTTCCAGGGATGGAACTCGACGGTCGACATCTGGACCGCCCAGATGACGCTGGCCAGCTCGGTCACGCAGAGCTCATCCGCGGTGCGGTTCCATCGGGGGAACGTCACACGAACGGTCTCGAGCCAGGGTGGCGCTCCGTGCGGGACTCGCTTCTGGTGGACCTTGTCCCCGGCCAGCCCCTCGGGGAACCGGTGCATCATGCACGGCCGGTCGCGCAGCGCGTGGACGATGCCGTCGCCCACGCTGAGGTAGTAGTCGACCAGGTCGAGCTTGGTCCACCCCGTGGCCGGGAAGTAGACCCGGTCCGGGTTGGTCACCCGCACCGTGCGGTCGCCGACCTCGATCTCGACCGCGGGAGTGGAGGCCTTGGACGGCATACGGTCAACCTAACCGCAGTTCCCGCACCAGCGCGAAGGCTGGTATGTCCCGTGGCCGTCTCCTCGTCGTGACCGGCGGAGGTCGGACCGGTAGCGTTCGCTGGTCGAGTTGAGGGGGATGAATGCGGGTCGACGTGGACAGCGCCGGCTACACGTCGGCGTCGAGCGACTTCTACGAGTGCAACCACGGCATCATCGACGCGGTCTCGACGCTCAACAGTGCCGCCAGCGACGCCGGCGGCATGGCCGGTCACGACAGCGGTGGTCAGGCCTGGGGCGCGCAGTACAACACGGCAGCGAACGCGCTGATCCAAGCCGGCTGCGACCTCGGTGAGGCGATGGGGAGCACGGGCAGCCTCCTCAACGCCTCGCTCCTGAACCACCAGGGTGCGGACTACGGCGCCACCATCGACACGCCCCCGCAGTACCAGACGGCCGGTTCCGACGGCGACGCCGATCCGGATCACTGGATCGAGACCCTGCAGCCGGCCGCGCTCCCATCCGCCCAGGGCGGCACCGGTGACCAGCCCGGGTGGTGGCACTACTTGGTCGGCCACCTCGAGGGTCTGGCGTGGCCCGACGCCGACACGGGGCGGCTTCGCAGCGTGGGTCAGGCCTGGACCACGGCCGGCGACAGCATTGCTGCCTACGCCTACACGGTCGATGCCGCCAAGAGCCAGATCCAGACCCAACAGTCACCAGAGGTCGCCGACGTCGCAGCGGTCTGCGACAGCCTCAAGAAGCACACGACCGATCTCTCCGACGCCTACAAGACGCTGGGCCAGGCGTGTCAGGACTACGCCAAGCACGTCGACGACCATCACGACGAGGTCGAGAGCGAGTTGAAGTCCTTCATCGCCTGGACGGTGGTCATCGAAGGCGTGGGGGCGGTGGCGGGGTTCTTCACCCTCGGTCTGGCCGAGGCGGCGGCCCAGGCCGGTGAGGCCGCGGAGGTCGCCAACGCCGCGGTCAAGGTGGTGCGGATCCTCAAGGACCTGATCGAGCTGGCGCACACGGTGGCGGCCACCATCGAGGGGGTCTCGAACCTCGGGCCGCAGATGAGCGCCGACCTGAAGAAGTTCCTCGACGCCAAGGCGGTCGCTGCGCTCGAGAAGGTCGCTCCCGCGTTGCTCAAGCAGGAGCTGATCGACGAGCTCATCGCGTCGGGCGTCAAGGTGACGCCGGCCAACATCATTTTCATCCTCAAAGGTCCGGACGGCAAGATCGTCTTCCTCGAGACCGGCGACGAAGACTCGGGGCTGGCTCACATCTACGGTGAGCACAAGGCGGACTTCGCCAACAAGGGCGTCAGCAAGGACGAGATCGCCCCGTTGCTGCAGAAGGCGTTGACGGAGGGCACCGTCGTGGGCTACCAAGGACGGGACCAAGGTCGCCCCATCTACGAGGTCTCCTGGAACGGAAAGATGATCCGCATAGCCATCACCGTTGGTAGCAATGGGTACGTCGTCGGAGCCAACCCCAGTGGCTGAGCGCCCCGGGCTGCGCGTGGCGGCCGAGTACAAGTGCTACCCCGTATGGGTCGTGCTCCCGGACGGCGGGCTGCAGAACCCCTCACCCGAAGAGCTCGGACTGCCCGCCGATCTTTCTGAGGCGTTGATGGCGTGGGCCGACGCGCTCGATGCGATCTACCCGCCGGACGACCCAGCGTCCGCGGCCTTCCCGTCTCTCGAAGCGGAGGTGTCCTTCGCCGTCGTCGGACGCGAGATCGCCGAGCGGGTGGCGGTCGCGGTCGGCGACCGCTTCCACGTGATCTACCGCGACCGCACTGAGCGCGCCGAGATCACGTTGTCCTGACGAGCCCATCCCTGACCCCCGTCGGAGTCGACTCGAGTCAGGACTGGGCCCGGCATACCGTTGGCGTATGTCTGCGACGACCGTCCGAACCGAGCTCGAGCCGCACGTCGGCGACTTCTACGCCTACGAGAGCCTGCTGCCAGCTCATGAGCAGCAGCAGATCCTGCGACTGCGTGAGTTCCTGGACACCCAGGTGCGTCCGATCGCGGACGAGTACTGGGCGCAGGCCAGGTTCCCCGAGCAGCTGGTCCCCGGGCTGCGTGACCTCGACATCGTGGGCGGTGCCTACGACGGCTTCTCAAGCAATGGTCACCAGGCCTCCTCCCGGCTTTTCAGCGGATTCGTCTCGCTCGAGATGTCACGGGTCGATCCGTCCTTCAGCACGTTCTTCGGGGTGCACGCGGGCCTCGCCTTCGCGAGCATCTATCACTGCGGGTCGGCCGAGCAGCGGGAGCGATGGCTGCCTGCCATGGCGGACCTGCGCTCGATCGGGTCGTTCGCGCTGACGGAGCCGGACCACGGATCGGACATCGCGGGCGGTCTGGCGACGAGCGCGCGCAAGGTCGACGGCGGGTGGGTGCTCAACGGCGCGAAGCGGTGGATCGGCAACGGGACGTTCGCGGACGTCGTCGTGGTGTGGGCCCGCGACGTCGAGAGCGAGGAGGTCGTGGGGTTCGTCGTCGAGGGCGGGACGCCCGGGTTCACGGCCACCAAGATCACAGGCAAGATCGCGCTGCGGTCGGTGCAGAATGCCGACATCGAGCTGGTCGACGTGTTCGTGCCCGATGACCATCGCCTCGAGAACGCCCGGTCGTTCAAGGACACCGCCAACGTCCTGAGGATCACACGAGGCGGCGTGGCATGGGGGTCGGTAGGGCTGCAGATGGGCGCCTACGAGACGGCGCTGGCCTACGTCCTGGGCCGGGAGCAGTTCGGCAAGCCGCTCGCTGGTTTCCAGCTGGTCCAGGACCACCTCGCGACCATGCTGTCCAACATCACGCTGGCGCTCGGGATGGTCGTCCGGCTGGCCCAGATGCAGGACGGCGGCGTCGAGAAGGACGAGCACGCCGCGATGGCGAAGGCGTCGACGTCATCGCTCATGCGCGAGACGGTGGGCATCGCTAGGGAAGTGATGGGTGGCAACGGGATCGTTCTCGACCACGGCATGGTCCGCTACTTCGCGGACGCCGAGGCGGTCTACTCCTACGAAGGCACTCGCGAGGTCAACCAGCTCATCGTGGGCCGGGCCATCACGGGAACTGGTGCCTTCGTCTGAACCGGACATACACGTCTGCCTAGACACCCGCGCAGACAGCCCTCATCCCCCGGCCAGCAGCCCAGCCGCCCACGGGAGCGCCGTACGTGAAGCGCTCGTCCAGGTAGCAGCGTCGTGGCCTCCCGGCCTGGTATGCAGCGCGACGGTGAATCCCCGTGACTGAAGCTGCGGCGTGAGCGCCCTCATCTGCGAAAGAATGTCTGGATCGCTCAGGCCGACGTCCATCCAGATTGCTGGACCCTTGGCCCCGTTGAGGTTGGAGACGTACTTTGCAGGGCTGTTGGCGTCGACCTGCTTCTGCCAATCGGCCCCGCCGAACAGCGCCTGGTTGCCGCCTTCGATGAAGTCCGGTGAGGCCACCGTCTCGCCCGAAATGTCCACGGCGACCGAGAAGACCTCGGGGTGTTTGAGTCCGAGGTTGAGCGAACAGAAGCCGCCCATCGAATAGCCGCCCACTCCCCGGCCGTTCGCGTTGGAATTCGTGCGCAGCTGCTTGTCCACCGCAGTCACGACGTCCCTGACGATGTACGTCTCTGCGTTGCCTTGCGACTGAGTGTCAACGCAAAGGCTGTCACCGGTCAGTGGGTTCTGCAGGACCATCGGCATCACGAGGATGGTGGGGTGGCCGGATTGTGCGATCGACAACCCCGTCGGGGCGGCACTCAGAGCTGTGAGCCAAGCGGTGTTGTCACCTGGGTTGCCATGGAGCAGATAAATCACGGGGAAGTGGGCCCGTGGGTCGGTAAAGTACTGCGGCGGCAGCCAGACATTGGCATCGAATGCTCCGAAGTGTGAAGCCGTGTCCGGCACAGAGATGCTGACGACGGCGCCGTTGGGGTGGGTCTCGCCAGGGGTGACCGTCGCGCCGTTGACCGTGGGATATGTGGGCACCCCGATAAAATCGGCCATGTTGTCGAAGTAGGAGAACTGGTTGTTGACGGCGTCGGCCGCGGTAGCGAGACCGAACATCAGGAACGCCAGGACAAGGACCCACCGCCAGACTCTGCGCCTGCGCCAGATCACGACGGCGATGACCAGGCACAGAAGCGTCAGTGCCCCGAGGACGACGATGGGAGCCCAACCGACGAGAGGCACCTCTGCTAGAAACGTTTCCACGTTGGCCCCCCGTTGGTTGATCTGGGATCAGTCTGCCTCGGAATGGCAGACACCGTATCCGGCTGCGAAGCCATCCTGTGTGCGACAACGCGCGATCTATGCAGGTGGTCTCCGATCGTCGGCCATCGTCTCGCTAGGGTGACCGATATGACCGAGCGGGCTGGCTGATGGGCGGGTACGCCGTCGTCGGTGCTGTCGTGGTCGCGGGCATCCTGCTCGTCCTGGCCGCCGGTGCGGCACGCCGTCTGCTCGCTCCTCGGGCACCCACGCGCACCAAGCTCTCGACCTACGAGTCGGGTGTCGACCCCGTCGGGAGGGACTGGGCCCAAACGCGGGTCCGCTACTTCGTCTACGCCTACCTCTACGTCATCTTCGCCGTCGACGCCGTCTATCTCTTCCCGTGGGCCACGGTCATCCGCGACCCGCAGCTCAGCAAGGCCAGCCTGGTCGAGATGGGCATCTTCATCACTGTCCTGGTCGTGGGGCTCGCGCACGCAGGACGGCGCGGCCTGCTGCGCTGGGTCTGAGGAGCGCCGATGACAGTCGACCTGCCCACGCCCCGCGTCGGCCCCGTGTCGGAGCGGGCGCCGGAGCCGATCAAGATCGTCCTCAACTGGGGACGGCGTTACAGCCTGTGGGTGTTCAATTTCGGTTTGGCGTGCTGCGCCATCGAGTTCATCGCCGCGTCCATGGCGCGGCACGACTTCATCCGGCTCGGCGTCATCCCTTTCGCCCCAGGACCCCGCCAGGCCGACCTGATGGTCGTGTCTGGCACGGTCACCGACAAGATGGCGCCCGCCGTGCGGCGCCTCTACGACCAGATGCCGGAGCCGAAGTACGTCATCTCGTTCGGAGCGTGCTCCAACTCCGGTGGGCCCTACTGGGACTCCTACTGTGTCACCAAGGGAGTCGACACGATCGTCCCCGTCGACGTCTATGTCCCCGGCTGCCCACCTCGGCCCGAGGCCTTGCTGCAGGGGATCATCCGGCTGCAGGAGAAGATCGCTGCGGAGTCGTTGAGCGGGAAAGCAATCGCACGCCGGTATGCCGGTGGCCGCCTCGCGACCGCCGCTGAGGTCCAGCGACCTCTCGTCACATCCTCACCCGTCCCCGGACGAGGTGACCCGACCGGTCGCCCGGGACGGGCTGGCACGACGACAGTCGCGATCCCTGTCGGCCGATCGGGGGACCCCGCCCGCGGCGTCAGGGCGGAGGGGTCGGAAACCGCCGTACTGCCGTCGGCCGACCTCGAAACCACGCCGACCACACAGACCACGCCACCCACGCCCCGTCGGCTGAGCCGTCGCGAACGGGAGCGGCAGCGCCGACGAGAGCGTGGCGAGACGCTCGCCGAAGACATCTTCGAGCTGGGCGACGACGAGTGACCACCCCACCCAGTGGTCGTGCCCCGGTGGGCCCGCCTGAGGACGTCCTCGACGATGTTCTCGACGATGTTCTCGACGATGTTCTCGACGATGTTCTCGACGTCGCGCCGAGCGAGTGGCGACGGGCCGTTGCCGACGCCCGCGACCGGGGGCTGGATTTCTTCGACTGGTTGACCGCGGTCGACCAGCTGGACGCCGGGGACGACCCGGGTTTCGACGTCGTGGTCCACCTGCTCGACGTGTCGACTCCCGGATCGCTGAAGGCGCAGACGATCCGGACCCGGCTTCCGGAGGGCGCCTCGCTCGAGAGCCTCACCCCGGTGTTCGCGGGCGCCGCCTGGCACGAGCGCGAGACCCACGAGATGTTCGGCATCGACGTCACCGGCTTCGACGACGGCACCGGACTGGGGCTGCGACCGTTGCTGCTGCCCGACGGGTTCGAGGGCACGCCGTTACGCAAGTCGTTCGTCCTCGCCGCTCGAGCCTCCAAGCCATGGCCCGGCGCCAAGGAGCCCGGCGAGGGTCACGACAGCGCGCGTGCTCCCGGCCGGCGACGGGTCCAGGCTCCCGGCGTACCCCCGCCCGAGTGGGGTCCCAGATGAGCCTGCTCGAGGTGGTGCTGCGTGCCGTCGCCGTGCTTGTCGCGTTCCTCGTCCTGCCGTTGCTGGTCGGGCAGACCGAGCACAAGGTGATGGCGCACATGCAGGGGCGGCTGGGGCCGATGTACGCCGGTGGCTTCCACGGGTGGGCCCAGCTGGTCGCCGACGGCGTCAAGTTCGTCCAGAAGGAGGACGTCATCCCCGCCGCGGCCGACCGGTGGGTGTTCAAGCTCGCGCCGGGGGTCGCCCTGGTCCCCTACCTCGTTGCATACAGCGTCATCCCGCTCAGCCCGAGCGTGGTCGGTGCCGATGTCGACGCCGGGGTCCTGTTCGTCGTGGCCCTCGCCGGCGTCGGCATCCTCGGGACCCTGATGGCAGGATGGGCGAGCGCCAACAAGTACTCGCTGCTCGGAGCGATGCGCTCGGCAGCCCAGCTGTTGAGCTACGAGCTGCCCCTCGTGCTGACGACCGCGTCCGTCGCGCTCGCCGCGGGGACGCTCTCGCTGACCGGGATCGTGCAGCAGTGGAGCCCGTGGTGGCTGCTCTGGCAGCTGCCCGGAGCGGTCGTCTTCCTCGTGGCGGCCCTCGCCGAGCTGCAACGCCCGCCCTTCGACATGCCGGTGGCCGACTCCGAGGTGGTGTTCGGGGCCTACACGGAGTACACCGGGCTGCGGTTCGCCTTCTTCCTGCTCGCCGAGTACGCCGGGATCGTGCTGTTCTCGCTGCTGTTCGCTGTGCTGTTCCTCGCAGGGTGGCGGGGTCCGTTCTCCGACCATCTCGGTTGGGCCTGGACGTTGCTCAAGGGGTTCGTCGTGGTGCTCGTCATCTTGTGGTTCCGGATGTCCTGGCCCCGGATCCGGGAGGACCAGCTGCAGCGGCTCGCCTGGGTCTGGCTGGTCCCGGTGGCGATTGCCCAGGTCGCGCTCACCGGCGTGGTAGCGGTGGTGACCCGATGACACATCCGCTGCCCGAGGTCGGACCCGAGCCTCCGGCGGACCCGCAGCCCCAGCCGCGCGGCGCCGACCGCTCGGCAACCGGCCGCTCGGGCCCGCCTGGACTCCCCGGTCTGCTGAAGGGGCTCGCGACGACGGCACGCACGCTGGTGCGCCCGACGCACACGGCCGAGTACCCCGACGCCTTGCCCGCCCTGCCTCCTCGTTCGCGTGGCGTCATTGCGCTCAGCGAGGAGAACTGCACCTCGTGCATGCTCTGCGCTCGCGAGTGCCCCGACTGGTGCATCTACATCGACTCGCACAAGGAGACGCTGCCGGCGACGACGGAGGGCGGGCGTGAGCGGCAGCGCAACGTGCTCGACAGGTTCGCCATCGACTTCTCGCTGTGCATGTACTGCGGCATCTGTGTCGAGGTCTGCCCGTTCGACGCCCTGGACTGGAGTCCTGAGTTCGAGTACGCCGAGACCGACATCCGTGACCTGCTGCACGAGAAGGACCGGCTGGGGGAGTGGATGCAGACCGTGCCGCCGCCCCCGGCGCTCGACCCGGGGTCCGCCGAGCCGGCCGAGGTGACTGCGGCAAACCGGCCGCCGCGTGCCGCCGGACTGCGCGGGGCACCGGCGGCCCGGACCGCCCGTATGCCAGTGAACCCGCCCGCGCCGCAGGCCGAGGGCGACGAATGACGGCACGCGACCTGGTCTTCGCCCTCGTCGGGGTCATCTGCGCGGCGAGCGCCGTCCTCGCCGTCACCACCCGCAACCTCGTGCACGCGGCCCTCTGGCTGGTCGTCAGCCTGGGCACGGTGGCCGGGTGCTACGTCATCCTCGGCGCCGAGCTCGTGGCTCTGGTGCAAGTCCTGGTCTACGTCGGCGCCGTCGTCGTCCTCGTGCTGTTCGCCCTAATGCTGACCCGAGCGCCGATCGGTCCGAACCGCGACCTCAGTGTCCCGCTGTGGCAGCGGCTGCTGGCAGCCGTCCTGGCACTGTCGGTCACCGGCCTGCTCGCCGCCACCCTCATCCCCCTGGTCGGAATGGACCCCGTCGACTCGCGCAACGGCGGCACTCGGGCGGTCGCCACGGCCGTCTTCGGCACCTGGGTCTGGCCGTTCGAGCTGCTGTCGGTCCTGCTGCTGGCCGCGCTGATCGGAGCCTTCGCCCTCGCCAAGGTCGCCGGCGCGGCACCCACCGCCTCGGTGACCAGCTCGACCGTGGCGCGGGAGCGACCCTGATGCACCTCGCCCTGCCCATGCTGCTCGCTGCCATTCTCGCCGGCGCCGGCACCTATGGTGTCATCGCGCGTCGCAACGCCGTTCTCGTGCTCATCGGGGTGGAGCTGATCCTCAACGCGGCCAACGTCATTCTCGTCGCGCTCGGCGCCGCCGACGACTCACCGCTTCAGGTCGGCCAGTCGCTCACTCTCTTTGTCATCACCATCGCGGCGGCGGAGATCTGCGTCGCG
Source organism: Lapillicoccus sp. (assembly GCA_965277795.1). Taxonomy (GTDB): domain Bacteria; phylum Actinomycetota; class Actinomycetes; order Actinomycetales; family Dermatophilaceae; genus Lapillicoccus. Next base: position 339,174 of record OZ255840.1, read on the forward strand.
CTCGCGGTAGTCCTGGCGATGTTCCGGGTCGTCGGGCACGTGGACCTGACCCGGGTCACCGCGGCCGACACCGATGACGACGGCGAGACCGGTGCCGACAGTGGACAGCCGAGACCGGCCCCCGCCGGGGAGGCTCGCCGGTGACCGTCCTGACAGTGGCCACCGTGCAGCTCACGGTGGTGCTGCCCGCCCTCGCCGCCCCGCTGGTCCTCCTACTGCGCCGGACCCGCGCGCTGGCCGGGCTGGTGGGGACCGCTGCCGCCCTGGCCGTCCTGGCGCTGGGGGTCGTCCAGTTCTGGCTCACCGCAGGGACATCGGTGTCGGTGCCCACCTTCGGGCCGCTCGCCACGGGTGAGCTTGCCGTGCCCCTCGACCTGCTCGCCGACCGGACGTCAGCGGTCATCGCGGTGGCGGTCGGTATCGTCGGTCTCGCCGTCCAGGTCTTCTCCATCTGGTACCTGCGTGACGACCCGCGGTACGCCGTCTTCGCCGCCACGGTCTCGCTGTTCGTCGCCGGCATGCTGCTCGTCGTCCAGTCCTCCGACCTCATCCTGACCCTCGTGGGATGGGAGGTGATGGGCTGGTGCTCCTACCTGCTCATCGGGCACACCAATGCGCGCGAGTCCGCGCGACGTGCGGCATACAAGGCGTTCCTCGTGACGCGGTTCGCCGACATCGGGTTCGTGATCGGCCTGGTCATCCTCGCCGTGGGAGCACGATCGACCGAGCTGACGGACGTGATCTCGCATTGGGGTGGTTCCACAGGGCAGGCCACAACACTGCTCACGTCGACGACACCCGCCTTGACAGCGGCACTCGTGCTGCTGCTCGTCGGTGTCGCCGGCAAGTCAGGCCTGGTCCCGTTCCACGACTGGCTCCCCGACGCGATGGAGGGTCCGACCCCTGCCTCGGCACTGATCCACGCTGCGACGATGGTGGCCGCCGGCACCTACGTCGTGGCGCGGCTGCATCCCCTGTATGCCATCGACGACACCTCCCGCACGGTGCTCGGCGTACTCGCCGCGGTGACCATGATCTGGGCCGGCGCGCTCGCCTTCGCGCAGTCCGATGTGAAACGGATGCTGGCGTACTCCACGCTCAGCCAGGTCGCGATCATGATCTCGGCGCTGGTCTTCTCCATTCAGCCCCGCCAGGCGCCCAACGCCGCGCTCGGGCACCTGTTCTCGCACGCGATCTTCAAGTCGTTGCTGTTCCTCGCCATCGGCTGGCTCTCGGTCCTGGGCGGGGGGACGGCGTTCGTCGCTCTGCGGGGACGGGCCCGGGGTCGGGGTGCTCTCCAGTGGTCGATCGGGATCGGGCTCGCGGCGCTGGCCGGTGTGCCCCCGCTCGTCGGGTTCTTCAGCAAGGAGGGCGTGCTCGCGGTCGCGGAGGACTCCCTGGGCGGCCCGGAGGGGGGTCTGGCCCTGTTCCTCCTCGTCGCGCTGTTGCTGACGATCGTGCTGACGGCGGCCTACTGCACCCGTGCCTGGTTGCTGCTGACGACAGAGCAGGCCGGCGGCCTGGCCGTCGCCGAGTCTCAGGAGGGACAGGCGGAGAGTGTCGAAGAGGCGGCTCTGGCCGGCGACGACCTGCCGACGTCTGCCCACGAGGGACGGCCCATCACCGTTGGCGCCGCCGTGACCGTGTCCGCGCTCGCCGTCCTCACGGTGTTCGGCTCCCTGCTCTTGATCCCGATCAGTGGCATTCACGTCGGGCTGGCCGTCGCCGCATTCTCGGTGCTGCTCGTTGCGCTGGTATTCGTGGGCATCCGCGCCCTATCCGGGGGAGGCCGTGACGCCCTCGAGCGGATGCCGCCACAGCTGACCGCCCGCGCCGAGAACGGGTTCGGCGTCGACGCGGTCTATGTGGCCGTGGGCCGCGCCGTCGTCGCCACCGCCCGTCTCGTGGTGCGACTAGACCAGGACGTCGTCGACGCATACCCCCGCAGCCTGGTCGTCCTGACCCGCGCCGCCGGTCGGGCGGGTGACCGCGCCCACCGGGGCGCTCCTTCCACCGGCCTGCTGGCCGTGGTCGTCGGCGTGGTGGCCGTCGCCGTGGCGGGGGTGACCGTGTGGCGCTGACCCTGTTCCTCCTCGTGCCGGTGGTGGCCGCCGCGTGGCTGTTCTCGGGCGGACGGGGCTCACCCGTCCGGGTCGCCCGGCTGGTCGCGCTGGCCGCCAGCGCGCTGACCCTGGTCGTCGCCGTCGTGGTCGTCACCGTGAGGCCGGAGGTCGACGCGCGATGGGTGCCCGCGCTCAGCCTGCGCTGGCACCTGGCCGTCGACGGCATCAGCGTCCCGCTCGTGCTGCTCACCTCGGCCCTCGGCCTCGCCGTCGTCCTGCACGCCGGAGGCCGGGAGCCCGGCTCGGACAATGACCGCGGTGACCGCGGTGACCGCGGTGACAGCGGTGACAGCGGTGACACCGGATACACGGCATCTCCGGACGGATCGAACGCCCCGAACGTCCCGAGATCATCCGCGGCCGGCCCGAACCCCTCCGCGGCGACCTTCTACGGGTGCCTGCTGCTCACGGAGTTCGGCGCGCTGACCACCTTCCTCGCGCGCGACGCGGTGCTCTTCTTCGTGGCTTTCGAGGTCGTCCTGGTGCCGATGTGGGTCCTGATCAGCCGGTTCGGCGACCCCCACGCGTCCGAGCGCGACCGGGCCGATGCCTCCAACCGTTTCATCCTCTTCACGGCGCTCGGATCCACCCTGATGCTCGTCGGCATCCTCATCCTCGTCACCGCGAGCGGCACCTCGGACCTGACCGAGCTGGCGACCGCGCGAGGCGCCGGCCTCGACCAGGCCACCCAGCTGACGGTCGCCGTGCTGCTGGTGGCCGGCCTCGGCATCAAGGTCCCCCTCTGGCCGGCCCACACCTGGCTGCCGCCCGCTCACACCGTGGCGCCCACAGCCGGGTCGGTGCTGCTGGCGGCGGTGCTGCTGAAGATGGGGACATACGGGATCGTGCGCCTCGCGATTTCGACGGTCCCCGAGGGATTCACCGCCGTGGCGCCATTCCTCGCCGCGGCTGGGGCGGTGGGGATCATCTGGGGAGGCCTGGCCTGCCTGGTGGAGCGTGACCTCAAACGGTTGGTCGCCTACAGCTCGGTCGCGCACATGGGGTTCGTGGCGATCGGGTTGGCAGCCGGCACCCAGACGGGGTTGCAGGCCGCGCTGTTCGCCAACATCGCCCACGGCCTGGTGTCCGCGTTGCTGTTCTTCGTCGTCGGGACGCTCAAGGAACGCTGGGGCAGCGCCAACCTCACCGTCGCCCGTGATGCTCTGCGCGACGTCTCGCCGAGGACGGGGTTCGCCCTGGTCGTGGGGTTCGCTGCCGCGTTGGGGCTACCTGGCCTGGTGGGGTTCTGGGGGGAGTTCCTGGCTGTGTATGCCGCGTGGTCACCCGCGGTGGACCGTCCCGCCGGGCTCTTCCGCGCGTGCGCGGTCGTCGGGGTCGTCGGGATGGCCCTGGCTGCGGCATACGCGCTCCGGGTGCTTCGCACGGTCTGGGCGGGTCACCCGGGCTGGACCGGTGCGGAGTCGGCGGCCCGAGGCATCGACGCCCGCGGCACCGAGCTCCTCGTCCTGGTGACGTTGGTCGTCCTCATCGTGGGTGCCGGGGTCCTGCCGCGGCCGTTGCTCGAGGTCACCGCTCCCGACAGCGCAACGGTGCTCGGCGTCCGGCCGGCAGCCCACGCAGCGGGGGCGACCGTCGAGGCCGGCCCATGATCTCGTTCGACGTCGGCACTCTGCTGCCCGCGTTGGCGCCCCTGGTCGGAGCCGTCCTCGTGCTCGTCGTAGACCTGGTCGACACTCGAAGGCGCCGCATCCACTACGTCATCGCGTTCATCGCGCTGGTCTTCGGGCTGTTCGGGACGGTCGGGCCGCTGGGGAGCACGACAGGCGACGCCGTCCGTACCCTCTGCGTGCCAGGGGGCACCACCTGCTTCTACACCGGGACGGCGTTGACAGCCGCGCTCCAGCTCGCCACCCTGCTCGCTGCGGTCGTGACCCTGCTGCTCGCCTGGCCGAACGAACGTCCGGGCCAGGCGCCCCGAACGCACGAGACCGCGGTGACGGTCGCGCTCCTGCTGGCGGCGACCGGCGGGGCCGTGGGTGTCGCGGCAGCGCGTGACCTGGGGTCGTGGCTGGTCGCGCTCGAGCTGGCCACCCTTCCCGTGGTCGCTCTGACGGCCCTCCCGGGCACGCGACGTGCGGTCGCCGGCGCGATTCAGCTGTTGACGACCTCGCTCGTCTCGTTCGCGATGCTGACGCTGGCCGCCGCCTGCTGGTACGCCGCCACCGGGTCCCCGACCTTCTCGAGCGCAGCGACCCTCTCCGCGACGTCGACGCCACAGCGGGCCCTGCTGGCACTGTCGGTCGTGCTGGTGCTCGGCGGGATCGGGTTCAAGCTCTCGCTCGTCCCGTTCCACGCCTGGACCCCGGCCGCGTATGCCGGTGCGCCTCTGCCGGTGACGGTGTTCCTCGCGGGAGTGTCCAAGGTCGCGGCGCTGGCGGCTCTGCTGGTCGTCGTCAGCGCGGTCACCGTGCTCGGTCAGTCCGCACTGGTGGTCGTCGCCATCCTCGCGATCGCGAGCATGACGCTCGGCAATCTCGTGGCCCTGCGGCAGGACGACGCCGTCCGGTTGCTCGCCTGGTCGACGATCGCCCAGGCCGGCTGGGTGGTGCTGCCGCTGCTCACGGTGTCGGCGGTGGGCACTCGCGCCTCGGCGGGCTACCTCCTGACCTACCTGGTCGCGACGGTGGTCGCTTTCACCGTCGTCGTGGTGACGGTGCGGACCGGGCGGGGACGTGACCTGCAGGCATACCGGGGGATGTTCCAGACCCACCCCTGGGCTGCCGGTGCGCTGCTGCTGGCCCTGACCTCGCTGGCCGGACTTCCTCCGGGGCTGTTCGGGTTGATTGGCAAGGTCCTCGCCCTGCGCCCGGTGCTGGCCGAGGGGTGGTGGGTCGTCGGTGTCCTGGCTGCCGGCAATGCGGTTCTAGGGGTGGCGGTCTACCTCCGGTGGGCGCGCTTCCTGCTGCAAACCGATGGCTCCCCGAGCTCGGTGCCCGGCGAGGGGAGCGGTGGGAGCGACCGTATCGACGTGGCTACTGCTACTCGGGTACGACTGCACCCCAGCCACGCCATCGCACTCGCGATCGGCAGCGCTGCCCTGGTGATCGGGTCGATCCAGCCCCAGTGGCTGCTCGGGCTGTTGGGTTGACCTCGAGACGACTCAAGACGACTCAAGAGGACTGGAGACGACTCGGGGACACTGGGGGTCTGCTGGGAACCGGGCCGGGACACATGACGTTTCCCTGACATGCACCGGCACTTCAACGGACTCAAGACGGTCGCCCTCTTCGGCGCCATCTGGGCCCTCCTCCTGGGGGTCGGTTCGCTGGTGTCCGGCGGCCGGTTCATCTGGCTGTTCGCGCTGATCGGTGTCGCCACGACGTTCTACGGCTACTGGAACAGCGACAAGCTCGCGATCCGGGCGATGCACGCCTACCCCGTCAGTGAGGCCCAGGCACCCGCGATGTACCGCATCGTCCGCGAGCTGTCGACGCGCGCCGGCAAACCCATGCCACGGCTTTACATCTCCCCGACCGAGGCGCCAAATGCGTTCGCCACCGGTCGCAACCCTCACAACGCTGCCGTCTGCTGCACTGAGGGGATCCTGCAGCTGCTCGACGAGCGCGAGCTGCGCGGCGTGCTGGGTCACGAGCTCCAGCACGTCTACAACCACGACATCCTCATCAGCTCGATCGCTGCCGCGGTCGCGGGTGTCATCACCGCGGTGGCTCAGATGGCCATGTTCGCCAGCATGTTCGGTGGGGGGGACGACGAGGACCGCGGCAACCCGTTCGCCCTGCTCCTGCTCTCCCTGCTCGCCCCGATGGCGGCGACCGTCATCCAGCTCGTCATCAGCCGAACCCGCGAGTACGACGCGGACGAGGACGGCGCAAAGCTCACCGGCGACCCGATGGCTCTGGCGTCCGCGCTGCGCAAGCTCGAGCTCGGCGTCGCGAAGTCCCCGCTCGCGCCGCAGCAGCAGATCGTCAACGCCAGCCACATGATGATCGCGAACCCGTTCCGGGCCCAGGACGTGTCGGGGTTGTTCTCCACGCATCCTCCGATGCCGGAGCGGATCGCCCGGCTCGAGACGATGGCGACCGGTCACCTCGAGCGCTAAGGTGCTTCCCGACCTGCCGCGGCGCGCCGTTGGCAAAGACCACCCGTTTGGCACACCAGGTGAGAGTGGATGGCGATCATGACCGGGTCGGTGACCATCGTCGTCGGCTACCTCCCCACCCCGGAGGGGTCTGCAGCCGTCGAGCACGCCATGGCTGAAGCCAAGCTGAACTCCGGGCGGGTGGTGGTGGTCAACACCGGCCATTACGGGGACTTCTCGCACCCCAACTTCGCCACGGCGCAGGACATGGACACGCTGGATCGGCAGCTGACGACCGCAGGAATTGACCACGAGGTCCGCCACGACACCAGCAGCAGCTCCGCCTCTGAAGCGATTCTCGACGCGGCGACGCAGACGTCGGCGGACCTGATCGTCATCGGTATCCGACGCCGGTCGCCGGTGGGCAAGCTGTTCGCCGGCAGCACCGCTCAGGGGGTGTTGCTGGACGCCGACTGCCCGGTACTGGCGGTCAAACCCCGCTGAGCTCAGCGTCGGTTCGTGTACTGGAGCGCCGTTTCGAGCTCCTTGCCATTGAGCAGCTGTTGCACCGCCTGGAGGTCGTCACGCGACTTGCTCGTCACCCGCAGCTCGTCACCTTGGATCTGCGACTTGACCGACTTCGGCCCCTCGTCCCGGATGATCTTGCCGATCTTCTTGGCCACGTCCTGGGAGATGCCCTCCTTGAGGCCCACCTCGAGGCGGTACTCCTTGCCGGAAAGGCGCGGCGTTGGCTTGTGGTCGTCGTTGCCGTAGTCCAGGTGCTTCAGCGAGACCTTGCGCTTGACCAGCCAGGTCTGGAACACGTCGAGGACAGCCAGCGCCCGTTCCTCGGAATTGGCCTTGATGGTGACCTTGTCCTGTCCGGAGAACTCCAGGGAGGCACCGACGCCCTTGAAGTCATACCGGGTGGAGACCTCCTTGGCCGCGGTGTTCAGCGCGTTCGCAACCTCCTGGTGGTCGATCTTGCTCACGATGTCGAACGACGAGTCGGCCATGATGCTCCTTGTCTCAGCGGCGGTACAGAGGCGGCGGGGCGACGGCTCGGCGACGATTCGAGCCTCTGCCGGTTGCTTGCTATCCTTCCATGCGCACCACGGCAGGTTGCCCGAGCGGCCAATGGGAGCGGACTGTAAATCCGTCGCGAAAGCTTCGAAGGTTCGAATCCTTCACCTGCCACCGAGGGCGCAAAACAGGGTCTGAGCTGCGGAAACGCGGGTCAGACCTTGTCCACGTATAGGGGGCAGGGGTATCGAAATTCGGTAGGGTCCGCCATGGTTCCGGCCTCGCCCTGACCTGCGCAAATGGGAAGACCGATCGCGGTCTGTGGTCTATACATGTCCTAGGCGGCCGATCCGAGTGTCGAGCCGGTGGGCTCGCAAGCCTCTGACCAGCCAGAAGGGCGCGGGTGGGGGGTATGTAACGACGACGGAGCGACAGTCCGTCGCGAATTGGACAGCGGCACCACGGTGATTCGGGGGTCCTGCGTCGGGTGGGTTGAGCTACGGCTGGCCGGCTGGGAACGCAGTTGTTGGCGTTGTATCGGAGCTGTCTGTGCACGCGCCAGCAGCTCCGTGCTGCTAGTGGTCCGTCTCATCATTGATTAACTACTTCCTCGAGTTTGCGGCGGGCGCGGGTGACCTTGGCCAGGATCGACTCGGCGGTCGCGGTCCACACGAACGGGGCGGGGTCATCGTTGTTGGCCTGCAGGTAGTCCTCGATCGCGGCGATCAGGTCAGGCACCGAGTTGAAACTGCCTCGACGCAGCGCCTTGCCGTCCAGGTCACGGAACCACCGTTCGACCTGGTTCAGCCAGGACGAGGAGGTCGGGATGAAGTGCAGGTGGAACCTCTGGTGCCGACCCAGCCAGCGCCTCACGTCAGCGTGCTTGTGCGTGCCGTAGTTGTCCAGGATCACGTGGATCGCCTGGCCCTGGGGCACTTCGGTGTCGATGACCGCCAGGAACTTGAGAAACTCGTCGTGCCGGTGCCGGTCGAAGCAGCGCCCCGTCACCTGCCCGGTGAGCACGTTCAGGGCGGCGAACAGCGTGGTCGTGCCGTTGCGCTTGTAGTCGTGGGTCATCGTCGCACCACGACCCTTGACCATCGGCAGCGAAGGCTGGGTACGGTCCAACGCCTGCACCTGAGACTTCTCGTCCACGCACAGCACCACCGCCTTCTCCGGCGGGTCCAGGTAGAGCCCGACCACGTCAGTCAGCTTCTCCTCGAAGGCCGGGTCGTTCGAGACCTTGAACGTGTCGAGGCGGTGTGGCTTGATCCCGAGGTCGTGCCAGACCCGTTGCACCGTAGAGGAACTCACCCCGGCGTGCTTGGCCATCATGCGACACGACCAATGCGTCTGACCCTTCGGCGTGGTGTGCAACGTGTCGTGCACGATCGCGCGGACCTGCTCCTGGGTGATGCTCTCCTTGCGCCCGCGTCCCGCCCGGACCTGACCCAGCTTCGCCAGCCCCTCCTGTTCGAACCGCTCACGCCAGGACCGCACCGTCACCGGCGTCACCCCGACCTGCGCCGAGATCCGTGTGTTGGCAACCCCATCCGCCGCCAGCAGCAACGCCTTGGCGCGCTGCACCTGCCGATGCGCCGCGGACTGGGACCGGGACAACTGCTCCAAGGTGGCCCGCTGACTCTCTGACATCGGCAACGGCGGGGCCGCGGGTGCGCTCATACGGCAAGAATACCAGCAATACCGCTAGTTATTTGCGGGACACACCACTGGCCGACGACCCGCACCTGTGGGCGATGACGTTGTTCGACGAGCTGCTGCAGCTCGGCTACGACCGGTCCTATCCGACGCTGACCCGACTGCTGCGGGACCGGGGGCTGCGCCCGGCGTGTGAGCCGTGCCGGCCCACGAAGGACCGGGCCGTGGCGATCATCGAGCACCCGCCCGGGGAGGAGACCCAGCGGGACTGGGTCGAGCTGCCCGAGCCACCCCAGGCGTGGGGCTGGGGCAAGACCGCGCACCTGCTCGTCGGGGCGCTGAGTCATTCCGGGAGCCGGCGGGCCGTGTTGTGCGAGTCCGAGGAGCAGCCGCACCTGATCGACGGGCTGGACCGGGTCGCCCGCGCCCTCGGCGGCCTAACCAGGGACTGGCGTTTCGACCGGATGTCGACGGTGGTGTCCCCGTCCACGGGAAAGGTTAGCTCCTCGTTCGCGTCCGTCGCGAAGCACTACGGCGTGACCGTGAGGCCGTACCCACCCCGCCGCGGGAACCGCAAGGGCGTCGTGGAGAAGTCGAGCCATGTTGCTGCGCAACGGTTCTGGCGGACCCTGCCCGATGACGTGACCGTCGAGCAGGCGCAGGCTCGCCTCGACAAGTGGTGTGCCACCCGCGGCGACATCCGGCTCCGGGCGACCGCCAATGGCCGCTTCACGGTCCAAGCCCTGGCCGAGCGCGAGCCGCTGCGCCCGGTCCCGGCGCCGTACCCGGCGGTGCTCACTGTCACCCGAGTGGTGTCCGCCCAGGCGGTGGTCGCCTACGCCGGGAACCGGTACTCCGTCCCGCCACACCTGCACGGGTCCACGGTCAACGTCAGCCTGCGCCTGGGAGCCACCCACCTCGACATCGCCACCCTCCCAACCCCGAGACGCCCCGGCACGGTCCCGACCGTGATCGCCCGCCACCAGCTGGCCCCGTCGGAACCGGCGCCACCATCCGCGAGGGCGGGCCCGTGATCGCGCTGACCGAAGCCGCCCTGGCCGCGTTCACCACGGCGCCGCCACACCGCCGCAAGGAACGACGACCGCCCAGCCCGGTCGCCCGCCGCAGCCGGACCCGCCACCCCCGACCCCTCACCCGAGGACCAGCCAGACACCCGTAAGAACACCCTGAAGGAGACGAAAGAGCAGTGACGACAACACAGTCCACGTTCCCATCGGCCCCGTCCATGCCCGCGCAGGCCAGCCTGTACCAGCAGCTCAGTAGCCACCTCGCCGTCCTGAAGCTGCACGACGCGGCCGCGCACCTGCCCACCGTCATGGACGCCGCTACCGCCGAGGGCCTGTCCCTGACCGCAGCCCTCGAACGCCTCCTCGCCGTCGAAGTGCACGCGACCGAGGACCGCCGCCTCGCCGGGCGGCTGCGGTTCGCGTCGGTGCCAACCCGGCCACCCTCGCCGAGTTCGACTGAGACGCCGCCCCCGGCGTCGACCCCAAACTCATCGCCGAGCTCGCCACCGGCCGCTACCTGGAGTCCGTGACCAAAATCTTGCTCATCGGGCCCACCCGGTGTCGGCAAGACCCACCTCTCCGTCGGACCGGTCCGCGCCGCAGCTGGATCCGGCCACCGCACCTACTTCGCTACCGCAGCCGACCTCGCCGCCCGCTGTCACCGCGCCGCGATCGAAGGACGCTGGGCCACGACCATGCGCTTCTTCGCCGGACCGACCTGCCTCGTGATCGATGAGCTGGGCTACCTCGCCCTACCCGCCGAAGCCGCCTCCGCCCTGTTGCAGGTCGTGTCCCAGCGCTACCTCAAGACCTCCATCGTCCTGACCAGCAACAATGGCGTCGGCTCCTGGGGAGAGGTCCTGGGCGACAGCACCGTCGTCGCAGCCCTGCTCGATCGGCTGCTGCACCGCTCCGTGGTGCTCACCCTCGACGGCGATTGCTACCGCCGCCGCGAGCACCACGCACGAGGCGAAGCCCTACGCGCCGCGACCACCGGCACCCGTCAACCGTTACGCTGACATCGCCACCAGGTGGGGACTTTCGATGAGCAATCCTGGAGACTTTCGTCGAGCGGCATCAGGCGCTACCTTTGCCCGCCGCCGAGAACCTTTGAACGCCGCCCAACGACACCCAACTACACCGATCACCGGACAGACCCGCCCGGGCGGCTCACGGCCGATGCCGTCCGCGGTTTCGTAGCCGGCCGAGGAGTGGCGTTAGCAGGAGCAGGATGAGCCAGGTTCGCTGAGCTGCCGCAGGCGAACTCAGGTAGGCGACTGGGATGGATGCTAGAAAGATCAGGGGGACGGTGAGGGGTCCGGCGAGGGTCTGTCGTGGTTGACAAGTGGTCATGGGCGGGGAGCCGGTCGCCCCGCTGCGGTCAGCGACGACAGCGAACAATATCTGAACGAGGTATGCGGCGGCAACGTTGACGGCGTAGAACGCGACGGGCAAGGGCAGGCCCCGCAGAGCGGGCTTGCCCATTGCCTCGGTTGAGAAGGGGATGAGGATGACCCCGAACACGGCCAGCGTCTGCAGGGCGATGAGCCGGGCGTCGAGGTAGCGCAGGGTGGACACCGCGTGGTGACTGGCCCGCCAAAACTGGACGACGACCAGGAAGCTGATGGCGAAGCTGGTCAGCGCGGAGCCGTTGGCCTCCCATAGCGCGGGCAGACTCTGCCATCCGGCCGGTGAGAAGTCGTTGACCGAGGTGATGAGCAGGGTCAACGCGAACGCGTAGATGGCGTCGAAGAACGTCAACGCTCGCGCGAACTCGATCCCGTCACGGGGGTAGTGCGTTGCGTTGGGGGTCATGGGGCTAGCTCGGGCAGGTGGGCTGGGGGTTCTTCACGGTGCCATCGGGCATGAAGGTGTCGCAGTACGTGGCCCCGGTCAGGTCCCCGTCCAGGTTGGTGGCGCCGAGGAAGTTGGCCTTGGTGAGGTTGGCGTTGGTGAACGTCACCCCGCTCAGGTCGGCGCCCATCAGGGAGGCCTCGCTGAGGTTCGCACCGGTGAAGTCAGCGCCCTTGAGCTTGGCCGCGTTGAATGCGGCGATCCGCCCGTCCACGCCCTTGAACGACGCCTTGGTCAGGCTCGCCCCAACAAAGTTGGTCAGGTTGAGCACGGCCTGGTCGAACACCGCCCCGTCCATGACGGCGTTCACCACCGAGGTCGCGCCGAGCTGGGCCCGGGCGAAGTTGACGTTCGTGGCGTGCCCGAACGCGATCGAGCCAAAGTAGAAGTTCACTCCCGACAGGTCCGCTTTATCCATGGTCGAGTAGGCCAGGAACGCACCCTGCAGGTTCTGGTTCGCCAGCTGCACCCCGGCACATGTGGTGTACGCCTGGATTTTGCAGCCGTTGACCTGGCTACCGAACGGCAACTGCGTCGCGGTGATCGCCGCGGCCGCGCCGGCGAAGACGTTGTCCGCGGGAAGCGGGATCGGCTTTCCGGTGACGGTGGGTGGGGTCTGTCCCGGGCACAGGTCCTTCTGCGGGCTCTTGACCGTCCCGTCCGGCATCAGGGTGTTGCAGTACGTCGCGCCGCTCAGGTCGGCTCCGGTCAGGGTGGAACCGGTCAGGTCGGCGTTGGCGAGGTTGACATTGACCATCTTGGCGTTGGTCAGGTTGTCGCCGTTGAAGTCGGTGTCGGACAGGTTCGCGCCGGTCAGGTCGGCGCCAGTCAGGTTGCTGCCGACCACCGCGCCGAAGTTGGCGTTAAGGCCTTGCAGGTTCGCGCCGGTCAGGTCGGTGTTGTTGATGCTGCCGAGCTTCAGCACCGCGCCCTGTAGAGACAACCCGGGGGCGGTGGCCTGGTTGATGGACACCCCGGTCAGCAGGGTCTTGCTCAGGTCGGCCTTGGTGAGGTTGGTGTAGGTGAAACCGGCTAGGGCTACCTTGGCGCCGGACATGTTGGCGCCGGACAGGTCCGCGTAGTCGAAGATCCCGCCCTGCAGGTTTGCGCCGGCCAGCTGCGCGTTCGCGCAGGTCGTCCGGGGTTTGACCACGCACCCGTTCACGGTCGCGCCGAGTTTCACGCCGGGCTGCTGGCCCACCACCAGCAACGAGTAGTATGGGTTGTCCGGCTGGACCAGCACGGTCTTCCCGGTCGGCTGCGCCGCAGAGGCTCCGCCTCCGCTGCCGGCAGCAGTGGGCGAGTTTGCCCCGGGCTCCGGGTTCGGTGGCGCGCTCGAGCAGCCCGCCACCACAGCGACGCACAGCACGGCCGTAACACCCATGACAGTCTTCACTTCTCCTCCTTCTCGGCCCGGGAGCCCCGGCCTGCGTATCCATTCGGCCGCGCCAGGTACCGCAGCCCGTCCCCGCACAACTCTCCCACCCCGCTCGAGGGCCGTGTCACGCAAATCCCCACCAGGCGGTGGCCGCGACAAGGTGTCCCTCGCGGGCCGGGCTGGAGCACCAAGCATGGTCGGCGACACCGGAAGAGAGTGCGTGAGAAACGCTGACCGTCGGCGTGGGTCGGGTGCTCATCAAAGCCCCTCCTGTATATCGGCGCGGTAATGTTCGGCTGTGTGTTCTAGTGCGGCGTGTCGTTAGTTATTTTATGGTTCGAGATGCGGGACGATGTTCGCATGCCGAATCGTCCTGCTATCGCGCTGGCGTTGCGTGATGGTGATTATGAGGAGCTGGTCCGGCTGACACGCTCATCGTCGGTGCGGGCCGGGTTGGCGCAGCGGGCACGGATCGTGCTGCTGGCCGCCGATGGTGTGGCGAACACGGCGATCGCGGACAAGGTCGGGGTCTCGCGCCCGACGGTCCTGGCGTGGCGGAACCGGTATGCCGCCAAGGGGATCGACGGGCTGGTCGATGAACAGCGTTCGGGTCGGCCGCGGTTGACAGATCACCGCAAGATCGTCTCGGCGACTCTGAAAGCACCGCCGAAGAAGTTCGGGGTGACGCATTGGTCGTCCCGGTTGTTGGGCCGGCATCTGGGGATCAGCAACGGGACGATCGCCCGGGCGTGGCGCGACTACGGGGTGCAACCGTGGCGGGTGGAGACGTTCAAGTTCTCCACCGACCCGGAGCTGGTCGCCAAGGTCAGCGACGTTGTCGGGTTGTACCTGGCGCCGCCGGAGAACGCGATCGTGCTGTGCGTGGATGAGAAGTCCCAGATCCAGGCGTTGGACCGGACCGCGCCGATGCTGCCGATGCAGCCCGGGCTGCCCGAACGACGCACCCACGACTACAAGCGGCACGGCACCTCGACCCTGTTCGCGGCCCTGGACATCGCCACCGGCACCGTGACCGCGGCCTGTAAGCCGCGACACCGCCACCAGGAGTTCCTCGCGTTCCTGAGGCAGGTCGCCCGGGCCTACCCCGACACCGGCGATGGCACCGAGCTGCACCTGGTGACGGACAACTACGCCACCCACAAGAAGGCCGAGGTCCGCGACTGGCTCGCCGCGAACCCCCGCATCCACGTCCACTTCACTCCAACGTCCGGCTGCTGGCTCAACCTCGTCGAGGTGTGGTTCGGCATCATCGAACGTCAAGCCATCCACCGCGGATCCTTCGGCTCCGTCAAGGACCTGAACGCCAAGATCCGCGCCTTCATCGACGGCTGGAACGACCGCTGCCACCCCTTCGTCTGGACCAAGACCGCCGACGAAATCCTCAGAAAAGCCAACCGTCAGACCATTTCAAACACAACCCACTAGTCTGCCCGAACGGCCCCACCGGGCGCTGGGAGAAAGTCCCAGTTCCCTCGCGACGGATCTGGTGATGAAGTCAGGGGAGTGACGATCGGACGGCTCGGGCGGTCCCTCGGGATCCGACGGGTTCTGATCATTGCCGGGGTATAGAACCAGCCTTCCGCCGCAAGGGATGTCGGGCGCCTGGGCAGTTCGACCGGGACTCCGGCCATCTGGACCGAGTGCAGCAGCACCGCATGGCCGCGGCAAGTTTCGACCATCCCCACCGCGGTGAACTCGGAGGTTGGGGACGACCAATTAGGCAGGGGACCGGACCGTCGAGGACTGCGCATTTCTGGCAGGGATAATGCGCTCGGTGGGGCGGACACTGGCGGAGAGCAACACCGGCCCGATGCGCCAAGGTCGTGCACAGCCGCACCGCACGCTCCGGCAACGTGGATGGCAAGATCATCACCACAAAAGTCGAGGAAGGACCCACCATGGCGGGGACACTCGCCTCCCCCGAGGCCGCCCTCGACGGGCGGCTCTACCGGCGGGGCGCGCCCGAGTTTACCCAGGCTCGAGAGGGCTTCGACCTTTCGGCGCTTCCCGACCCGGACCTGGTCGTCACGGCGCTCACCGAGGACGACGTCCAGGCCGCGGTGCAGCTTGCCGCCGAACATCACCTGCCGGTGTCCGTTCGGGCTACCGGTCACGGTCCAGTCCCAGGTGTGCGAGGGGGACTGCTCATCGACACCCGCGCACTATCGGCGGTATCTGTCGACGCGAGCGCCTGCAGCGCAACGGCGGCTGCGGGCGCCACCTGGGCTCACGTGCTGGCCGCGTCCGCACCCTTCGGGCTGATCCCGCTGTGTGGGTCCTCACCGGCCGTGGGGGTCGCCGCATACACCCAAGGCGGTGGGTTGAGCCCCCTGGGGCGCCGGCACGGATGGGCGGCGGACCGCGTTCACCAGGTCAGGGTGGTCACCGCTGACGGCCAGATCCATACCCTGACCAGCGATCAGGATGCCGACCTGTTCTGGGCAGTCAGGGGAGGGGGCGGCAACTTCGGGGTCACGACCGAGCTGACCTTCGGACTGTTCCCGGGCGAGGCACTCTACGGCGGCGGCATCTACCTGCCTGGCGAAGCCGCCCCCGAGATGCTCTACGCCTTCCGCGACGCCACCGCCGCGGCACCGGACGAGTTGAGCCTCTCGCTCGCCTTTGTCACCTTCCCCGACGTCGACGCCCTCCCGCTTGCGCTGCGTGGCCGGTTCGTCACCCACCTTCGCGTGACGTTCCTCGGAACGGCGAAGCAGGCCGAGTCGCTCATTGCCCCGCTGCGTGCGGTCGCCGCACCCCTGCTCGACACCGTTGCACCGCTACCGATCACTCAGTTCGGCACCATCCACGGCGACCCCACCCGGCCGCAGAAAGTGAGCTGCGGCAGCGCAATCCTTGCGCAATGGGAGGTCCAGGCAACCGAGGTCCTGCTCGGTGAGATCGGGCCCGGCTCACCGCACATGCTGGAGATCCGGCATCTGGGCGGGGCACTGGCTCGACCCGCCGCCGTGGCGAACGCCGTCGGGCACCGTGACGCCGCCTACAACATCTTCACCTCCGCCTATCCCGGGCCCGCCTTCGACGACGCGGCCACGATGCAGGAGCAGATGTACCAGCGGCTGCTGCCATGGACCGGCGGTCGGTCCATCTACAACTTCACCGCCTCACCCGTCGATAGCCCCACCGACGCCAGCAACGCCTTCGAGCCCGGAACATTCGCCCGGCTGCAGTCCCTCAAAGCCGCCTGGGACCCGCACAATACGTTCCGCTTCGACGTCAACATCCCTAGCCGTTAGACCGGCCCCCCCATACGTTCCCCGACCGTGGTCATCAGCCCCCACGTCGTGTGCACTCCCCCTCTCGACGGCACGGCACCTCGTCATTGTCTTGGAGGCGCGTAGGCGGATGTCCCGCTCCAGGGGCGTTTCAAAATCACCGTCGGCGCCGTAATCGCGCACGGCTTGGTCGTTGAGGGTTTCGACCGGTAGTGGGAGGACTCCCATCGCGGTGCGCTGGTCCTTGGAGTACGCGGACGGACGGTTCTAACGGAGTAGCGACATCAGTCACCATCGTCGGCACTGAGGTTGACCCCGTTGGGTGGACATCCTTGATCGTCAGGCTTTGGCCTGGCAGGGAAGGATGCCCTCATGGGTGCCAAGAGGAAGAGTTACACCCCGAAGTACCGGCGGGAGGCTGCTCATCTGGTGATCGACACCGGGCGCACCGTTGCGCAGGTGGCTCGGGAGATCGGCGTTGGTGAGCAGTTGCTGGGGCGGTGGGTGGCGGTCCAGCGGTCACGGATGGATGACCCGCCGGGGGTGATCGATGCCAACGAGCGGGCCGAGCTGGAGCGGTTGCGGCGGGAGAACGCCGAGCTGCGGATGGACCGGGAGTTCCTGAAAAAAGCAGCGGCCTTCTTCGCCAGGGAGAACTCGAGCCTGAGCGGGCGTTCGAGGTGATCGACGCGGAGAAGGCCACCCACAGCGTCTCGCGGATGGTCGACGTGCTGGGAGTGTCCCGGTCCGGGTACTACGCGTGGACCGCCCGCCAGGGCTTCGAACCGGGCCCGCGGGCCGCGCGGCGGGACGAGCTGACGGTCAAGATCAAGGTCGCTCATGACGCCTCGGACGGCGTCAACGGCGCCCCTCGGATCCTGGCGGACCTGCGCGAGGCCGGCGAGGTCGTCTCCCGCAAGACGGTGGCCAAGCTGATGCGAGAGAACGGCATTCGCGGAATCAGCCCCCGCCCTTGGCAGCCGGTGACGACCATCGCCGATGCCAATCCGCACACGATCCCGGACTTGGTCGAGCGCCGGTTCGACCGTGGCGTCCTGAACGCGGTGTGGACCTCTGACATCACCTACCTGGCGGGCAGGGCTGGCTGTACCTGTGTGCGGTCCGAGACGGCTGCTCTCGCCGGGTGCTCGGATACGCCTTCTCCGAGAGCCTGCATACCGACGTGGTGGAGAGCGCGCTGCGCCGTGCGGTCACGTTCCGCGACCACGGCAGCGGTTGCACCCAGGGCGTGATCTTTCACGCGGATCGCGGCTGCCAGTACACCTCCACCCAGCTGGCCGAGGTCGCCGCCGAGGTGGGTGTGCGGCTCTCGGTTGGTCGCACCGGGGTGTGCTGGGATAACGCCCAGCAGGAGAGCTTCTGGTCGACCCTGAAGACCGAGTACTACCACCGGCACACCTTCGACACCCGGGCCGCGGCGATCCGCTCCGTCAGCGACTGGATCGAGAACGTCTACAACCGCCGCCGACGCCACAGCGCGCTCAGCCAAATCAGCCCGGTAGCCTTCGAGCGCCGGCTCACCACAACGACCGCACAGGCCGCTTAACCGATGTCCACGAAACGGGGTCAACCCCAGGGGGTGTGCGTCTTAGTGGGCCGGTGTGTGGGGGTCACGCCCACTCTGGGCGGTGTGCAGTGCCTGGTGGATGCGGCTCTACGGGATGTGGTGGGCCACTGTGGCGGTACCGGTGACCTGGGCGTCCTTCCCGGTGTCGCCGTGTAGCGTGCTGGCGCGGTTGGATCAGGTCCTTTCGGGGGGCCGGGATGGGAGCCTGGTCCAGTCTGAGCGTTGGGGGTGTGGCCGGGTGCCGCTCCGGTTGCGCTCATGGCGCAGCTGCTTTCCCGTTGTTGAAGGTCTCGGCTGCGGTCACCAGGGCGTGAGGCCGTTCAGCCGTGTCGTTGTGGTGTCGTCTGGGTGGACCCGCGCGGGCAGGTCGTGCTGTTGTTCCGGTTCGCCGACGTAAGCGGTCGGCGGGTTCGGGTCTAGAGATTTCGCTCGCCGGTAGCCTGCGGTGGTGGTTTACCCGGCTCGTGCCCGGCATCAGGTGCTGCCCCAGTTCGCCGGGATGAACATGCGCCCGACGCCGGTTCAGCGGGCGTTGCTGTTGGAGTTCCTGGTACGCGAGTACGGGGCCGGTCGCTCTGTCCGTGAGCTCAGGGAGTTGACGGGCCGGTCGCAGACCGCGGTGCGTCGAGGTCTGCGGGATGCGGGTGTGCCGTTGCGTGAGCGAGGCGCCTCCCGCCTGGACCGGGTATCGGCCCCCACATTTGGACCGGCTGCACCGCACTCTCGAGACGTTGGCCGGTCGGGCGGCCCGGTTCAATACACCAAGCTCACGGACGACGGCGTCACCGCTGTTGGGGAAGCCGAGAGGGCAGAGGGGGCTAGGGATGGTGAGGGGGCCGCGGGGCCGCGGGGGCCGCGGGGGCCGAGGGGGCCGACGGGGGTGGCTGGTTGACCGCCGCGGAGGCGGGTCGGTTGCTGGGTGTGAGCGGGGACCGGGCGAAGCAGTGGGCTGCCAGTGGACGCCTGACGGGGCGCCGGCTTGTCAGCGGCTTGTGGGTCGTCGACCCCGCGTCGGTGCAGCAGCAGCGGGAGCGGATCAGCCGGGCCTCGTGGTGGCGGCGAGACGGCCTCAGTCCGGCACAGGCCAGCGACCGGAGAGGGAGAGCCACCACCGCGGTGCTGCAGGCCGCGTTCGCCTGGGCCGATGCCCCGGACGACCCGAGCGTCGTCGCCGCGTTGATGGCCGCCGTTGAGGTGCGACGCAAGTTGGAGGTTGACGGGAAACCCCAGTCTGGAGCCCTGTAAGACGCGCGACGCGGCGCTCTGATGCGGCACTGGGGGGAGGGAGTGTCCGGAGCGGTCTTTCATCGCCTCTAGACATTATCCGGGGTGACGGGCGTGTACGCGGGGCTGGTCCGGCAGCGACGTGAGCGTTCGTGCGAGGCCGGAAGCGAGTCCTGCGGGTCCGCGCAAGTTACACCGACCTAGGGTGCGGCGTCGTACACCGTCTGCACGGTGGCACTGATCCGGCCCCGGTCGCTGACCTGGTGACCGGTGCTTTTGGCCCACTCGCGCACCTCAGCCAAATCCTGGCGGGGGGCGCGAACTGCGGATCTGCGGGAGGCCGCTACCGGGCGGCTGCGCCCTGTTCAGTGGCTTTGGCGATGCCGGCTTGAGCGTCTTCTCCAATGCGCTGCGGTTCTTCGCGCTGAGGTCGATGGCCCACGACTGGCCGTCGAGGCTGAAGGTGACCTCCTTCGCGCTCCAAAACCCATCCAGCTCATCGGCCACGGTCACCGTCGTCTGTTTCGCCACAAGCGCGATACTCACGCCCCGAGGGGACGTTGTCCAAATCGACGCTTCGACCACATCCCTTCGCCGGAGGCCAGCGCGGCCAGACACTTTCCTGTTCCTCCGCAACTGTGGCGGCCATTGGCGAACATGGAAGCGTCGGAACAGCGTCTCGCCGGCGAAGCCCCTCACTGTCCGGCTCGGGCACCAAGGAGCAGCTCGCGGGTCGCAACGGCGAGCTTGGCTTGCGCGCCACGATGTGCGCCACGGTAGGCACTGGTCACCGTTGGAACCGCAAATGAACTGGCACGTGGGCGACGGCCGCACCGCTGCCTTCCCGGCGGAGTGGGGGCAGGTTAGGCGGAGCGTTCGCGGTCTAGTCGCTCCAGAATCCAGGACCGTACGAGAGTCGAGGCGGGCAGGTGCTTGTCGGCGGCGACTCGTTGGACGTCGGCCTCCTCGTTGGCGCTGAGGCGGACGGAGTAGACCCTCTCTCGGTTCGGCCGTCGACCGGTCGTGCCCGCGGGGTAGGCGTCGTCCTTGCTCTCCTCGGACTCGAGGCGGAGCTTTTCCGCCAATGCCGGGTCAATCGTCTTGGCCATGATTGTCTCCTTGCTGGAACATCTTCAGATCGGCTCCGGTCGCGGGCCAGGCGTTGATGCCGTGTAACTCGCCATCGAGATCGCGGTAGGCGATCACGACAATGACTCGTCGGACTGATGGGGAATGCCCGATGAACCGACAAGCGCCCATCCGCGACTTGGGGTCTGGTTCGAGGGCCAGAAGGTCGACATCTGCCATGACCTCCTGGGTCCATGCCGGCTCAATGCCCACGCCGTCGGGGTACCGATCGCCGCGGGAGAGGATGTAGGCGAGGGCATCGGGGTCCCACTTAATCTCCTCGCCCACGTCAACATGCTACCCCTTTGTGGGACGATGTAGTACATCCGACGTTGGCAGGGCAGCACTCCTGCCGTCCGGGACGCGGTAGAGCGCGATGTCTCGCTTCCCGCCTGGCGGCTTATTTCGGCCGCTGTCGGCGGTAGCGGTATTCGCGGCGGAGTGGGTCACCTCGTTGATCGTCCGATTTGCGGCATGGTCGGGCGTCCCGCCCCGGCAGCGGCATGGTCGGGCGCGTCCCGCCCCGACAGCTGTGCAGATTCAGACGGTCAACGCGGGGCCATTTCTTTTGGCAAGAACTGCGCACTCGGCAGGCTCGTAAGGTGGCTCTCCGGCGTGAGGCAGCTGAGCAGTACCGGTTCAGCGAAAAGGCGAGTTCGCCCATCGTTGTCAGCGCTCGCCACTACGCTCGACCGGCGACGCGGTTATGAGCGTGGCTGGCTAGTCGGCGGCCCCTGACCGTCGCGAAGCTCTCGAACATGGTGGGGCGCTACGGAGGGTGGGATGACGGACCTCTCGAACTCGAGGGCAAACAGCGAGACGCCGTCCCCGGCCGAAAACAACGGCGGGGCGGAGGTGCTTCAGGCGTCCGCCGTTCCTTTTGCGAGCATCTCCCTGGCGTCGTTAGCGCCCCGCTTCGATGAGTCGCAGCACCAGACATACCTTGCCCGGCTGAACGAGGTGGTTGCGGACACACGCAACCGAAACATCGCGCTTACGGGCAGGTATGGCACGGGGAAGTCCAGCGTTCTCGACTCGTTCGCTGACACCCGCGAGCACACCCTTCGGTTGGCCATCTCAACCCTCGGGGCCGACTCCGAGGGTGCTACGACGACGAACCGGATTCAGAAGGAGCTAGTCAAGCAACTCATCTACAGCGCCTCCCCACGGACGCTCCGCCATTCTCGGTTCAGCCGAGTCACGACGCTGTCGACGAAGCGCGCGTCTGTCGAGTCCGTGGCTGCGGTGGGCGTCGCTGGTTTGCTGCTCGGAGCAGTGGGATGGCTCCCTCCGCTCATCGGAACAGGCGACGGCCAGCCCTGGTTGGCACAGGCGGCTTTATGGATCGCGTTTGGCCTGCTTCTCGCCGTGCCGCTGACGGTCCTACGCTTGGTTACATACGACCGGTTTATGGTCTCCGACGTGTCGGCCGCCGGGGCGGCCGTGAAGCTCTCGGCTCGCACACACACCTACTTCGACGAGTACCTCGAAGAGATCGTCAACTATTTCGACGAGGAACCTGTTGACATCGTCGTCCTCGAGGATCTCGACCGGTTCAACGACCCGCAGATCTTCGAGGCGCTGAGAGAGCTCAATACCCTGCTAAACGCGACGCCGAAGAGAAAGGCGAGCGGGAAACCGCTGCAGTTCGTGTACGCGGTCCGCGACAGTCTCTTCGAGAAGCTCGGGAAGGACTCGGATCAGGTGCATGGCAACGAGATTGGCCCGGGCAGGGCTCCACGCACGAAAGCCAAAGATGACGACGCCGCCACCGCTGAAACAGAACGCGCGAACCGGACAAAGTTCTTCGACATCGTCATCCCAATGGTGCCGTTCATATCGCACCGCAACGCTCAGGACCTCCTGCACCGCCTCCTTACAGATGCCGGCATCAGCGGCATAGATCGCCGTCTCATAGACCTGGTCGCCCAGTACGCCACAGACATGCGACTACTGCGCAACATGCGTAACGAATACCTTGTGTTTGCCGACAGGCTGCTCGAGCAGGAGAAGGTAGCCCCGGGCCTAGGCCCCAGCGGGCTGTTTGCTCTGGTTGTCTACAAAAACTTTCACCTCAAGGATTTTGAGGAGATCTCACGCCGGTCTAGCGACCTGGACAAGCTGTACACGTACCGCCGAACCCTCGTCCGGACGTCCATCGCGGCCAAGCAACGACGTAAGCGAGACATCCTCGCGGGCCGTGCCCAAATCCGGACGATGGAGCGCGCCGTCGTACGGCTCGGCACGCGGCTTCAGAACATCGCCGCCCTCCTCCGAGACACGAAATTCCCCGGTTGGACCCAGTTTGAGTACGGCGCACGCGGCGACGATTACGAACCCAACGTGGTCACGACTTACGAATTCTGGCTGGCAGTGGCTGAAGACAACGAACTGACCATCAAGGTCGCGTCGCACTCGGGGGCTGTCTTCCAGACTCTCATAACTTTCACCGGTGACCAGGTCGCAGGTCTCTTCCCCGAGGTCGCAGAGGCACGCCGATGGTTGGAGATCGACGAGGAGAAGACGCGCGCCGCGATCGAGGAGATCGACCGTGACGTCGCCTTTCTCCGCGGTGCAGACTTCCAGGCGTTGGCGGCCAGAGACGACTTCGCCCTGACGATCGACGTCGATGAGGACAGCGACGCCGAGCAGGTCGCCCGGACTTTTGGTCAGCTGGTAGAAGACACGTTGAAGTCCAAACTCGCGGTTGACCTCGTAGGGCACGGCTACATCAGCCGCGACTTCTCTCTCTACGCTGCCCAGTTCTACGGCGACTTCAGCGGTGTCGACGTCGCCACGTTTATCGTGCATAGCGTCCAGCCCAACGTCATGGACGTGGACTTCGAGTTCACAAGCCCCGGGGCCGTGCAGAACTTGCTGGAGGCGGTAAGCGACGATTTCACCCACGCCGTTGCCGCGTACAACGTCGATGTGGTGAACCACCTGCTCGCGAACAACAACAGCCGGATCGAAAACATCCTCGCCGATCTCGTCGATCACTTCGACACGAACGCCGAGGAGTTCCTCACCGCCTACATGGGATCTGGAACGCGACGCGAGGACCTCGCAGCCAGGTTGAGCAGCTGGGGCTGGTCGCAGACGTTCGCGTATTTGGTTGGCGAGGACGTCCCGGCTGACGTGCGGGCCGCCGTAGTCGACGCCGCGCTCCTGGCGGTGACCCCTAGGGCCCGTTATGACACCAACGACGCGGTGTCTGACTTCATCCTTGAGCACTACACGGGCATGACGGCCTTCAAGAATGACCATGGGCGGGTCAAGGCCAGCGGTGTTCGATGGTTCCTGGACAACGCGGGGCTGAGGGTCCCTGACCTGAGCGCGATACACGAGACCCTGAGGGAAGAGCTCGTCAAAGCAGGGCTCTACGAGCTCACCGCAGCAAACCTCAGTACAGCTCTCGGGGTGGGGGGTGACGTCAGCCTCGATCGCATCCGTTCGCACGACGACGTCTGGACGCGCTGTCTCAGCGAGCCCGACCGGTACCTCGCTTTGGTGGCCGAGGACGAAGCAACAGAATTCAGCGTTAAAGGCCCCGTCGCCCTGGCAGCAGCCCTCACGGCTGTCGATAAGCGATGGGTTCCCGGTCACATTGCCGAACTGATCGCCACGTCCGGTCCGGAGAGCACCATTCCGCTTCTCGCCGATGTCCCGACCTCGACGTGGCCCGCGCTTGCGGATGAGTGCCGATTCACCCCCAGCTTGACGAATGTCGAGGCGTATCGCGTCCAGGCTGGCGGCATCGACCCGCATCTGGCGCGCCTTTTGACCACCGTTGGTGCGATCGAAGTTGATCAGGCGGCAGAGGATGTCGACCCCACGCCCACCGCGGTCGCGCTCCTAAACGCCGACAGCATTGAAGATGCCCGCAAGCGGGTTGACCTCGCACGTTCTTTGGGGGTCGCTACTGTGCCGGTCGAGCAGATCACTCCGGTGGGCGGTCCTCTGCTCGCGTTCCTCCTCGAGCACAACCTCGTCCCCGATGATGCGACGACCTTCTCTCGCTTCAAGCCTTACGGGTGGTCCGCGATCGGTCCCGCGATCGCCGCCTCGGAGAACTTTGAGAGTTTCATGAGCCCTGCCGTCGTGGATGGCATGGTACCTGAGCTGCTCCGGGGGGATGAGATCACTAGCGCACGACTCGGACCGGTCGTCGTGGAGAACCTCAGCCAGTACGTCCCGGCCGACGACCTAGACGTCCTCTCCGCCGCTGCAGAATTTGCTCTGTCTGTCGACATCGCAGTACCTGCGGAGCAGGTGCGACGGATCGCGGTCCTCTCGTCAAGCCCGGACTTGGTGATGCGGCTTCTCGCGTCGCCGGCCCAGAACGCCACCGCAGAGGAGGTGGTAGCGACGTTCGCCGAACTTGACGCGCCCTACAACCACGTCACCACCCGTGCGGAGGCACAGTTCGAGGTGCCGGGTGACGATGTCCACCGCACTGTGTTCCGCAAGTTGAGTGACGCCAACCTCTGCCACACCGATTTCAAGCGGCGCAAGACACCGGTGATTGAGGTTGAGCTGACGTAGCCGCTCTGGCGACGCACGCTGTCGAGGATCCCTAGAAGACCGGCCCCGATCCCTATCGAGCCAATCCACACCATTGAGGCAGTCTGCTCAGACCCGGAAAGCGTCAGAATCCACAGGATGCGAAGCCCCTCGCTGGTGAGGGCACGCTGTAGCACTCGGCCACGGTACGGCGCCCTAGCCACATCCGACTTCGGTCGAGAAGCATCGTCCGACTCTCGGCAGATCCGGTAACCGCCGTACCCGACAGGCGGCGGAATGGGGCAACTCCGGGGTGACGCCCTCTCCGGCCCGAGCTGCTGCTGGCGATCACGGCGGTCGACGGGGGGCGGTAGTTCGCGGTTTCCGTTGCACGTGGGTCGGACGGCGCGACGCCCCGGCACCGTGGCGGTTCCAGGGGTCGAGGGCCTGCGTCAGTCGCCGTCCTGGGCGGCCGTGGCGGCGGCGATCTTCTTTGCGGCTTCGTCCAAGGGCAGGTCCTCACCCGTGGTCAGCCCGGATCGCGCGCCGAGCAGGGGGCTGACGTCCCGCAGGGCGTCGAAGTCCGTGCCGTGAGCGACCGGGATCACTCGGTCGGTCGCGAGCAAAGCGGCGAGTTCCTTACTCGCGATGCCCGTTGCGGCCTCCAGGGTCCTGAGCATCGCCGGAGTGACCAGCACGATCCCGGCCCGGGAACTCCGCAGGCCCCTGTCGATCTCGGTCAGCAGCGACTTGCCAAGGCCCACGTCGTACTCACTGAACCAGATGGTCGCGCCGTGCGAGACCAGGTGGTCGTACAACTCTTTGGCGGGACCCTGCCGGTCGTCCCAGGCGTGGCACAGGAAGACGTCGCGGCGGTCCGGGTAACTTCGCGCAATCACGTCGGCCTGGCGGGCCAGGGGCTCAAACGTGTGCTCCTGGACAGGCGTGTACGTGGCAGTGCCGCCGCTCCGGGTGCGCCGTGTCGTGGTCCGGCCACCCCCAACGCCGCCGCCGCTTCCGAGGGAGGTACCGCTCCCGCTGGGCCGATACCTCGTGGCCGGTGGCGCGGAGTAGTAGGTGGGGGTGCGGTAGTACGAACGGCCACCCCGGCAGGCGGGGCAGTTGGCCGCGCCGCTAGCGGTGCGGTGACCCTCGACGGGTGCTGTGCATTGAGCCATGAGGCGATACTAAGCGGAGCCGCCGACAGTGTTCGGGGGCGCGGCTCTGTCGCGGATCAGCCACCCGAGCGGTTGTCGCGGATGCAAAGCATCTGGCAGTTGTCCGGGACGGTCTTGCCGCCCTTGGACCACGGGAGGATATGGTCGCCGTCCATTTCTTCGAACTCGAAATGCTCCTGGCACATCGGGCAGATGCCGTTCTGGCGCTAGTAGGCCTCACGCTTCTCGTTGTCCTTAAAGGTGCGGAGCCCAAGCGCGCGCTGGTCGCCGGTCAGGACGTACGTGTAGATGCCCGACTTCTTCTCGACCTCGGAGTCCTCCATAAGGCGCTTGACCTCGACCTCAAGGGCAGCGCTATCAAGCGTCTGGTCCTTGAACTGCTTGTAGAGCGCGGGCCACGGGACTGACCTGAGGTAACTCCGGCGCTCCGGGAACGTCAACTTCGCCCAGTCCACGACCGCCTTGAAGTACGTCCAGAGCGCGTTCGCGTTCGGGTCGCGGCGGTGGGCGTTCATATACGATTTGATGTTGTCGTCACCCTTGCCAGCGGCCCAGGTAACCGCCTTTTCGAGCAACGCCTGACGGTCGACCTCTCCGGCGTTCACGTAGTCACGCGCCAAGAGATGCGCTCCCTGATTTTCCCGGGAGAAGTACCGCTTCGCGTCGGTCAGCCACGGCCCCGTATAGACGGCGTTCCGCAGTTCCTGCGCCTTCAGCGTCTCGCCAGCGATGTTGATGACCTCGAACCAGCGGAGTTTCTCGTCTTCGACACCTTCGCAGTGGTAGATCATCAACTCGTAGTCGAGGATCTTGTTCTGGTCCTCGACGGACAGGTTGTCGAAGTTCTTCGGGTACCCGTCAACCTCGACCGAGAACTCGCCCTCGACGTACTCGCAGATCGACATTGTCCTCTGCTGCCCGTCGAGCAACTCGTACAGATCCTCGCCGGTCGCGGGGTCAGGCTGGACCGACCAGTACATGCTGTTGAGCGGGAAGCCGTCCAGGACGGTCCGAATCACGGCCTGGCGCTGGGGCATCTTGTAAATAAACTCGCGCTGAAACTTCGGTCGGATGTCGAGCCGACCGCCGAACCCGGTGACGCCGTCGTGGTCGAGGTTCTCGTAGTCCTCGATTAGATCGCGGACCGGGACGTGGTGCCGCTCAATCTTCATGACGCAGCTCCGATCCGGCGGATGAGCAGGCGCGCGTACTTCTGCACAAAAAACTCGCCGTCGACGATGTAGTGGGTCTTGCCAACCGGGGGGCGATCGACCTTGAGGACGGCTCCGTCGTTAAGTTTGGTCACCTTCGAGACGGCACCGCCGGCGCTGACCTGCGTCTGCTCCGGGTAGTTCGTGGTCGCGCCCCCGAACCACGTCTTCGCTGCGCCGACGATCTCGAACTGGTCGGCATTGAACTTGTCCAGGAAGGTAATCGGCACGCCCATCACGCCGTGCCAGTCCTCGGGGATGTCGACGGTCCGAGCGACCTCGATCGCGTCGTAGTTGTCGTAATGCGGGTACTTCTCGGGAGAGTACTTCTCGACCAGGATCAGGTTTTCGTGGCGCTTCTTGTGGTCCAGGTTCGTGAACCAGCAGATCCCGCCCATGCGACGCCACTTCTGGCCGTCGCCGTCCTGCCGGTAGTCCGTCGCCTTCGGCTCATAGTGGTCCGGGACGCGGAACCAGAAGTGGCCTGAGTTCGCCCCGAGCCACAACTGACGGTTCTGGACGAACGGGAAGAGTTCGGAGTAGATGGCCTGGTTGATGTTCCCGAGGACCAGGAAGGACTTGCCCAACTTGAGGAGGGTCGTCAGGTACTCAACCATAAGGCTGAACGGCGGGTTGGTGACGACGATATCGGCCTCGTCGAGCAGTGCCAGACACTGCTCGGAGCGGAAGTCACCGTCCCCCTCCAGGGGCGTGAGGACGTTCGCATCGTGCCGCAAGAGGTACTCGACGTCGGCCAGACCAACTGACCCGTCGCCGTTGGCGTCCGGGATCTCGGTGATCTCGATCTTGTACGGCTGCCTCGCCTCGGCCTGCTCGTCGCTGAGGCCCTCCAGAGTGAAGAAGGAGAGCTGCTGGCCAGCCACCGGTGAGCCCGCGTAGCACGAGGCGATCAACTTCTTGAGACCAAGGCGTCGGAAGTTCATCACGAAGTACTTAAAGAAGTCCGACTCGAACGGGTCGTCGCAGTTGCAGAGGACGACTTTGTCCTTGAAGTGCTTCCGGAAGTTTCGGAGCTCGTTCTCGATGTCGGAGAGCTGGGTGTAGAACTCGTCCTGTTTGCCCGCCTTTGCGGCCGTCAGCCACGTGTTCGACTTCGCGGTGACGGTCCCAGCGCCGCGGCCCTCAGCCTCGTCAATGGTCGTCCTCGCCGCTATCGCCATCCCGTGTCCCTCGCTTGTCTCCCCGGTCCCGACACCGTCGCGCCGCCCGCGCAACGGCAGCCCCGCGACTCAGGGAACCCTATCGACAGGCTCGGACAAATCCCCGCGCTGGGCCGCGCGTCGCCATGGTGCGCAGACCCGTGGCAGCGCGTCGTGCCGCGGCGGAGTACACCGCACGACACCCGCCTGGGTCCAGGAACGCCAGCGCGTAAGCAGTTCGTGGGGATCGATCTGCACCGGCGACAGTCGGTGATCACGCGGACCACCGCCACGGGGGAGAAGCTGGAGACTAGCCCTTTCTGGGCGGTGTGCAGCACCTCGTACGCGGCCGCGCTAGATGGTCTCGTGGTTCGACTGCTGCCTCCACGTGGACATTTCCGCGGCTGGACAATGCTCAGGAGGGACGTCGTGGCGGATCGTCGAGTGCCGGTCAGGTCGCGGTGCCCGGTTGGCTGAGTAGCGGGTGTGTCCGGGTGTGTCCGGCGGTCACCGACTGGAGTCGAGTGTCTGTGGCCTAATTGTGGCCAGGTTTCGCGGATCGCGGTGTAACGGCAGGTCACAGGCGCACCGCCGTCCGACTGCAAATCCGTCGCGAAAGCTTCGAAGGTTCGAATCCTTCACCTGCCACCACGTGAACGTGCTGACGCGAGCGATGGTGATGATGGGTGATATCGGTCGGGATCACGACCGATATCACCCATCCCCCGGCGCGGTGGCCGCGCGGACCCTGTCAAAGTCCGCTCGGGCCACGGCGGGCTCGCGTTGACGCGCTGGGATCACGACGGTCTCGCCCTGATGTGCCTCCTCCCGACCGTTGCCGTCGGGGTCAGCAATCGGGACCATCGCCGACACGCCGTCCAACACTCTCGCCGTCAGCGCGCCCATGGAGACAGGTCGCGGGACCGGGCCGACCACAACGGTGGGCGCTGGCAGCAGTGCCTTGGCCATGGGGCTGGGGCCCTACCAGGCGCCGCACCGAGAAGAGTGCGCACGATCCGAGCGTGGCCAGGGCGGCTTCCGCATCGCGAGCGGGGTCTGACTCGCGTTGTCGGACGAGCCAACGATCTCAGGTGGGTGCCGAGACCAACACCTCCACATCACGATAGGCGTGCTCCACGACCGAGCTCGGCTCGTCGAAGACCATGGCCTCGCCCGTCGCCGGACTCCACGCGGGCCACGCCGTGTCACCGTCGGTGACGAATCGTACTGCTGCAGCATGCATCTCGTCGGCCAGCCGCTGGGGCGGCGCGGAGGTCAGCCGTTCGACGCGATCGGCGTCGAGGCAGTCGAACCAGTAGGGCACGTCGGCGCAGTGCACCGCGAGCCCGGACGCCGGTGAGCGGCGCGCGAACCGATAGACCCACGTCGGTGAGGCATCCCGCGCGGTCGCCACGCGGACGACCGGCACGCGGAACACCATGTCGGTGATGTAGCGGCCGACGGCCGCGACAGTTCCGGGACCGGTCGCGCCCACGTTGCCAGCGCGGTAGGCGGCCCGCGGCCTGCGCGCCATGCCGAGCCGGTCGAGCATGAACGAGGTGGGGACGAACCGCAGGACCCTCCGGTAGCCGATCAGCGCGCTAGCGAACTCGTCGTCGGTCGCCCCCAACAACAACGGCTTGTCTGAGCCCACACCGGAGCCGATGGACCCGATCGCGCTGTATGGCACGAGATCCCCGTCCACCGTCGGGCCCAGTGGGAGTCCTTGGTCGAGCACCACCCGGACCCCGGCGAACGGGTCTCGACGGCCGCGGCCCTTGGCCGGCTTCTGCTGGGCCGCCAGCAGCTGCTCCTCCGAAACCGAGCGGAACCCGTCCAGCGTCGCCTCCACGCCCGCCACCGCTGCCAGCCGGTGTGCGTATGCCTCGGCACGGGCGGGGCTGACGTCGGCGGTCGCACCCGAGATGCAGAGTGCGGCGCGGAAGAGGTGCTGCGCCGCAGGCATACCGAGCAGGGTCAGCACGGCTCCACCGCCGGCGGACTGCCCGGCTATGGTCACCCGGGTCGGGTCGCCCCCGAAGGCGGCGACGTTGGCACGCACCCACTCGAGCGCGAGCAGCCAGTCGAGAACACCGCGGTTGTGCGGAGCCCCGGGGATCCAGCCGAACCCGTCGAACCCCAGCCTGTAGGAGATCGTCACGGTGACGACCCCGTCGCGGTTGAAGGCGCGTCCGTCGTACCACGGGCTGGCCGGGGACCCCGCGGTGAACCCTCCGCCATGGATCCAGACCACGACCGGCAATGCCGGTGTCGTCGCGGTCGAGGTCGGGCGCGCCGCCGGCGTGAACACGTTGACGTTGAGGGTCGACTCACCGGGGATGGACGGCTCGGGGATGCCTTGGGTCTCGGGATCCCCGCCGCGCTGGGCGGTGGGTCCGTATGCCGTGCAGTCCAGGACGCCCTCCCAGGCCGCCTTCGGTTGCGGTGCATCGAAGCGAAGGTCACCGACGGGCGGCTCGGCGAAAGGCAGTCCTAGGAAGGCCGCCGACCACGACCCGTCAGAGGTGCGGCGCCACAGACCTCGCACCCGGCCGGTGGCCGTGTCCACGACCGGCGCGTCGCGCCCTCCGGTGTGGGGGCGTGCCTCGTCGGTCACCGGGCTCTCACGCGTCATGAGCACATTCTCGCCGACCGACTCCGATGTGGTCGCCGAGTGCCGATGGACACGTCGTGCATGCACCGGCAACGGGTGATGATCCGTGGACTGCGGTCACAGGCTCATGCCTCACCATGGATCCGTGCGACTTCCTGGACGCTGCGAGCACGCGGGACGACAGTCCCGCCGTCAGCGGGGCGCCGTCGTCCTGGGCCTGGTACTCGTGACCGGCGCCGGAGGCGTGGGGGTTGCCGGATGCAGTCCCACGTCGCTGGCTCACGACGGCGCCGAGCCGACGCCGTCGACGTCGACGACGCCTCCCGTCCGACCCTTGGCCACCCCGTCGACGTCGGCCGGGTCGACCACCGGCGCAACGCCGCCCTACGTCGCCCAGGCGCGATGGGTCAAGGCTGCTCGCGGTCGGAGTCTGCACATCTTCCCGACCGCGGCGGGCCGGGACGCCCAGGGCGGGACCGCCCAGGACGAGGCGTGGGCCGAGGTCGTCCGGTTGACGCCGGACGCCGCGCAGCCGGGTATGCGGGCCCAGTTCGACTGCCACTGGGACTATGCGAGGCTGCTCGACCCCGCCAAGGTCTCCTGGAACATCGAGCCGTGGCGGCCGGTCGTCAGTGAGAGCCGGATGGTGGCGACCGGCTGCAACCCCGCAGGGGCGGAGTCACTGGAGAACTGAGCACGCCAGCGCTGGCGTCAGCGTGAGCAGTCGCCCTCCAGCCGCTCGATGTCGTCCTCGTCGAAGGTGCCGTAGGCGATCTCCAGGTTCCGGGTGACGTGGGCGCTGGGGTTGGCCACCCGGTGGGTGGCCTTGCGCGGGAGCCACATCCGTTGGTCGTGCGGAGCCGCGCACCTGGCTCGACGGTGATGAGGCGGGTCGGGTGGAGGCGGGTGTCCGGTGGGCGAGCAGTGAGTCGTCGTCAGGAGGCGAAGACCACGAGGTTGTCCTGGTAGCCACCAGCAGACTTCACGTAGTCGCCCCCACAGGTGATCAGGCGCAGCGCCGGACCGGGCACCGGGCCATAGGTGGCCTGGGTGGGAAAGCCCGTCTTCGCGAAGTTCTGCGAACCGTCGACGGTGAACGTGACCTGGGACCCGTCCCGGCGGGTGACGATGATCGACGCGCCGACGGCGAGCGTGCGCAGCTTGAAGAACACCGCTGGTCCGGTCTTGGAGTCGACATGCCCCGCGATGACCGCCGGCCCGCGCTGGCCGGGGGCCGGACTCGTGCCCAGCCAACCAGCCTGCTGGACGTCCGTAGGCACCTGGATGGTGCCGTCGCCAGCGATCCCCAGGTCGACCAGGGCGGAGTCGACGCCGATCGACGGGATGGTGATGCGGGCCGGCCGAAGGGCGTCGGGCACCGCCGACGCCGTGCTCGACGGCGCCGGGACAGAGGCGGGCTGGTTCTGCGGGGTTGCGGGGGCACCGCTGGCCGGGCCTGGTGTCGCAGCCGCAGCTGGGCCGCGGGTGGCCGTGGTCGCCGGCGCCGACCTCGACGGGGCGGCGCTGTCATGAGCCCCCCCGCATCCAGTGAGGACGATCGAGGCGCACAAGAGCACCGCAGCCACCCGGGGTCGCATGCTGCTCGACCTGGGCTGAGGGCTCATCACGGTCACCGCTCGATGTGGGCGGCCATCGGCGCGCGACGGAGCTGACGAACGTGCCGGACGGCGAGAAGCACGAGGACCAGGCCGAGCGCCGAGGCACCGAGCGGGCCGAGCGGGTCGACGTCGTGCGATGTGGTCTGGGTGGCGAAGCTAGGGGAGATCACAGAGGCCATGCCGCCCTCACCCGTAGCGGCGGCGCCGGCTGGAGTGGCGACGGCGCCAGCGGCGTCGGTGATCAGCTTGACCTGGACACTGTCCGCACCGGAGTCGAGGATGACGGCCGTGTAGACGCTGCCGCTCGCCAGACCCACCGTCTGCTGGGCGCTGAGACCGGAGTTGTAGGCCAGGTTGAGCATCCAGTTGCCAGCCGGGACAGTGGCGTAGCCGGTGGCCTGACCGAGGACCGCACCGGTCGTGATCGTCGGGCCGTTCATCGCATCGACCGACACCGTCTGGGCGTGGCTGGCAGCCGGCAGCACGCGTACCCGTGCTGTGTTGGCAGCGGGGGGAGTCAGGTCGTCGTCCAGAACCACCAGGCGGGGCGCGTCGGCGGTGCCGAGCACAGCGAGCGTGGTCGCCTTGCCGGCCACGACGGTGAATGCTCGCTGCAGCATCGGCGCCGTGTCCAGCGAGGCACCCTGAGGTCGGACATAGACGGTGTAGTCGCCCGGGTCGATCTTCTGGTATTCGGTGACGTCGCCATACGAGGCCGACGGGGACATCGCGATCGAGGTCGTGGCCCCGGACTGGGGAACGAGGTCGATGCGGGTCGAGCCGATGCCCGGGACGAGGTGACCGGCTCGGACCCACGCCTTGCCGGGCGGAGTCGACTGGTCCGCCTGGGCCGGCGCGACGCCGAACAGCAGGATGGCGAGAGCGGCGACGGTCGTCGCGATCACGGTGAGCACGGGACGCTGGTGCCTCATCGGCTGGCTCCATTCACGGAAGGTATGGCGGTCACCGAGGGTTCGGAGCCCGAGTGGAGCCGGATGGGAGCGGCGACCAGGTCGTCGGAGGTTCGACAGAGGTTCGACAGAGGTTCGACAGGGGTTCGACAGAGGTTCGACAGGGGTTCGACAGGGGTTCGACAGGGGTTCGACAGGGACTGATAGACGCGCGTGGCCCTCACGCCGGTGGGCGCCGCCCGAACCGATGACGCAGCCACGGCACCAGGTCGCGACCCCAGGGGGAGACGGGCGTGTATGCCGGGCACACGGTCCTGCCGCAGTCACCGCAGTCGGTGCCGGCTCGGAAGTGCTGGTGCGTGTCACGCCGATGCCCGCACGTGCAGACCCCTGCGGACGCGGCTGGCTCGGTCGGCATGGCACAGATGTACACCACGGGAGGCCTCCGGCCATGGATGGGTTGCCACGCGCGTGGGGTCGGTCCTGGCACAACTGTGCACGACGGGGGCCAATCCAGCGGCCGACGGAGACCGAAACCCTTCCGTCACGGTGACCGGCAGCATGCGGCCCCGTGGCGCTGACGCGTCGACGACGACGTGCTCCTGTGTCCGCCGGTTCCATCAACCGTGTGGTCGCGCTGTCCCGTCCTTGCCGTACCTTCACCCGGAGAAGAACCCATGGCTACGACCACCCGTCGTTCCACCACGCCCACCATCTCGATCATCGTCCCGGCCCGCAACGAGGCCCGAAACCTCGAGATCGTCCTCCCTCAGCTTCCCGCCGTCCATGAGGTCATCGTGGTCGACGGTCACTCCAGCGACGACACCGCGACAGTCGTCGGTCGCACGCGTCCGTCGGCCCGTTTCATCCAGCAGACCCGGCGCGGCAAGGGCAACGCGCTCGCCTGCGGGTTCGAGGCGGCAACCGGAGATGTCATCGTCATGTTCGACGCCGACGGGTCGGCCGACGCCCAGGAGATCGAGGCATACGTCGAGTCCCTGGTCGCCGGGGCCGACTTCGCCAAGGGCAGCCGGGTGCTCGGCGAGGGAGGAAGCGAGGACATCACCTGGCTGCGCGACCTCGGCAACCGTGGGTTGACCACCTTGACCAACATGCTCTTCCGCACGCGGTACACCGATCTCTGCTACGGATACAACGCTTTCTGGCGAGACATCCTGCCGATCCTGGACATCCCCGCGGCCCGCAGCTCGCAGGACCAGTGGGGCGACGGTTTCGAGATCGAGACCCTGATCAACTGCCGGGTCGCGACCGGAGGTCTGCAGATCCACGAGGTGCCGAGCGTCGAGCTCGAACGCATCCACGGCGAGAGCAACCTCAACACCTGGCGCGACGGTCTGCGCGTCCTGCGGACGATTGTCACCGAGCGGCTTCGCCGCGGCGAGGCGTCCCGGGTCGTGCCGGCGGCCGACGTCATCACCTCGCACCCGGGCCACCACCAGCACGCCACCCCGGTGCTGTCCGTGTTCACAGGTGAACGGCACCGGGAGAGCGCGTGAGCACGATCCTCGAGGACGGTGGTGTGCCGGACCTCACCCGTGAGCCGAGCCGCCCGGGACCTCGCATCCTGGTGGTCGGCTCGGGCTGGCGGTTCACCTCCGGCATCAGCTACTACACCTGCCGGCTCGCCAACGCCCTGTCCGCGGTCACGACGACGGACGTCGTCCTCATGCGACGGCTCGTGCCCCGAGCGCTCTACCCAGGCCGAAGCCGGGTGGGCGCCTCGGTCAACGACCTCGAGTACGACGCCGACATCGAGGTGTACGACGGAGTGGACTGGTTCTGGGGACCGTCCATGCGCGACGCCCGCCGGTTCATCCGAACCCAACAGCCAGATGTTGTCGTCCTGCAGTGGTGGACCGGCGCGGTACTGCACAGCTATCTCAACCTGGCTCGCCTGGCGCGTCGGCACGGTGCCCGGGTCGTCATGGAGTGGCACGAGGTGCAGGACACCGGCGAGGCGAGGATCCCGGGGGTCGTGCCTTACGTACGCCGGGCCATCGGTCTCCTGCTGGGGCTCGTCGATGCCCACGTCGTGCACTCGCGCTACGACCTCGAGCTGCTCCAGGCGGCATACGGGATCCAGGAGAGAACTTCCGACGGGGTGAGCCGGGTGACCGTCGTCCCGCACGGCCCCTACGATCACGTCAACCCAGAGACGCCGACGGCACCTCGGGTCACCGCACAGGGCGACCCCTTCAACGTGCTGTTCTTCGGCACGATCCGGCCCTACAAGGGACTGGAGGACCTCGTCGACGCCTTCGGCGCATTGCCGAGCGAGGTGCGGGAGCGGATGCACCTGACCATCGTCGGCGAGACGTGGGAGGGCTGGACCGGCCCACTGGAGTCGGTGGTCACGAGCCCGGCTCGCAACCGGATCACGGTGGTCAACCGCTACGTCACCGACGCGGAGGCGAGGGAACACTTCGCGGCCGCCGACGCGGTGGTGCTGCCCTACCGTCGCTCGTCAGCCTCCGGGCCGCTCCACATGGCGATGAGCGCCGGACTGCCGACCGTCGTCACCGCGGTGGGCGGTCTCGTCGATGCCGCCGGAGGATACGAGGGTGTGACGTTCGTCCCGCCGGCCGATGTCCCGTCGTTGATCGATGCACTGAAGCACCTTCCCGCACAACGAGACCGCCGGTATGCCGACCCGCACACCTGGGACACCACGGTCGCCGCATACCTGAGAATTCTGGGCCAGCTCGACGTGCCTGCCTGGAACCTGGCGGGTCCTGCGCCGCGGCGGTGACGCGTCCGGTTAGGCTCCCCACGCACACTCATCCGTCAGCAGGGGGTTCGGAATGTTCCATGCCATCTCGCAGGTAGCCCAGGACACCACGACGAGCAGTGGGTCCCCCGTGGCCAACGTCGTCGGGGGCCTGATCGGTTATCTCATCGTCGCATTCGCGCTCTACGGGGTGTTCAAGAAGGCCGGCGAGCCGGGTTGGGCCGCGTTCGTGCCCTTCTACAACTACTACGTCATGGTCAAGATCTCCGGCTACAACGGCTGGCTGTTCCTGCTGTTCTTCATCCCCATCGTCGGGTTCATCTGGGGCATCGTCGTGGCGATCGCCCTCGGCAAGTCGTTCGACAAGGGGGCGGTCTTTAGCGTCATCCTGCTCTGGCTGCTGTCCGTCATCGGCTACTACATCGTCGGTTACGGCGGCTCGCGCTACGTGGGCCCGGGTGGGCGCGCGATCGCCCGCGCCTGAGCGATAGTCCCTCCGGTCGACCGGAGGGCCTACGCGCGTCTCAGAGCAGGTGCACCTTGGGACTGTGCGTGTCGATGTCCATGACGACGCTGCCGAACTTCACGTCCATCCGGTCCGCCTTGAGGCAGAGCACCCGACCGAGGCCGTGTCGGTCATGGATCACCCTGCTGTCGACCTCGAACGTGTCGTAGACCGGCGGCGGCTGGTCACGGAACGGGCTGGTTGCAGGGCGTGCTCGGGGCTGGGTGGGGCGCTGGGGCATACCTCTACTGTCCACCGTTTGGCCCAAATGCGGTACCCGTGCTGCTCGCGACACCCCTGGGGGGTATGCCGTGGCGCCGGCAGCCTCCGGCAGCAGGTAAGATTGCAACTGCAGCGGCCCGCCCAGTTCTGCCTCGGGCCCGATATCTTTGTCGATGCGATGCTCTTGCGCCGCGAACCACGACGGTTCGCGCCGGGCAGAACGCCTTTCGATTCCTCTGGAGTACCCCTCTGTGTCCATTGACACGCTTGCCCCTGTTTCCCCCTCTCAAACGTTCGCCGACCTCGGCGTCCCCGCGTCTTTGACCGCTGTCCTCGCTCGTCTCGGGATCGCGGTCCCGACCCCGATCCAGGCCGCCACCCTCCCGGACTCCCTCGCGGGACGCGACGTCCTCGGTCGCGGCCGCACCGGTTCCGGCAAGACGTATGCGTTCCTGCTGCCCTTGGTCACCCGGCTCAGCGAGTCGGGGACGCCGCGCACAGCACGCAGACCGCGTGCGCTCATCCTCGCCCCGACCCGCGAGCTCGTGGCCCAGATCGACGCGGCCCTGGCACCCCTCGCCGCCGCGGCCGGACTGACGTCGATCACCGTCTTCGGTGGGGTCTCTCAGAACCCGCAGGTGTCCGGTCTGCGCCGCGGCGTCGACATCCTGCTCGCCTGCCCCGGTCGCCTCGAGGACCTGATGGGCCAGGGTCACGTCGACCTGGGGTCCGTGCAGGTCACGATCCTCGATGAGGCCGACCACATGGCCGACCTCGGGTTCCTGCCCAGTGTCCGCAGGATCCTCGACACCACCGCGCGGGGGACCCAGCGCCTGCTCTTCTCCGCGACCCTCGACGCGGGGGTCGACGTCCTCGTGCGGCGGTTCCTGTCGAACCCCGTGACCCACCACGCCGACTCGGTTCAGTCCCCGATCTCGACGATGGCCCATCACGTCCTGCACGTGACCCACGACTCGCGCCTGCCCGTGCTGCTCGACCTCACAGCCGCCCCCGGTCGCAGTGTCGTGTTCACCCGGGCCAAGCACGGAGCCAAGAAGCTCACCAAGGCGCTCAACGCCTCTGGCGTCGCTGCCGTCGAGCTGCACGGCAATCTCAGCCAGAACGCACGCACCCGCAACATGGATCTGTTCCACAGCGGAACGGCGACCACGCTCGTGGCCACCGACATCGCCGCCAGGGGCATCCACGTCGACGACGTCGAGATCGTCATCCACGCCGACCCGCCGGTCGAGCACAAGGCCTACCTGCACCGTTCCGGACGGACCGCACGGGCCGGCGCCGACGGTCTCGTCGTCACGTTGATGACCGACGACCAGGTGCGCGACGTGCGTGACCTCACGCGCAAGGCCGGCGTCCACGCGACCACGACGCGCGTAGACGAGCGGCACCCGTTGCTGCGCGAGCTCGCTCCGGGTGAGCGGGTGTTCACCGGTGGGTTGACGGCAGCACCGCAGGAGCGTTCCGCCCGTCACACGAAGCCGCGGTCGGGCCTTGCAGGGTCTGGCGGGTCCAGTGGTTCGACGGGTGGGCGTGGCCGTAGGCCCGCCCAGGGTGGCGGTTCGGCCAGCGCACCCCGGTCGGGCAGCAGTCGCGGCGGACGCGGTCGGACCTCGGCGTCCTCGGCGGCGTCCTCAGCGGCGTCCTCAGCGGCCCCCCGATCTTCAGCGGGATCGGCGCGGTCCTTCGTGGCTTACTCCACGTCCTCCACGGGTCGTGGTGGAGCGGCAGCGTTCTCGGCCGGCTCGCGAGCAGGTTCGCGCGGACGCTGATCGAGACCATTGCGACACCATTGCGCGACACCATTGCGCGACACCATTGCGCGACATACGCGATGCTGGGCGACGTGACGCCAGAGCCCAGCCAGCCCACCGAGCAGAATGTCCTCGGTGGGCCGCTGGAGCCCTGCGGGTCTGACCCTGTCACAGGGTTCTTCCGCGACGGATGCTGCAGCACCGGCCCGCAGGACCTCGGCAGCCACACGATCTGTGCGGTGGTCACGAGCGAGTTCCTGCAGCACCAGCTCCGCATCGGCAACGACCTGGTGACACCGCGCCCCGAATACCACTTCCCCGGACTGGTGCCCGGCGATCGGTGGTGCGTGACCGCGCTCAACTGGGCGCGCGCCCACGACGCCGGTGCCGCCGCGCCCGTCGTGCTTGCGTCGACAAACCAGGCAGTGCTGCGCATCGTGTCGCTGGCCACCCTCCACGAGCACGCTGTCGACGTGCCCGCGGACCCGCGCTCGCTGCAGGAATGAGCAGGCGGTGGTCGGTCAGGCGTCGAACGAGTCCCTCAGCCTGGCCAGCACCCCGAACAGGGGGTCCTTCTCGGACGGAATGACATCGAGGTTGTCGGTGCGAGACCGGTTGAGGTGCCAGACAAGATATCCGGAGGCACCGCTGTCGAAGGCGCGGATCATCTTGTCTCGCATCAGACTCGCGCGTCGGTCACGTCCGGCGGCATCGGTCGCCTGGATCCCCGATTCTCCCACCACGATCGGCTTGCCGAGCTCGCGGGAGATCGAAAAGGCGCAGGCGATCTTGGCGTCGGTGCGCGTGCAGTCGCCGGTGTCGACCGGTGGCAGAACCCCGTCCAGCAGCCCGGGGAGCGCCTCGGTGTCGGACCCATAGCGGTTCCAGTCGTGGACCTCGGTGAAGTCGAGACCTTCCTGAGCGTAGATCGCCGCGAAGTCAGCCCCACTTCCTCCGGGCGCGCCGTTGCCCTGGGTGCCCAGTGTCACGAGGTGGTTGGGGTCGGCGGCGTGAATGACGCCGGCGACGTCCTTGGCGAAGTCCACGAGAACGGACCGGTTCGCGCCGTCGCGAGCGGTCGTCTCGGCCTCGTTGACCATCGTCCAACCGACGATGTCCGGCTCGTTGGCGTAGTGCTGCGCCACGACCTTGACGTAGTCGCGGTAGGACAGGCGAGCCGTACCGTAGGGCTTCTTGTACCCGTCGACATACCATGTGCCCTGGTCCGCCGCAGCGAGCGCGACGCCCGGCTTGCCGGTCGAGCAGTCGCCCGGGCCGTCCTCGAGGACAGGCATGACCTTCAGACCCGCCTTGGTCGCCGCGGAGATGAAGCGGTCGACACCCGAGAAGTCCGTCCCCCCTGCCGTGTAGCTCTGGTAGGCCCAGAACCGCACTACGGTCGAGCCCGCCTGGTCGTGGATGTATGTCAGTGTGTCGGCGAGCGCTGAGTCGTCCATCCGGGTGGACGGCGAGCAGGCGTACACGTCCGACGCCGCGGCGTCGTAGAGGTTGAAGCCGACGAAGCGGTAGGGGCTCCCGCCCAGCTCGAACGACGCCCCCGAACGCGTGACGAAGTCGGGCCCGCGGGAGCACCCGGCCAGGGCGAATCCGGCGGCAACCAGGACGGCCAGGCAGGCCGCTGCCACCCGAGTCCGTCGACGCGAGCCGGTCCGCGGTGTACTCGTCTCAGCCCGTGCCACGACCGGAACCCTTCACGACGAGCTCGGCGTGGACATCGTCCACCCTGGCGGCGGCGGCGTCGGCCCCGTAACGGTCGATCAGAGCCGCCGGCACCGGCCAGCGATGCAGCCGGCCCCCGACTGACTCGACGGCTGCGCGCAGCGCCTCGGCATCCGCAGAGGCGGTAGAAGGGGCTGGAAGCCGGGTCGCCGAAGGAATCTCGGACGACAGCTCCTCCAACGCAGGGCACTGCACGTAGAGGACGGGCAGGCCGTTGGCGACTCCCTCGACCACGGCCATGCCGAAGGTCTCGTCGCCCGAGGCGCTGACGAGGAGATCCATGGCGCTGAGGACGTCGCCGACGTCGTCACGCGACCCGAGCCACCGGATCGAGCCGGTGACTCCGAGCTCCTCACCGAGGCGACGCAGCTGCGGCCCGAGCGGCCCCGAGCCGGCCACAGCGAGAACGTGGCCGTCGTGCAGCAGCGGAGCGCACGCCCGGACCACCGTGTCGAGCCGCTTGACCTTGTCGAGCCGGCCGACGGCTCCGATGACGACCGTGTCGTCGTCGATGTCGAGCTCCCGCCGTATGCGCCAGCGGGCGGCGTTGTCGAACGCGAGCCCGTCGAAGTCGATACCGTTGTCCGACACTGTGATCCGCGTGGTGTCGACACCCCATCGCTGGAGCCGGTCGGAGGTGGTCTGCGACACCGCGACGGTCTGGGTCGTCATCCGCTCCAGGCCGCGGTAGAGCAGGCGAAGCCACCAGGTGTGCGGTCGACCCTCGATGGTGTCGTCCATGAGCGAGTGTTCGGTCGAGACGACGACCGGTATGCGGGCCAGCCGCGCGGCGGGGAT
Organism: Lapillicoccus sp.; assembly: GCA_965277795.1. Taxonomy (GTDB): domain Bacteria; phylum Actinomycetota; class Actinomycetes; order Actinomycetales; family Dermatophilaceae; genus Lapillicoccus. The sequence continues at coordinate 380,478 of OZ255840.1, forward strand.
GCCCCACAGCTGGGCGGAGAGCAGGTGCACGTGCACCACGTCGGGCCGGTAGGCGCGCAGCCGGGAGAGGAGGACGAAGGGGGTGGCGAACCGGCGCCAACCGCTGAGGCCCAGAACCTCGACCCGCTGCCCAGAACGTCGCATGCTGTCGGCGACCGGGCCACCGGCATACAGGGCGATCGTCGCCGTCTCGTTGGCCGACCGGGCGACGAGCAGCTCGAGCTGGCGCTCCGCCCCGCCCGTGGTCAGCGAGGTGATGACGTGGACGACGCGCAGCGGGTGAGTCATCTCGAGACCCGATCTCGTGCGTAGCGTCCGGAGAGGATGCCACGGTAGACATCGCTCACCCCGTCGGCCGTGGTCTCCCAGGTGGGGAGGTCGAGGGCAAGCGGCTGGTGCGCAGCGCCCCGCGCCCGGGTCGCCCGCAGTGCGCGGGTGAGCGCCGCAGCGACGGCCTCGGTGGAGGCTTCGAGTGGAATCCCCGTCACGAGGCGGTCCTCGACGAGGTCACCGGTGCCCGCAACATCGAACCCGACGACGGGCAGCCCGAGGGTCACCGCCTCCATGATCCCCACGGGATGCGCCTCGTAGGAGGACAACGCAGCCATCACGCTGGCCGAAGCGAGCTCGTGAGCCATCCCGGCTCGGTCCGCGGGGGCGAGCTGACGGATCCGGACGGCGTCGGCGACACCGAGCTCGGCCGCGAGCGCGTGCAGGGCGGACTCGTACCCGCCACTGCCGAGGATGAGCAGGTGGGCCTCGGGAATCTCCTCGCGGATCGAGGGGAGGGCCTCGATGGCCCGATGGTGGCCCTTGTAGTGCTCCAGCCGTCCGCTCGAGACGATGCGACCCGGTTGGGGCAGCAGGTCCATGGAGGCCGGTGGCAGGGCGCCGCCGTTCGGCACGACGGTGAACCGGGACTCGGGCAGGCTCGTCGCGGCCGCGAAGTGCGACCGCTCGAACCGGCTGACAGCGATGAGGTGCTGGGCGCGGCGCAGCAGCGGCGACAGCACGCGCCACTGCGTGTCGCGGATGCCTGATCGCACGCTCGAGGAATGCCCCCCGCTGTGGAAGGTCAGGACGAAAGGGATGCGGGCGGAGAGGGCGGCGGTCATCGCGACGGGGGGGACGAGGGTGTGGACGCCTTGGATGTGGACGAGGTCCCAGCTGCCGCGGGTGATCACCGGGACCAACCCGGGCGAGAGGTAGAGGTCAGCCTGCCGGGGCCACGAGCGCCGGCGCAGGACGTCGTATCCCTGCATCGCCTCCCGGCGCGACAGCTCACCACTGCGGTCGGTCGTGAGGACGGTCAGGTCGAACTCGTCACGGGCGACGAGTCGTTGGGCGACCTCGGCGACGTGGGTCTCGGTCCCCCCCATCTCGGGCAGGAAGCGCTGGACGACCTGGAGGACGCGTGGACGATTGCGAGAAGCACTGGAGGACAAGGGTGTTCACCGATCGAGTGTGAGAGAGCGCAGCGGCTGGCTCTGGTCGGGATAGCTGAGGGTGACGACGAAGCGTCCGGTCGCCGGTAGGGCGACGGTGGTGTTGTGCGTGCCGTTCGCGTCAAGGCTGAACAGCGGGTAGCTCACCTCGGTCCCGTCGAGGGACGAGCGCAGCTCGAGGGGACCGGTGATGGTGGTGGACGTGACGACCACCTGGACGTTGGTGCCCTGGGCGGTGCCGAACGACATCTGCAAGGGCGCTGCCTCGGTCGGGGCGACCGCGTTGACCGAGGTCGTGACCGCGATGGCGATGACGGCGACACTCGCTGCGGCCCAGGGCAGGATGCGCAGCACCTCGACGAGTCGACGTCGCGGCTGGCTCCCGTCGGGGTGGGAGGGGCGAGCGCTCGAGGCTGCGACGGCCAGCCCGAGGAGGGCGACCGCGGCCAGCGTCACCGACCACGTGTGGGCACTCAGACCGATGGGAGTGGCGCCCAGCACCAGCCCGACGAGCACGAAGGTGACGACGATGCCGCCAACAGCGACGAGTAGCGTGTCGAGCCCCCCGCGACCGCGCCGGCGGGCCAGACGCTCGGCGGTGACGGCAAGCGCCGCGAGCACAAGCGCGCCTGCCACCGGCTGAGGGGCGGACACGAGGGCGGACACCCCCGCAGCGAGGGCGACGGCGGCCCGCCAGAGCAGGTCATTTCGCCGCAACATCGAGGGCCTCCAGGTCATAGATCACGATGGAACCGTTGTCGTAGATGGCGCTCACGCCAGGGACGGAGCCGAACTTGCGCAGGGCGGCGGCGGGGACGGCGCTCGTTCGCGCGTCGCCGCCGAACTCGCCGCTCTCGATGTAGACGCCCTGGTTGGGCAGACCGAACGCGTTGCGCCGGTCGGCGGCCAGGTAGCGAATGCCGGCCTGACGGATGAGGTCGACGTCGGCCTGGCCGAACGTCGGGTCGAGCAGGAGGCGCGACGCGTCGATGTTCGTGGCGATGTGGGTGACCGTGTATTGGCGACCGACCGAGGCGGCCAGCAGGCCACCGACCCGGTCCGTGTAGATCTTGCTGTCGACGGGCAGATGCGTGGACATCCAGTTGGCGGCCGCGAGGTTGTCAGCGTCGATGGTGCGCGCGTCGTCGGAGACACGGAACGGGCCGGGCAGCTGCTGGCTCACCGAGCCAGAGCCGAGCACGACACTGCCGAGGAAGATCACGGTCGCCGTCAGGCCAAGGGCCGCGGCTCGCCACCACCTGGCTCGGCGTTGCCAGAACCACCAGGCGATGACGAACCCCACCCCGAGGAACACAAAGCCCGCTGAGCGATCGCCGACCTCGGCCGTCGAGGCAGTCAGGTGGCCAGCGGGAATGATCGGGTAGAGCAGCGCCAGGAGGGCGAGCAGCACGGCGACGGCGACCTTTGTGCCGAGGAAGAGCCTGGATTTCACGAGCGCCGGGACCAGCAACGCCAGCGTGAGCGCGAGGGAGGCGACGATCGCCACCCGCTCCCAGGGCAACGTCGCGACGCCGGCGGCGTTCTGGAACACCGGACGCGACTTGCCCGAGGAGACCAGCAGGTCGATGGCGTCGGCCGAGCTCTGTGCGATCGAACCGAGGTAGCTGGTCAGGGTGTTGCCCGGGTTGAGCAGGCTCACCCCGAAGGCCGCGGCACCCGTCAGCGCGGTCAGGGCCAGGGCGCGAGCCGAGCTCACCCGTCCGCGACGGACCAGGGCCTCGACGAGCGCCCACACGGCGAGGGCGGCGACGAGCAGGACGGTCGTGACGTGGTGGGTGAAGGCAACCGCGGTGATCGCGAGCCCGGCTCCGGCGAGGGACCATCGCGAGCCCCGTCGGCGGGAGAGCACGAGGTAGGCAACGACAATCGCCAACGGCAACGCGAGGGTCTGGTAGGAGAACTGGGAGTTGAAGAAGAGCATCTGCGGGTTGCAGGCGTAGATCACCAGTGCCACTGCACCGATCCGGGTGGACCGGGTCACGTGCGAGACGAGGAGCAGGATGGCCAGCGCCATGACGATGCGGGCGAGGAGCAGGACGACGACCGCGCTGGTGTGGGCAGACAGCCCGGTGAGGCTCTGCACGCCGTTGGTCACGATCTCCAGGCCCGGGTAGTACGCGGTGATGGGGAGCAGCGAGTTCTCGGTGAACAGCCGACCGGTCTCGTCGATCTGACGCAGGACGTTGGCGTGGATCAGCTCGTCGTGGAACATGAAGCGGGTGGGATACAGGACGACCCGGCTGACCTGCAGCAGGACCGCCATCGCCAGCGCCAGCGCGATGGGGGTGCTCGACCTGACGCGTGGCAGGGCGACGCCGACCGCGGCAGGCAGGAAGATCATGACCAGGCCCAGCACCCAGAGTCCCTGGCTGTCACCGGTGCTGTCCGCCTGGCGCGCCGTGCTGGTGGCCACGGCCATGGGTACGAGCCCGGCCGTCATGACCAGCAGTACGGGACCGACCCCGACCGTCCGGGCGACTCGGCCGAAGCCGAGGCTCGCGCGGCCCATCCGCCGGCGCCACACCGACGAGCCTTCGGTGCCTGGCGGCTGCTGTGGCACACCGGTCTGGCCGGCGTGGCCGGCGTGGCCGGATTCGGCGGCGTCGGTTGCCGGGGTCGGTGCCGTGCTCGCTGTTTCGGAGATCGGCGCCTCGGTCGTCGGTGCCTCCGTCGTCGTGGCCACCCCGACCGACCCGACCGACCCGACCGACCCGACCGACCCGACCGACACGGCCGACCGGACCGACCGGACCGACCGGACCAGCGGCACGGACAGGACGACGGCCTCGACGAACAGGACCGCGACCCAGCCCAGGCAGAGCCCGACCGTGCCGCCGAGGCGGGCTCCGGCATACGCGGCAACGACCTCGACCACCGTCATCGTGAGCAGCACGACCGTGGCCTGGGAGGTGCGTCCCTGCACGCGACGCAGCGCGACGAAGTGGTCCTTGACAACGAACGGCAGGCCGGCCAGGGCGAGCAGGCGCAGCACGTCCGCCCCTTGTGCGGCGTACTGCGAGCCGAAGAAGGAGAGCAGGAACGGCGCCAGGGGGAGGATCAGGGCGTTGGCGAGCAGGCTGAGGCCGAGGGAGAGCGGGATGGTGAGCCGCATCCTCGTCACGAGCTGGGCGGCGTTGCCTTCAGCGGCCGCGAAGAGCCCGACGGTGATGGCGAACGGAAGCGCGAAGACGACGCCGGCGATCTGCAGGGCTGTCGTGAAGATGCCGTTCTGCTCGCTCGACACCAGCACGAGGACGAGCAGAGGCAGGACCTGCAAGGTGGCCTGGAGCGTCGTGTTGAGGGCGTGGTGCGACAGCGCCTGGCCGCCCATCCCGCGCAGCTGACCAAGGTGGACCAGCCGTCGGCTCTCCTGCAGCCTGCGACCGCCGCGGGTGCGGTGTGAGACGAGCGGGAGGGACACCAGGGTGCCGACGGTCCAGGCCACGAAGATGGTCAGGCCGCCCGTCTGGCCGGCGAGGGCCAGCACGGCGAGCGCGGCGAGCTTGGCCGCGCTGGCGAGCGCGTTCCGCTCGAGCTGCAAGGACCCGGTGCCGAGGACGAGGACCGCCTGGTCGACGACGATCGCCACGGCCATCGCTCCCGTGCCGACGGCGAACAGTGAGGCGCGAGCGGGACCGCCCGCGATCGCCTCGAGGTTGCCGACGTGCAGGACCGAGATGGCGACGAAGGGCACCACGAGGGCGAGAGCCAGGGCGACCCCCCCCGCGACGGCGAGCGCCGTGCGGGTCAGGACCCGCCGGCGGCCCTGGGAGGTGTGCGGCAGGCGGGAGATAAGCAGGGTGCCGAGCCCGCTGGTGCCGAACGTCGCAAGGAGGCTCATCATCGAGACCGCCGCGCCACCGACCCCGACGGCGGAGAGGGAGAACTGGCGGGCGGCGAGCAGCCAGAAGGCCAGCCCCAGCACACTGGTGAGGGCGTAGGTGCCGACGAGGGAGGCGCTGATCGCCGCGACGCGGCGCAGGCCGGTCAGCCCCGAGGCGGAGACCCCCGCACCCGCATCGGTACGCCGGGTCGGCCACCGGCGCGGTCGGCTGGTCGACCGTAGGCTCGGCGCGCTGCTGGGCATCGGGTGTGGCTCCTTGCAGTGACGGGTGCGCGCGGGCACGCGACATCGTTCGGCCCCGGGCACGCTGGACTCTGGGCCCGCGCTTCCACCCGCGACCCGCAGACGCTGCGGGGCTCTGCGCATGGTTCCGTCGAGGGTTCGGACCACACGAGGATCCGGATTGGACCGGTTCTGCGACTCACGCAGAGGCGAGAACGGCCGGGGTTGCCCACCCCGGCCGAGAAGGCATACGGGCTGAGGTCAGGCCCAGGTCTGGCTGAGGTCTGGCCTAGGTCAGTTCTTGAGCCGTTTGTCGCGCCAGGCCCGCTCGAACGGCAGCCGCCAGGCGTGCGGCGCGACGAGCTGGTGGATGGCGTTCGGTCCCCAGCTGCCCGCCGGGTAGGGCTTCACCGGCGGCGGGTCGTCGAGCAGCGGTTGGGCCCGCTCCCAGAGCGACTCGATGCCCTCGGCGGTGGTGAACAGGGTGTGGTCGCCGCGCATCGTGTCGAGGATGAGCCGCTCGTATGCCTCGAGCACGTCCCCTGCGTGCTCACCCTCCTGCGTGGCGAACTGCATCGAGAGCTTGTCCATCTTCATACCGGGACCCGGCCTCTTGCCATAGAAGGACAGCGAGACCTTGGAGTCCTCGGACAGGTCGAAGGTGAGGTGGTCAGGTCCTTGCTTGCCGACTCCGGAGTCGGAGGGGAACATCGACTTCGGCGCCTCCTTGTAGGCGATCGAGATGATCCGCTGTCCCTCGGCCATCTTCTTGCCGGTCCGTAGATAGAACGGCACACCCGCCCAACGCCAGTTGTCGATCCCGCACTTGAGTGCGATGAACGTCTCGGTGTCGGAGTCGCGGGGCACGCCCTCCTCGGAGGTGTAGCCGGAGTACTGGCCGCGCACCACGTCGTTCGGGTTGATCGGCATCAGCGACCGGAAGACCTTGTTCTTCTCCTCGCTGATGGCCCGCGGCTCCAAGGCGGTCGGCGGCTCCATGGCCACGAACGCCAGCACCTGCAGGAGGTGTGTGACGACCATGTCCTTGAAGGCGCCGGTCTGCTCGTAGAACGAGGCGCGGCGGTCCAGGCCGAGGGTCTCGGGGATGTCGATCTGGACGTGGTCGATGAAGTTGCGGTTCCAGATGGGCTCGAACAGACCGTTGGCGAAGCGGAAGGCGAGGATGTTCTGGGCAGCCTCCTTGCCGAGGAAGTGGTCGATCCGGAAGATCTGCGACTCGTCGAAGGTCTCGTGCACCGTGTCGTTGAGCACGATCGCGCTCTCGAGGTCGGTCCCGAACGGCTTCTCCATGATCACCCGGGACCGCTCCACCAGGCGCGCCGCACGGAGCATGCCGATCACGGTGGGAGCGGCGACAGGCGGGACGCTCATGTAGTGGATGCGGCGCACCTTCGGACCGAGCGTGGCCTCGGCCGCGGTCACCGCCTCCCTCAGGCCGTCGGCGCCGGCCCCCGTCGAGACGTACTGCAGCCGCTGCGCGAAGGCGTCCCACTGTTCCGCGGTCAACGAGTGCGTCGAGAACTCCTCGACCGCCTGCTTGGCGAAGGCACGGAACTCGTCGTCGTCCATCTCGGCCAACGACGTCCCGACGATCTGGATGTCGGGCGTGAGGTCGGACAGCACGAGGTGAACCATTCCTGGCAGCAGCTTGCGCCTCGCCAGGTCACCGGTGGCGCCGAACAGGACGATGACGTGCGGGTCCAGCTGTTGGAGGTGCCCGCGCCGCGGACGAGTCGCGGGAGACGGGTAGGAGATGGTCTGGGCTTCGTCCACAAGGGCCACGGGTTGATCCTGCCCTGCCGCGGCCTCTGCTGCCACCCCCGCCCACCTGGCGGTTATGCCTCCTGCGTCTCGTCCTGCCTCCCGCGTCGTCGATGCGTCGGCGTTCGGGTCGGCGTTCGGGTCGGCGTTCGTAGCCGCGATCGGGGCGGCGTTCGGGGGGTCAGGCGGGGGGTCAGGCGCTACGCCAGCGACGCGTCCAGGGTGATGTCCACCCCGGTGAGGGCCTTGCTGACAGGGCAGGTCCTCTTGGCGGCCTCGGCCGCCTCGACGAACCCCGCCTCATCCAGACCGTCGACCTCTGCCTTGACGGTCAGCGTGATGCCGGTCAGACGGAAACCACCGGCCGCGTCCGGACCGAGGGAGACGGCGGCCGTGACGTCGAGGCTCTTCGGGGTGCCGCCTGCCTCGGCGACGAGCGCGGACAGCTGCATCGCGTAGCACGATGAGTGTGCCGCCGCGATCAGCTCCTCGGGGCTCGTCGTGCCTCCCGCGTCGTCGGCGGCGCGTTTCGGGAACGACACGTCATAGCTGCCGACCTTGGAGCTGGTCAGCTCGACGGTGCCGGACCCGTCCTGCAGGCCTCCGGTCCAGGCGGTGTGGGCGGTGCGTGTGGGCATTGTTGCTCCTTCGCGTGCGAATATCGAGGGGGTTCGAGGGGTCGAGGGGAGAGACGGCGCCGGGTATGCCGCGCGGGGGCGCGGCTGCTGACGCCTTTCTCACCCTCTCACGCATGCCTCGCGTGCAGATGGGTGAACGAGCTCGCTCGGTATCGACAAGGGTATGACGAGATCGACAGGGGTATGACGAGCACCAGGGCTGTTTTCGCCGATGTCGCCCGGCTCACCGTGTCGGAGGCTGTCAACGAGGACGCAGGCCGGTAGGCGGACCCCCCGGGAGGCTGTTACGTTCGGGCCATTGGTATTTCAACGGTATGCCCGACCACAGGAGTTCCCGTGACGGAGACGACGACCAGCCCTCGTGAGGTCGGCGGAGGTTCACCACGTGGTGGTTCGGCCACCATGCAGGCCGTGGTCTGCCACGGCCCTGAGGACTACCGCCTCGAGACCGTCCCCGTCCCCATCCGGGGCGCTGGTGAGCTGCTCGTCGAGGTGGAGGCCGTCGGCATCTGCGCGAGTGACCTCAAGTGCTACCACGGCGCGACGAAGTTCTGGGGCGATGCCGACCGCCCCGCCTGGGCCGAGACCGAGGTCGTCCCCGGGCACGAGTTCGTCGGGACCGTTGTCGAGGTGGACCAAGAGGCCCGGGACCATTGGGGTGTCGACGTCGGCGACCGGGTCGTCTCCGAGCAGATCGTGCCATGCTGGAAATGCCGCTACTGCCTACGCGGGCAGTACTGGATGTGCGCGGTTCACAACATCTTCGGCTTCAAGCGTGCGACACCGGGTGCGATGTCGCAGTTCATGCGATTCCCGACCGGGGCCCTCGTGCACAAGGTCTCCCCGTCGATCCCTCCGGCCCACGCGGCATACGCAGAGCCGCTCTCGTGCGCCCTGCACGCAGTCGAACGGGCGGGGATCACGTTCGACGACACCGTCGTAGTCGCCGGGTGCGGGCCGATCGGGCTCGGGATGGTGGCCGGGGCTCGAGCCAAGAACCCGGCGAGCGTGATCGCGCTCGACATGGCCCCCGAGAAGCTGGAGCTTGCCGCTGAGTGCGGGGCGGACGTCCTCATCGACATCAGGGACGGCGACGCCGTCGAGAGGGTGCTCGGCCTCACGGACGGTTATGGGTGCGACGTCTACCTCGAGGGCACCGGTCACCCCTCCGCTGTCCTGCAGGGCCTGACGATGCTGCGCAAGTGTGGCACCTACGTCGAGTACGGCGTCTTCGGAAGCGACGTCTCCGTCGACTGGTCGATCATCAGCGACGACAAGGAGCTCGACGTCCTCGGTGCGCATCTCGGTCCGCACTGCTGGCCGGCCGCCATCCGGATGATCGAGTCCGGTCGCCTGCCGATGGACAAGATCTGCAGCCACCAGCTCCCGCTGTCCGAGTTCCAGCGCGGCCTCGACCTGGTCGCGAGCGGCACCGAGTCAGTCAAGGTCTCGCTCATCCCCTGACCCATCGGCGCGCGCGTGAATGGCCAGCTCAGCACACCGTCCAGCGCTTAGCACACCGTCCTGCGCTCAGCACACCGTCCTGCGCTCAGCACACGGTATGCGGTGTGCTGAGGGCAGGACAGTGTGCTGAGCTGACGGCGCAGTGGGGTTCTCGCGTCAGGGACGTGGCTCGGTGACCCGTTGCGGCGCCGACGACAGTGCGACCAACCGGTCGAGCGTCGTCTCGGGAGTGCTGAAGTGGCCTGCGCCGTCCTCGACCACGACCTGCGCATCCGGGAGATGGGCCGCGAGCCACGCTCCGTGGGATGCCGGGACCAGGACGTCGTCCCGGCCGTACCTGATCGTGACCGGGACGCGGATCTCGCCGACCTCGAAACCCCACGGCCAGACGAACGCCAGGTCGTCGTCGACCCACCCCCACACCCCGGCCCGGTACGCCTCGCGCATCGACGCGGCCATCGTCAGCTGGACGTCGAGCAGGCCCAACACCCGACGGTCCGCGTCCGGAAGGTTCCAGTCGTCCGAGAAGATCAGGGCAGGGTCGCAGTCCAGCCGCTCGAGATCCGCGGCCGCGAGCCGGGCCACCTCCCGGTGCAGAACCTCCTCGCCCTGCCCGGCCCAGCCGAACTCCGCGACGTTCTCCTCGTCCATACCGGCGGTCCAGTCCAGCCCCTCGGCGTCAAAAGGAGCGGCGCCGACGACGCACTCGGCCGAGGTCACACGCTCTGGCAGCCGAGCCGCCAGGGCGAGCGCGTGCGGCCCCCCGCCGGAACTCCCCGTGACCGCGAACGACGCGACACCCAGCGCGTCCATGATCGCTTGGACGTCCGTGACGCAGTCGAGGACGCGGCGGCCCGCCGACCGGTCGGAGCCGCCGTAACCGGGTCGGTCATAGGTGATGAGGTGGATGCCCGCGGCGCGGACCTTCGACTCGTCGGGAGGACGCGAGAGCCGAGAACCCGGCGTCCCGTGCAGGTACAGCACGGGCGCGCCGTCGAGGTCACCCCACTGTGCGAAGGACAGGGTGCGCCCGTCCTGCGCAGCCACGGAACGCGTCCGCTCAACCACGACGACCGCCCTCGACCTCAGGCAGGGCCGCGATTGCCTCGATCGAGACGAGCAGGCCACGCGGGAGGCGTACGTTGGCCGGTGCCGAGCGCGCCGGCGGCGGGTCCGGCAGGTGACGGGCATACACCGCATCGAGTCGCGCGAAGTCGTCGACGTCGCTGTAGAAGATCGTCGTCTTGACCAGGTCGGCCATCGAGCAGCCTGCGGCCGCCAGCACGGCGCTGAGGTTGAGCATCGCCTGCTCGGTCTGGGCCTCGATACCGGATGGCACCGTCCCCGTCACGGGGTCGATCCCCGCCGTGCCCGAGCAGAAGACGAACCCACCGGCGACGATGGCCTGGCTGTATGCACCGAGCGCGGCCGGTGCGTCCTCGGTCGAAACCGCTTGTCGTGTCATGGGGCAGTCTCCTCTTGGGCGGCAGCGGGCAGCAGTTCTGTGTCTCTCTGTGCCTGTCTGTGTCTCTATCTGTCTCGGGACGAGTCTGGGACCGGCGGCACTCTGGGCGCATCCGTGGCCACCACGGACCGAGGCTTCCGTGGTCGGCACGGATGTTCGACAGCCCCCTTCTCCCGCACGCTGCTGTCAGGCGGGTCCACGAGGACCTGCACCGACATCAGGAGAAGCGCACATGACCACCACCGAAATCGCACCCCTCGACCAGGCAAAGCTCGAGGCCTTCGTCGGCCAGGCCGTAACCGACATGGGCGCCGCCATCTCTGGGCTGTTGCTGCACATCGGCGACCGTCTGGGGCTGTACAAGGCCATGGACGGGGCAGGTCCGATCAGCTCGCGCGATCTGGCGGAGCGCACGGGCACCACAGAGCGGTACGTCCGCGAGTGGCTCGGCAACCAGACGGCCGGCGGTTACGTCGTCTACGACCCGACGGACCGCACCTACGAGCTGCCGGCGGAGCAGGCAATGGTGGTCGCCAACGAGGACAGCCCGGTCTTCCTCGGGGGGGCCTTCGAGGCGATTGCGTCGTGTTATGCCGACCACGAGGTGTTCGTCGACGCCTTCCGTTCCGGCGCAGGCGTCGGCTGGCACGAGCACGACGACCGGCTGTTCTCCGGTGTCGTCAGGCTGTTCCGCCCCGGGTACGCCGCCTATCTCGTCGACGCGTGGCTGCCGGCTCTGGACGGTGTGGTCGACAAGCTGCGAGCCGGTGCGAGCGTCGCCGACATCGGGTGCGGGCTCGGCGCGTCCTCGGTCATCATGGCGAAGGCGTTCGAGCGTTCGACGTTCGCCGGCTTCGACATCCACCAGCCATCGATCGACGCAGCCCGCCAGTCGGCCGCCGAGGCAGGGGTGAGCCAGCGCGCGAGGTTCGACCTCGCCTCGGCCAAGGACTTCCCCGGTCAGGGGTACGACCTCGTCTGCCTGTTCGACGCCCTGCACGACATGGGCGACCCCGTCGGCGCCGCCCGACGCATCCGGCAGTCACTGGCTTCCGACGGCACACTTCTGCTCGTCGAACCGAACGCGGGGGACAGCCTCGAACAGAACATCAACCCGGTGGGCCGCACCTACTACGGCCTCTCGACCGTGATCTGCACGCCGGGCTCGCTCTCGCAGGAGGTCGGCCTGGGACTCGGCGCACAGGCCGGCGAACAGCAGCTGACCAGGGTGCTGCGCGAAGCGGGGTTCAGCCACGTGCGACGGGCGACCGAGACCCCGTTCGACATCGTCCTGGAGGCCAGGCCATAGGCGTCGCACTCAGCTGCGCCAGCACGGCCTCGCCGTGCACCCGGTCCGCTCCACCCAGCATGACGAGCGTGCGGGCCCACTGGTATCGGCATCCGGCCTCCAGCAGGGCGGCGGCCGCGGCGGTCAACCCGTCGCGGTCGGCGCCGTGAGTGGCGAGGGCTGCCGCGCGGTGCACGATGGCGGTGGCGATCGGGTTGTCCACCACGGCTTTCCGGGCCCGGTGGAGATGGTCCTCCGCTTCCACAGACCCGCTGAGGACTGCGGCCTCGGCCCACAGCGCGGCATACCACGGCCGCCACATGCCGCTGTACCACTCGTTCATCTGCTCCGGCGGCGTCTGCATCAGCAGGGCCGCCTGCTCGGCCCGGCCGCGGTGCAACAGCAGCAATGCGTCGAAGAACTCGCCGAAGTGCTCCTGCGAGATGGGACGTCCCGGCGTCTCCAGGCCTGCGACGACCTCGAGCCACGCAGCCCTGGCCACCTCGTCGCCGCGCAGTCCGTGAACCGTCGCCGCGGCATACGCGCCGGGGCTGAGGTTGCCGGCCCGCGGTCGTCCGGCCCGTTCCCAGCCCTCGAGGAAGCGCTCGGCCAGGCCCATCGCCTCGGACCAGTCACCCGCCAACGCGGTGACGACAAGCAGCCTGGAGCTCGCCAGGTGACCCTCCTCCCGATAGAACGGAAGGTCCCGCAGGCCTTCTGCGAGCCGTTGTGCGGCCGCCAGGTCCCCGGCCGCGATCGCGCACCCTGACGCCATCACGAAGCTGTCGAAGAGCTCGAACCCGGTCAGGGCCGTGACCGGAAGCGGTGCCAACAGCCGGGTGCGCCTCACCGAGCTGGCCGCTGCGGCTCGAACGTCTCCGCGAGCCAGCTGCGACCCCGTGAGCTGGTCGAGCGCCGCGCTCTCGGCCAGGGGGTCGCCCAGTGCCCGCGCCGTTGTCAACGCGCGCTCCACCCGCACGTCGGTGGCCGGGTCAGCGTCGGCGCCGTCGAACGCTTCCGCGATCAACAGTCGTGCCTCCGCTGCGGGATCGCCGTCGGCGAGCGCCCATCCTCGGGCGATCAGCGACGCGACCTCGGCCTCTGCGGACGGGGACTCCATCAGCCCAGGGCCGCGGTTGATCCTTTCGGCGTTGCGGGCCAGGTCGCCGGCCGCACCCGCCCGGTCGCCTGAGCGCAGTGCGGTCTCGGCGGCTGCCGCGCGCAACCGCAGCGCCTGGGTGCCGACATGCCGCGACTCGGCGGCCCCTGCGGCGCAACGCAATGCGTCGGCGGCCTCTCTGTCGTCAGAGGTCAGTCCGGCCGCCTGCTCGTAGCGGCGCTGTGACTCGCCAGGCATCCCCCGCACGAAGCTCAGGTGGGCCAGAGCGAGCGACAGCCGGTATGCCGGCGACAAAAACGTCTGCTCGCTCGACGCCCATGTCAGTGCACTGCGTAGCTCGTCAGCGACGTCGTCAAAGTCCGCCCGCCACGCGCCCGCCGCCACTCTGGACGCCCTCTCGAGAGCAGCGCTCTCGTCGAGGCACCAGTGTAGATGACGTGACCGGGCCGGCACCGACTCAGCGGCCTCGTGAAGCCGACCGACACCATACTGGCGGATGGTCTCCAGCGCCCGGTACCGAGTTCCCCTCGGCCCAGGTATCGCCACCAGCAGACTCTGGTCTGCCAGCCCGGCCAGGATGTCGGGGACGTGACCGGCGGGCACCGGGACCCAGTCGGCCACAGCCGCGGCAGCAGTCGCGGAGAACGGGTCCGAGAACGCGGACACACGGCGCAGCACCGCTTGGTCGGGCTGGGACAGCAGGGCGTAGCTCCAGTCGAGGGTCGCACGCAACGAGCGATGTCGGTCGTCGATCCTCGACGCCCCGGTCAGCAGACGCAACCGGTCACCCAAACCCGCTCGCAACCCGTCCACCCCGATTGACGGATAGCGAGCGGCGGCCAGCTCGATCGCCAGCGCCATGCCGTCGAGCGCGTGGCAGACCTCGGCGACGCCTTGCAGCTCACCGGGAGGAACCGGCCTCGCTCCGGCGGCCGCCCGCGCGACGAACAGATCGACGGCATCGCCGGGACGCCCGTCCTCGGTCTCCACGCGAAGGCCTGGCAGCGGGAACACACGCTCGAAGGGAACGAGCAGCCGAGCCCGGCTGGTCGCCAGCACGGTCAGCCCCGGACTGCCCGCCAGCAGGCGCTCGAGCAGGACGACCACGCCGTCCAGCAGGTGCTCGCAGTTGTCGAGGACGATCAACGCCCGCTCGCAGGTCGGCCACCCAGCTCAGCACGTCGTCCGCCGCGCAGGAGCCCAGGCGCTCGCCGAGGCCGATTGCATCGGCAATCGCCGTCCCGAGCATCGACCCGTCGGTGACGGGCACGAGGTCGACGTACCAGACCCCGTCCGTGAACCGCTCGCTGACGTCGGCGGCCACGGTCAAGGCCAGGCGTGTCTTGCCGATCCCGCCCGGACCGGTGATGGTGACCAGACGGTGCTCCCGGAGGGTGGTCGCCAGGTCGGCTCGCTCGGCCGCCCGCCCGACGAAGGGGGTCAGCGGCACCGGGAGGTCCAGCCGGAGGGCGTGGGTGGCGCTGGCCGACCCGGACGAGCCGCCGGCGACACCGATCTGCAGCGCGGCCGCACGAGCCGCCAGGCCGCGGCGGTCGTCCGCCTGGAGCTTGCGCAACAACGACGAGACGTGGCTCTCGACGGTGCGGACCGAGATGAACAGCCGCGTGCCGATCTCGGCGTTCGTCAGGTGCTCCCCGAGGGCGGCCAGGACCTCGGCCTCGCGGGCCGAGATGGCCACCTCGCAGGGTCCCTGACTGGTCACACCCAGATTGTGCCCGTGGTGGACCGGATCGCCCATGGCATTATGGGATGCCTTTGCACGAAGGGTTTTCCACCGTAGAGCAGGGCTTCTGCCTCGGACCGGCACAGCCCAGGCCAGCGATGTCGTGCGCGCTGCCCAGGGTTGGTGTCGGTGACGGACCACAGGGTCGGGGCGGGTCTCGAGCCCAGCGGCTCGTTCCTCGGCTCGGTCGAGTGGATCTCGCCACCGCACTGCGCGTCCCATCTCGACAGCCCTAGGGGGTATCCCGCGACTGACGGGCTCGAGGCTGGCGTCCTACGGTGGTCGGATGATCGACCCGGATGTCATCCTGCGCCGTGGGATCGAGCACCGCCAGTATGCCGGCGTGGCCGCCCAGGTCGTCTGCGACGCAGTGGTGGCGCACCGCGCAGTGTGGGGGAGCGCGTTCGACGACGGAGTGCACCCCGAACAGCTGCGCGACACGGCGCTCTTCGACATCGCGTCGTGCACCAAGGGGATCGCGACAACCGGTTGCCTGATGACACTCGTCGGGCAGGGGGAGATCACCCTCGACGACCCGCTAGCGCACTACCGGATCTCACCCGATCCCCGGATCACGTTGCGACAGCTGCTCACCCACCGGGCCGGGCTGGTCGAGTGGCAACCCCTCTACTTGGCGTCGGGCTCGCGAGACGAGGCCATCGACCTGGCTGCCCGCCTGCCGCTGCACTACGGCGTCGACGAGGCCCGGCACTACTCCGACCTCGGGTTCGTCCTGTTGGGTGCGGTCGTCGAAACCGTGACCGGACAGCGCCTGGACGCGGCTGTCGCCTCACTTGTCACCGGACCACTGGGGATGCAGCACACCGGCTTTGGACCCGTCGAGCCGTCGTCAGCGGTCGCCTACGGTCATGGCGACGACATCGAGCAGGCAATGATCAGGGACGGTGAGCCCTACCCGGTGACCCTCGACACCACGAGAACAGCCACCTTCCGCGACGGGTGGATCCGCGGAGAAGTGAGTGACGGCAACGCCTTTCATGCGATGAACGGCGTCAGCGGTCATGCTGGACTGTTCGCGACCCTTGACGACGTGACACGGTTCGCGACCGCGCTGGTCGACGGATCGTCCCTCTGGTCGTCGGCGACCCTGGACCAGTTCCTCGTGCCCGGAGACGACGGTCAGGCGATGGGGTTCTGGTGGCTGCCCGCCGCCGGGGGACCGGCATACGGGCACCCGGGGTTCACCGGAGCCCGCTTCCTCGTGGACCGCGCGAGAGCCAGCGTGGCCGTCCTGCTCTCGAACCGGCTCCACGTGATGGAACCCGGCCAGCGCGTGCCGCCTGATATCACCCCCGTGTGGCTCGACTACCTGGCCGCGACGGGTTTCACGGAGCCGGGTGACTGACCGTGCTCGCCGTCATGCGCCGAGGTGGAGCTGCACGCCGCTGAGCAGCCCCTCGGACGTGAATGTCGCGGTCGCGGTGTTGCCGTTCTCGGGGTCGCGGATCTCAGAGGCAGTCCACTGCTGGTCCCAGGTGAGCTCCCAGCCGGAGTGCACCACCAGCCAGTGGAACGAGGTCCGGTGGTCGGCCGTGGCACCCGAGCCGGCCGCCGACATCAGCAGGCGGGGGAGCGTCTCGTCGATGCGAGCCCCAGGTAGCCCGGGGCCGTCGACGAGAAACAGCACTCGGGTGCCGCCTCCGGCCGGCGCGGAGTAGTAGGGCGCCCGTCCGAGGACCCCCACCACGGCCCGCCCGATCTCGTGCACCACCTGGGCCACCTCGTCACCGAGCGCCTCGCCAACCGCCTCGGTGCGCAGCGGCACCTCGGGCTGGGTCAGCACCGTCACGCCGTGCTGCTCGCCATAGGCCTTGACGCGTTCGTTGGCCGCGCTGACGGACTGAAGGTTGGCCCAGCCCCACAGCAGCGACTTCGGTCCGGGGGCGACGGAGGCGACCATCTCCGCCGACAGGTCGAGCCGGGTGTCGGGCCGTTCGTCTGAGACGAAGCTCAGCGTGGGACCGTTCATGTCGACCTGCCAGCGGTAGGTCCCCAGCCTCTGGTCCAGCAGCTCGGACAGCATCTCCTGCCGGACGATGCTGTAGAAAGCGCCCTGCGAGACAAGCGGCGCCAACTCTGGAAAGTGCATCGGTCCTCACCCCTGGTTCGACGGCACGACGGGACAATCCAACCACGACCCGACGTGCGGCCCGGGCTCAGCCGAGGTGACCCCGGACGGATGCGTGTCCTTTGAGCAGGTTGCGGGCGATGGTGCGGCGCTGGATCTCGTCGGTGCCCTCGTAGATGCGCAGCAGCCTCAGCTCCCGGTACCACCGCTCGACCGGCAGCTCCCGCGTGTAGCCCATGCCGCCGTGGATCTGCAGGACCCGGTCGACGATCTCGTTGGCCTTGACCCCGCCGAAGAGCTTGGCCATCGACTGGGACTGGCGTGAGTCGATGCCGTGGTCGACCTGCCAGGCGGCGGCCAGGACCAGCCAGCGCAACGCCTCGATCTCGACCGCGGAGTCGGCCACCATCCACTGGATCGCCTGCCGCTCGGCGATCGGCTCGCCGAACGTCACCCGGTTGCGCGCCTGCTCCATCGCCATCTCGACCAGTCGCTCGCAGGCGCCGAGCGCCCGGGCCGGAAGCAGGTAACGACCGCGTCCGATCCATCGCATGGCCAAGGCGAAACCCTGACCCTCCTCACCGAGGATGTGGTCATGTGGAACCCGAACATCCTTGAACACCAGTGATGCCGGCCCCCACTCACCCATCGTGTCGATCTGCGCCGACGTCCAGCCTCGGTCCCGGTCGACAAGAAAGCAGGTGACGCCGCCGTCCGCCCCCAAAGCCTTGTCGGTGACCGCAAACACCATGACGAAGTCGGCCTCTGTGCCTCCGGTGATGAAGGTCTTCTCCCCGTTGATCACCCACTCGTCACCTTCGCGTCGAGCCGAGGTGCGGATCGCCCGGGCGTCGGAGCCGGCCCCGGGTTCGGTGATCGCGAAACAGGATGTCCGGGTCCCCTCGATGGTCGGCAGCAGGTAGGCCTTCTGCTGGGCCTCGTTGGCGTCGTACAGGATGTTGTCGGCATCGCCGCCGAACTTGAACTGGATGAAGCTGCGACCCAGCTCGATCTCGATCAGCGCGGTCAGCACCGCTCCCAGGCCCATCCCACCGTGGTCCACGGGCGTCTGAATGCCGAAGAACCCGGACGAGCGCGCGAGGTCCTGAAGGCGTTTCATCTCCTGCGGCGGGACGCCCCGCTCACCGCGACGCTCGCGTGCGAGGGCTTCCGGTTCGAGCGGGATGATCTCCTTGGTGACGAAGGTCCGCACCCAGGCACGGATCTCCTTCTCCTCGTCGCTGAGTGCGAGGTCGACCATGGGGGAACTCCTTCGTCGCGGGTCAGCGAGCCCATCGGCTCGCGCTGACCGACATCATCACCCATCGCCTCGGACGCAATTATCAGAGCCCCTGGTCAGGCCGAATGTCCGTCGACCGGCCGATCGAGTGATCTTTCACCTCGACGCCGGAGCGGCCGAGTGCGCGGGCCTGCACCAGCAGTGACGCGATGCTGCGAGCGGCCGCACGGTAGGAGAGCCCGTGTGGTGGGTGGATGTTGGAGACACAGTTGCGCTGGGAGTCGTCGCGCCCGGGGTGGGCGTGGTGCGTCAGGTAGACACCCAGGCTGTGGGGGACCGACAGCCCCGGCCGCTCGCCGATGACGACGACGATGGTCTCGACCCCCATCGCCACGGCGACGTGGTCTCCCAGGGCGACGCGCGCGTTGGTGGCGACGACCGGTGCGGGGATCTCGAATGCGGGTGACAGCTCCTCGATCAGCGCCTGTAGGAGGCCGAGCCCGTGGCTGGACAACGCTTGGGGCGACAGCCCGTCACAGAGCAGCAGGCCCACGCCGCCGCGGCTTCGGGGGATCGCGGTCATGTCTCTGGGGATCCGACCGAGGTCCGGGCGAGTGAGGTACTCGATCCGGGTGCGCGCGGCGGACGTGATGACGCAGGGCTCTGCGAGCCCCAGGGTCCGGATGCCGACGACCAGCGCATCGACGTCGAGCACGCCGTGCACGGCGTCCCGGGCGAGGGCGTGGGCGCGTCGCAGCTCGAGCAGGCGGTGTGTGGGAAGAGCGCGGCCGGCCAGTCCGAGGCCGATCCGGGCCTGCGTCGTCGACCGCAGGGGCAGCCACGGATCCGGTGAGACGGCAGGCATACTCGCCTCGGTCGGCTGCGTCATCAGCGTCCCGTTGTCAGTCCACGCAGGGGCGAGGCGCCCAGGTCGACCGGCCGCAGCCGGCCCTGGTCGTCCGCCATCCCGAGGCCGCGCAGCCAGTGTTCGAACTCCGGCGCGGGACGCAGCGAGAGGGTGTCGCGGATGTAGAGGACGTCGTGAAACGACAGGCTCTGGTATCCCAGCATGACGTCGTCCGCGCCCGGCACGGCGATGACGAACGCCACGCCCGCCACGCCCAGGAGGGTCAGCAGCGTGTCCATGTCGTCCTGGTCGGCCTCGGCATGGTTGGTATAGCAGACGTCCACGCCCATGGGCAGGCCGAGCAGCTTGCCGCAGAAGTGGTCCTCCAGCCCGGCTCGGATGATCTGCTTGCTGTCGTAGAGGTACTCCGGACCGATGAACCCCACCACGGTGTTGACCAGCAGTGGGTCCAGTGCGCGGGCCAGGCCGTACGCGCGCACCTCGAGGGTGTGCTGGTCCACTGGCTTGCCTCCGGCGCCGAGGTGCTGCCCGGCCGACAGTGCCGAGCCCTGGCCGGTCTCGAGGTACATCACGTTGGCGCCGACCGTGCCGCGACGCAGGGAACGGGCCGCCTCGTTCGCCTCGGTCAGCATCGCCACGTCGACGCCGAAGCCGGCGTTGGCGCCCTGCGTGCCCGCGATCGACTGGAAGACGAGGTCCACTGGGGCGCCGGCCTCGATCAGGCCGATAGTCGTGGTCAGGTGCGAGAGGACGCACGACTGGGTCGGGATGCCGTGCCGCAGGCGCATCGCGTCGACAAGCTCGAGCAGGGCGTGGGCCGACCGGGGCGAGTCGGTGGCGGGGTTGATGCCGATGACCGCGTCTCCGCAGCCCATCAGCAGCCCGTCGAGGATCGACGCCGAGACTCCGGCGACGTCGTCGGTGGGATGGTTCGGCTGCAGGCGGGTCGCCAGCGTCCCCGGGACCCCGATGGTGGTGCGAAAGGCGGAGGTCACCGACACGGCGCGGGCCACCGCGATGAGATCCTGGTTGCGCATGATCTTGCACACGGCGGCGACCATCTCCGGTGTGAGGCCCGGCGCGACCGACGTCAGGTCGGCGGCGGCATCCGGTCCGGCACTGGTGGTCAGCAACCAGTCACGAAGACCACCGACCGTGAGGTGCGAGATGGGTCGGAAGGCCTCGCGGTCATGGGTGTCCACGATGAGCCGGGTGATCTCGTCGTTCTCGTAGGGCACCACCTGCTCCTCGAGGAACGTGCTGAGCGGCAGGTCCGCGAGGAGGCCGGCAGCGGCGACCCGCTGCGTGTCCGACTCCGCAGCGCACCCGGCCAGGACGTCGCCAGACCGGAGCGGGGTTGCCCTCGCGAGCAGCTCGACCAGCCCGTCGAAGGCATACGAGCGGCCGGACAAGGACTGACGGAAGATGGTCACGCGGCCGGGCCTTCCGCGGTGGTCTCCATCCTGCCTAGTATCCGCCGAGTGCGCGATGAGACACCCCTGAGGCGGATGCGGCGCACCTTTACCAGTCGGTAGGGTCCGGCGCATGCCTGACACCTCCAGTCGCCGCATCGCCGTCGTCGTGAACCCCACCAAGTTCGCTGACCTGGCGCTCGTCGAGGGGCAGATCGGCAAGGTCTGCGTCGACCACGGGTGGGCCGAGCCGCTGATGATCGAGACGACCAAGGACGACCCCGGGGTCAGCCAGGGTCAGCGCGCCCTCGAGGCGGGCGTCGACGTCGTGTGCCCCCTAGGTGGTGACGGCACGGTTCGTGCCGTGGCCACAGCGCTGGTCGGCACCGATACCCCGTTGGGTCTGCTGCCGGGTGGCACCGGCAACGTGCTCGCCCGCAACCTTGGACTGCCGTTCAACAAGGTCGAGTCGGCGCTGACCGTGGTCCTGACGGGATCGAACCGACGGATCGATGTGGGTCTCGTGCGGTAGGGGAACAGGTCACTCGAACTCCGAGGACGCGCTCAAGGGTGATGCGCCGGAGACCGCTGACGACCCCCGCCGCGACAACGAGGAGGTCTTCCTGGTCATGGCCGGGATAGGCGTGTCCCCGACTCGAACTCCGAGGACGCGCTCAAGGGTGATGCGCCGGAGACCGCTGACGACCCCCGCCGCGACAACGAGGAGGTCTTCCTGGTCATGGCCGGGATAGGCGTGGACGCTGAGGTGAGGCACCAACGAGAAGGCGAAGGTCGTCCTGGGTTGGCCGGCTTACGTAGTTGCTGGGGCTGCGCGCATGTGGGACAAAGGTTTTCGCGTATCGGTGAGCACGGGCGAGGATCGAAGCCCACAGGAACAGCAGGCCCGCACCGTCATCGTCGGGAACTGTGGGTCGTTGCAGGGGAACCTGCGGCTGATGCCTGATGCGCAGCTGGACGACGGAAGGCTGGACGGCGTCGTCCTTGCGCCTGACGGGCTCTTCGGTTGGGCTGCCATCCTCGCCGACCTCTGCAGCAGACATACCCGCGGCCACCGGTCCATCGTGCGGATGACGTCACCGCGGATCGACGTCGTCACAACAGAGCCCGTCGAGGCCCAGATCGACGGTGACGCCATGGGCCTGCAGCAGGTGATGTCGACCCGCGTTCTCCCGCGGGCGCTGCTGGTGCGCGTCCCGTAACCGGCGCTCATCGGCGCTCATCGGCACTCATCGGCACTCATCGGCGCTGGCCGGCACTCGGGTCGCACCTGCTGTGACGTCGTGTGGCCGGCGAGCGCCTGGCCAAGCCGGCAACGTCAGGCGTTCAGGTGCGACTCCCAGTCGTCGGGCACCCGGCCCGTCGGACCCGGCACGGGTTGGTCCGGTGGGTGGCTCTGCGGTGCCGCGAGCACCGGACCGGTGCTCATGCCCTGCGAGCGGTAGTCGAAGAACCAGTTCTCTCCAGGTTCGAAGGAGCGGATGACGGCGTGGCCGGTCTCGCGGTTGTGGGCTGTGGCGTGCTGCGACGGGGACGTGTCGCAGCAGCCGATGTGGCCACACGAGGCGCAGCGACGCAGGTGCATCCACCAGCCACGGGTCTGAAGACACTCCACGCACCCCGCTCCGGACGGGGGGACCGAGGGGTCGATGTCAGGCACGTGTGCTCCTCTGCGACCTTCGCGCAGCGAGCGTGGGCGGGCCGGCGAAGGAGTAGACGGCGTACGAGGCGAGCCGAGCACCACGATGGTGAGTAGCCACTGCCCGGAGGGCGCCTCGACACCAGTGTTCCACCACGCCACGCGGCGAGATCTCGACTCGAGGCTGGGGGTTTGTCCAGCCACGTGCGGCAGGATGGGCGCTGTGTCGACGGATCGCGAGACGGCCCCCGCCGAGGTGACGTCTGCGCAGTCCGACGCGACACCTGAGGGCGTTGCCCCGGCCGCTGCGGCGCACGATGGCGCGGCCGTCCAGGTCGACGTCGTCGAGCCACCGATCAAGGACCGGGTTCGCCGACCCGCGGACGCCTTCCGCCTGCTGGTGGTGGTCGTCGTGCTCGTGGGTGGCCTGTTCCTGGCCGGTCTCGCAGTCGACACCCGGGGCGCGGTCGAGCAGGACATCGTCCAGGCCACCAGTGGGCTGCCGCGGCTGCTCATCACGCTGCTCAGCTGGCTGGCCGGCATCGGCGTGGTCGTCCTGCCGTTCGCTGTCGGCGCCGACCTCATCGTCCGCCGTCGCCCGCTTCAGCTCGTCCAAGCGCTCGGAGCCGCACTGGTCGGCGGCGTGGTCGTCATTGTCGTGACCGCTGTCGACCTGGGCGGCAGCTTCGGTCTGCTGGACAACACCCTCACCCGGCCCACGACCGAGGGGCGCACCTTCCCCCTGGACATCGTCGTCGTCTCGACGCTGGCCCTGTTGACCGTTGCCGACATCGTCGGCCGCAAGTGGATCTCACCGTTGGCCATCACCGTGATCGTCGCCTCGGTCGTGACCACGTTGCTGTCCGGCTCCCTCACGCTTGCGGCGATCGTCTCGTCGCTGTTGGTCGGCTGGCTCATCGGGCTCGCCTTCCGGCTGGGCTTCGGTGCGACGTCCACCCGGCCACCGGGGAGCGAGGTGGCGCGGGCGCTGGTGGCGTCAGGCATACCCCTGACCAGGCTCGAGCTCGTCGACGCCAACGACGCCGGGGACCGGCGATATGCCGGGACGACCGACACCCTGCCCGTCGACGTGCACGTCATCGACCGGGACACCTTCGGGCTGGCGTCCGGACGCCGGCTGCTGCGCCTGCTGAGACTGCGCAACGGTTTTACCCGCACCCCGTCGCTGAGCCTGCGCTCGGAGCTCGAGCACCGCACCCTCATGGGCCTCGTGCTCGCGCAGGCTCGGATCCCGGCGCCTCGACCGGTCGCCGTCTGCGAGGTCGGGCCGTTCGCCGCCGTGATCGCCTACGTCGAACCGGAGGGGACCACCGTCGCGGACCTGGGGGAGTCTCTCGACGAGGACCAGATCGCCGAGATCTGGTCGATGATCGAGACCCTCCAGCGACGCAAGGTTGCCCACCGAGCCCTCGGGCCCAACGTCGTGCTGATCGACCGAGACGGCCGGGCCGGCCTGCGGCGCGTGGGTGGGGGGGACCTGGCCGCCGACGACATCACCCTGCGGATCGACCTGGCTCAGCTGCTGACCACCGTCTCGCTCGCCGTCGGTCCCCCACGTGCGGTCGCCAGTGCGGTGGCTGCCCTCGGCGAGGACGCGGTGGTCCGCGCCGTTCCGGTGTTGCAGACCGTCGCCATGACCGCTGCCACCAGGGACGCGCTCAAGAAGCACAAGGGACTGCTCGGGAAGATCCGCGAGGAGATCGTCGCCCTTCGCCCGGCGAAGGAGCGGATCGAGCCGGTCGAGCTGCGCCGGGTGACCCTTCGCGGCGTCGCCACGGTCGTGCTGCTGGGCATCGCCGCGTATGTCATCCTCCCCCAGCTGGCGAAGGTCGACTTCGCCCAGGTCATCTCGACCGCACAGTGGGGCTGGGGTGCGGGGGCCCTGGCGTTCTCGGTGGTGACGTTCGCCGGTGCGTCCGTGGCCCTGGGCGGCGCCGTCCACATTCACCTGAGGTTCCTGCACACCTACATGACCCAGCTGGCCGTCGCCTTCACTGGACTCGTCGCCCCTGCGGCGGTCGGCAACATCGCCCTCAACACGCGTTACCTCCAGACGTCCGGGCTGACACCCGCCGTCGCGGGCGCCAGCGTCGGGCTCGCCCAAGTGGCGCAGTTCTGCTCCTACGTCATCTTGCTGCTCGTCTCCGGTGTCCTGGCTGGAACCGGGGCGCGGGCCTCGTTCACCCCACCGCCCATCCTCGTCGCGGCGATCCCGGTCGTCGTCCTCGTCATCCTCGGGCTGCTCGCGGTCCCGAAGGTCCGGGCGTTCCTCACCGCCCGGGTCGTCCCGCAGATCAAGGCGGCGGTGCCCCAGGTGCTCGCGGTCTTCCAGACCCCGACCAAGCTGGCGCAGCTGCTCGGCGGGGCGCTCGCCCTCGACATCTCGTTCGTGGCCGCGCTGGTCTGCGCGACCCGCGCTTTC
Source organism: Lapillicoccus sp. (assembly GCA_965277795.1). GTDB lineage: Bacteria > Actinomycetota > Actinomycetes > Actinomycetales > Dermatophilaceae > Lapillicoccus. The sequence goes on from OZ255840.1 coordinate 405,220, forward strand.
GGGGTGGAGCAGCCGATCGCCGCGATCGCCGTGGTCTACTTCACCGGCGCCATCATCGGATCGGCCGTGCCCACCCCGGGTGGCCTCGGCGGCATCGAGGCGGCAATGTCGGCGGGGCTGGTCGCCATCGGTGTCGACAGTGGCACGGCGGTCTCGTCGGTGCTGCTCTACCGGATCGCGACCTACTGGATCCCGATCCCGTTCGGGTGGTTCTCGCTGCAGCGGCTGCAGAAGACCGGGGTGCTCTAGAGCCCCTCCGACCGTTTGCGGACCGGAGCCTGACGGACCGTCAGGACGACTGTGTCGTGGTCGAGCTCGAGGTGTAAAGGGGGAGCGTGCGGTCGACTGGTGCCTGGCCCGGGGCCAGCAGGGACGTGTAGTCCGACGCGGTGAGCGCCTCGGACGTCTGTGGCCCGGTCGGACCTGGGACGCGGACCGGAGCCCCGTTCTGGACGAAGAGCACCCGGTCGACCCCGACGACGCTCGTCGCGGTCAGCACGACCTGGCCGATCGCCATGGGCAGCTTGGCCGGGCTCGGGTCCTTGGCTGTCGACTGGATCTCGATGGTGGCGGTGCCCGCGTCCATGCTGCGCAACACGATCGCCGAGCCCGGGCTCAGGTCGGTGGCCAGCTCGCGGGATCTCTCCCGGTCGCCCGGTCCGAGAGCGAGCCGGTTCAGCAGGGTCTGCAGCAAGGGGTTGAGACTCGACTGGGTCTGCTGGACCGGCACGGCGACGAGCAGCTGCTGGGAGTCGACGAGATAGATGGTGGCGGTCGCGACGGGCACGCCGGGCGTCGTCGACGGGGTGGGGATGGACGTTGTCGAGCCGCCGAGCAACCCATAGGGCACGTCGCCGGTCGGGACCGTCGAGGGCTGGCCGTCGGTCGGTATGCCGCAGGCCGTGAGCAGGACGGCGCCGGCGAGCAGACCAGCCACCAGACCGAGGCCGCGACGGCGGTCCCCGGTCATGCCACACCGACCCGGGCGCGCCGCCTGCCGGCCCGGCTGCGCGCCGGCAGCTCGAGGCAGAACCGGGCCCCCCCGCCCGGTGCCTCCTCGCACCAGACCCGTCCCCCCATGTTCTGGGCGGTCTCGGAGACGATGCTCAGCCCCAGTCCGCTGCCCGGCAGCGAGCCGCGGGAACCGCCGCGCACGAACCGTTCGAAGATCCGCTGACGGTCTCCCTCCGGCACACCGTCACCGTGGTCGTCCACGTCGATGCGCACCTGCCCCCGGATTCGGTGCACCGTCACCGAGCGCACTCCCTGGCCGTGCCGGTCCGCGTTCTCGAACAGGTTGACCAGTGCTCGCGCCAGCTGCTGCTTGTCGACGGTGAGGTCTCGAGCGCCCTGACGTTGGGCATCGAGGGCAACGGTCAGCACGGCGGGGTCGCGATGGCTGTCCTCGAGCGCGAGCCGGACCAGCTCGGCGGCGTCGACATCAGCCAGGACCTGCCCGCGGACTCCGGCGTCGAGCTTCCCGAGCTCCAGCAGGTCCTCGAGCGTGCGTTGGAACCGGTCGAGCTCGACGGTGACCAGGTCGACGGCGCGCTGGGTCCGGGGCGGCAGCTCGTCGCGGCGCCCCTGGATGACCTGAACGGATGCCACGAGTGTCGTCAGCGGAGAGCGCAGCTCGTGGCCGAGGTCCGCCGCGAACCGCGCGTCGCGCTGGATCCGCTCCTCCAAGGCCTCGACCATGCTGTTGAAGGAACCCACGATCGTCGCCAGGTCGGGGTCCTCGGTCGGGGGGAGGCGGGTCTGGAGGCCTCCCGCGCCGATCCGGGCCGCTGCGGTCGCGACGTCGTCGAGTGGAGCCATCAACCGTCCCGAGGCCACGCGTCCCAACGCTGCCCCGGCGAGGGCCGCGAACACCGCGAAGGCACCGAGCACGACGGCCAGGGTCGCCAAGGTCGAACGCAGCTCGGAGGTGGACACGATCTCGTAGAACTGTGCGTCGACCGTGGCCAGCGGGACCCCGACGACGATCCCCGGCTTGTCGTTCGACTCCGCCCAGGCGAGGGTGACCGAGCCTGCTGCGACCTGCTGCTGCACGGCGTCGGAGATGGTCTGCGGGGTCTGTGCCAGCGCCGACGAGTAGAGCCGGCCGCCCTTGCTGATCACCAGCTCGGAGTCGGACGGGGCGTTGACGGAGCTGAGCACGTCCGGGATCCGCGCGTCCCGCGCCCGCAGGCCGTCCAGGACGTAGGAGGCGTCGGCGTACGACTGCCGCAGAGCGGTGGTCTGACGCTGATCCATCAGGTAGTGCCGCGCGGTGAGGTAGGTGCCGACAGCGAGCAGGGCCGACACGATGAGGGCTCCCAGAGCGAACGAGGCCGTGACCGTGCCCCGCAGTCCGAGGCGCGACCACGGCCCCCTCATCGCGCATCCAGCCGATATCCCTGGCCGCGAACGGTGACAACCAGCTGCGGGGAGTTGGCGTTCGACTCGATCTTGGTGCGCAGGCGCCGGACGTGGACGTCGACGATGCGTTCGTCGCCGAAGTAGCCGCGCTCCCAGACCCGTTCGAGCAGCGCCCGACGACTGAGGACACGTCCGGGGGGCGAGGCGAGCTCGCACAGGAGGCGGAACTCGGTCAGGGTCAGGTGCACCTCGTCGGTGCCGCTGCGCACGACGCCCGCCCCGACGTCGAGGACGAGCGGTCCGCGCTCGGAGTCGAGGACGAGGGCGTCCTGGTCAGAGGAGGAACCTGGCGGGCCGACGCTGCTCGCGCGGCGGCGTAGGGCCCGCAGCCGCGCGCCGATCTCCTTGACCTGAAAGGGTTTGGTGACGTAGTCGTCAGCGCCGGCTTCGAGAGCGGCGACGATGTCGTGGGTGTCGGTGCGGGCGCTCAACACGATGATCGGCGCCTGGCTGGTGGGGCGCACCTCACGGATGAAGCTGAACCCGTCCATGCCGCCGAGCATGATGTCCACGAGCATGAGGTCAGGCGGCTTCCGTGAGACGAGCTCGAGGGCGGCCTCGGCGCTCGCTGCCTCGATGACGTCGTAGCCTTCGTCCTCCATGGCGAGGGACAGGGCGGTGCGAATGCCGTCGTCGTCCTCGAGGACCAGGAGTGTGAGTGACACACCCTCATCCTGCCAGCGCTGTGTATGCCGTCCGGACGGGTTCGGATGCTGGGTGCACGAGCGTCGGCTACCCGTCACGAGACTGCAATCAAACCCCCGGTCGATCGGCAACGTGTGCGGGGCACAGTGGGGGGACGGCCTCGGCGCGACGTCGACGGCCGGCCAGCACGATGCACGACCCGATCTGAGAGGTCCGAGGTGAGTCGGTGACGACAACGGACAGCCGTCTCGACGGCGGTGTCACCGTGCACCTGCAGCTCCTCGACGGCATGCTGGCCGAGGGGTCCGGCGAGCTGCGGGACCGGCTCGCCGAGCTGGTGCCCGGTGGGACGCGGACGCTGTCCGTCGACCTGTCGGCCGTCGAACGACTGTCGTCGACGTGCGTGGCGACCCTGCTCTGGGTCAAGCGCAGCTGCAGCGCGCGAGGTGTCCATGTCGTACTTGCCAACACTCCCGACCGCACCCTCGAGGTCCTCACCCGGACCGGCCTGACCACCGTATTCGAGATCGAAAGCCGAGCGTCATGACCACGATCACCACGTTCACCACGACCACTGCTGCCCGTCTGCGGCAGGAGCATCGCCCGCTGGCCCACCGTGTCGTCGGAGCCGGGTTCGACGTCAGGTTGCACGTCGGCAGCGAGCGCGCCGCAAGGGTCGTCCCGGGTCGAGATCGGCTCTGCGTCGTCGTCGCGGACCGACCCGATGCCGGCACCCCGATCGCCACCGATCTGCCGACGAGCGCGACGCCGTCGTCATGTGTGGTCTGGTGTCATGACGACGGTGGCGTGCAGGTGCGGGCGTCCTGGGCGCCCCCTGCCCTGCTCGTCTGCCGGGACCACACAACGATGGTTCCGGAGACCCCGGGGCAGGCCGGGCTCGTCCGCATGGAGGCTGGCGACCGGCTCCTGGTGCTGTCCAGCGCGGCATACGAGGCAGCCGCAGAGCGCATGGTCCACCTGCTGCACTCGGCACCCCACCGCCTGCTCGCCGTCGACGCCGACTCGATCCTCGCGACGGTGTTCGCCGACGTTCCCGATGCTGCCGGGGCGGTCATCACCCGCCTCGGATGAGCAGCGGGTCGTCGCAACGGCGCGACGGCCCGCGTTACCTGCCGATGCAGGCCAATGCCCACCGATGCCCACCGATGCCCACCGATGCCCAGAGATCCCGCGCCCACGGGTCACGGGTCCAGAACGCCGACTCAGGCCGCGGCGGCTGCCGCCCTGCGGACGCTGAACGCGCTGATCAGCTGGGCCAGCCCGACGATGATCATCAAGATTCCAGCGAGTCGGGTCAAGGTGAGCAGGGAGGACCCGGGGAAGAACACGACGACCAGACCGGCCAGGACCGAGACGAGCCCGGCGAGCAGGTAGAGGATCCGACCGCCTGCCGACTGCCCCGACCGGAACACCTGGACGAGACTGACGACCCCGTCGATGACCCATCCGATCCCGAGGAAGATGGCCAGCACCACCAGGGAGGCGCCCGGGTGCACGAAGCAGATGACTCCGGCGACGACGGTCAGGACTCCCACCACGATGGCGAGCGGCCTCACCCAGCCGGTCCCGGCCGGCAGCGAGACGCCACCGACGATGCGGATGACGCCGAGGATCACCAGCTCGATCCCGAAGAGGATCGCCACGACCAGCAAGGTCGCCGATGGCCATGCGAGGACGAGGAGGCCGAGGACCAGCGTGACGACGCCGATCCCCACGCCGACGGAGGGCGAGAGGGACGGGACCCGGCGGCCCATCCTCGGGCCCGAGGAGTAGCCGGGTTCCGGCTGGGGCGACGACGCGGACATGCTCGACCTTTCTGGCGTGCGGCAGCCGGCAGATGCCTGGGCTGGAGCAAGTCTCCCGCGCCCACGGGTTCGGGGCCGGGAGCCGCCACGATCGCGTGTCGGTGCCCCGTCCGGGTCCGACCGTCGATGGGCCGGACCGTCGATTGATGCAGGTGCTCCCAGCGCGCGACCGAAGGACGGTCCCCTCAACGAGCGGCCCCGCTGACCCTCAGCCGGAGGCGGCCTCGCGCTCCTCGTCGGTGGCCGCCCGGACGACGATCCGGGTCCAGGCACCCACGTAGACCCGGTCGTCGTCGTCGAGCTCGGTGCGTGGACCAACGGGGATCGGGTTCGCGGGGAGCGGTCCTGACGCAGGGGCCACGAAGGTGCCGTTCGAGCTGCCGAGATCCTCGACGAACCAGCGTTGACCGTCGGTGGTCAGCTGGGCGTGCCGCCGGCTGACCCCGGTGTCCTGGGCGCAGTCGATGTCGGGGTGGATGTTGCGGCTGGGCGATACTCGGCCGATCAGCAGGCTGCGGTTGGTCAACGGAACCACGGCCGGCAGTCCTGGCGAGGGCATCGGCTCCTGAGCCTCCTGAACGGCGTACCAGTCGGGGTCGACCCAGACCTCGGCGACCCAGTCGAGGATGATCGCGGGTGCGATCGAGGCGGCGGCCGGGCCTTCAGCCACTACAGGGTTCTCCGACGCGTGCCTCGAGGGGTCGACATCGGGGTTGCCTGCCGGGTCTGCGAGGGCCTCTGACGATGCCTGCGCTGGCGGCACGGCGCCACGGGGGAGCGCCCCGGTGGTGAAGTCGTATCCGCACGCCTCGCAGAACAGCGCGTCAGGGGTGTTGGGGGTCTGACAGTTGGGACAGATCTGTTGGGCGGGACCCTCGACGGCCTCGGCCGGGTCCCCGGCGCCGACCCCCGAAGCGGGTTCGCGCGGGGGCTCGGGCTGGCTGTCCAGGTCGATCTTCGCGCCGCAGGTGTCGCAGAAGTCGTCGGCGTCGGAGGTGTGGCCGTTGGGGCAGACTGCGCTCATCTGGTCACCCCTTCAGGTGGGTCTCGAACCGGCCGGACCCGGGGCGGGTCTCCTCGCACCGACTCACTTGCGGACTCGGGTCGTCTTCGTCGAGGCGGTGTCCAACGCCATCTCGTCGAGGCGTTCGACGCCCTTCTTGAGCCTGACGGTACCTTCTGCCGCGTCGTCGATCTCGACGACCTTGCGCAACCGGGACGTCATCTCCTGGTCGCCCGCCGCCGTGGCGAGCTGGACGGCGCGCCCGAGCTTGGCCGTGGCGTCGTCGTCGCGACCGGCGGCCTTGGCGGCCAGCCCGTCCTGGATCGCCTGAGCCAGCTCGGCCTTACCGGTGTAACGCGCGACCTGGTCGTCGATCCGGGTGGTGAGCGCCTCGTCGTTGCTCCACGTCGCCTTGACCAGGGCCTGGGTCTGAACCTGGTCAGCGAGTACCACCTGCACCCGGGCGGCCAGCTGCTCCTGACCCACGGACTTGGCGGACAGGCGTACCGCGACGTGGTAGTCGCGGCTCTCGTCGGCCCACGCGCCGGTCGGGTAGCCCGAAGTCAGCGGGTTGACCTGGCTACGCCGCGACGTCAGGTCCTCGAGCGTGGGCGCGACCTGCTTGACGAACAGGGTCTGCGCACCTTGCGGCGTCCACACGCGCACGTCGACGTTGGCGACGCCGCGGGCCATCGACTTGCGGACCAGGCTCTGGAACTCCGCCGCCATCGCCTGCGGCGCCGGGATGAGGTCAACGGTGCCGAGCAGGGCCGAGGCGATCCGGCGCACCTCGTCGACCTGCCACCGGTCACCGAGACCCCGGCAGTCGCACTGGAACATCCCCGTCGCGCTATTGATCGCCCGCGTGAGCTGGTCGGGGGTTTCATGCTCGTTCGCGCCGTCGGTGAGCAGGATGGCGTGCCGTTGGGTCGCCTGGGGGACGCTCCGGAAGACCTCAGCCGCCTCCGTCAACCAGGTGCCCATGGCCGTGCCACCGTCGGCGCGGAACATCTGCATGGACCCGATCGCCGCCTGCCGCGTGGACGGGTCCATCCGGACCATCCGCGTGGGACCCCCAGGGTAGGGAAAGACGACGGTGCCCACGTGGTTGCCCGCGATGACCGCGAACCAGGTGCCGTCCGTGATCTCGTTCAGGGCGGCGGTCGCCGCCAACCGGCCCTGGTTGATGCCGTGTTCTCCCATCGACCCGGACGTGTCGACGATGATGATCTCGGCGGCGTCGGTGGCACCGGACTGCCCGGCCTGCCCGGCCTGGCGGCAGGTGACTCGGACGATCGCGTGGACGTCAGTGCCCCCATCCGGGAGGAACTCGTTCTGGAACACCTCAGCGGTGAACTGCGCCATCAGGGGGCTTCCCTTCGGTCGGTATGCGGGGCTGGCTCGGGCGTCATGGTCGGGTGGGTGGGTGCGACTCGGCTGGCGTCGACGCCGGCCGAGCGGCTGGTCTCGGCCGGCTCGCCAGCCTCGCTGACGGCTCCGACCCGGGCGAGTGTGACGGTGATGTTGTCGATCCCACCCGCCGTGTTGGCGAAGTCGGTCAGTGCCTGTGCGAGGGCGGGCGGGTGGAGCCCGACAGGGCCGAGCCGGTCCACCGTCTCACGCACGAGGGTGCGCAGATCCTCGGCCTCGGAGCAGTAGTTCCACAGCCCGTCGCTGCAGACCAGCAGCCAGCCGTCCTCATCCAGGTCGAGGTCGAGCGTATGGGGGGTGAGGTCGTCGGGCGAGTCGGTTCCGAGCCACCGGGTGATCGCGTGCGCGCCCGCTGCGGTCTCGGCCTCCTTGCGAGGGACCCCGGCGCTCATCTGCTCCGCAGCGAACGAGTCGTCGCGAGTCAGCTGCCGGGCCGGGCTGTCGGCAGAGTCGGGGAGCCAGTAGGCGCGGCTGTCGCCGACGTTCCCGACGACGGCGACTGCCTGCTCGTCGACCCGGCAGACCAGGGCGGCGACGAACGTGCACGACGGTGGGTTGGCCACTCCGGTCTCGCCGAGGACGGCGGTGATGTCGCCGACGGCCCGGTCGGCGGCCTCGACCGCGTCGGCCAGTCGTTGCTCGGCGGCGGCAATGGTCGTCGCGCGAGTGCCGACGCCCCGAGGAAGGGGAGCCCGCAGCACGTCGCACGCGGCCCGGCTCGCCGCGAGGCTGGCGACGTGGGAGTCAGCGGTGTTGGAGACCCCGTCGCAGACCACGAGGCCGGCGAAGGACAGCGCTGGTGCATCGGCGAAGAGGGCCATCGCGTCCTCGTTGCGACGATGCCGTCGGCCGATGTCGCACACCCCCGCCACCCACGGCTGGGGTGCCTCGCTGAAATGGTCGCGCGGGTCGGGCTGTTTGGCTCCGCACGTGTCGCAGTACCCGTCCTCGTAGTGGCCGTCACCGCACAGGTGGCACGCCGCCCCCGCGACCTGCTGGGAGGGCCCTCCCTCCTGCGCCCTCGCTGCACTGCGTGCAAGCCCCGGGACCGTCGGACCCGTCCAGCCCACGTCGAGCGGTGACTCGTCTCCGGGGTCGGCGGTGATCGGTGTCGCCGCCTCCTCCCGGATGTCGGTCGGATCGCCGCTCGGGTGGGGCGACGGTGCCCCAGATGCGGCCGGTATGCCGGCGCCGACGACAGACTCAGGGCTGGATCCGGTCCGGGCAGTCGGCGCCGCGCCGAACTCGAAGGAGCACTCCTCGCAGAAGCTCGCCCCCTGGATCACCTCGGCGCCGCAGCGGGGACATCGGGCCGTGCCTGATGCTGTCGGGACCTCAGTCGCACCAGGCTCGAGAGATGCGCTGGTGGCCGGGGTGATCGAGTTCGGGGTGAGGCTCATCGCAGCGTCCACGGGCGCGCCTCGTTGGCTTGGTCCACCAGGGCGACCCGCTCGCCTCGTTCGGGTGTCAGTCGGGCAAGCTGCCGTAGCGAGGTCTCGAGCGCTTCGCGCATGCCGCGCACCGTGGCCGGATGGGCCCCGATGTGCAGGGCTGGTTGCTCGCCGCGGTGGACGACCTCCTCCAAGCCCATCCGGAAGATGCGCACGTCGAGCCCGGCGCGCTCGCGGGGGTCCATCAGGACCGTGTCGACGCTGGTCCAGGCCTGGGACAGGGCCGGAACCCCTGCGCCGGAGCGGGTGAGCAGGTCGGCCTTGGCCTGTCGGGCGAGAGCGTAGGCGCGCGACGTGGACGGCACCAGGTCGAGGGCCTGGACGGCCCCGTCGATGTTTTGCCGCCCGCCTCGGATCCGGGCCATTCCGAAGGCCGCCGCGGGGGTGAAGTTCGCGTCGGTCCGGGCGCAGGCGGCATACAGGTTCTCGGCGATGTCGAGCTCGCCGCTGGCCTCGCACGCGCAGGCGAGCGCCAGCTTGGGGGCCAGCTCGCCGGGCACCTGGCCGTAGACAGCGTTGAAGGCGCTCTGCGCCGCTCGCGGGTCGCCCTGCTGGAGGGCGACCAGGCCCTGCATCCAGACCGCGCGCCACTCCCACGGGTCGGCGCGCAGCATCGTCGTGGTCGCCGCGTCGACGATGTCCGGCCGATCTGCATCCAGTGCGGCGCGGCAGGTCTCGAGCTGCACCTCGGGGGTGAGAGCGGGGGCCCGGCTGAGGGATTTCAGGCGCTGCTCCGGCGTCCCGCGGGACAGCCCGTGCGCCCAGCTGATCTGGGGGTCGGAGGGGTCCGGCCGCAGCCCGGGCAGCGTCCGCCAGTCGAGCGAGTCGGTCTCGATGGCCGGCTCCTCGAACAGCAGCGAGCTGGCGGCGCCGACGGCCCGTCCTGTCCCGCGGTCCTGCGCGACGACCTCACGCAACACCCCCAGCATCTGCACGCGCATCTCGTCGGCGGAGGCGAACCGGTCGTCAGGCGACAGGGCGCAGGCCTTGAGCAGCAGCCGATAGAGCGAGTCGTACTTCTGGAACAGCGGGGTCGACTCGACCGGCGGCAGCGAGTCGATGTAGGTCGACTGGTAACCCCGGAACTCCATCATCAGCACCACCAGCGTGCGGCCGATCGTGTAGATGTCGGACGCGACGGTCGTGCCTTGGAACGCGACCTCGGGCGCCTGATACCCGACGGTTCCGAAGATCGCGGAGTCCTCGTCGTCGATCCGCCGCACACCGCCGAGGTCGATCAGCTTGAGCATGTCACCGACCTGGATGAGGTTGTCCGGCTTGAAGTCGCAGTAGACGAGCCCGAGGTCGTGCAGGTACTGGAACGCCGGAAGGACCTCGATGATGTATGCCAGCGCCTGGTCCGCGGGAATCGGGTCGTATCGTCTGGACCTGCGCATCCGTTGCTTGAGAAGGGATTTGAGCGATGTGCCGCCGACGTACTCCATGACGATGTATCCGGCGTCGTCGTGCGTGACGAAGTTGTAGATTTCGACGATGTGCGGATGGGAGACCTGAGCGAGGAAGCGCTGCTCGGCGATCGCGGCCGCGAGGGCGTCAGGATCACCCGAGTTCAGCAGACCCTTGAGAACCACCCACCGGTTCGAGACGTTCTTGTCGCGGGCGAGATAGACCCAGCCCAGCCCGCCGTGCGCGAGGCAGCCTGCCACCTCGTACTGCCCGGCGACGATGTCTCCCGGCGCGAGCTTGGGGTTGAACGAGAATGCCTGGCGACACTTGGCGCAGAACCCGGTGGTGCGACCGGGGTTGCCGTCCTTGCCGCGGCCGACAGGACTGCCGCAGTTGGAGCAGAACCGCTTGTCCTCGGGAACCACCGGGTCCTTCATGATCGCCTTGGCGGCGTCGATGGCGGGGAGCGGCGGGATGGTCGTCAGGCCTGCGCCCAACCGGGCGGCGCGCAGCCGCTGCGAGTCGCTGCGGACCCGGCGCGTGGTCTTGCTGCCCGGCTGACCGGCCCGAGCCGAGCCGAGCGCTGTTGACGACAGCCGGTTGCTCGCCCGAGACATCGTTGATGGTGACGAGGCGACGCCCGCTGGAACGGTTGCAGCAGAGAGGGTTTCAGTGGACTCGCCCGAAGCGCCGCACTGGTCGCAGTAGCCGTCGGCGATAGAGCCCCGGCAACCGGGCTGGTTGCATGGAGTCCCGTTCGGGATGGTCGACGTGATCTGCTGCTGGACCGCTGGCGGCAACCCACTACCGTCCGAATCATCCTGCGAGTCGCCGTCCGGGTCGCCATCGGGGTCGCCATCCCAGCCGCCGTGGGGGTCGCCGTCCGAGCCGGTGGCTCTGGCCTTGGCACGCGTCGACGGCTCGCCCACCCCGGCGGTGCCCCCTGGCACGCCGCTGGAGGTCCCGCCCTCCCCGGGGCTGCCGCAGACGTCGCAGTAGCCGTCGACGATCGTGCCGGTGCAGCCGGGCTGCGTGCAGGCCCCCGACGCGGTGACGGCGGGGGGCGCTGCGCTCGCATCCGGTGCGGTGGCAGGTGCGGGGGCCGACGCGGTGGTCGATGTCGGTCTCGATGCGGGTCTCCATGCGGTGGCCGGCGTACCGCAGACGTCGCAGTAGCCGTCGACGACATGCCCGGTGCAGCCCGGCTCGGTGCAGGCGGGGGCTGAGGTCGTCGTCGTCATCGGCTGCCTCGCGGTTGCGTCGGATCGGTGGTGACCCGCAGATAGGCCTGGAACGCGGCGAGTAGCGCCCGGGCCCGCCCCAGGTCGGCGGGAGCGCCGGCGAGACAGGTGTCCAACCGGGACCCGAGGTCGCCGAGGTCCGGCTGCTGGGTGACCGGGACCGCGCTCGCCCGGGCCTGAGCCTGGTAGGCCCCCGCCAGCCCGCGCAGCTCTTCCCGCTCGGCCAGCGCGTCGGCATAAGCCTTCTGTGCGGCGGTGAGCGCTCGCGAGACCGCGTCGAGGCGGTGCAGGTACCGTTCGAGGGCGTCGGGGTCGGTGGGCACCGCTCCGAGCGCGGTGACGTCCGGGATCGCCAGCCGGGGGGCTGGTGTGACGGCGGCGACGCACTGCGCTTCGAGCAGCCGGATGGCCGCCCCCCGGGCGGAGAGCTCCTCGCGCTGGTGCTGGGCGCGGGCGGCGTCGCGGGCGGCGTCGAGGCGTCGTCCGGCGCTGACGATCAGGTCGCGTTCCCGGGTGGAGGCGTCGTACTCGAGGGGGGCGAGCAGGCCACCGACGTCGGCGCCCCGCTTGGCGCGTTCGGTGACATCGGCGAGGCGACGGTCCAGCTCCTGCAGGAGGTCGCGGGCCTCCTCCCGGGCCGCGCCCGCCGGCACGACCCCGATCTGGTCGCGAATCCGTTCGACGGTCTCGCGCACGGAACGCAGGCGAGTGCCGACCTCGGCTCCGGACGGTTCGAGGGAGAGGCGGGCGCGCAGCGACGAGGTCATCGCGTCCGACAGCCGGCAGGCCTCGGGGAGCGACAGGGCGAGCGCGCCCGAGGTGGAGGGGGCGAGTGACCCGGCTGCGGAGCCGGGGGCTACGTCGAGCCGGCCCCAGATCAGGGCCGAGATCCGCTCTGCCTCCTTGTGCCCGACGCGGCCGTTGTCGAAGGTCACCTCGAGCAGGTCGTAGCGGTCGGAGATGGCCTTCCACAGCGCCATCGAGACGAGCATGTCGCGGCTGAACGTGTCGCGCTCGCTCGAGGCGAGCGCCGCTGAGTCGAGCGCGTCGAGCTCATCCTTGCGTCTGTCGCGCCAGACGCCGAGGTCCCGCAGGTAGGCAAAGGCGTCCTGAGGCGCGACCGTACCGCCGAGCCGTCCCGGCGCGTCGGGTGCGCCGCCGGTCGACGGCGGTGTCGGGGGAGTGAGGTCCAAGGACACGGCGACCTCAACCCCGCCCGTAGACGGCTTGGGGCGGCGACGCGTCTGCACCGAGCGTCGACGCGAACCACTTGTCGTAGCTGGTCTTCCACGCCCCGTCGGCCTTGTAGGTGTCGAGAACCCTGTTGATGTAGCGGACGAAGTCGACCTGGTCCTTGTTGACGCCGACCCCGTAGGGCTCGGACGTCAGCGGGGCGATGGTGGGCACATAGGCATAAGGGTCCTGTGCGGCCAGCCCGGCCAGCACGGTGTCGTCGCCGGCGATCGCGTCTACCTTGCCCTGCTGGAACAGCACGAGACAGCCGGTATGCGTCGCCGCGCCGACCGCCTGGACCCCGGCGGTCGCCTTGACCTTGTCCATGCTGGAGGTGCTGTTGGGTGCGCAGACCTTCCTGCCGGCGAGCCCGTCGAGAGACGTGACCTTCGACCCTCTCTGGACCAAGATCTTCAGACCCGACTGGTAGTACTCCGACGAGAACGCGATCTGGGTCCACCGATCACAGGTCATCGTCATGTTGCGCACGACGATGTCGACGGAGTTCTTCTGCAGCACCGGGATCCGGTCGGCGGACTGGATGACGGTGAGCTGCACCTTGTTCGGGTCCCCGAAGATCGCCATGGCGATCGCGTGCACGACGTCGATGTCGAAACCTTCGATCTGGTTGGTCAGCGGGTTACGAGAGGCGAGCTTCAGCGAGTCTGCCGACACCCCCGCGACGAGGAAGCCTCGGTCGCGGATCTCGGCCAGCTTGCCGGTGAGCGCCCCGGAGGCCGGCAGCGTCGCCAGGGGGTTGTAGGACTGGGTGGCGTTGTTGCAGCTCGCGGGGGCCGCCGGGGCCGTCGAACCCTGGGCGGCCGTCGTCGAGGTGGTCGTCGGGAGGGACGTCTGCGGATACCCGGTCGTGCTGCAGGCAGCCAGGAGGACCGCTCCTGCCACTGCGGGGACGATGGCCAGGCGGGCGCCGAACCGCGTCACCGGTACTCCTCCGCACGCTGGTTGACGCCGCGCATGGCGAGCAGTGCTGCCGCCAGGCAGAGGACGAGCAGCATCCATCCGGCGATGTTGGCCCAGGTGACCGGCGCCAACAGAGCACTCTCGGTGTCCGCCTTCGCGGTCGACAGGGCGGTGGTGACCTGGCTGTCGAAGGCGGCGAACGTCGCGTTGGCGGAGGTGGCCTCGCTCGAGCCGGCGGCCGCGACGGCCTGGTCCCACTGGCCCGAGTCATCCAGCTTGCGGATCGCCTGGTGAGCCGTGGTGTACGACGACCAGGCGCTTTGCAGGCCGGCCCACGGTTGGCCGCTCGCACCACCGATCTGGGACGTGACACTGGCAGACTTGGCCTGCCACGCCTGCTCGTACTGCTGGCCCGAGCCGCGGGCGATGAGGGTCAGGCTCTCGTTCGACTTCGCGTCGAACGCAGCCGAGCGGGCCGTCGCCAGGGCCACGGTCGAGGCGAAGTCGCCGTTCTGGACGGTCTGGACCTGACTGCCGACCGACCTCAGGCTGAGTGACCCCAGCAGGAGAGCAGCCAGGACGAGGATGGCGCCCACCACCAGCGGGAGGTTGAGGTAGCGGTGCGTGCGCCTGGCCAGCCAGACCATGACGAAAACCAGCGCGAGCAGGCTGACCAGACCCACGGCCACCAGACCCGCCGCGCGGCTGGCCGAGGCGAACTCGGTGGCTGCCCGCTCCTTGTTGGCCGCGATGAGACGATCGAGGATCGGCAGCGCCGACGAACGCAGTGACGCACTGGCGTTGCTGAGATAGGTCGCCCCGACCGGCAAGCCCTGGCGGTTGTATGCCCGGGCCTGCTCGACATTGGCGGCATAGGTCTGCACCTGCTGGTTGAGGGCACCCAGGGCTTCGCCGTCCGCAGGCTGCTCCTGAGCTGCCACGGCGATGTTCGTCGCCACCCGGCCGAGGCTGGCGTCGTAGTCGGCGCGTTGCTGTGGGCTCTCCAGACCCCCCACCAGGAACGCCGACGTCGCGTCGGCGTCTGCTTGGAGCAGGTCCGCGTAGATCCCGAGCACCCGCACGACCTGAGCCGTGTTGTGGTCCGCCCGCTGCAGGGCGTTCGCGGCCGACCAGAGCGAGCCTCCTCCGACGACTCCGAAGAACGCCGCGAACAGGGCGGCGACGACCCCGAAGATCCGCATCCGACCTGGGGTGCCCTCGAACGCGGACTTGGCCACGTCGCGGGCCCGGGCGCCTTGCTGTGGGACGGGGGCCAGGCCGGGCGCCCCCGTGCTGAGCGTCGTGGCCGGCGGAGATCCGGCCACCGAGGGCCGGCCGGTCTGTGCTGCGGCGACGCCCACTGAGCCGGCAGCGCGCGTCGGTGGAGCCTGGGTCATGGCGCTCCTCCTGTCGCAGGTTCGTTCGCCGCCGGCTCGTCGGCGACGGGCAGGGTCTCTGACCCCTCCGACGAGTGTGGGGTGTCGTCAGGTTCCCGGTTGCCGTCGGGCTCGTCGGACGAGCCGAACCCGACCTGCCGGCGCTCGTGCTCGTGCACGTGCTCCTGCCCGGGGCCGAAGTCGTGACCCGCTTCGTCGCTGGAGGAGCGGAAGTCCTCGGGCAGCAGGGCCCGCAGCTGCTCGATCGTCGGGTCCTCCACGTCCTGCAGCCGCCAGGCATGCCTCCCGATTGCCTCCTCCAGGAGGTTGCGGGCGAACCGGCCGTTGCCGAACGCCTGGGTGCGGGCGGTGCCGGCGAGGATTCCGCGGAAGGTCATCTCGGTCTCCCGGGACACGTCGTAGTCGGCAGCCCCGCCGAGCTTGCGCAGGATCGCGACCAGCTCGTCGTCGGAGTAGTCGTCGAACTCGACCGTGGTCTTGAAGCGGCTGGCCAGGCCGGGGTTGGCCGAGATGAAGGCGACCATCGGCTCGGTGTAGCCGGCCACGATGACGACGAGGTCGTCGCGCCGGTCCTCCATCTCCTTGACCAGTGTGTTGATCGCCTCGTTGCCGTACTGGTCGCCGCCGAGCGAGTATGCCTCGTCGATGAACAGCACCCCACCTGCAGCCTTGTCGCAGACCTCGGCGGTCTTCATCGCAGTCTGGCCGAGGTAGCCGGCGACCAGCTCCGACCGGTCGACCTCGACCAGCTGGCCCCCGGTCAGCAGGCCGAGCGCTTGGTAGATGCCCGCGACCATCCGCGCCACCGTCGTCTTGCCGGTGCCAGGGTTGCCGACGAACACCAGGTGCCGGGTGACGTCGGGGTTGCGCATGCCGGCGGCCTTGCGCTTCTGCTCGACCTTGAGCATGGCGACCTGCTGGTGCACCTCCCGCTTGACCTGGCTGAGCCCGATCATCACGTCCAGGTCACCCAGCAGCTCCTCGACGCTGCGGGAAGGCTCGGCGGGGGCTGTCGCTGAGGTCGTGCTGTCGGCGTTCTCGGCCTGGGTGCCGACCTGCGGAGCAGCGGCCGGCCCCGAAGCGTGACCAGGGGGCTGCTCAGGAGGCTCCTCGGGAGCCCCGGGCGGGGCCGGCGTCGGACCAACGGGGGCGGCCGGTTCGAGCGGTCCGCCGCCGAGCCCGCCGAGCCCACCGAGCCCACCAGGCGCACCGGGCGGACCGAGCGCTCCGATCAGCCGAAGGGACTCCTGGATCCGCGGGTCGCGCAGCGGGCTGAGCGACGGGTCATAGGCCGGTGGCACCCCGCCCGAGCCGAGAGCACCGGAGCGAGCGAAGGAGCCAGGGTCCAGCGGCGCCCCCGCGCCAAGCCGCTGCGCCTGTGAGGCGCCGAGGACGTTCTGGGTCACGGCGGCATTGGAGCCGGTCAGCGTGGCGGCAGCCTCGACCACCGCGGCGAGCGCGTCGGCATACTCTCCTGCGCCGGTGCCGGTCGATCGCAGGTGGGTGACAAGCGTCGTGGGGCTGGCCCGCCACTTGCGGCCCGAGGAGGCGGAGTCCATGAACGCCGTGTTGGCGGCTGCGAGGTCGTCGGCATCGGCCATCCCGGTCGCGCGCGCCCAGTCTTGGGCCGCGCGGTAGGTCGGCTGGGCGGGCTCGGCCACGGTCGCGGCGAGTGAGACGCCCTCCCGACGCGCCTCGTGGGCGTCGACGCCGAGCCGCCTCGCGACGGCGGCCAGGTCGTCGAGGGCCTTCTCGAGCGTGGTCATGGGGGGTTCCGCCCTGGCGGGGGGGTGAGCGGCGACGGCGCACCGGCGACTCCATCCATACCGGCTCGATCGGGCTGGGGGGTCAGGGGTGTCGAGCCGATCTGCAGGTCGCCACCACCGGCGGCGCTGCCGAACTTCTCTTCCAGGAACCGGCCGTGGACGACCAGCGCCTCGGCGTCGGCGCGGCATACGGCGTCGAAGACCTTGTCCATCGTCGCGCCGAGCAGGTCCAGCTGGTCGACGAGGATCATCAGCGGCGTCTTGCCCCGGTCGACCGGCCGCGAGTCGGCCCAGTGGCGGGGCAGCCGGAGGTAACCGCCGATAGCATCGGGCAGGTAGTTGGTCGCGGTCGCCATGACGTTGTATGCCTGCGGGCTGCCCTGTCCGAGGGTCTCGAGCCGCGGCACGGTGTCGCGGACCGTGCGGGCGACCCGCCCGAGCCGGGACCGGACCATCGCCGGCGCCTTGCCGTCCCGGGCCTGCTGTTCGACCCGGTCCACGGCGTCCAGCAGGTCCTGGCTGGTCGGAACGTGGTGACTGGTGGCAGGGTCGGGCGCTGCCTGCCTGGTCCCGAAGCCGAACCACGCGCCGATGCCCATCGCTCTAGTGTCCTTGTTCGTGCTATCGGTGCTGTCGGTGGTGTCGCGTCGCTGGCTGTATGCCGTGCCGTGTGGTCTGGTCGGGCTTGCTCGGCGGGTGGCCGGTCAGCGGCCGAGGTCGAGCGACCCGGCCATCACCTGGGTGTTCTGCCGGTTCGCCCGGTCGAGGTACGCCTGCGACTTGGCCACCTCGGTCTCGAGGGTGCCGATCGTCGCCGACATCGCATCCAGCGCCTGGACCTTGTAGGTGTCGATCGCGTCCATGGTCTGGTAGATGTTCTGGAACGCCGCCTGCAGCTGGGGCAACCCGATCGTCGCCGAGGCCGCCTGCTGCTGGATCTTGACCGAGTTGTCGCGCAGCATCTCCGAGGTCGACTGGATGAGGTTGCTCGTTGTCGTGTTGAGCGCGGTGATCTGGTCGAGGACGAGCTTCTGGTTGCCGAGGGCCGCAGCCACGATCACGGCCGTGCGCAGGGCAGAGATGGTCGTCGTCGAGGCACGGTCGACGCCCTTGATCAGCTCGATGTTGTTCTTGATGGTGATGTCGATGGCGAGGTAGTTCTGGATCGACACGGCGAGCTGCGTGAGCAGGTCTTGGTGCTTCTGACGCACGTAGAACAACACGTCCTGCTTGAGTGCGGTCGCCTTCTCCGGGTCCGTGGCCTCGAGCGTGGCGATCTCGGCTGTGAGCCGGGCGTCGAGGCGCTCGGCGATGTAGACGTACTGGTTGAGCCGGCCCATCGAGTCCCAGAGGTTCTGCTTCTCCATGTTGAGCGCCGTGTTGTCCTTTTGCAGCTCGTCCTGGCCGTCGCGCAACGAGTGCAGGATCCCGTCGAGGTGGGTCTGCGCCGACTGGTACTTGCGGAAGTAGTCGGTGATCCGGTCGCCGAACGGGATCATCCCGAGCACCTTCTTGGCACCCTTCGCCTGCGAGGGGTCGAGGTCCTCGACGGTGCGGCGCAGGTCCAGCAGGGTCTTGCCCACCTTGCCGCCCTCGCTGAGGCCGCCGTCCTTGAGCGCCTTGACGGGCGAGCGCAGCAGGCGGTTGCTCGACTCTGCGGCCCGACGGATGTCCTCGTCGCCCATGGTTCGCACGTCGGTCGCCTTCGCGTCGAACTGCGGGGACTTCGCCTGCGCCGTCATCAACGCCTGCAGGTAGCCGTCGACCTTGGCGTCCAGGCCGGGGATCGCCGCGGCAGGCACCTGCGGCGCCATCTTGGGGGCGGCTGTCTCGTTGACCGCCTGGGCCGCAACCGGCGGTTCCAGGGTGAGCACAGACGACAGGGGCGGAGCGAGCGGCTGCACGGCCTCGGCCGACTGGGCGGGCGGGGGCGCTGCTGCTGCTCCGGCGGCTGCAGGCTGGTCGGTCATATGCAGGTCTCCCATCGATGGGCGCTCATCGGTCCCTCACGCGGCGTGTCCTGCGAGCAAGGGCGCGTCATACCGGCCCCTCCACCAGACGAGTCCACAATCTACGCGGTTCCCTCGCCGGTGGTATCCCGGTTCGTCCCGGAGCGACCCCTGACAGGACCCTGACAGACCCTGACCGACCCCTGACAGACCCTGACCGACCCCTGACAGACCCTGACCGGCCCCTGACCGGCCCCCGACAGACCCTGACCGGCCCTGACAGACCCTGACCGGCCCCGGACAGACCCGGACAGACCCCCGACCATGGCTCGGCCAGTTTGCGCTCCACCTCGAGCCGCGACACGATCGAACGATGGCCACCGAACATCACACGACCGACACCCGGATCACTGTCTCGCGCACCTTCGACTCACCGGCTCCGCAGATCTTCGACGTGCTGACCTTGCCGTCCCGGCACAAGGAGATCGATGGGTCCGGCTTCATCGTGTCCGACGACCACACCCAACGGATCACCGCGGTGGGGCAGGTGTTCACCATGAACATGACCGGAGACCACATGGGCGGTGACTACAAGACAGACAACCACGTCGTCGGGTATGACAAGAACACGCTCGTCGCGTGGAAGCCGGCACCGGCCGGCACCGAGCCGCCTGGGTGGGAATGGGTCTGGGAGCTCAAGGCCGACGGGCCGGACTCGACCGAGGTCACCCTCACCTATGACTGGGCCGCCGTCACCGACAAGGCCCTGCTCCAGAAGGTGCACTTCCCGCTGGTCTCCGAGTCGCAGCTCGAGGACTCGTTGGGCAACCTCGCCTCTGCCGTCGCCGGCAGATAGCACGCCCGACGGTCCGTCGGTCCACGTTGCCGTCCTGCGGACGGACCGGGGGACCAGACTGTCCCGTAGGGTCCCGGTATGAGGGTCGCGCTGATGCTCACGTGCATCAACGACGCGCTGTTCCCGCAGACGGGCAAGGCGGTCGTTCGGCTGCTGCGACGCCTCGGTGTCGACGTGGACTTCCCCGGGGGACAGACCTGTTGCGGCCAGCCCATGGTCAACACCGGTTACCTCGACGAGGCGGTGCCGGCGGTCAGACAGTATGTGCAGGCGTTCGAGGGCTATGACGCGGTCGTCATCCCGTCGGGGTCCTGCGCCGGCGCGGTCCGTCACCAGCACTCGATGGTGGCCCGACGCTCGGGTGACCCCGGGCTGGCCGCGGCCGTCGCGCGGACCAGCCCCCGGGCCTACGAGCTGAGCGAGTTCCTCGTCGACGTCCTCGGAGTGCAGGACGTGGGGGCGTACTTCCCACACCGGGTGACCTATCACCCGACCTGTCACTCGCTGCGGATGCTCGGCGTCGGCGACCGTCCGATGCGCCTGCTGCAGCAGGTGCGGGGAATCCGGTTGGTGCCGCTCGACGCGGCCGAGGAGTGCTGCGGTTTCGGCGGGACCTTTGCGGTCAAGAACTGCGACACCTCGGTCTCGATGGGGTTCGACAAGGTCCGTCACGCGCGGGACACCGGCGCGGAGGTCCTTGTGGCCGGTGACAACTCGTGCCTCATGCAGATCGGCGGCATCCTGTCGAGAGAGCAGGCCGGAATGCGTGTCATGCACCTCGCTGAGGTCCTGGCGGCCACCGAGTCAGACACGGTGCGGACCTGATGCCAGCGACGTTCGTCGGTATGCCGCCCTTCCCCGAGGCGGCCCGAGCCGCCCTCGCCGACACTCAGCTGCGCGCCAACCTCGCGCACGCGACGAGGACGATCCGCGACAAGCGGGCCCACGTGGTGAGCGAGGTCGAGGACTGGGAGGCACTGCGCGTCACAGCAGCGATGGTCAAAGATGAGACGTTGGCGCAGCTCGACGTCTACCTCGAGCAGCTCGAGTCCGCACTGACCTCTCGTGGCGCGGTCGTGCACTGGGCCCGTGACGCGAGCGAGGCGTGCGAGATCGTGACCCAGATCGCCAAGAGCCACGGGGTCGACGAGGTCGTCAAAGTCAAGTCGATGGCGACGCAGGAGGTGGAGCTCAACGAGGCCCTTGCGGCGCAGGGGATCTCGGCGTGGGAGACCGACCTCGCCGAGCTGATCGTCCAGCTCGGCGACGACCTCCCCTCGCACATCCTCGTCCCCGCGATCCACCGCAACCGCGCCGAGATCCGGGAGATCTTCAGGTCCAAGATGGCGGGCGCGGGCCGGCCCGCGCCCGACGACCTCACCGACGAACCCGCCATGCTGGCGGCGGCCGCCCGGTTGCATCTGCGGGAGAAGTTCCTGCGCGCCAAGGTCGCCGTATCCGGAGCCAACTTCGCGATCGCTGAGACGGGGACTCTGGTGGTCGTCGAGTCCGAGGGCAACGGACGGATGTGCCTCACCCTTCCCGAGGTGCTGATCAGCCTCGTCGGGATCGAGAAGCTCCTGCCGACCTTCGCCGACCTCGACGTCTTCCTGCAGCTGCTGCCCAGGTCGAGCACCGGGGAGCGGATGAACCCCTACACCTCGATGTGGACCGGTGTCACCCCGGGCGACGGGCCGCAGGAGGTGCACGTCGTCCTGCTCGACAACGGCCGGACCAACGTGCTCGCCGACGACGTCGGCCGTCAGGCGTTGCGCTGCATCCGGTGCTCGGCCTGCCTGAACGCCTGCCCGGTCTACGAGCGCACCGGTGGGCACGCATACGGGTCGGTCTATCCCGGCCCGATCGGCGCGATCCTCACCCCGCTGCTCAAAGGCGTCGGACACGACGCGCAGGTCGACTCGCTGCCCTATGCCTCGTCGCTCTGCGGGCGCTGTTTCGAGGTGTGCCCCGTGCGCATCGACATCCCCGAGGTCCTGGTCCACCTGCGCGCCCAGGTCGTCGACGCGCACCGCGACGGCCGCCCAAAACCACAGGACCTGGCCATGAAGGCCACGGCGCTGCTCTTCGCCAGCGGGACGCGGATGCGGTATGCCGTCAAGGCCGGCTCCCTCGCGAACCGGGTCATCACCCCGTTCAGCCGGCGCACCCTGCCCGGTGGCCGCCCCGCCATCGGTCACCTGCCTGGTCCCGGGGCCGCAGCGTGGAGCGGGGCTCGGGATCTGCCCGCACCACCCCGGGAGTCGTTCCGCGCCTGGTGGAAGGCGACGGACGGGGGTCGCGACGATGGTCCACGCGCCTCAGGTGAGGCGCCGTGACCGCTCGCGACGACATCCTCGCTCGGGTGCGCGCCGCCTTGAGCGGCGCACGACGCGAGGTTCCCGATGCGTCCGACGATGTGGTGGCTGGGGCGACCGCAACGTCGGACGCAACACCGCCCCACGGGGCCGTGCACCTCGATGACCTCGTCGGGCTGTTCGTCGAACGGGTCGAGGACTACCGCGCCGTTGTCGTGAGGTGCGGACCCGACGACGTCGCTGCCGCCGTCCGCGACGGGCTGGGGGACGCGCGTCGCGTCCTGGTACCGGCGGGGTTCCCCGACAGGTGGCTGCTCGCTTGCGGCGATGAGGTCGAACGCGTCATGGACACCGACCTGACGGCGTACGAGCTCGACGAGGTCGACGCAGTCGTCACCACAGCCGCCGTCGGGATCGCTGTGACCGGGACCATCGTGCTCGACCACGGCCCGGGACAGGGCCGGCGGGCGCTCAGCCTGGTCCCCGACCGGCACGTCTGCGTCGTCACCTCGGACCAGGTGGTGGCCGACGTTCCCGACGGCGTCCGGGCCGTTGATCCACTGCGTCCGCTGACCTGGGTCAGCGGACCCAGCGCCACCAGCGACATCGAGCTCGACCGCGTCGAAGGCGTCCACGGCCCACGCAACCTGCATGTCGTCGTCGTGGACGTCGGCTGACCGCGTTCTGTCTCGGTCGTGAACAGGCCCAAGACCTGCCACCTCGCCCCTGCTCGACACCGATAGGTTCTCTGCCATGAGACCGTCAGCGGCGACGTCGCTCTCCGAGGCCGACCTCGACTTCCTCGTCGGCCAGACCACGTCACTCGTGGAGTTCGCGATCCGGTCCGTCCATCCGGATGGCGGTTTCGCCTGGCTCGACGACGAGGGACACCCGCTGCTCGACCGGCCCGTCGAGCTGTGGGTCACCTGCCGCATGCTGCATGTCCTGGCGATCGCCGAGATCCTCGGCGACAGCTCGCTGTCGCCCCTGGTCGACTCGGGCATCACCGCGCTCACCGGCCGCCTGCGCGATGAGGAGTACGCCGGCTGGTTCGCCTCGGTCTCTTCTGTGCCCGGTTCTGTGCCCGGTTCTGTGCCCGGTTCTGTGCCCGTTGACGACTCCAAGCAGACGTACGCCCACGCGTTCGTCGTTCTGGCTGCCGCCTCGGCCACCGCCGCCGGGCACGAGGCGGCAAGACCCCTGCTCGACGAGGCGCTCGTCGTCTTCGACCGGCACCTGTGGCAGGACGCCGACGGGATGGTCGTGGACGCGTGGAACCGCGAGTTCACCGAGCTCGACCCCTACCGCGGGGTCAACGCCAACATGCATACCGTCGAGGCGCTCCTCGCGGCCCACGACGTCACGGGCGATGAGATCCACCTGCAGCGGGCGCTGACGATCACCAGCCGGGTGGTCCACGGCTTCGCCGCCGGCAACGACTACCGGCTCCCCGAGCACTACGACGAGGAATGGCAGGCCCTACCGGACTACAACCGCGACCACCCCCGCGACCGCTTCCGCCCCTTCGGCGTCACCATCGGCCATCTGCTGGAGTGGTCCCGTCTGGCGCTGCACGTGCGCTCCGCGCTGGACCGGGAAGGCATCCCGGCTCCCGACTGGCTCCTGATCGACGCCGCGGCGCTGTTCGAGCGGGCCGTCGAGGACGGCTGGCAGCGAGCGTCCGCCTCCACCGCGGAGGGGTTCGTCTACACGACCGACTTCGACGCCAACCCTGTCGTCTCCGACCGGCTGCACTGGGTCGTCGCGGAGGCCATCGCCACGGCCTGGACGCTGGCCCTGCTGACCGGCGACCCGGCATACCGGCAGTGGTTCGACCGGTGGGTCGAGCACGCGCGGACCTACTTCGTCGACGAGGTCCACGGCTCCTGGCACCACGAGCTGGACGAGCAGAACCACCCGTCCAGCAATGTCTGGGAAGGCAAGCCGGACGTCTATCACGCCTACCAGGCCATGCTCCTGCCGCGACTCGCAGAGGTGACCTCCTTCGTCGACGGGGCCACTCGGCTGGTGCCATGAGGGGCCCTTCGCGCGACGCCAACGATTTCTTGGGCGCCCGCCCCAACGTGTAGTCTCGCGGTCGCATGACCGGGCGTCATCGTTTCAGGGGTCACCCCGGGACGACTCCGCCCGCGCCCCAGTAGCTCAGTCGGTAGAGCGTTTCCATGGTAAGGAAAAGGTCTAGGGTTCGATTCCCTACTGGGGCTCTGGTCGCCCGGTTGCCCGCCCTGCGGCGCACCGGCCGGCCCACAGGGCGGGGTAGCTCAGCTGGTTAGAGCGCACGACTCATAATCGTGAGGTCGCGGGATCGAGCCCCGCTCCCGCTACGCATGCGCACGGATTTAGAGTATGCCGGTCCGCTCGCGTAAACTAGGCCGTTGCCTAGGGACGGGTGCCATCCGCGTCCGCCCGAAAACCTCACTTCTCGTCCTCGCAAAGGAACCTCCACCGTGGCCAGCAAGAGCGCCGACGTCCGTCCCAAGATCACCATGGCCTGCGTGGACTGCAAGAACCGCAACTACATCACCAAGAAGAACCGCCGGAACAACCCCGACCGGCTCGAGCTGGCGAAGTTCTGCCCCAACTGCGGCAAGCAGACCTCGCACCGCGAGACCCGCTGAGCCACGGCGCACCAGCACACACCGGCAGACCCGAGCACTGACCCACGCCTGCGCCGACCGGCGCTGGGGCGGCAGTCGTTGGTGGCCACGCCGATGACAGACTCGCGGGAGTGAGCGACACGCGTCGGCCCGGCAGTCCGGAACCGGGGAGCGGCGGCTCGGTGGAGCCGGCCGACCAGCGGTCCTCCGATCCGCATGCCGACCCCGCCCGGATCCAGGCGGACCCGCTCGAGCCCGATCCTGCCGATGCTCCCGAACAGGCCACCGGGCTGCGAGGTCTGCTCAGCCGGCACGCCGTCGACACCCGGCCTCTGCGCATCCCCGCCTATCGCCGGGTGCTGATCGGTCAAGGCACCTCGTTCATCGGCTCGATGCTGACCCAGGTCGCCGTACCGGTGCAAGTGTGGGCCCTGACCCACTCCACGCTCACCGTGGGGCTCGTCGGCTTCGCCGGGCTGGTGCCGATCGTCCTGTTCGGCCTCTACGGCGGCGCCATCGCCGACGCAGTGGACCGCCGGCTGCTCAACCTCTGGGCCTCCATCGGCGTCTGGCTCGTGACGTTGGCCCTACTCGCGCAGACGCTGCTCGACGTGCGCAGCATCGGGCTGATCCTCGTCCTGGTCGCGTTCCAGTCGGCCGCCTTCGCGATCGCCTCGTCCGCGCGCGGGGCGATCATCCCGCGCATCGTCGAGACCGACCTGGTCCCGGCGGCCAACACCCTCAACTTCACTGTCGGCAACGTCGGCCAGGTCATCGGCCCGCTCATCGCCGGAGTGCTGCTCATCCTCCCGAACGGTTACGCCCTCGCCTACGCCGCCGACGCTCTGCTGTTCACAGCCGCCCTCTACGCCGTGCTGCGGCTGCCGTCGATCCCGCCGCAGGGCAGGGTCCAGCGCCCAGACATGCATGCCGTCCTCGAGGGCTTGAGGTTCATCGCGACCCGACCTGTCCTGGTCATGAGCTTCGCGGTCGACATCGTCGCCATGGTGCTGGCCATGCCGCGTTCGCTGTTCCCCGCGGTGGCCGACCTGCGTTTCGGCGGCAACGTCGGGCCGCTCTACGCCGCCATCGCCATCGGGGCGGTGATCGCCGGGCTCTCGTCCGGCTGGATCGGTCGCGTGCGGCGGCAAGGACGGGCTCTCACCCTCGCCATCGTCGGCTGGGGCGCGTCAGTCGCCCTCTCTGGCCTGGCCGGCCAGCTCTGGCTGGTCGTCGCCCTGCTGGCGCTCGCGGGCGCCTTCGACCTGGTCAGCGCCGTCTACCGGCAGACCATCCTGCAGACCTACGCCCCCGACGAGATGCGAGGGCGGATGCAAGGAGTGTTCATCGCAGTCGTAGCGGGTGGACCGCGCCTCGGCGATGTCCGGGCGGGCGCCACGGCAGCCGTCGCCTCGCCCACCTTCTCGTGGGTCGCCGGAGGCATTGCGTGCATGGCGGTCGTGGCGGTTGCCGGGATGCTGGTGCGGCCGTTCTGGCGGTACGACACGGACGACGTGCTGCCCTCCGCCTGAGCACCACCCAACACCACTGAACACCACTGAACACCACTGACACCATCACTGACAATCACTGACAATCACTGACAATCACTGACGCTCACCGACGCTCACCGACAAGCCGGCCGAGCTCCAGCCCGGCCGCGAACCACGGCCGTAATAGGGTTGTGGTCATGCCGGTCAACGCCAACTTCGTCGGGCGAACCTATCCGCCCACCGCGCCGTATGCCGTGGGCTCGGCCAAGATCCGTGAGTTCGCCGAGGCTGTGGGGTCGACCGATCTGGCCCACACCGACTCCTCCGTCGCCCAGGCTCGCGGCTATCGCGACGTGATCGCCCCACCGACGTTTGCTGTCCTTATCGCCCAGCAGTGCGACAAGCAGTTCGTCGCCGACCCGGAGGCCGGCATCGACTACAGCCGGGTCGTGCACGGTGAGCAGAGGTTCGTCCACCACCGACCGCTCACGGCCGGGGACGACGTCGTCGCCGTCCTGCATGTCGATGCGGTCAAGGCTGCCGGAGGGCACACGATGGTGACGACGCGGACCGAGCTCAGTGCGGACGGCGAGGACGTCTGCACGGCCACGTCGACGCTCGTCATCCGGGGCGGCGAGTGATGGGCGACGTCCCCTCGCTGGCCGACGTACAGGTGGGGCTGTCACTCCCAGCCAAGACCGTCCACATCGAACGCGCGACGCTGGTGCAGTACGCCGGGGCGTCCCTCGACCGCAACCGGATCCACTGGGACGACCGGTTCGCCACCTCCGTCGGTCTCCCCGACGTCATCGCCCACGGAATGTTCACGATGGGTTCGGCCGTGACCGTCGTGACCGACTGGGTGGGCGACGCCGGACGGGTCGTCGAGTACTCCGTGCGGTTCACCAAGCCCGTGGTCGTGCCCTACGACGGCGGAGCCGACGTCGTCGTCGAGGCAGTGGTCATCAGCGTGGACGCCGCCGCCGCGCGGGCCACCGTCGAGCTGTCCGCCCGGTGCGGGGACGACAAGGTGCTGGGCCGGGCCCGGGCCGTCGTCCGGCTCGACTGACCGGCGGGTGATCGAGGAACAGGGGACGCTGCTCTCCAGCCTGACGACCATGCGGGTCGGGGGCCCCGCCCGACGTCTGGTCCACGTGACCACGACCGACGAGCTGGTCGACGCGGTCCGCGAGGTCGACGAAGCCGACGAGCCGCTGCTCGTCCTCGGCGGCGGGTCCAACCTCGTCGTCGCCGACGAGGGTTTCGACGGCACCGTCGTGCGGATCGAGACCACCGGCATACACACCGAGTCCGACGACCGGTGCGGTGGTGCCCATGTGCGTGTGGCCGCGGGCGAGATCTGGGACGACGTCGTAGCGCAGGCTGTGGACGAGGGGTGGGCCGGCGTCGAGGCGCTGTCAGGCATACCCGGCTCGACCGGGGCGACTCCGATCCAGAACGTCGGTGCCTACGGGCAGCAGGTCGCGGACACGGTCGCGCAGGTACGCGTCTGGGACCGAGGCCGGTCGCAGGTCCGCACGTTCTTCGGGGCGGACTGCGGGTTCGCCTATCGGGACTCGCGGTTCAAGAGCGGTGACGGCAAGGGTCTGCACAGCGGGCGATACATCGTGCTCGACGTGCTCTTCCAGCTGCGCGTCGCGGACGTCTCCGAACCGCTGGCCTATGCCGACCTCGCCCGAGCTCTCGACGTCCCGCAGGGCAGCCGGGTGCCGTTGTCCCAAGCCCGCGCGGCGGTACTCGACCTGCGCGGCCGCCGGGGGATGGTGCTCGACGCCGACGATCCCGACACCTGGAGCTGCGGGTCGTTCTTCACCAACCCGGTGCTCGCCGAGGCGGAGCTGACGGCGCTGCAACGCCGGGTCGACGAGCGGCTGGGTCCCGCCGAGGCCGGCCTGCCGGTCTGGCCGGAAAGCGGCGGCTTCAAGACCAGCGCCGCGTGGCTGATCGAGCGGGCCGGTTTCGCCAAGGGGCACGGACTACCCGGGCCGGCAGCCCTGTCGGGCAAACACACCCTCGCGGTCACCAACCGTGGGTCCGCCACGGCAGCAGAGGTCGTTGCCCTTGCCCGCGAGATCCGCGACGGGGTGCTGGACGCCTTCGGCGTGCGGCTCGTCAACGAACCGGTGCTCGTCGGCCTGACGCTCTGAACGTCAAAGCGGCCGGCGCAGGTCAGCCGACCAGGGTGATCGAGAAGGTGCGTCCGCTGAAGGTCTGCGAGCTTTCGCTCACCATCGACGCCGGTCGCGTGTAGTCCAGGACGAGCTTGGGCGCAGCCTTGGGGTCGACCTTGAAGACCATCCACCCGCTGACAGCGTCGCCGGTGCTCACGCTGCCAGGCAGCAGCGCCCAGCCGCCGGCCTTCAGCACCCCGTCGACGAGGTTGTCCGGGGTGTTCGGGAGCGCGCCCCCGGTGTTGATCGTGAAGTCCTGCTGGGAGATCGGGATCGTGTAGGTCTTCGACGGGGTCCAGGTCATCTCGACGGCGACGAGCTCGTAGGCCTGCGCCGACGCGCTGTAGCCAGCCGGCCAGGGCAGCTGCCGGGCGATGCGACTCACGGCGACCGACTGACTCAGGTCTGGGTCGTTGATGCTCTGGTTGACGTCGGTGAGCGCGGTCGGCAGCGCCGTCGCGACCGGCGTGCCCGACTGGCCGCTCGTCGTCGGGACGGCGGTGGCGGCCGTGCTCGGCTTGGACGTGGTTGACGACGAAGACGTCCCGGTCGAGGGTGCCGCGGTCCCGCTCGTCCCGGCGGTGCTGATGCTGCCGATGGGGCCGCTGGTGGTGGGACCGCTCGCGCACCCCGCCAGCACCAGAAGGACGACGGGAACCAGCGCCGGACCGGGTCTCATGCGCTCCAGGGTGCCCCGGCACCCGCATACCGACCAAATCCGTGCAACGCCGGTATGCCACCTCACCGAACTCACGTCTCCCTCGTCCGAGCTCATCTCCTTGCCGGTTGTGGAGGCGTCGAGGGACCTAGAACCGGTGAGAACGTGAGTCCGGTCGGGGGAGGGGTCCGGTCAGGCCGATGCCAACAGCCAGGCGTCGATGTCGCGGAGGGTGTCGGTGCGTACGTCGGTCGGCGCCCTGCTGCCCGTCACGCTCTGCCGGGCCAGCTCGGCCAGCTCGACGTCCGTGAAGCCGAGGTCCTCGCGGGCGATGGTGTACTGGTCGGCCAGCCGCGTGCCGAACAGCAGAGGGTCGTCGGCGCCCAGCGCGACGGGTATGCCGGCGGCGACGATCGTCCGCAGCGGGACGTTCTCGGGTCGGGGATAGACCCCGAGCGAGACGTTGCTGCCGGGGCACACCTCGAGGGTGACCCCCGACTCGGCGACCCGTTCGAGTGCCCAGGCGTCCTCGCTCGCGCGGACCCCGTGCCCGATCCGGTCGGGGGTGAACATGGCCAGGGTGTCGACGACCGACGTCGGCCCGAGCAGCTCGCCGCCGTGGGGGACCAGCGCGAGCCCACCGCGCCGGGCGATCTCGAAGGCGGGCACAAAGTCGGCGAGAGCGCCGCGCCGCTCGTCGTTGGACAGCCCGAAGCCGACGACCGTGCCCGGGCCGGACCCGGCATACCGCACCGCGAGGCGGGCGAGCGTGCGAGCGTCGAAAGGGTGCCGGATCCGACTGGCCGCGACGACGACTGCGACTCCCGTTCCGGTGTCGGCGGAGGCGCGGGCGGCCTCGTCGAGCACGATCTCCAGGGCGGGTGTGATCCCGCCGACGAAGGGAGCGTAGGAGGAGGGCTCGACCTGGATCTCCAGCCACCGGGACCCCTCGGCCGCGTCGTCCTCGGCGGCTTCGCGCACGATCCGCCGCATGTCCGCCTCGGCACGAACGCAGGCGCGGGCGACGTCGTAGAATCGCTGAAACCGGAACCAGCCGCGGTGGTCGGTCGCGTGGAGGTGCGGAGGCCAGTCCTGGGTCAGAGCGTCGGGCAACCGCACCCCGTGACCGCGGGCGAGGTCCGCGAGGGTGTCGATCCTCATCGAACCCGTGAAGTGCAGGTGCAGGTGGGCCTTGGGGAGCGCGGCCAGGTCCCTCGGTGCGTCGCTGTGCCCGGCCATGGCGTCACTCTGGCAGACCCGGCGGGTGCGGCTGCCAAGGGGCGAGGGCAGGGCGCGCACTGTCCCCGGTTCGGCCTAACGTCATGCAGATGAGACAGGCCTTTGTCGTCCCGTTCGCCTCCGACCTCCAGTTCGTCGAGCTCGCGGAGCTGGGCGAGGCGCGGGGCTGGGACGCGGTGCTGTCCTGGGAGGCGGTCTACCGCCACGACGCCTGGGCCCTGCTGGCGGCCGCCGCCGTGCGGACCTCCCGCATCCGGCTCGGCACCGTGGTCACGCCCGTCGCGCGCTACCGACCGTGGGATCTCGCCCAGTCCGTCGCGACGGTCGACCGGCTGTCCGGCGGCCGGGTCGTGCTCGGCGTCGGGCTGGGTGCCGTCAACGCCAACTGGCTCTCCTTCGAACCCGACCTCGGGCGCGCGACGCGGGCCCGCCAGGTCGACGAGGGACTCGAGGTCTACGCGGGTCTACTCACCGGCCAGCCCTACGTCCACGACGGCGAGTTCTGGACCGTGCGCCCGGTCACCGAGCTGGCTCCGGTCGCGCCGGTCCAACAGCCCTACCCGCCCGTATGGGTGGTGGGCGCGTTGGTGCCTGGGCGAGAGCGGCAGCACTCGCTCGAGCGAGCGGCTCGGTGGCAAGGCGTCTTTCCGGCTCTGGCGGGCGGCTCCGATGGCAGCTCGGGCCTGTCGCTCGCGGCGCTCGCCGAGATCGTCGAGCGGCTCAAGGCGTTGCGATCGAAGGCCGGCCTGCCCTGGAAGGGATACGACGTGGTCGTCGAGGGAGACAGCCACGGCGAGTTCGGCGAGGTGCACGGCTCTCCTGAGCCATGGGCCGCGGCCGGCGCCACCTGGTGGGTGGAGAGCTGGTGGGACCTGCCCGAAGGGCCAGCGGGGGTCGCCGAGCTGTTCCGCCGCGTGGACCTCGGGCCGTGCCCGCTCGGCCCGCTCGGCCCGCTCGGTCCGCTCGGTCCGCTCGGTCCGCGCCAGCGAGCCGTGAGCTAGCGGTCGTCGTTGGCCGACGCGAGCGAGTCGAGCTCGTTCATCTCGTCCTCGTCGCGGATGGCGTCCGCCTCGGCTTCGCTGAGCTCCTCGTCCTCGTCCGCCTCGTCGTCGACGCCGAGTGGGACGAACGCGGTGGCGTCCGACTCGATGTGCATGGCCGCCTCCTCGGCAGAGGCCCCCGCGCCGTCGATGCCCACGTCCTCGGCGACCTCGTCCTTCTCGTCGTCCTCGCCGAATCCCTCGTCGGGCGCCGCCACGAGCCGCCCGGAGCGCCGGCCCGAGTCGCCGACGAAGTCGTCCTCCGCGCGGATGGCGTCGGGGTCGTCACCGCCGACCTTCTCCTCGTCGAGGTCGTCGAGGCCCGACTCGTTGTCCGGGGCGCCGTAGGCCGAGTCCGGGTCGGGGACCTCCTGCTTGATGCGCTGGTCGATCGTCTCGTCCTGCGACTGCTCCCAGGCCGTCGTCCCCCAGGCCAGCGAGCCGCGAGCCCGGTCCGGCGGCGAGTAGCCCTCGTCGAGGACATCCTTCACGCCGTTCTCGTCACCTGTGTCGATCAGGGTGTCCTCGGGCTGGAGCTGGTCGTCGTCGTCGAGCGAGTAGCTGCCCGTGTCGGTGTTCAGCTCTTCGCCGCTGTAGCTCTCGTCGGTCATCCCGCCACTCTGCCAGACCGCCGAGCATCGTTCCGGCCGGTCACCCTCAGGCGGTCCCGGCCGTGGTGAAAGGCCAGTTTCAGTCGTTCGGAGGGACCCAGACCGAGCGAAGTAGACCTCTCGAAGGGTGCCGGTGCCCATGGGGCACACGCCAGCCTCAGACGCCGATGGTGAGCTTCTCTGCGGCGGCCAGTGCCACACAGGTGCCCACCCCGGCCATCGCCGTCTCGACCTCGGCCAGCACGGGAAACGTCGGGGCCAACCGGATGTTGCGGTCGCGGGGGTCTCGACCGTAGGGGAACGACGACCCGGCCGGCGTCAACGCGATCCCGGCCTCCTTGGCGAGCGCCACCACCCGGGAGGCAGTGCCGTCGAGCACGTCGAGGTTGACGAAGTACCCGCCCATCGGCCTGGTCCACTCGGCGACCCCCAACCCGGACAGCGCGGCGGTCAGGGCAGCGTCCACGGCGGCGAACTTGGGGGCGATGATCTCGCGGTGCCCACGCATGTGGTCGCGCACCCCGTCGGGCGACCCGAAGAACTCCACGTGGCGCAGGTGGTTGACCTTGTCGGGCCCGATCGAGGCCATCGCGAGGTGCCGGAGGTACCACGCCTTGTTCTGCAGTGACGCAGCCATGACCGCCACCCCAGACCCGGCGAAGGTGATCTTGGAGGTGGACGCGAACATGATCGGACGGTTCGCGTTCCCCGACGCGGCAGCCAGGGTCAGCGCGTCTGCGCTCTTCGCCTCCTCTTCGGTGAGGTGGTGGAAGGCGTACGCGTTGTCCCAGAAGATCCGGAAGTCCGGCGCCGCCGTCGGCATCGACACCAGTGCGGCCGCGACCTCCTGTGACACCACCGCGCCCGACGGGTTCGCGTAGGTCGGCACGACCCAGATCCCCTTGACGCTCGGGTCGTCACGGACCAGCTCGGCCACCGCGGCCACGTCGGGCCCGTCCTGGTTCATCGGGACGTTGACCATCTCGATCTCCAGGTCCGCGAGCATCGAGAAATGCCGGTCGTAACCGGGCACCGGGCAGACGAACCTGACCGTCTCCTCCTGCGACCACGGCCGCGGCGACTCGGGGGCCCCGAACAGCATGAGGTAGGCGAGCACGTCCCACATCATCGTCAGGCTCGAGTTGCCCCCGCAGACCACCTGCTCGGTCTCGACCCACAACAGCTGCGCGAAGATCTCTCTCAGTTCGGCCAGACCCTCCAACCCGCCGTAGTTGCGCACATCCGCCCCGGTCCGGTCCTTCGTCGTCGCCGGAAGTGAGAGCAGCGCCTCGGAGAGATCGAGCTGAGCGCTCGACGGCTTGCCCCGGGTGAGGTCGAGAGACAGCTTCCGGGCTTTGAGGACGGCATACTCCTCGCGCCGTTCGTGCAGGAACGCCCCGAGCTGCGCACCCGAGAGCGAGGCGAGCGGGACAGAGCGGGCGGGGACGGTGGGCTGACCGGTCACCTGATCATCCTTCCACCGCTCACGGTTCGCTTCGGCACGGCGCGGTCCCGTATGCTGATCGTTCGGTGGTCGTGGCTGCCATGCTCCGGCATGCCCGCCAGGCCGTCTGCGGTTCGCCCGTCGCACACCCCGGGGAGTGGACCGCGTAGGGCAGTGGCTCAATTGGTAGAGCACCGGTCTCCAAAACCGGCGGTTGGGGGTTCGAGTCCCTCCTGCCCTGCGGTGCACGCCGGACACACAGGTGTGCAGAGGTAGAGCAGAGGTGCAGCAAGAGCACGTCCGAGCAGCACGTCCGAACAGCACCGCAGGAAGTGGGAGAGTAGTGACCGAGACGAGCGCGGGGTCCCGCAACTCCGGTCGAGCGACACGCAAGCGTCGGCAGGAGGGCAACGTGTTCAGCCGAGCCTGGCAGTCGCTCGCGCTGTTCGTCAGCCAGATCCTCGACGAGCTGCGCAAGGTTGTGAGACCGACCGGACGCGAGCTGGTCAACTACACCGGTGTGGTGATCGTCTTCGTCCTGGTGATCATGGGCATTGTCGCGGCACTCGACTTCGTGTTCCACCGAGTTGTCCTGCTCGTCCTTGCGGGTTGACCGACACCACCTCACCGACCTCACCGGCCGACAGAACGCACGAAGGAAGCAGGCAGCAGCGTGTCCGAGAACGACACCACGACGAGCACGACGAGCACGACGAGCACGACGAGCACGACGAGCACTGACGAGCTCGACGAGGCCATCGAGTCGGCTGAGCCCACTGAGACTTACAGGGACTTCGGCAGCCTCGACGCAGCCGAGACGGTTCACACCGTTGACGTCGACGCAGCCCAGGCGATCGCGGACTACGACCACGACGTCGACGCGGCCGAGCTGGCAGCCGCCGAGGCTGCCGACGCCGAGTCCACCGAGCCCGCCGAGTCCACCGAGCCCGCCGACCCCGTGGAGGAGTACAAGCGTGGCCTGCGCGCCAAAGACGGCGACTGGTATGTCGTGCACTCCTACGCCGGCTACGAGAAGAGGGTCAAGACCAACCTCGAGACCCGCATCGTGTCCCTCAACATGGAGGATCTGATCTTCGAGATCGAGGTCCCGATGGAGAAGGTCACGGAGATCAAGAACGGCCAGAAGAAGATTGTCGACCGGGTGCGGATGCCTGGCTACGTGCTGGTCCGCATGGAGCTGACCGACGAGAGCTGGGGTGCCGTCCGGCACACGCCGGGCGTGACCGGGTTCGTCGGCAACGCCCACCAGCCGGTGCCGCTCAGCCTCGACGAGGTCTTCACCATGCTCGCCCCCGACCTCGAGACGCCGGAGTCGGCCGCCTCGGGTGGCAAGGGGGGAGCCAAGGCCAAAGAGATCCAGGTCGTCGACTTCGAGATCGGCGAGTCCGTCACGGTCATGGAGGGCCCGTTCGAGACCCTCCCGGCGAGCATCTCCGAGATCAACCCCGACACCCAGAAGCTCAAGGTGCTTGTCTCCATCTTCGGCCGGGAGACCCCGGTCGAGCTGTCCTTCAGCCAGGTCTCCAAGATCTGATCGCTCGGGGCTGCGCCCCTCAACCTGCCCCTCAGTCCGCCCACCAGCCCCCGGAACCAACGTCCGGGTCGTGCAACCGGGTCATCGCCCACGGCGTCGGCCCACCTCCATCAGAAAGCGACACATCATGCCTCCCAAGAAGAAGCGGATCTCCGGCTTCATCAAGCTGCAGATCAACGCCGGCGCGGCCACCCCCGCCCCGCCCGTCGGACCGGCCCTCGGCCAGCACGGCGTCAACATCATGGAGTTCGTCAAGGCTTACAACGCCGCGACGGAGTCCCAGCGTGGCAACGTCATCCCCGTCGAGATCACCGTCTACGAGGACCGTTCGTTCACGTTCGTCACCAAGACCCCGCCGGCCGCCGAGCTGATCAAGAAGGCTGCCGGCGTGCCCAAGGGGTCGGGTGAGCCGCACAAGACCAAGGTCGCGTCCCTCACGGCAGACCAGGTCCGCAGCATCGCCCAGCAGAAGATGGAGGACCTCAACGCGGGCGACATCGAGGCCGCCGCCAAGATCATCGCCGGCACCGCCCGGTCGATGGGCGTCAGCACCCCGGGCTACTGAGGTTCCCCTCAGCAGCGACAGGCATACCGCCCGGTACGCCTCGTGGCAGGACCAGCGCTGGTCCGCACCACTTCTCCACCAGCACCACCGCAGCACGGCTGCGGAACCACAGGAGCGAATGATGAAGCGCAGCAAGGCTTACAACGCCGCGTCCGAGAAGATCGACGCCGGCAAGGTCTACAGCCCCCTCGAGGCCGTCCGACTCGCGAAGGACACCAGCCTCACGAAGTACGACGCGACGGTCGAGGTCGCCATGCGCCTCGGAGTCGACCCCCGCAAGGCCGACCAGATGGTCCGTGGCACCGTCAACCTCCCGCACGGCACCGGCAAGACCGCCAAGGTCCTCGTCTTCGCCAACGCCGACAAGGCCCAGGCGGCTCGTGACGCGGGCGCCGACTACGTCGGATCCGACGACATGCTCGAGAAGGTGTCCGGCGGATGGCTCGACTTCGATGCCGTTGTCGCGACGCCCGACATGATGGGCAAGGTGGGCCGGCTCGGCAAGGTCCTCGGTCCACGCGGGCTGATGCCGAACCCCAAGACGGGCACCGTGACGATGGACGTGGCCAAGGCGGTCACCGACATCAAGGGCGGCAAGATCGAGTTCCGCGTGGACAAGCACGCGAACCTCCACTTCATCATCGGCAAGGTCTCCTTCGACGAGACGTTGCTGGTGGAGAACTACGCGGCGGCCCTCGAGGAGGTGCTGCGCCTCAAGCCCAGCTCCTCCAAGGGTCACTACATCGAGAAGGCCACGATGACCACGACGATGGGCCCGGGCATCCCCCTGGACTACCGCCGCACCCGCAACCTGCTTGTCGAGGACACCGATCAGCGGGTGGATGCAACGGCCTGAACGCCCCCTACGCGTCCGCGCTCGCGTCGGCGTCCTGAAAGGAGAGCTCACGGGTCCTGCGCGCCGTCTATGGTTGACCGGCCCACCTCAGGGAGTGGGTGCCGGTCGCCAGACCGCGTCACATCGATTCAGGGGACCCCTCACATGAAGCGCACCATCATTGCCGTCGCCAGTCTGAGCGGGGCACTGGCTCTCGCCGGCTGCGGATCCAGCAGCCCGGCGACGACGGCCCAGCCCTCGACAAGTGCTTCCGGCGCGACGGCCGGCGCGCACACGACCAGCACGGCGAGCGCTGCCGTCACGCCAGGCGCGACGGGCGACGCAGCCGAGCTCGGCGCACGGATGGGGGCGGCCATGGTCGCCGCCAAGAGCGGCAAGGGCACCCTGTCGATGTCGTCGTCGGCGGTCAACGTGAGCGGCGCCACGCAGTTCGTCTACACCTCGCCGACACAGGCCGACACGACGGCCACCATGGCGATCATGGGAATCAACCTGCAGGTCGTCTCCGTCGGCGGCGTCATCTACATGAAAGGCCTGCCGACCCAGCTCACCGGCGGCAAGGAATGGGTCAAGGTCGATCCGAAGGGCACCGACGCGATGAGCAAGGCCATGCGCGAGGGAGGCGCCAGCGCCGGTGATCCGCAGACCATGGTCGACGCGCTCAAGGGTGGGACGGCGACGGTGGTCGACACCAACGGGGGTAACACGCATTACAAGATCACCGGCATCACCGGGATTTCCGGCTCGGGTGCGACCGGCGCGACGGGCACGACGGGCACGACCGGCATGGACCTCACCGTGGACGCCAAGGACCTGCCCGTGAAGTCGGTCATCGAGGCGTCGGGGACCAAGGTCACGGTCGACTACAGCGACTGGGGTGCCCCCGTCACCGTGACGGCGCCGCCGGCCGACCAGGTCGGCACGATGTCTGCCCCCACGGGCTGACTCGAGCACCTGCCCCCGGTCGTTTTGACTGGGGGCACCTGCGCTCCGTAGACTCGTGCACGACCACAGACCGCCGGTTGTCTGGGACCTGCTCACGCGGGGCCTTTGACCGAAGGTCCGCACCAGGTGCGGCAACCAGCGCAGGCCACGAACGAGACGGCATACCCGTGCGTATGCCTCGAGCCCCGTGCGCTTGCGCCGGGGCTTGCTCCTTGTCCGGAACGCTTCAGGCCGTGCGGTCCCAGGACCAGCACCATCAAGGAGGCGCAGATGGCCAACGCCGAGAAGACAGCGGCCGTTGCCGAGCTCGCGGAGCACTTCCGCAACTCGGGTGCAGCCGTGCTGACGGAGTACCGCGGTCTCACCGTGAAGCAGCTCACCTCGCTGCGCAGCACCCTCCGTGGGCACGCCACGTTCGCCGTGGTGAAGAACACCCTCACCGAGCTGGCAGCCAAGGAGGCCGGCGTCTCGGCCTTCGACGGTCAGCTTCAGGGCCCGTCGGCCATCGCCTTCGTCACCGGTGACCCGGTCGAGGCGGCCAAGGGCCTGAGGGACTTCGCCAAGGCCAACCCCCTCCTCGTCATCAAGGGCGGCGTCCTCGACGGCAAGCCCCTGAACGCCGAGGAGATCACCAAGCTCGCGGACCTCGAGTCCCGCGAGGTACTTCTCGCCAAGCTGGCCGGCGCCATGAACGCGTCGCTCAGCAAGGTGGTCTACCTCTTCGCCGCGCCGTTGTCGCAGAGCGCCCGTCTCATCGACGCGCTCCGGGCCAAGGTCGAGGCCGAGGGAGGTTCGGCGGCTGCGCCCGAAGATGCTCCGGCATCGGACGACACAGCTGCACCCCAGGACGTCGCCGAGGGTGGCGACCAGGGCTGAGTGGCCGGCTGGCCGGCCAGTCACTCAGCTCCAGACTCAACACACACGCCACTCACGGCAAGAACAGGAAGGAACGCCATCATGGCGAAGCTCAGCACCGACGAGCTCCTTGACGCTTTCAAGGAGATGACCCTGATCGAGCTCTCCGAGTTCGTCAAGCAGTTCGAAGACACCTTCGGCGTCACCGCCGCGGCGCCGGTCGCCCTCGCGGCACCGGGTGCGGGTGGCGGCGCAGCCGCTGCCCCCGAGGTCGAGGAGCAGGACGAGTTCGACGTCGTCCTCGAGGCCGCGGGCGACAAGAAGATCCAGGTCATCAAGGAGGTGCGCGCCCTGACGAGCCTCGGCCTGAAGGAGGCCAAGGACCTCGTCGACGGCGCTCCCAAGGCCGTCCTGGAGAAGGTCGACAAGGCTGCCGCCGACAAGGCCAAGGACCAGCTCGAGGCGGCCGGCGCGACGGTCACCCTCAAGTAGCTCCCCCAGGAGCACAAGGCTGCGGCGCCCCTCAGATCGTTGAGGGGCGCCGCTGCTGTCCTCAGCCCACGCATACCGGCCGAAAGTCGGCAATCCGGCACCAATAGCGGCCTGGACACCGACTTTCGCCCGTCTTATCGCGGGTCATGGCTGTGCCGCGCCCGGACTAGGCTGACCCCGATGTACCTCCCCACGGCTGCGTTCGACGAGGGGATGCTGGACGTCGGCGACGGCCAGCTCGTTCACTGGGAAGTCCGGGGCAACCCCCGTGGCAAGCCGGCCGTATGCCTGCACGGTGGACCGGGGTCTGGTTCGACGGTCTGGCTGGCGGGGTTCCTCGACCCCGCCCGATACCGGGTCGTCCTGGTCGACCAGCGCGGGGCCGGACGAAGTACCCCCACGGCGGCTGACCCTGCCACCGACATGAGCGTCAACACCACGAGCCACCTCGTCGCCGACCTCGAGCGGCTGCGCGAGCATCTCGGCATCGAGCGGTGGCTGGTCCTCGGCGTCTCGTGGGGCTCGACGCTCGGCCTCACGTATGCGGTCGCCCACCCGGAGAGCGTCAGCGAGATGGTCCTGTTCGCCGTCACCACCACCCGGGCGCGCGACGTCGAGTGGCACCCGAGGCGTGGGTCGCTTCTTCCCCGAGGCGCACGAACGTTTCCTCGCCGCCCTGCCGCCGCGGGAGCGAGACGGCAACCTCGCCGAGGCATACGGGCGGCTTCTTGCCTGCGGCGAGTCGACGGTGAGGGACGACGCAGCCCGGGCCTGGTGCGACTGGGAGGAGGCAGTGGTCGCCCTCTCGGCAGACGAGCCGCCGAACCCGCGGTATGCCGACCCGACGTTCCGCTACCGGTTCGCCCGCACGGTGACGCACTACTTCGCGAACGCGGGGTTCCAGGCGGACGACGCGATCGTGGCGCACCTCGACCGGGTTGCCGGCATCCCCGCCGTTCTCGCGCACGGTCGGCTCGACCTCGCCGGGCCGGCCGATGCGGCCTGGGGGCTCGCCCGTGCGTGGCCGGCCGCGCAGCTGCACGTCGTCGACGGCGTGGGTCACGCCGGTTCGGACGCGATGAACGCGGTGGTCCTCACGGCAACTGACCGCCTCGCAGGCGCCTGAACAGCAACGAGACCAGCCCGAGACCAGCACGAGACCAGCCCGAGACCAGCCCGAGACCAGCACGAGACCAGCCCGAGACCAGCTTCGAAGCCCCGTGGGGGGCGAGCAGTTGACGCATACCGCAGCCGGGTGCTTGACGTGCGGCCCACGAGGGTCCATAGTCGTCCCGTTCTCGACAGGTCCGTCTGGGCCGGCGCGCCGTTCGGTGCCCACCGACGTGGTTTGACTCGATTGGACTTCTATGCCCTAAGTGGCTAGGCTAAGTCTTTGCGCTGCCTCCGCCTGCCGCCCTCTCTCTCGACTCGAGCGCTTCGTGGTGCCCGGACCACCGGTCCTGGCACGTTCACCATGACGATGTGGTGACCACGCCGACGACGTCGATCATTGGGGTGCCAAGGGCGCAGACAACGCTGACATCATTAGCTCAGTAAGGCCCGTGGAAGGACCCTCGTTGGCTGCCTCGCGCACCTCGTCCCAGAATGTGTCCACCGCACGGACGGCCTCAGGCCGTCTGTCCTTCGCGCAGATCCGCGAACCGCTTGAGGTCCCAGACCTCCTGGCCCTCCAGACGGAGAGCTTCGACTGGCTGCTCGGCAACGAGCGCTGGCAAGCCCGTGTGGCCCAGGCCAAGGCCTCCGGTCGCACCGACGTCCCCGACCGCTCCGGTCTCGAGGAGATCTTCGAGGAGATGTCCCCGATCGAGGACTTCTCCGGATCGATGTCGCTCTCGTTCCGGGACCACCGGTTCGAGGAGACGCGCAAGACGATCGAGTCATGCAAGGAGCGCGACCAGACCTACGACGCCCCGCTGTTCGTCACTGCGGAGTTCATGAACACCAACACCGGTGAGATCAAGAGCCAGACGGTGTTCATGGGCGACTTCCCGCTGATGACCGAGCGCGGCACCTTCATCATCAACGGCACCGAGCGGGTCGTCGTCTCCCAGCTCGTCCGCAGCCCGGGCGTCTACTTCGAGCGCACTGCCGACAAGACGTCCGACAAGGACATCTACACCGCCAAGATGATCCCGAGCCGCGGTGCGTGGCTCGAGTTCGAGATCGACAAGCGCGACATGGTCGGCGTACGCGTCGACCGCAAGCGCAAGCAGTCGGTCACCGTGCTGCTCAAGGCCCTCGGCTGGACCGAGGCGCAGATCCTCGAGGAGTTCGGCGACTACGAGTCGATGCGCCTCACCCTGGAGAAGGACCACACCCAGGGTCAGGACGACGCGCTGCTCGACATCTACCGCAAGCTGCGCCCGGGCGAGCCGCCGACGCGTGAGGCGGCCCAGACGCTGCTGGACAACCTGTACTTCAA
This sequence comes from Lapillicoccus sp., assembly GCA_965277795.1. Taxonomy (GTDB): domain Bacteria; phylum Actinomycetota; class Actinomycetes; order Actinomycetales; family Dermatophilaceae; genus Lapillicoccus. Next base: position 446,088 of record OZ255840.1, read on the forward strand.
CTCCAAGCGCTATGACCTGGCCAAGGTCGGTCGCTACAAGCTGAACAAGAAGCTCGGCACCGAGGCCCCGCTGGCGGCGTCCACGCTGTCCATCGACGACATCGTGGCCACCATCAAGTTCATCGTGACGCTGCACGCCGGCGAAACGACCATGAAGGGCCGTCGCGACGGCCACGACGCCGACATGCGCGTCGAGGTCGACGACATCGACCACTTCGGCAACCGTCGCCTGCGCAGCGTCGGCGAGCTCATCCAGAACCAGGTCCGCACCGGCCTGTCCCGGATGGAGCGCGTCGTCCGCGAGCGGATGACGACCCAGGACGTCGAGGCGATCACGCCGCAGACCCTGATCAACATCCGGCCCGTGGTGGCCAGCATCCGGGAGTTCTTCGGAACCTCGCAGCTGAGCCAGTTCATGGACCAGAACAACCCGCTCTCCGGCCTGACCCACAAGCGCCGGCTGTCCGCGCTCGGCCCGGGTGGCCTGTCCCGTGACCGCGCCGGTATGGAGGTCCGCGACGTCCACTCGTCGCACTACGGCCGGATGTGCCCGATCGAGACTCCTGAGGGCCCCAACATCGGGCTGATCGGCTCACTCGCCTCCTATGGGCGGATCAACGCGTTCGGCTTCGTCGAGACCCCCTACCGCAAGGTGACCAAGGGCAAGGTCAGCGACGAGGTCGACTACCTCACCGCCGACGAGGAGGACGAGCACGTCATCGCCCAGGCGAACGAGCCGCTCACCGCCGACAACCACTTCGGCAACGAGCGCGTCCTGGTTCGCACCAAGGGCGGCGAGGTCGAGTACATCCCGGGCGCCGACGTCGACTACATGGACGTGTCCGCACGACAGATGGTCTCGGCAGCGACCGCGCTCATCCCGTTCCTCGAGCACGACGACGCCAACCGGGCCCTGATGGGCTCGAACATGCAGCGTCAGGCTGTTCCGCTGGTCAAGTCCGAGGCTCCGTTGGTCGGCACCGGCATGGAGTTCCGTGCCGCGCTCGACTCCGGAGATGTCGTCATGGCCGCCAAGGCCGGTGTCGTCACCGAGGTGAGCGCCGACCTCGTCACGGTCGCGAACGATGACGGGACGACGCAGACCTACCGGATCGCCAAGTTCGACCGCTCCAACCAGGGCAACTGTTACAACCAGATCGTCGTCGTCGACGAGGGTGCCCGGGTCGAGGTCGGCTCGGTCATCGCCGACGGTCCCGCCACCGAGGGTGGCGAGATGGCGCTCGGTCGCAACCTGCTCGTGGCGTTCATGCCATGGGAAGGCCACAACTACGAGGACGCGATCATCCTCAGCCAGCGTCTGGTGCAGGACGACGTCCTCTCCTCGATTCACATCGAGGAGCATGAGGTCGACGCCCGCGACACCAAGCTCGGCCCCGAGGAGATCACCCGAGACATCCCCAACGTCTCCGAGGAGGTCCTCGCGGACCTCGACGAGCGCGGGATCATCCGGATCGGCGCGGAGGTCCGCGACGGGGACCTGCTGGTCGGCAAGGTCACGCCCAAGGGTGAGACCGAGCTGACGCCGGAGGAGCGCCTGCTGCGCGCCATCTTCGGTGAGAAGGCCCGCGAGGTGCGAGACACCTCTCTGAAGGTGCCCCACGGCGAGACCGGCACGGTCATCGGCGTCAAGGTGTTCGACAAGGACGAGGGCGACGACCTGCCCCCGGGCGTCAACCAGCTGGTCCGGGTCTACGTCGCCAACAAGCGCAAGATCACCGACGGGGACAAGCTGGCGGGCCGGCACGGCAACAAGGGCGTCATCTCCAAGATCCTCCCGATCGAGGACATGCCGTTCCTGGAGGACGGGACCCCCGTCGACGTCGTGCTCAACCCGCTCGGTGTCCCTGGCCGGATGAACGTCGGCCAGATCCTCGAGCTGCACCTCGGTTGGGCCGCCTCGCGTGGCTGGAAGATCGAGGGGTCGCCCGACTGGGCGCTGCCCATCCCGAAGGACGCCTGGGAGGCACCCGCCGGCAGCCGCGTCGCCAGCCCCGTCTTCGACGGTGCCGGTGAGGACGTCATCACCGGTCTTCTCGACTCCACCCTCAAGACCCGCGACGACGTGCGCCTGATCGACCACTCGGGCAAGGCGCTGCTCTTCGACGGCCGCTCCGGCGAACCGTTCCCGGAGCAGGTGTCGGTGGGCTACATGTACATCCTCAAGCTCCACCACCTCGTCGACGACAAGATCCACGCTCGCTCGACAGGTCCCTACTCGATGATCACCCAGCAGCCGCTCGGCGGCAAGGCCCAGTTCGGTGGTCAGCGCTTCGGTGAGATGGAGGTCTGGGCGCTCGAGGCCTACGGCGCGGCATACACGCTGCAGGAGCTGCTGACCATCAAGTCCGACGACGTCCCCGGCCGCGTGAAGGTCTACGAGGCGATCGTCAAGGGCGAGAACATCCCCGACTCCGGCATCCCCGAGTCCTTCAAGGTGCTCCTCAAGGAGATGCAGTCCCTGTGTCTCAACGTCGAGGTCCTCTCCTCCGATGGCCAGACCATCGAGATGAAGGAAGCGGACGAGGACGTCTTCCGCGCGGCGGAGGAGCTCGGCATCGACCTGTCCCGGCGCGAGCCGAGCAGCGTCGAAGAGGTGTGAAAGATCCGAGCGAGCGCACGCGAGTGAGCATCTTTCACACCGAAGCAACAGTCGGGCGCGGCCCGTCCTGGCTCTGGCCCCGGCCAGCTGCCGACTGAACGAAATCTCTGAGCGAGAGTAGGGAAGCACGAAGTGCTAGACGTTAACTTCTTTGACGAGCTGCGTATTGGCCTCGCCACTGCTGACGACATCCGTCAGTGGAGCCACGGTGAGGTGAAGAAGCCGGAAACCATCAACTACCGCACCCTCAAGCCGGAGAAGGAGGGGCTGTTCTGCGAGCGCATCTTCGGTCCTACCCGCGACTGGGAGTGCAACTGCGGCAAGTACAAGCGGGTCCGGTTCAAGGGCATCATCTGTGAGCGCTGCGGCGTCGAGGTGACCCGGGCCAAGGTCCGTCGCGAGCGGATGGGCCACATCGAGCTCGCCGCTCCCGTCACGCACATCTGGTACTTCAAGGGTGTCCCGAGCCGGCTCGGCTACCTGCTGGACCTGGCGCCCAAGGACCTCGAGAAGGTCATCTACTTCGCGGCCTACATGATCACGTCGGTCGACGTGGACCAGCGCCACCAGGACCTGCCCTCGCTCGAGGCGCAGATCCAGGTGGAGAAGAAGGAGCTGGAGAACCGTCGCGACGCCGACGTCGATGGCCGGGCCAAGGTGCTCGAGCGAGACCTCGGAGAGCTCGAGGCCGAGGGTGCCAAGGCGGACGCCAAGCGCAAGGTCCGCGAGTCCGCCGAGCGCGAGATGAACAACATCCGCAAGCGCGCCGACCAGCAGATCGAGCGTCTCGAGCAGGTCTGGGACCGCTTCAAGAACCTCAAGGTCCAAGACCTCGAGGGCGACGAGGTGCTCTACCGCGAGATGCGCGACCGGTTCGGCCTCTATTTCGAGGGCGGGATGGGCGCCGCGGCAATCCAGCGACGGCTGCAGACCTTCGACCTCCAGGCTGAGATCGAGATCCTGCGCGAGATCATCGCGACCGGCCGGGGCCAGAAGAAGACCCGCGCCCTCAAGCGCCTCAAGGTCGTCTCGGCGTTCACCACGACGACCAACAGCCCTACCGGCATGGTCCTCGACTGCGTGCCCGTCATCCCCCCGGACCTGCGCCCCATGGTGCAGCTCGACGGTGGCCGGTTCGCGACGTCCGACCTCAACGACCTCTACCGCCGCGTCATCAACCGCAACAACCGCCTCAAGCGGCTGCTGGACCTCGGCGCACCGGAGATCATCGTCAACAACGAGAAGCGGATGCTCCAGGAGGCCGTCGACTCGCTGTTCGACAACGGCCGCCGTGGGCGTCCGGTCACCGGACCGGGCAACCGGCCGCTGAAGTCGCTGTCCGACATGCTCAAGGGCAAGCAGGGTCGGTTCCGTCAGAACCTGCTCGGCAAGCGCGTCGACTACTCCGGCCGTTCGGTCATCGTCGTCGGCCCGCAGCTGAAGCTGCACCAGTGCGGTCTGCCCAAGCAGATGGCCCTCGAGCTGTTCAAGCCGTTCGTGATGAAGCGCCTGGTCGACCTCGACCACGCCCAGAACATCAAGTCGGCCAAGCGCATGGTCGAGCGGGCCCGTCCCGTCGTGTGGGACGTCCTCGAAGAGGTCATCACCGAGCACCCGGTCCTGCTGAACCGCGCGCCGACGCTGCACCGACTGGGCATCCAGGCGTTCGAGCCGCAGCTCGTCGAAGGCAAGGCCATCCAGATCCACCCGCTCGTCTGCACGGCGTTCAACGCCGACTTCGACGGCGACCAGATGGCTGTCCACGTGCCGCTGTCCGCGGAGGCGCAGGCCGAGGCCCGCATCCTCATGCTGTCCAGCAGCAACATCCTCAAGCCGGCCGACGGCCGCCCCGTGACCATGCCCACCCAGGACATGATCATCGGGCTGTTCCACCTCACCTCCGAGATGCCGGACGGCGACGGTGAGGGTCGGGTGTTCTCCAGCCCCGCCGAGGCGCGGATGGCGTTCGACGCGCACGCGATCGAGCTCGGCTCCCGGGTCCGGATCCGGCTCGAGGACGTCGTGCCCCCGGTCGGCTACGCGCTGCCCGAGGGTGTTGAGGCTGGCGAGCAGGGGATCGTCCCGTCGCTCATCCTCGAGTCGACCCTCGGCCGCGTGCTCTTCAACGAGACGCTCCCGGTGGACTACCCGTTCGTCGAAGAGGTCGTCGACAAGAAGCGGCTGTCCTCGATCGTCAACGACCTCGCGGAGCGCTACACCAAGGTGCAGGTCGCCGCGTCGCTGGACGCCCTCAAGGACGCCGGCTTCCACTGGGCCACCCGGTCCGGTGCGACGGTCGCCATCTCCGACGTCGTCACGCCGCCGCGCAAGACCGAGATCCTCGAGGAGTACGAAGCTCGCGCGACCAAGGTCCAGAAGCTCTACGACCGTGGGGCCATGACGGACAACGAACGTCGCGAGGACCTCATCGAGATCTGGAACGAGGCCACCAACAAGGTCGCGGAGGAGATGCGGGCCAACATCCCGGTCACCAACACGATCTACAAGATGGTCAACTCCGGGGCTCGAGGCAACTGGATGCAGCTGCGTCAGATCGCCGGTATGCGTGGTCTTGTGTCGAACCCGAAGGGCGAGATCATCCCGCGCCCGATCCGCGCGAACTTCCGCGAGGGTCTGTCGGTGCTGGAGTTCTTCATCTCGACCCACGGTTCCCGCAAGGGTCTCGCGGACACCGCGTTGCGGACGGCGGACTCGGGTTACCTCACCCGTCGTCTGGTCGACGTGTCGCAGGACGTCATCATCCGTGAGGACGACTGCGGCACCGAGCGTGGCCTGACCATGCCGATCGCCGACACCGACTCCACGGGTCGCCGCGTCCTGCACGAGGACGTCGAGACCAGCGTCTATGCGCGCACGTTGGCGCAGGACGTCGCCGGTGACGGGTCCGCCGTCCTGGCCGACGCTGGCATCGACCTCGGTGACGTCGTCATCGACGCGCTGTTCGTCGCCGGCATCGACCAGGTCAAGGTCCGCTCGGTCCTGACCTGCGAGAGCAAGGTCGGCACCTGCGCCGCGTGCTATGGGCGGTCGCTCGCGACCGGCAAGCTCGTGGACATCGGCGAGGCCGTGGGCATCATCGCGGCGCAGTCGATCGGTGAGCCCGGCACGCAGCTGACGATGCGGACCTTCCACACCGGTGGTGTGGCGGGTGACGACATCACGCAGGGTCTGCCCCGTGTGGTCGAGCTGTTCGAGGCGCGCACCCCCAAGGGTGTCGCCCCGATCGCCGAGACGACGGGCCGCGTCAAGGTGGAGGACACCGACAAGACCCGTCGAATCGTCCTCGTGCCCGACGACGGCTCCGAGGAGCACGCCTACCCGGTCAGCAAGCGTTCGCGCCTGATGGTCCAGGACGGCGAGCACGTCGAGGTCGGCCACCAGCTGATCCAGGGGGCGATCGACCCGAAGCAGGTCCTGCGTATCCTCGGCCCGCGCGCCGTGCAGATGCACCTCGTCGACGAGGTGCAGCACGTCTACCGGCAGCAGGGTGTCTCGATCCACGACAAGCACATCGAGGTGATCGTCCGGCAGATGCTGCGCCGGGTCACGGTCATCGAGGCGGGCGACGCCAACCTCATCCCGGGTGACCTCGCCGAGCGCGGTCGTTTCGAGGTCGAGAACCTCCGGGTGCTCAGCGAGGGCGGCAAGACGGCCTCCGGTCGTCCCGAGCTCATGGGGATCACCAAGGCCTCACTCGCGACCGAGTCGTGGCTGTCGGCAGCGTCCTTCCAGGAGACGACCCGGGTGCTCACCCAGGCCGCGATGGAGGCCCGCTCCGACCCGCTGCTCGGCCTCAAGGAGAACGTCATCCTCGGCAAGCTCATCCCCGCCGGCACGGGCCTGCCCCGCTACCGCAACATCGCGGTGGAGCCGACCGAGGAAGCGAAGGCCGCGATGTACTCGCTGCCCACCTACGACGCGTACGACTACTCGGGCTTCGGCGCGGTGTCGGGCGAGCCGGTCCGGCTGGACGACGTGACGTTGGGCTTCACCGACAACTGACGTTCGGCACACATGCACGAACCAGGGGCGGGTATGCCGCGAAGGAGACTTCGCGGAATACCCGCCCCTGCGTTGTTGCCGTTGCCGGCTACTGCCCTGGGGCCCTGTCGCTTCTGCGCCCCTGGTGGCCCTGGTGGCTCCGGCCTGCCCACTGGCCAGGGTCGGCTGACGGCTGTCGGCTGTCGGCGTTCGGCTGACGGCTGTCGGATGACGGCTGTCGGCTGTCGGCGTTCGGCAGGTCCCGACCGGACTCACATGGTTCTCGGTTCTGGGGACTGAAGGCCGGCCAGAAGCCGCAAACCTGCGAGTCCGGTGCCGGTGCCGCTGACTCCGATGGTGGTGGCGCATTCACCGACCGGACTCATACTGTCTCCGACAGGACTCACCTGTTTGCGAGTTCTGGGCACCGAAGACCGGCCAGAAGCCGCAAACCTGCGAGTTCGGTGGAGCTGGGAGGGGCGCAACGTGGGCGCGGGGGACGGACGATGAGACGGCGAGAGCGTCAGCCGTCGTGGTCGGGCGGTGCGACGGTTCGCACCCAAGCCGTCCCGAGACCGCCCGGCGGGGAGCCGTCCCGAGACCGACGCAACCCAACAGGCCGACGACGAGCCAGGGGTACCAGCTGCCCGGCGGGGACCAACGCGCCTCGGGCGCGAACCACACCAGCCCCACTGCAGGGTCGAGCCCGACCGAATACCGTTGCGAGTTGAGGTAGAGCCCGGTCGCGACCACGAGTGGCAGCAGCACAGCCGCGACCCGCACGCCACGCGCCAGCAAGACCTGCGGTATCCGCTCGACCAGCACGACACCCGCCCATACGGGCACGACGGCGAGGATCGGCAGCACGTGCCGTCCCTGGATGCCGCCGTCCACCGGGAAGAAGACCCGCGAGTAGGTCACGTAGATGACCACCAGGGCCACCAGCAACACCCCGATCAGCACCCTCCGGTCGCGTCGGTCACCGACGACCAGAGCGAGCGCCACCACCAGCACCACCACGGCGAACCACACGTCGTTGACGAGGTCCGGAGGACGCACGTCCAGCCACCCGAACCAGCCGACCCCTTCGTGGATCAGCTGCCAGAAGGTCAGCTGGAACCCGTCCAGGCTCTCCCGAGAAAGCCATGGGCCCAGCAGCACGGGATGGTCGTATGCGAGCTCCCACAACGCGACGGCGAGCGTGGCGACACCGGGGACGGCCACTGCAGCCACCATCAGCGGACGCCGGTGGCGCAGCTGCTCGAGGACCGGCCGCCAGGCGCCCAGCCCGAGCAACAGCAGGGTGAGCAGGGCCATCGTGACGAGCCCGAGCTGGCGGCTCAGCACCAGGGCTGTGCCGCTGACCAGGACGATGAACAAGGTCCGTCGCTCCGTCAGCGAGTCGGGGTGCCTGGAGTACACGACCACGACGCACGCCATCCCCAGCGCCCCCAGGATCTCCACTGCGCTGGTGTTGATGATGCCCATGCAGAAGATCCCCATCGGGGTGAGCAGCAGCGCGGGACCGACGAGGGACCGTGGCCCCAGCCACCGCACCAGATGGTCGCAGGCCAGCGCGAGCAGCAGGGTCGAGGCGGCGAGGACGAGCAACCGGGCGAGGATCGTGGCCTGGGCGACCGATGCCCCGAGCGAGGCCACCCAGCCGAGCGGGGGATACAGGAAGGGCGGGTATGCGCCGAGTGACGTCGTCACCGCACGGTCACCTTCAGCGGTGCTCGGCGCGGGCTGGCAGGCCGCGGTCACCTCGGGTGCGAAGTAGAAGCAGGCGTACCGCGTGGGGTCGAGACGGGCCGGGATCTCGACGACGCGGCTGATGGACGCGTTGCGGACCGTTGCCAGCTTCGAGCCCTCGGGTGCCGGCGGCGCGGGGACGCCGATGTCGAGGCGGGCCAGGCCGACCGCCTTGACCAGGTGGTCCGGCTCGTCCGGCGCTGCCATCGCCGGGTTCGCGAACACCCAGAACAGCCCCAGCAGCAGGTAGGGGAGAACAAACAAGGCCACCGCTCGCGGACTCCCCATGGCAGGGTCGCCGGCTGGTCGCAGACGAGTCAGGCGGGCCACCACGTCAGTCTGCCGGACGTCGGCCAGAGCCCCGTGACTCGAGCCGGTAGGTTGACGCCGGTGACCCGATCCGACCCGAGCCGTCCGCAGCCTGGGGCCGCGTCGTCAGAGGTGCCCGGGTACTTCGGTACGCGCCTGGCCCACGACCCGAACCGGGTCGCCGTATGGCGCCACCTCACCCGCTACCTGGCCCGCTGGATCCCGGCGAGCTCGCGGGTCCTGGAGCTGGGCGCGGGCTGGTGTGACTTCGCCAACCTCGTGCAGGCGGCCGAAATCGTGGCCCTCGACGCGGACCTGACGGTCGAGCGGGCGGCCCGTCCGGGCGTGACGGCCATGGTGGGAGACTGCACCGACCTGAGCCGGTTCGAGAACGGACACTTCGACGTCGTCTTCGCCTCCAACCTCCTGGAGCACCTCGACCGCCCCGCCGTCGAACGGCTCGTCGACGAGAGCCGTCGCGTGCTGCGACCCGGCGGGCGGCTGATCCTGCTGCAACCCAACTTCCGGCTCGCCCCCGGCCGCTACTTCGACGACTACACGCACGTCTCGATCTGGACCGACCAGTCGCTCGGTGACTTCCTGCGCTCGCGGGGCTGGTCCCTCGAGGCGGTGCACGCCCGGTTCCTGCCACTGTCGCTGAAGTCCCGCGGCTCCGGTTTGACCTTCCTCGTCCCCTGCTACCTCCGCTCGCCCATCAAACCGCTGGCCGGACAGATGCTCGTCGTGGCCTCCTCGTGACCTGGCGGGACAAGACCCTCTGCGTCGTGCTGCCGACCTACAACGAGAGGGACTCGATCGCGGACTGCATCCGCCGGTTCGAGGCACTCCCCGAGGTCGACGAGGTCCTGGTCGTCAACAACAACGCGGCCCCCGGCACGTCCGAGCAGGTCGCCACCACCGGTGCCCGTGAGGTGCACGAGAGCGAGCAGGGCTACGGCGCAGCGATCCTGCGTGGGCTGCGGGAGACCGACGCCGACCTCGTATGCCTGTGCGAGCCGGACGGCACCTTCGACCCCGAGGACCTGCGCAAGCTGCTGGCGTTCATGCCCGAGTGTGACTTCGTGATCGGCTCGCGCACCGTCGCCACGTTCATCTGGGACGGCGCCAACATGGGGTTCTTGCTCAAGTGGGGCAACTGGGGCGTCGCCAAGGCGGTCGAGCTGCTCCACAACACGACCTCGCTGAGCGACGTCGGCTGTACCTTCCGGGTGATGACGCGCGACGTCGCCCGTCAGATCGTCCCCCGCTCGACGGTGCACGGGTCGGCATACGGGCTGGAGATGATGCTGGTCGCCGCCATCCTGCGGGTCCGGATGGTCCAGGTGCCGGTCAACTACCGGCCGCGCGTCGGGGTGTCCTCCGTGACGGGCGACCCTCGGGCCACCGTCGTGCTGGGGGCTCAGATGGTCGGTCACGTCGCCCGCAGCCGGTTGCGGTCCAAGCGGGTGCGGGGTGTGCCGTCCGGGGTACCCTCGCCCAGCCCATAGGCTCGGGAGGGTGACCGACACGACCATCGTCCTCACCGAGGTTCCGTTGAAGGCGCTCGACGTGACCCGGATCGTCAGCCTGCACGACGGCGACGAGCCGGTGTTCCGCCTCCTCGTGCCGGCCGACACCAAGCGCAACGTGCTCGTCTCGGTGCTGAACCACCTCAGCCTGTTCGAGATGCGCGAGGCGCTCGAGTCGCTCAAGCCGATCGACGAGGCCGGCGCTCGCACCGATGCCCAGGAGACGCTCGACGTGAGCCTCAGGGAGCTCGCCGACGCGGGTGTCACGGCGACCGGGGAGATCACCGACGACGACCCGCTGCCGACGCTCGAGGCGGAGCTCGCCCGTCTGGGCGCGACGGAGATCTTCATCGTGACCGAGCCGCACGCGGTGCAGGACACCTTCCACACCGACTGGGCGAGCGAGGCCCGCGAGCGGCTGGGTGTGCCGGTGCTGCACATCTACAGCGGCGACTGGCGGATCGGCTGACCGAACTGATTTGGCCGCCCGTCCCACCGGCGGTAACATCAAAGACTGTGTCCGGGTTCGCCTGGACGCATTGCTCACACAGAGCCGACGCCGTGCTACCGGGTTGTCCGCAGCCGATCGGCGCAGGCTCACATCTCTCGCCGGGCAGCTCACGTCAGCCGGGACAGGCGCTAGGCCTGTGCCTCACGTCGTGAGCAGTGCAGGGGAGAGCACCATGAGCGACATCCGCAGTTCACCTTGGCCGACACGCCCGGGTGCGGGGGTCGGGCGTGGTTATCCCAAGGAGACCCGCCGCACGGTGGGACAGACCACACAGACACGACGTACGGAGAACAGGTTGCCCACGATCAACCAGCTGGTGCGCAAGGGCCGTCAGGACAAGGTCGGCAAGACCAAGACCCCGGCGCTCAAGGGCTCACCCCAGCGACGCGGGGTGTGCACGCGCGTCTACACCACCACCCCCAAGAAGCCGAACTCGGCGCTGCGCAAGGTCGCGCGCGTCAAGCTGACCTCGGGCATCGAGGTCACGGCCTACATCCCGGGCGTCGGCCACAACCTGCAGGAGCACTCCATCGTGCTCGTGCGCGGTGGCCGTGTGAAGGACCTCCCCGGTGTCCGCTACAAGATCGTGCGTGGCTCGCTGGACGCCCAGGGCGTCCGCGGCCGCAAGCAGGCCCGCTCCCGGTACGGCGCCAAGAAGGAGAAGAGCTGATGCCTCGCAAGGGACCCGCTCCGAAGCGGCCGCTGGTCGTCGACCCGGTGCACAACAGCCCGCTGGTCACCCAGCTGGTCAACAAGATCCTGCTCGACGGCAAGAAGTCGATCGCGGAGACCATCGTCTACGGCGCCCTCGAGGGGGCCCGGCAGAAGACCGGGACCGACCCGGTGGCCACGCTCAAACGCGCGCTCGACAACATCAAGCCCGCGCTCGAGGTCAAGTCCCGCCGCGTCGGCGGCGCGACCTACCAGGTGCCCATCGAGGTCAAGCCCCCCCGGTCCACCACGCTGGCCCTGCGCTGGCTCGTCGGCTACTCGCGGCAGCGCCGTGAGAAAACCATGACCGAGCGCCTCATGAACGAGATCCTCGACGCCAGCAACGGCCTCGGCGCCGCGGTCAAGCGCCGTGAGGACACGCACAAGATGGCCGAGTCGAACAAGGCCTTCGCGCACTACCGCTGGTGACCGGCGCGGCTGGTATGCCTGCGAGAGTCGGCCGCGGCACGCCCGTCGCGCACCGTGCGCACCGTGCGCGTCGTGCGCGCCAGGTCTCGGCCGGCATACCAGCGGCTGCTCCGGTGTTCTACTGCCGGGCGGCAACGACCCTTGAGCTTTCGCATGACTGTTCACGACAATACGAACTGAGATGAGACACGACCCGTGGCACTCGACGTCCTGACGGACCTCACGATGGTCCGCAACATCGGCATCATGGCGCACATCGACGCCGGCAAGACGACCACGACCGAGCGCATCCTCTTCTACACCGGCATCAACTACAAGATCGGTGAGGTCCACGACGGCGCGGCCACGATGGACTGGATGGAGCAGGAGCAGGAGCGCGGCATCACGATCACGTCCGCCGCGACGACGACGTTCTGGAAGAACCACCAGATCAACCTGATCGACACCCCCGGGCACGTCGACTTCACCGTCGAGGTGGAGCGCAACCTGCGCGTCCTCGACGGTGCCGTTGCCGTGTTCGACGGCAAGGAGGGCGTCGAGCCACAGTCCGAGACGGTATGGCGCCAGGCCGACAAGTACGTCGTGCCGCGCATCTGCTTCGTCAACAAGATGGACAAGCTCGGTGCCGACTTCTACTTCACCGTCAAGACCATCGTGGAGCGCCTGGGCGCGTCGCCGCTGGTCATGCAGCTGCCGATCGGCTCCGAGAGCGACTTCATCGGCGTCGTCGACCTGGTGACCATGAAGGCGTTCGTCTGGCACGGCGAGACCAAGCTCGGCGAGGACTACGAGATCGAGGAGATCCCGGCTGACCTGGTCGACCGGGCGCAGCAGTACCGCCACGAGCTCGTCGAGCGTGTCGCCGAGGGTGACGACGTCCTTATGGAGAAGTACCTCGAAGGCGAGGAGCTGACCAACGCCGAGATCCAGGCCGGGGTGCGGGCGCTCACCATCGCCGGTGAGGTCAACCCGGTGTTCTGTGGGACGGCGTTCAAGAACAAGGGCGTCCAGCCGATGCTCGACGCCGTCATCGCCTACCTGCCGAGCCCCCTCGACGTGCCTCCGATGATCGGCCACAAGCCGAACCACGAGGAGGTGGAGATCATCCGGGAGCCGTCCACCACGGAGCCGTTCTCGGCGCTGGCGTTCAAGATCGCGTCGCACCCCTTCTTCGGCAAGCTGACCTACATCCGGGTCTACTCCGGTGAGGTGTCTGCCGGTGCCCAGGTCCTCAACTCGACCAAGGGCAAGAAGGAGCGCATCGGCAAGATCTTCCAGATGCACTCCAACAAGGAGAACCCCGTCGACAAGGCCTCCGCCGGACACATCTACGCCGTCATCGGTCTGAAGGACACGACGACCGGCGAGACGCTGTGCGACCAGGCCAACCCGATCGTGCTCGAGTCGATGACCTTCCCCGACCCGGTGATCTCGGTGGCCATCGAGCCCAAGACCAAGGGTGACCAGGAGAAGCTCGGCACCGCGATCCAGAAGCTGGCCGAGGAGGACCCCACCTTCCAGGTGCAGCAGGACGACGAGACCGGTCAGACCATCATCAAGGGGATGGGCGAGCTCCACCTTGACATCCTCGTCGACCGGATGCGTCGCGAGTTCCACGTCGAGGCCAACGTCGGCAAGCCACAGGTCGCCTACCGCGAGACGATCCGCCGCAAGGTCGAGAAGCTGGACTACGTCCACAAGAAGCAGACCGGTGGGTCTGGCCAGTACGCCAAGGTCCAGGTGACCATCGAGCCGCTCGACACGCACGAGGGCGAGATGTACGAGTTCGAGAACAAGGTCACCGGCGGCCGCATCCCGCGCGAGTACATCCCGTCGGTCGACCAGGGCATCCAGGACGCCATGCAGTACGGCGTGCTCGCCGGGTACCCGCTCGTCGGCATCAAGGCCACCCTGCTCGACGGCGCCTACCACGACGTCGACTCTTCGGAGATGGCGTTCAAGATCGCCGGCTCCATGGTGCTCAAGGACGCCGTCCGCAAGGCGGACCCGGTCCTGCTCGAGCCCATGATGGCCGTCGAGGTCCGCACGCCCGAGGACTACATGGGCGACGTCATCGGTGACATCAACTCCCGCCGTGGCCAGATCCAGGCCATGGAGGACATCAGCGGTGCCAAGGTCGTCCGCGGCCTCGTCCCGCTGTCGGAGATGTTCGGGTATGTCGGCGACCTGCGGTCCAAGACCCAGGGGCGGGCCAACTACTCGATGCAGTTCGACTCCTACGCGGAGGTCCCCAAGGCTGTGGCCGAGGAGATCATCAAGAAGACCCGGGGAGAGTGAGGGGCCGACTCGGTCCCGTAGGCTGTCCCACCGGAAACACGCACGTTCCACCCCCCGGATCGGTATCGATCCACCCAGCACGCGCCACGTCCAGCCATAGGTCGAACGGCGTTACACCAGAGAAGTCCCGAGGAGGACCACAGTGGCGAAGGCAAAGTTCGAGCGGACCAAGCCGCACGTCAACATCGGCACCATCGGTCACATCGACCACGGCAAGACGACGTTGACGGCAGCGATCTCCAAGGTCCTGCACGACAAGTACCCCACGCTGAACCCGCAGTTCGCGTTCGACGACATCGACAAGGCGCCCGAGGAGAAGCAGCGCGGCATCACGATCTCCATCGCGCACATCGAGTACCAGACCGAAGGGCGTCACTACGCGCACGTCGACTGCCCGGGCCACGCCGACTACGTCAAGAACATGATCACCGGTGCGGCCCAGATGGACGGGGCGATCCTCGTGGTCGCGGCGACCGACGGTCCGATGCCGCAGACGCGTGAGCACGTGGTGCTCGCCCGTCAGGTCGGCGTCCCCTACATCGTCGTGGCGCTCAACAAGGCCGACATGGTCGATGACGAGGAGATCCTCGAGCTCGTCGAGCTGGAGGTCCGTGAGCTTCTGTCGTCCTACGAGTTCCCCGGCGACGACCTCCCGGTCGTGCGTGTCTCGGCGCTCAAGGCGCTCGAAGGCGACGAGGAGTGGGGCAAGTCGGTCCTGGAGCTCATGGATGCGGTCGACGCGTCCGTCCCCATGCCGGAGCGCGACGAGGACAAGCCCTTCCTCATGCCCGTCGAGGACGTGTTCACGATCACCGGTCGTGGCACCGTCGTCACCGGCCGCATCGAGCGCGGCACCCTCAAGGTCAACGAGGAGGTCGAGATCGTCGGCATCCACACGGGACCGCCGGCGAAGACGATCGTCACCGGCATCGAGATGTTCCGCAAGCTGCTCGACGAGGGTCGCGCCGGCGAGAACGTCGGCCTGCTGCTTCGTGGAACCAAGCGCGAGGACGTCGAGCGCGGCCAGGTCGTGGCCAAGCCGAAGTCGATCACGCCGCACACGAACTTCGACGCCAACGTCTACATCCTGTCCAAGGACGAGGGTGGCCGGCACACGCCGTTCTACGACAACTACCGTCCGCAGTTCTACTTCCGCACCACCGACGTGACTGGGGTCGTCAAGCTGCCTGAAGGCACCGAGATGGTCATGCCCGGTGACAACACCGAGATGTCGGTCGAGCTGATCCAGCCGATCGCCATGGAGGACGGCCTGCGCTTCGCCATCCGCGAGGGTGGCCGCACCGTCGGCGCCGGGCGCGTCACCAAGATCACCCAGTGATCTGACGCGCCAGCAGCAGTAGCACTGCAGCAGGAGCACTGCAGCAGGAGCACCGCAGCAGGGCCCCGGGACTTCGGTCTCGGGGCCCTGCTCGTCTGCCGGTGTCTGGCCCCTGGTGGTCCGGTGGTCCGGTGGTCCGGTGGTACGAGCTGGTTCGACCGACATGCACGAGCGCCGGAAACCGGAAGATGTTCGGCCTAGGTCGGCGGATCTCGGTGTTGGCGCATGTCGGTCGGCCCAGGAGCCGCGACATACAGTGGCGGGCGTGACCGGCCCGATCCCGCACTTCGACACCGACACCGACCACTCGCCGCCGTTCCAGGTGACCGACACCGACACCGACCACTCGCCGTCGTTCCAGGTGACCGACACCGACACTGCGGCACAGGGACTCCTCGACTTCGTCGATGCGTCGCCGTCACCGTTCCACGTCGTGCGCACGGCCGC
The DNA here is from genome assembly GCA_965277795.1 of Lapillicoccus sp. GTDB lineage: Bacteria > Actinomycetota > Actinomycetes > Actinomycetales > Dermatophilaceae > Lapillicoccus. Next base: position 462,035 of record OZ255840.1, read on the forward strand.
TGGGCTCCTCGAGGCCTCCGGATTCCGCGAGGTCAGCGAACGGGACGCGTTTCCCACCGGGGCGGGCCGGCACTTCCTGGTCCGCGGCGGCTCGATTGTCGCCTGGAGCACGCAGGACCGACCGGCGCCGCTGCGGTCGTTCAGGGTCGTCGGCGCGCATACCGACAGCCCGAACCTGCGGATCAAACCGCAGCCCGACCTGACCCGCGCGCGCCTCCAGCTGCTCGGGGTCGAGCCCTATGGTGGGCCGCTGCTCAACTCCTGGCTGGACCGTGACCTGGGGCTGTCCGGGCGGGTCGCCGTCCGCGAGGGGAGCGGGGTCGGGTCGAGGTTGCTCACCGCGGACGAGCCGATCCTGCGGGTCTCGCAGCTCGCCATCCACCTCGACCAGGCGGTCCGCGAGGGACTGCTGCTCAACCCCCAGCAGCACATGACGCCGCTGTGGGCCATCGGCGAGCGCCCGGGGGACTTCCGCGGGTGGCTGGCCGCGCGGGTTGGTGTCGGCGTCGAGGACATCCTCGCCTGGGACGTGATGACCCATGTCTGCCAGCCGTCACGGCGGATCGGTCGTGACCTCGAGTTCGTGGCAGCGCCCCGGCTGGACAACCAGATGACCTGTTGGGCCGGCGTCACGGCCTTGCGGCACGCCGTCGAGTCGCCCGGGGAGCAGGTGCCCGTCCTCGTCCTGTTCGATCACGAGGAGGTCGGGAGCATGTCGGAGCGCGGGGCGCACTCGACGCTGCTGCCGCAGGTGCTGGAGCGGATCGTGCTGGCCGCAGGAGGCAGCCGTGAGGACCTGTTCCGCGCTCTCGCCGGGACGGTGGTCGCCTCGGGCGACATGGCCCACGCGAGTCATCCCAACTACGCCGACCGTCACGAGCCGCAGCACCAGATCGCCCTCGACGGGGGACCTGTGCTCAAGGTCAACACCGAGCTGAAGTACGCCACCGACGCGGTGGGGGCGGCTGCCTTCACCCTGGCCTGCGAGCAGGCCGGTGTCCCCATGCAGAGGTACGTCGTGCGCAGCGACCTGCGCTCCGGCAGCACCGTCGGGCCGATGACGTCGGCCCTGACCGGATCGACCACCGTCGATTTCGGGGCACCGATCCTGTCGATGCACAGCTCGAGAGAGATGTGCGCCGCAACCGGCCCGGCGATGTATGCCGCCGCGCTCGCCGCGTTCTTCGCCCCCGCCTAGCCCCGCCGCGCTGATGTCTGCCGGTTCTCGGCCGGCACAGACGACCGGACTCTGATATCTGCCGGTTCTCGGCCGGCGCACCCCTGAAAACTCGGGAACGTATGAGTCCGGTGGGGTGGGGGACGGAATGAGTACGGCGGCGCCAGGACAGCAGGCTGGGGCAGGGCGGGGTGGACCTGACGGGTGGCAGCGGACGGCCGTACGCCCCGGATTTGATCGGGTGGCGTCCGCTCTGGCACACTAGGGAAGTTGCTTGACGCGCGTGGGTGACGGATGTCCTCCACGCCACCCCTGTGAGGAATGCTGGCGTAGGCCAGCGTGCCGGACACCGTGTGTGGCCCGGGGGAAGCGCGAGCACCCGGTTGATCGGGATCCGACAACCGTCGACGGACACCACGGTGTCAGGAGGCGGACCGCGGAGCGGGGTGCGACACACCCGAGCGCGGGGGTCGGGCCGGTGAGCACGGCCTGATCGCGATGAGCAGGGAAACACCCCAACACAGCAGACGTCCGGCGAGTAGAGAGACCGACCCAGATGGCGGGACAGAAGATCCGCATCCGACTGAAGTCGTACGACCACGAGGTCATCGACAGCTCGGCGCGCAAGATTGTCGACACGGTGACCCGTGCCGGCGCAACGGTGGTCGGCCCCGTGCCGCTGCCGACGGAGAAGAACGTCTTCGTCGTCATCCGGTCACCCCACAAGTACAAGGACAGCCGCGAACAGTTCGAGATGCGCACCCACAAGCGTCTGATCGACATCATCGACCCGACGCCGAAGGCGGTGGACTCGCTGATGCGGCTCGACCTGCCGGCCGACGTCAACATCGAGATCAAGCTCTGATCGAGGATTCGACCACCATGACTCACACCACCGTTAAGACCGTCAAGGGTGTCCTCGGCGAGAAGCTCGGCATGACCCAGGTCTGGGACGCCGACAACCGCCTGGTGCCCGTGACCGTCGTCAAGGCCGGCCCGTGCGTCGTCACCCAGGTGCGCGACGCCGACACCGACGGCTACGCCGCGATCCAGATCGCCTACGGCGAGATCGACCCCCGCAAGGTCAACAAGCCCATGAAGGGCCACTTCGAGAAGGCCGGCGTCACCCCACGCCGCCACCTCGTCGAGCTCCGCACGGCCGACTCGGCCGACTACACGCTCGGCCAGGAGGTCACCGTCGAGACCTTCGAGGCCGGCCAGCTGGTCGACGCGAGCGGGCGCACCAAGGGCAAGGGCTTCGCCGGTGTCATGAAGCGTCACGGCTTCCACGGCGTCTCGTCCTCGCACGGCGCGCACAAGAACCACCGCAAGCCGGGCTCCATCGGCGGCTGCTCGACCCCTGGTCGCGTGTTCAAGGGCATGCGTATGGCGGGCCGCATGGGTGGTCAGAACCAGACCACCCAGAACCTCACCATCCACGCCGTGGACGCCGAAAGGGGCCTGCTGCTCATCAAGGGTGCCGTCCCCGGCCCTCGCGGTGGCACCGTCCTCGTGCGCTCGGCCGCGAAGGGAGCCTGATCTCATGGCCACCATCACCACCCGCCCGGTGGCGGACCTGCCCGCCGAGATCTTCGATGTGCAGACCAACGTCCCCCTCATCCACCAGGTCGTCGTCGCCCAGCTCGCGGCTGCTCGGCAGGGCACGCACTCGACGAAGACCCGAGGCGAGGTCCGCGGAGGCGGCGCCAAGCCGTACCGTCAGAAGGGCACCGGCCGCGCCCGCCAGGGTTCGACCCGGGCGCCTCAGTTCGCCGGAGGTGGTGTCGTCCACGGCCCCACGCCGCGCGACTACAGCCAGCGCACCCCCAAGAAGATGAAGGCCGCCGCACTGCGCGGGGCCCTGTCCGACCGGGCGCGTCACCAGCGCATCCACGTCATCGACAGCCTCGTCACGGGTGACGCCCCGTCGGCGAAGCAGGCCTCCGTCTCCCTCTCGGGTCTGACCGAGCGGCCGAACCTGCTCATCGTCATCGAGCGCGGCGACCAGGTCTCGCTGAAGAGCGTGCGGAACCTTCAGGACGTCCACGTCCTGGTCTCGGACCAGCTCAACACCTACGACGTCCTGTGCGCGGACGACGTGGTCTTCACCCAGGGGGCTCTGGACGCGTTCATCGCTGCGGCCACCAAGTCGGCGACGGCAGGCACGACAGCGACGGCAGGCACGACAGCCCCGACAGCCACGCCGACCCCCACCGCTGAATCGGAGGACACCCAGTGAGCATCCATATCAAGGACCCTCGCGACATCCTCATCTCCCCGGTCGTCTCGGAGAAGTCCTACGGCCTGCTCGACGAGGGGAAGTACACCTTCGTCGTCGACCCCCGGGCGAACAAGACCGAGATCAAGATCGCGATCGAGCAGATCTTCAAGGTCAAGGTCGACTCGGTGCACACCCTGAACCGCAACGGCAAGACTCGCCGGACCCGTTTCGGCACCGGGAAGCGCAAGGACACCAAGCGCGCGATCGTCACCCTTCGCGAAGGCTCCATCGACATCTTCGGCGCGAGCGCCTGAGACGCCTGGCGCCGAAGAAACTGACGAGGACTCAAGGGAAACAACACCATGGCTATCCGTAAGTACAAGCCGACCACACCGGGCCGTCGAGGCTCGTCGGTCGCCGACTTCGTCGAGGTCACCCGCACCACGCCGGAGAAGTCGCTGGTCCGTCCGCTCACCAAGAGCGGCGGCCGTAACAACGCCGGCCGGATCACCACCCGGCACATCGGTGGGGGGCACAAGCGCGCCTACCGTGTCATCGACTTCCGTCGGCACGACAAGGACGGCGTGCCGGCGACGGTCGCTCACATCGAGTACGACCCCAACCGCACGGCTCGCATCGCATTGCTGCACTACGCCGACGGCGAGAAGCGCTACATCCTGGCGCCCAACCGCCTCAAGCAGGGCGACCGCATCGAGAACGGCGCCGGTGCCGACATCAAGCCCGGCAACGCACTCCCGTTGCGCAACATCCCGGTCGGCACCACCGTGCACGCCATCGAGCTCAAGCCCGGTGGCGGCGCCAAGATCGCCCGCTCGGCCGGCTCCAAGGTGCAGCTCGTCGCCAAGGACGGGCCCTACGCCCAGATGCGTATGCCGTCCGGCGAGATCCGCAACGTCGACCTCCGCTGCCGCGCAACGGTCGGTGAGGTCGGCAACGCCGAGCAGAGCAACATCAACTGGGGCAAGGCCGGCCGGATGCGGTGGAAGGGCAAGCGCCCAACCGTCCGCGGTGTCGCGATGAACCCCGTCGACCACCCGCACGGTGGTGGCGAGGGCAAGACCTCTGGTGGACGTCACCCGGTCAGCCCGTGGGGTCAGGCCGAGGGCCGAACCCGCCGCCCCAATAAGGAAAGCGACAAGCTGATCGTTCGTCGCCGCCGTTCTGGCAAGAAGCGCTGACAGGAGCCCCTGAACCATGCCTCGTAGTCTCAAGAAGGGCCCCTTCATCGACGACCACCTTCAGAAGAAGGTGGACGTCCAGAACGAAGCGGGCACCAAGAACGTCATCAAGACCTGGTCGCGTCGTTCGGTGGTGAGCCCGGACATGCTCGGCCACACCCTCGCCGTCCACGACGGTCGCAAGCACGTCCCGGTGTTCGTCACCGAGTCGATGGTGGGCCACAAGCTCGGCGAGTTCGCCCCGACGCGGACCTTCCGTGGTCACGTCAAGGACGACAAGAAGGGACGTCGTCGCTGATGGCTACCCCCGTGAAGACACCAGGCACCCATGACACCGAGACGCCCGTGGTGACGGCCACCGCGCAGGCGCGACACGTCCGGGTGACCCCCCAGAAGGCGCGCCGCGTCGTGGACCTGATTCGCGGCAAGGTCGCCAGCGACGCGGTATCGGTGCTCCAGTTCGCCCCGCAGGCGGCCGCCGAGCCGGTCCGCAAGGTGCTCGAGAGCGCCATCGCCAACGCGCGGGTCAAGGCCGACCGCGCTTCCGAGGCCTTCGACGAGCGGACGCTGGTCATCCAGTCCGCGTTCGTCGACGAGGGCCCCACGATGAAGCGGTTCCGTCCTCGCGCGCAAGGTCGCGCGAGTCGGATCAACAAGCGTACGAGCCACATCACGGTCGTCGTCGCGCCCACCGGTAAGCCCGCGGCAGCCGCTCGGCGCTCGTCAGGCGCCGCCACGAAGGCCACCACACGTCAGGGAGGCACCCGCTAATGGGTCAGAAGGTCAACCCGCACGGGTTCCGTCTCGGCATCACGACCGAGCACGTGAGCCGCTGGTTCGCGGACAGCACCAAGGAAGGCCAGCGTTACCGTGACTACGTCAAGGAAGACGTGGCCATCCGCAAGCTCATGGAGACCGGCATGGAGCGCGCCGGCATCTCGCGCGTCGAGATCGAGCGCACCCGTGACCGCGTCCGCGTGGACATCCACACGGCACGCCCCGGCATCGTCATCGGTCGCCGCGGCGCCGAGGCCGACCGGATCCGCGGCGAGCTCGAGAAGCTGACGGGCAAGCAGGTCCAGCTGAACATCCTCGAGGTCAAGAACCCCGAGATCGACTCCCAGCTGGTGGCCCAGGGCATCGCCGAGCAGCTGGCCGCCCGCGTGTCGTTCCGTCGCGCGATGCGCAAGGGTATGCAGTCCGCCCAGCGTGCGGGCGCCAAGGGCATCCGGGTGCAGTGCTCCGGTCGGCTCCAGGGCGCGGAGATGTCGCGCTCGGAGTTCTACCGCGAGGGTCGCGTCCCGCTGCACACGTTGCGCGCCAACATCGACTACGGCTTCTACGAGGCCCGGACGACGTTCGGGCGCATCGGTGTCAAGGTCTGGATCTACAAGGGCGACGTCACGGCCCGCGAGCTGGCGCAGCAGCAGGCTGCCGCGCCGCGCGCCCCCCGAGGCCCGCGCCGCGACGGCCCGGACCGTGCCGAGCGCCCCACGCGCGCCCGTCGTCCCGACGCCGTGGAGTCCGGCAGCGCCGACTCCGGCCAGCAGGGCCAGGTTGCCGTCGCCGCGGCGCCCGCAGCCCAGAATGAGCAGGCCTGACCATGTTGATTCCCCGTCGCGTCAAGCACCGCAAGCAGCACCACCCGGGTCGTTCCGGGGCTGCCACCGGTGGCACACGCATAGCGTTCGGTGACTACGGGCTGCAGGCCCTGGAACCGGCATACGTGACGAACCGGCAGATCGAGTCCGCCCGTATTGCCATGACCCGCTTCATGAAGCGTGGCGGCAAGGTGTGGATCAACATCTACCCGGACCGTCCGCTCACCAAGAAGCCGGCCGAGACCCGGATGGGTTCCGGCAAGGGTTCCCCGGAGTGGTGGATCGCCAACGTCAAGCCCGGCCGGGTGATGTTCGAGGTATCCGGCGTGCCGGAACCCGTCGCCCGCGAGGCGATGCGTCTGGCCATGCACAAGCTCCCCATGAAGTGCCGCTTCGTTCGGCGTGAAGGTGGTGACATCTGATGGCAGTCGGGACCAAGGACCTGACGTCCGAGAACCTGCGTGGTCTCGAGGACGAGCGGCTCGTCGACGAGCTCCGCAAGGCCAAGGAGGAGCTGTTCAACCTCCGCTTCCAGTCGGCCACCGGCCAGCTGGACAACCACGGGCGCCTCCGCGCCGTCCGCAAGGACATCGCGCGGATCTACACCGAGATGCACGAGCGTGAGCTCGGGATCGGGTTGCCGCCATCCAAGGCCGCAGCCGGTGGCAGCACGGCGACCGTCACGGACGCCAAGGCAGACAAGAAGGCCGCCAAGGCCGAGAAGAAGGCCAAGAAGGCTGAGGACAAGTCATGAGTGACGCAGTAGACAACAAGCTGGACAACAGTGCCGAGGTGGTCGACGCTACCGACGCAAACCGCAAGCACCGCAAGGCCCGTCAGGGTTATGTGGTCAGCGACAAGATGGACAAGACCGTCGTCGTCGAGGTCGAGGACCGCGTCAAGCACCCGCTCTACGGCAAGGTGCTCCGTCGCACCAGCAAGGTCAAGGTTCACGACGAGGCCAACGCGGCCGGCGTCGGCGACCGCGTCCTGATCATGGAGACCCGTCCGTTGTCGGCGACCAAGCGCTGGCGCGTGGTGGAGATTCTGGAGAAGGCGAAGTGATCCAGCAGGAGTCGCGACTACGCGTCGCCGACAACACCGGTGCGAAGGAGATCCTCTGCATCCGGGTGCTCGGCGGCTCTGGCCGCCGGTATGCCGGCATCGGGGACACCATCGTCGCCACGGTCAAGGACGCGATCCCGGGCGGCAACGTCAAGAAGGGTGACGTCGTCAAGGCCGTCATCGTGCGCACCGTCAAGGAGCGCCGTCGCCCGGACGGTTCGTACATCAAGTTCGACGAGAACGCCGCCGTCATCCTCAAGGCCGACGGCGACCCTCGCGGCACGCGCATCTTCGGCCCTGTAGGCCGGGAGCTGCGTGAGAAGAAGTTCATGAAGATCATCTCGCTGGCACCGGAGGTGCTGTGATGGCCACAGGCATGAAGATCAAGAAGGGCGACCTCGTCCAGGTCGTCTCCGGACGCTCGCAGAAGAACGGCGGCGACCGGGGCAAGCAGGGCAAGGTCATCGCCGTCTACCCCGACACGGCTCGGGTGCTCGTCGAGGGCATCAACCGCGTGACCAAGCACGTCAAGGCCGGCGCCACCGCTCGCGGTACCCGGACCGGCGGCCTGGTGCACGCGGAGGCCCCCATCCACGTGAGCAACGTCGCCGTCATCGACCCCGACACGAAGAAGCCCACACGCATCCGGATGCGCGTCGAGACGGTGGAGCGCGACGGTCGCCAGAAGACGGTCCGCACCCGCGTCGCTGTGCGCTCCGGTAAGGACCTGTGATGTCAGACACGATCACCAGCACCACCCCGCGCCTCAAGCAGCGCTACCGAGACGAGATCAAGCCGGCTCTGCGTGACCAGTTCTCATATTCCAACGTCATGCAGGTCCCCGGGGTGGTCAAGGTCGTCGTCAACATGGGCGTCGGCGATGCCGCGAAGGACAGCAAGCTGATCGAGGGTGCCGTCCGCGACCTGTCGGCGATCACCGGCCAGAAGCCGATCGTCACCAAGGCGCGCAAGTCGATCGCCCAGTTCAAGCTGCGTGAGGGGATGCCGATCGGTGCGCACACGACGCTGCGCGGTGACCGGATGTGGGAGTTCCTCGACCGTCTCGTGACGATCGCCCTCCCTCGTATCCGTGACTTCCGAGGTCTGTCGCCGAAGCAGTTCGACGGCACGGGCAACTACACGTTCGGCCTCACCGAGCAGTCGATGTTCCACGAGATCGACCAAGACCGCATCGACCGGGTACGGGGCATGGACATCACCGTGGTCACCACCGCCACCAACGACGACGAAGGCCGCGCCCTGCTCAAGGCTCTCGGCTTCCCGTTCAAGGAGAACTGAGCACATGGCCAAGACCGCCCTCGTCAACAAGGCGAACGCGAAGCCCAAGTTCAAGGTCCGCGGCTACACCCGCTGCCAGCGCTGCGGCCGACCGCACTCCGTCTACCGCAAGTTCGGCCTGTGCCGGATCTGCCTGCGGGAGATGGCGCACCGCGGGGAGCTACCCGGCGTCACCAAGTCTTCCTGGTAGCCGTCGGGGGGCCTCCGCCCGCCGACATCCCCCCTCAGGCGGGGGGCTCCGCCCCCCGCCTTCCCCCGAAAACCCGCGTGGTCACCACCGTGATTCGCTCGGCACGACTCACCTGAACCACCAAGAACATCGAAGGTCGACAACGAGGACTTCGTCCTGGTTGTCGAAACCGCGGTGAGGAAGGGCAAGAGCCCACATGACCATGACTGACCCGATTGCGGACATGCTGACCCGCGTCCGGAACGCCAACTCGGCGCACCACGACGACGTGTCCATGCCGTTCTCGAAACTCAAGTCCCACGTCGCCGAGATCCTCCAGGCCGAGGGCTACATCGCCTCCTGGAAGGTCGAGGACGCCGAGGTCGGCCAGACGCTGACCATCGACCTCAAGTACGGCCCCAACCGGGAGCGCTCGATCGCCGGTGTGCGTCGGGTCTCCAAGCCGGGCCTGCGGGTCTACGCGAAGTCGACCAACCTCCCGAAGGTGCTCGGCGGTCTGGGTGTGGCCATCATCTCCACGTCGTCCGGCCTGTTGACCGACAGGCAGGCGGCCCAAAAGGGAGTAGGCGGGGAAGTCCTCGCCTACGTCTGGTAGGGGAAGCGGATATGTCGCGTATTGGACGCCTTCCTGTCACCGTGCCCGCCGGGGTCGATGTGACCATCAACGGCAGGGCCGTCTCGGTGAAGGGCCCGAGGGGCCAGCTCGCCTTGACCGTGCCCGAGCCGATCACCGTCGCCACGGGCGACGCCGGAGCCGTAGAGGTGGCCCGGCCCGACGATGAGCGCGTCTCGCGCTCGCTGCACGGCCTGACCCGCTCCCTCATCAACAACATGGTCCTCGGTGTCACCGAGGGGTATGAGAAGAAGCTGGAGATCCACGGCACCGGGTATCGCGTGGCCAACACCGGGGGCAACCTCGTGTTCTCGCTCGGTTACAGCCACTCCATCACCGTCGAGGCTCCCGCGGGCATCACCTTCGTGGTCGAGAACCCCACCCGGTTCTCGGTCCAGGGCATCGACAAGCAGCAGGTCGGCGAGATCGCCGCCAATATCCGCAAGCTGCGCAAGCCCGACCCGTACAAGGGCAAGGGCGTGCGTTATGCGGGCGAGACGATCCGTCGCAAGGTCGGAAAGGCCGGGAAGTAAGCCATGGCATCTCACAACTCACGAACCATCAAGCGCGGCCGGTCCAAGGCCGCGGCCCGGGTCCGGCGTCAGGTTCGGGGCCGCAAGCGCATCACGGGCACGACCGAGCGCCCGCGCCTGGTCGTCTCCCGATCCAGCCGTCACCTGTTCGTCCAGGTCGTCGACGACACCGCGGGCCGCACGGTGGCCCACGCGTCGACGATGGAAGCCGACCTGCGCGCCTATGAGGGCGACAAGACGGCCAAGGCCAAGAAGGTGGGCGAGCTCGTCGCCGCTCGCGCCAAGGACGCCGGTATCGAGGCGGTCGTGTTCGACCGCGGCGGCAACAAGTACCACGGCCGGGTCGCAGCGATCGCCGACGGCGCTCGCGAAGGCGGTCTGAGCCTGTGAGCACCCTGCAGTCTGTACACACCATTGTCGAGATGAGGAACATCTGATGCCCGGACCACAGCGTCGAGGCACCACGGGAGCCGGTGCCGCCGGCACCGGCGCCACGGGCGAGCGCAACGACCGCCGCTCCGGCGGTCGTGACAGCCGCGACAGTCGCGGCCCGCGCGACCAGGCCGAGAAGAGCCAGTACATCGAGCGCGTCGTGACGATCAACCGCGTCTCCAAGGTGGTCAAGGGAGGGCGGCGGTTCAGCTTTACCGCCCTGGTCGTCGTGGGCGACGGTGACGGCACCGTGGGCGTCGGATACGGCAAGGCCAAGGAGGTGCCTGCGGCGATCGCCAAGGGCGTCGAGGAGGCCAAGAAGGCGTTTTTCAAGGTTCCCCGTATCCAGGGCACCATCCCGCACCCGGTGCAGGGTGAGGCGGCCGCCGGCGTCGTCATGCTCCGTCCGGCTTCGCCCGGTACCGGCGTCATCGCTGGTGGCCCGGTGCGCGCCGTCCTGGAGTGCGCGGGCGTTCGCGACGTGCTGAGCAAGTCGCTCGGCTCGTCCAACGCGATCAACATCGTGCACGCAACGGTCGCGGCGCTGCAGGGCCTCGAGCGTCCCGAAGAGGTCGCGGCCCGCCGTGGCCTCCCCCTGGAGCAGGTGGCCCCGGCCGCGATGCTGCGGGCTCAGGCTGCTGGCGCCAAGGAGCGTTCGGATCGTTCAGATCGTTCAGATCGTTCGGATCGTTCAGATCGTTCAGGGGCCCTCACCGGCTCGGGAGCGGGTGCCTGATGGCTCGCCTCAAAGTGACCCAGACCCGTTCCGAGATCGGCGGCAAGCGCAACCACCGCGAGACGCTGCGCACCCTCGGGCTGAAGCGAATCGGTGACGTGGTCGTCAAGGAGGACCGTCCCGAGATCCGTGGGATGGTCAAGACCGTGACGCACCTCGTTGCTGTTCAGGTGATTGAGGAGGTTGACTGACATGGCCGAGACAGCCAAGAAGAACGACGGCGGTACCCCGCCCGAAGGCACCGCGTTGAAGGTGCACCACCTGCGTCCCGCCCCGGGAGCGCGGACCGCCAAGACCCGGGTCGGTCGTGGTGAGGGCTCCAAGGGCAAGACTGCGGGCCGCGGCACCAAGGGCACCAAGGCCCGTTACCAGGTGCCGGCCCGGTTCGAGGGTGGGCAGATGCCCCTGCACATGCGGCTGCCCAAGCTGCGCGGCTTCACCAACCCGTTCCGCGTCGAGTACCAGGTGGTCAACCTCGACCGCCTGTCGGCGCTTTACCCCGACGGCGGCAACGTCACCGTCGAGGACCTGGTGGCCAAGGGCGCCGTCCGGGACGGCCACGTGGTCAAGGTGCTCGGCACCGGCGACCTGAGCGTGGCGGTCGACGTCACGGTGCACAGGTTCTCGGGTTCGGCCCGGGAGAAGATCGTGGCGGCCGGCGGGTCGGCGACGACCCTCTGAACCTCCCTGCGCACCGTCTGCCCTTCGCGCGTCGGCCGGCACCCGCCCCGGGTGCCGGCCGTCCCGAATACCGGGTGGTGTGCGCACGGTAGTCTGCCGGGGTTGGCCCCTGACTGACCACCGTGTCTGCGGGACAGCAACACGCACCACCGTTCCACCCCTGCACCACAGCTAAGTCAGGTCGCGCGAGCTCACGACTCGGCGCCCATCAGGAGGATTTGTTGCTCTCGGCCTTCGTTCGTGCGTTCAAGACGCCTGACCTGCGCAAGAAGCTGCTGTTCACGCTCTTCATCATCGCGATCTACCGTCTCGGGACCGCCGTGCCCACCCCCGGCGTCGACTACACCAAGGTGCGCGACTGCCTGGCGGGCTCCGATCCCCAGTCAGGGTTCATCGGGCTCGCGAACCTGTTCAGCGGGGGGGCGCTGCTCCAGCTGTCGATCTTCGCCCTCGGGATCATGCCCTACATCACGGCCAGCATCATCGTGCAGCTGCTGACGGTGGTGATCCCGCGTTTCGAGGCCCTGAAAAAGGAGGGCCAGGCCGGCCAGACGAAGATGACGCAGTACACCCGTTATCTCACCATCGGGCTGGCTGTGCTGCAGTCCTCCACCCTCATCACCTTCGCACGCAACCCGCAGCAGATCTTCGGCCAGTCCTGCACGACGATCATGACCGACCAGAACTTGTCGACCATCATCATCATGGTGCTGACGTTGACCGCGGGCACCGGCCTGATCATGTGGATGGGCGAGCTGCTGACCGACCGCGGCATCGGCAACGGCATGTCGGTGCTGATCTTCACCTCGATCGCCTCGGGCTTTCCCACGTCCTTGTGGGCGATCCAGCAGAAGGACGGTCGCTGGGACATCTTCTTCGGCATCATCTTGCTGGGTTTCGTCATCATGGCGCTCGTCATCTTCGTCGAGCAGTCCCAACGGCGGGTGCCGGTGCAGTATGCAAAGCGGCAGGTCGGGCGCCGGATGTACGGCGGCAGCTCCACCTACATCCCCCTCAAGGTCAACATGGCCGGCGTCATCCCGGTCATCTTCGCGAGCTCGCTGCTCTCGCTGCCCGCTCTGGTGGCGCAGTTCAACCGACCGACCGACGGGACCGCCGGTCCGGCGTGGGTGCAGTGGATCACCGACAACCTCACCCGTGGCGACCACTGGATCTATATGGCCATCTATGTCGCGCTGATCTTGTTCTTCACCTTCTTCTACGTCTCGATCACGTTCAACCCGACCGAGGTCGCGGACAACATGAAGAAGTACGGCGGCTTCATCCCGGGTATTCGGGCCGGCCGTCCGACCGCGGAGTACCTCGACTACGTGCTGACCCGCATCACCGTGCCCGGCGCGATCTATCTCGCCGTGATCTCGCTGATCCCGCTGATCGCCCTCGTGGCGGTCGGTGCCAACCAGAACTTCCCGTTCGGGGGAACCTCGATCCTCATCATCGTGGGTGTCGGCCTCGAGACGGTCAAGCAGATCCAAGCCCAGCTCCAGCAGCGTCACTACGAAGGGTTCCTGCGGTGAAGCGACTGATCATCATGGGCCCCCCCGGGGCCGGCAAGGGCACTCAGGCGGGGCGCGTGGCCGAGCGGCTCGGCATCCCTGCCATCTCCACCGGCGACATCTTCCGGTCGAACATCAAGGGCGGCACCGACCTCGGCCGACAGGTCGAGGCCATTCTCTCGTCAGGTGGCTACGTCCCGGACGAGATGACCAACGAGATCGTTCGCGACCGGCTCGCCTGGGTCGATGCCGCGCCGGGCTTCCTGCTCGACGGCTACCCGCGCACGACCGGTCAGGTCAACTTCCTGGACACCGTACTCGACGCCTCCGGCCACCCGCTCGACGGCGTCATCGAGATGCTCGTCGACGAGGACGCCGTCGTCGAGCGCCTCCTCAAGCGAGCCGCCACCGAGGGCCGTGCCGACGACACCGAGGACGTCATCCGGGAGCGCCAGGCGATCTACCGGGCCGAGACGGCCCCACTGACCGCGATCTACGCCGAGCACGGGATCCTCGTGCAGGTCGACGGCATGGGCACCGCCGACGAGGTCACCGAGCGGCTGGTCAAGGCCCTCGACGCCGAACGTCCGTGACGGTTGTCGTGAGGTCGATCGGGACGGTGATCCAGTGATGTTCGGACGGCGGCCGACCCCAGCCAAGACCCGGGAGCAGCTGCTGCTGATGCGGCGCGCGGGTCTGCTCGTCGGCCAGACCCTCGACCTGCTGTCGTCCCGGCTCGAGGCGGGGATGACGACGTTGGACCTCGACGCGCTGGCCGAGGAGTTCATCCGCTCTCACGGGGCGGTGCCGAACTTCCAGCTGGTCGAGGGCTATTCGCACACCCTGTGCACAAGCGTCAACGACGAGGTCGTGCACGGCATACCGGGTGGCCGGATCCTGCACGACGGCGACCTGCTGTCGGTCGACTGCGGCGCTCAGCTCGACGGGTGGAACGGCGACGCGGCATGGTCGGCGGTGGTCGGCGGCGTGGACCACGGTGGACCCGCGCGGGCCGTGGACGTCGAGCTGGTCGCGGCCACCCAGGACGCTCTGTGGGCAGGCATCGTCGCGCTCGAGGTCGGGGAGCGTCTTTACGCCGTCGGTGAGGCGGTCGAAAAGAGCATCCAGGGGGCTTCGGCGCGGCGCGGAGGCGACTACGGGATCATCGAGGAATATGTCGGCCACGGCATCGGCCGGTCCATGCACGAGGACCCGCAGATCCCCAACTACGCGGTCCGCGATCGGGGGCCGACGGTCCGATCGGGGTTCACCGGCGCGATCGAGCCCATGGTCACGCTGGGTTCCGCGCAGACCCGCGTCATGGACGACGACTGGACTGTCGTCACCAAGGACGGGTCGCGGGCGGCCCACTGGGAGCACTCGGTGGCCGTGACCGACCAGGGCCTCTGCGTTCTCACGGCCGTCGACGGAGGCCAGGCACGGCTGGAAGCCAGCGGCGCAGCATACCTGCCCCTCGACTGAGGCTTTCCCTGCTCCACTCGACCGAACTCACGTTGTGCCCGGTTTTTCGCCGCTCACGGTCCGCACATCCGGCAAAAGAGTGAGTCCAGTGGCACGACACGTGAGTCCTGTTGGCGCCAGGTCACGGATTAGGACGGGACCACCCCCCTGCCGTAAGATTGAGCGTTGGGCGCCGCGTGCTCGGGCGCCCGTATCTGCGACACCCCCTACGAGCGCGCACCGGGGTTCCCACACAGGGGGTCCCTCACGACGGATTGACGGAGGATATGGCCAAGAAGGACGGTGTCATCGAGATCGAGGGCACGATCGTCGAGGCTCTCCCGAACGCGATGTTCCGGGTCGAGCTGAGCAACGGGCACAAGGTGCTCGCCCACATCTCGGGCAAGATGCGTCAGCACTACATCCGGATCCTCCCCGAGGACCGGGTGGTAGTCGAGCTGTCGCCGTATGACCTCGACCGCGGCCGCATCGTCTTCCGTTACCGCTGACACACCGCTCGGACCCGTTTGACCCAGCACCACCAGTACCACCAGCACGACCAGCACGACCGGTACCCCCAAGTACCACCCAGCTCGATAACTCGACACAGAGAAGACACGAGGCAGATGAAGGTCCAGCCGAGCGTCAAGAAGATCTGCGACAAGTGCAAGGTGATCCGCCGCAACGGCCGGGTCATGGTGATCTGCGAGAACCTGCGCCACAAGCAGCGCCAGGGCTGAGCAGAGCAGCCGGCACGACACGCCAGCGCTTCACGACCGCACCCGAAGCACGACACGAACGCAGCACCCGGCCCCTGGGGATCGCCCAGGACGTCACCCCCGGCTCGGAGGCCGGGGACCGGTGGACCGCGCAGACGAGCGCAGGCCACGCACGACCGGAACGGTGACTGCTCCAGACCTCCGGACATCCCCCAAGGGAGAACCACCACATGGCACGACTTGTCGGTGTCGACCTGCCGCGCGAGAAGCGCGTCGAGGTTGCACTCACGTACATCTACGGAGTGGGTCGCACCCGCTCCACCCAGGCGTTGGCCGCCACGGGCGTCAGCCCGGACACCCGCGTCCGGGACCTCTCCGATGCCGAGCTGGTCCAGCTCCGGGACTTCCTCGAGGGCAGCTTCAAGATCGAGGGTGACCTGCGACGTGAGGTCGCCGCTGACATCCGCCGCAAGGTCGAGATCGGCTCCTACGAGGGCCTGCGGCACCGACGTGGCCTTCCCGTCCGCGGTCAGCGCACGAAGACCAACGCGCGCACCCGCAAGGGTCCCAAGCGCACCGTCGCCGGCAAGAAGAAGGTGGGAAAGTAATGCCTCCCCAGAAGCGCGCTGCGGCCGGTGCCAAGAAGGTCCGCCGCAAGGAGAAGAAGAACATCGCCCACGGGCACGCTCACATCAAGAGCACTTTCAACAACACCATCATCTCGATCACAGACCCCACGGGCAACGTGATCTCGTGGGCCTCTGCCGGCCAGGTCGGCTTCAAGGGCTCGCGCAAGTCCACCCCGTTCGCGGCGCAGATGGCCGCCGAGGCTGCCGCCCGCCGCGCGATGGAGCACGGTATGCGTCGAGTCGACGTCTTCGTCAAGGGTCCCGGCTCCGGTCGTGAGACCGCGATCCGATCCCTGACCGCCGCCGGCCTCGAGGTGGGCGCGATCAGCGACGTCACGCCCTCGCCGCACAACGGCGTCCGCCCGCCCAAGCGCCGTCGCGTCTGACCGGCCGTCGCGAGATTCAGGAGAACTGACAGATCATGGCTCGGTACACCGGCCCCATCACCAAGAAGTCCCGTCGGCTCAAGGTCGACCTCGTCGGCGGCGACAAGAACTTCGACCTCCGTCCCTTCCCGCCCGGCCAGCACGGCCGTCGCCGGATCCAGGAGAAGGAGTACCTCACCCAGCTGCAGGAGAAGCAGAAGGCGCGCTTCACCTACGGCGTCATGGAGAAGCAGTTCGTCCGCTACTACAAGGAAGCGGCGAACCGTCCCGGCAAGACCGGTGACAACCTGCTGACCATCCTCGAGTCCCGTCTCGACAACGTCGTCTACCGCGCGGGCCTGGCCCGCACACGCCGGGCGTCTCGCCAGCTGGTGACGCACGGCCACTTCGAGGTCAACGGCCACCGCGTCGACGTCCCGTCCTACCGGGTCGAGCAGTACGACATCGTCACGGTCCGCAAGCAGTCCGTCGAGACGTTCCCGTTCGAGCTGGCCCGTCAGACGTTCGGCGACCGGCCGATCCCGGCGTGGATGCAGGTCGTCGACGGCAGCCTGCAGATCATGATCCACCAGCTCCCGACCCGGGCACAGATCGACACCATCCTCACGGAGCAGCTGATCGTGGAGCTCTACTCCAAGAACTAACCACTCGGGGGGCTCCGCCCCCCAAGATCCCCCGAACTGCCCGCGTGGTTGGGATGGGGGGACCCGCAAGGACCGTCCCCGGTCGTTGTGGTTGTGCAGTGGGTCATGGACCGATGTGGCCCACTGTCGAGGACCTCGTCCTCACCAGTCACGAGGCGTCAAATAGCGGTCGCCCGTGGGAAAGAAGAAAACAGTGCTCATCGCACAGCGTCCCCTGCTCAGCGAAGAGGTCGTGGCGGACAACCGCTCACGCTTCGTCATCGAGCCCCTCGAGCCCGGCTTCGGCTACACGCTCGGCAACACCCTGCGCCGCACCCTGCTCTCGAGCATCCCGGGCGCCGCCGTCACCTCGATCCGTGTCGACGGTGTCCTGCACGAGTTCCAGACCATCCCCGGGGTGAAGGAAGACCTCACCGAGATCATCCTCAACCTCAAGACTCTCGTCGTCTCCTCGGAGCAGGACGAGCCGGTGGTCATGTACCTGCGCAAGCAGGGCCCCGGCCCCGTCACCGCGGCCGACATCGCCCCCCCGGCGGGTGTCGAGGTCCACAACCCCGACCTGCACATCGCGACGCTCAACGGCAAGGGCCGTCTCGAGATGGAGCTGACTGTGGAGCGCGGGCGCGGCTACGTGTCGGCAGCTCAGAACAAGGCTGGCGACGCCGAGATCGGCCGCATCCCGGTCGACTCGATCTACAGCCCGGTCCTGGCGGTCAAGTACGCCGTGGAGGCCACCCGGGTCGAGCAGCGCACCGACTTCGACCGCCTCGTCCTCGACGTCGAGACCAAGAACTCGATGGCTCCTCGCGACGCGATGGCCTCAGCCGGCAAGACGCTGGTTGAGCTGTTCGGACTGGTCCGCGAGCTCAACGTCGAGGCTGAAGGCATCGACATGGGTCCCTCGCCGACGGACGCCGCGCTCGCAGCCGACCTGGCGCTGCCGATCGAGGACCTCGACCTGACCGTCCGGTCCTACAACTGCCTCAAGCGCGAGGGCATCCACACGGTGGGCGAGCTGGTCTCGCGCAGCGAGGCCGACCTGCTCGACATCCGCAACTTCGGAGCGAAGTCGATCGACGAGGTCAAGGCCAAGCTGGTCGGTATGGGCCTGCAGCTCAAGGACAGCCCGCCCGGGTTCGACCCGAGCGCCATCGCCGACACCTATGGTGACGACTTCGAGGGCGAGGACTTCGACGCCGACTTCGAGTTCGACGCGGACGGTCGCGCGCTCGCCGAGAACGAAGAGCTCTGACCCGAGGCGCGGCCTCGAGCCACCGCCCTTCCGACTGAGGAGAAGAACCAATGCCCACCCCCACCAAGGGTCCCCGCCTCGGCGGCGGTCCGGCGCACGAGCGGCTGATGCTGGCCAACCTCGCCACGTCGCTGTTCGAGCACGACCGGATCACCACGACCGAGGCCAAGGCCAAGCGGCTGCGCCCGCTTGCCGAACGTCTGGTCACCTTCGCCAAGCGCGGCGACCTGCACGCGCGCCGTCGCGTGCTCACCGTCGTGCACGACAAGGGTGTCGTGCACCGTCTGTTCGCCGAGATCGCTCCCGACATGGAGCTGCGACAGGGCGGCTACACCCGGATCACGAAGGTCGGTGCCCGCAAGGGTGACAACGCCCCCATGGCCGTCATCGAGCTCGTCCGCGAGCCCCTGTCGGCCAAGAAGGCCACGGTCAAGGAGGCGGAAGGCGCTACGAGGCGCGCCGCGAAGCAGGCCGAAGCCGCCCGGGCCGCTGCGGCTACCAAGGCTGCCGAAGCTGCGCAGGAGCCTCAGGACGCGACCGCAACCGAGGACGCTGTCGTTGCCGAGCCGCAGGACGCTGTCGTTGCCGAGCCGCAGGACGCTCCTGAGGTCGTCGAGGGTACCTTCGGCCCCGACTCGGCCGCCCCCAACGAGGACGGCTCTGCGCCAGCCGGTTTCGAGATCAAGGGCAACGCGGACTCGATGAAGTTTCACGAGCCCGACGGCCAGTGGTACGACCAGACGGTCGCCGAGGTCTGGTTCCGCACACCTGAGGCCGCTCATGCGGCCGGCTTCACCAAGGCGGGCGGCGAGGACGGCCAGTAGCCCTCTCCACGCATACAGCCCCCGGGTTTGTGGTACTTCAGCGCACGGATTCCCGAGCGCTGGACACCACTCCCGGGGGCTTCGTCGCGCTGTCAGAGCTCGACGGTGCCTCCGGCTCGCCAATAGCGACCGTCCCGCCGCTCGAGGAACTCCTCCTCGACCAGATAGCGCCGCAGCATCGCCACGTCGGGGTGGAACCGGCGCAGCAGCTCGTTCACCTCGGACTCGGGCCAGGTCTGACCGATCGAGAACGCCTGGGCGACGTGATCGAGGACGACGAGCCGCTTCGCGAGCCTGGTCGGCATCGCCGTGAGTGAACCGTCCGGTGCGAGGAACCGCCGGAGCACGGCGTCGCGGTCTGCAGGTACATCGGCCTGAACGGGTCGGTCCACAGAAGGGCACGCTACCGAGTAGCTGCCTCTGTCCACTGGCGACGGCAGGAGATACGTTCGAGGTATGCCCTCGGTCACCGCCGCCCTCGTCGAGGGTTTCTCTCGTATGCCTGGCCTCGTCTCCCGCGCCCTCGACGGTCTCAGCGAGGCGGATCTGACCAGACGGGTCGACCCCGACGCCAACACGGTCGCCTGGCTCATCTGGCACACCGCGCGTATGCAGGACGGGCAGGTTGCCCAGTGCCGGCGCAGCCTCGGCAGCCTCGGCAGCACGGACGCGGACCAGATCTGGAGCTCGCAGGGGTACGCCGACCGGTTCGCCCTGCCTTTCGGTGACCGGGAGGTCGGCTACGGCATGACGCCCGACCAGGTCGCTGAGGTCAAGGCGCCTGCGGACCTGCTGCAGGCCTACCACGAGGCCGTCAACGACCTGACGCTGCAGTGGCTGAAAGGTCTCGACGACGCCGACTACGACCGCGTCGTCGACGAGAACTGGGACCCACCGGTGACCCTCCTCGCCCGGGTGGTCAGCATCGAGCAGGACGCCGTCCAGCACCTCGGCCAGGCGGCGTTCGTCCGCGGGGTCCTGCAGCGCACCTGACGCTGACGTGACGCTCGCCTAGGCTGCTGAGCATGGGCAAGGTCGTGCGTCTGCGCATCGACCTGGCCTACGACGGCACGGACTTCTCCGGGTGGGCCGCCCAGCCGGCTCGCCGCACCGTCGAGGGCGAGCTGTCGGGGGCCCTGACCACCGTCCTGCGTTCCGCAGACCCGGTACGCGTCACGGTCGCCGGCCGCACCGACGCGGGCGTGCACGCGCGGGGGCAGGTCACGCATACCGACGTCGACTCGGGCCTGCTGGCGATGGCTGCCGGTCGTTCGAACCGCTCCGCTGAGGAGGCACTGGGGGTCCGGCTGAGCGGGGTGCTCCCCGCCGACATCGTGGTGCAGCGGGTTGACCTGGCGCCGCCCGGGTTCGACGCGCGGTTCTCGGCGACCTCACGCAGATATCTCTACCGGGTCGCCGACAACCTGTCCCAGCACGACCCTCTGCGCCGGCACGACACCGTCGCCGTCCGGGGCGGGCTCGACCTCGTCGCGATGAACGAGGCGGCCGACCGGCTGCTCGGGCTCGCCGACTTTGCGGCCTTCTGCAAGCGACGAGCCGGGGCGACGACGGTCCGCAGGCTGCTGGGCTTCGCGTTCACCCGCCGCGGGGACGGGGTGGTCGCGGCAACCCTGGTGGCCGACGCGTTCTGCCACTCGATGGTGCGGTCCCTGGTCGGTGCGGTGCTGCCCGTCGGGCAAGGCCGCCGCGACCCCGACTGGCCGGCCGAGGTTCTGCGTGGCCGACGCCGCGACCCCGGCGTCCTGGTCATGCCGGCCAAAGGACTGAGCCTCGAGGAGGTCGACTACCCGGCGGACTCCGAGCTGGCCGTCCGAGCCGAGCAGTCCAGGAGCATGCGCGGCCCGATAGCTGGCGGCCGATAACCCGCAGACGCGGGATACCCGGCTTTGCGACACTTGCTCCTCGTGGGCCATGTCGATGTCAACGCCGTCTCCTTCTCGCTGCCGGACGGGCGGCCGCTGCTCAACGACGTCTCCGTCCGGGTGGGTGAAGGAGCCAAGGTCGCGCTGATCGGCCCGAACGGCACGGGGAAGACCACGCTGACCAGAATCATCTCCGGAGACCTCGCCGCTGACGAGGGAGCGGTGACGCGCAGCGGCGGCCTCGCCGTCATGCGCCAGTTCGTCGGCAAGGTACGCGACGACTCGACGGTGCGCGACCTGCTGCTAACCGTGGCCCCCGCCAAGATCCAGACAGCGGCCGCGCGGGTCGACGACGCCGAGCTCGCGATGATGGAGCTCGACACCGACAAGGTCCAGATTGCCTACGCGCAGGCCCTCGTCGACTGGGGGGACGCCGGCGGCTATGAGCACGAGACGCTCTGGGACGTCTGCACGATCGCCGCGCTCGGCATCCCGTTCGAGAAGGCACAGTGGCGGCTGGTGAACACCCTCTCGGGCGGCGAGCAGAAGCGTCTCGTCCTCGAGGCACTGCTACGCGGGCCGGAGGAGGTCCTTCTCCTGGACGAGCCGGACAACTACCTCGACGTCCCCGCCAAGCGGTGGCTCGAGGACCAGATCGTCGCCTCGCCCAAGACCGTGCTGTTCGTCTCGCACGACCGTGAGCTGCTCAGCCGGGTCGCCACCCGCGTGGCCACGCTCGAACCCGGCGCCGCAGGAGCGACGCTCTGGGTCCATCCGGGTCGGTTCGCGACCTACCACCAAGCCCGGGTCGACAGGATGGCCCGACTCGAAGAGCTGCGCCGGCGCTGGGATGAGGAGCACGCCAAGCTCAAGGCTCTCGTCATCATGTACCGCCAGAAGGCTGCCTACAACTCCGCCATGGCCCCGCGGTTGCAGGCCGCCGAGACCAGGCTCCGCCGCTTCGTCGAGGCCGGTCCTCCCGAGGCGACACCGATGCAGCAGAACGTCCGGATGCGGCTCCAGGGCGGTCGCACGGCCAAGCGGGCCATCATCTGCGAACGGCTCGAGCTCACCACCTTGATGAGGCCGTTCGATCTGGAGGTCTGGTACGGCGAGCGGGTTGCGGTGCTCGGCTCGAACGGGTCCGGCAAGTCCCACTTCCTGCGGCTGCTCGCGGCCGGGGGCTCCGACCCCAGCCGTGAACACCAACCGGTCGGTGACGTGCGACCGGCGCCGGTCGCGCATACCGGCGTCGCCCGACTGGGGTCGCGAGTGCGGCCCGGCTGGTTCGCACAGACGCACCAGCACCCGTCGCTCCTCGGGCGGACGCTGCTCGAGATCCTGCACCGCGGCGACGACCACCGGGCCGGCAAGCCGCGGGAGGAGGCCGCCAGGGCGCTCGACCGCTACGAGCTGGCCCGCGCCTCGGAGCAGACCTTCGAGTCGCTGTCGGGGGGACAGCAGGCCCGGTTCCAGATCCTCCTGCTGGAGCTGTCGGGTGCGACCCTGCTGCTGCTCGACGAGCCGACCGACAACCTCGACCTCGACTCGGCCGAAGCGCTCGAAGACGGCCTGGCCGCCTTCGACGGCACCGTGGTCGCCGTGACCCACGACCGGTGGTTCGCCCGGGACTTCGACCGCTACCTCGTCTTCGGCGCGGACGGCCTGGTGTACGAGTCGAACGAGCCGGTATGGGACGAGGGCCGGGTACTGCGGGCTCGCTGAGCGGGTTCGTGACGACTCGCGAATCGGGCCACCACTTCGTCGGCCGCAGAGACCGGGACACACGCACGCGGGACATCACCAGCTGCGACGGCGCGGGCTGAACCGCACGCGGTCGCCGGGGCGGGCCTGACCCAGCAGGTCGGTGTCGGAGTCGATGACCACCGCGATCACGGGATAGCCGCCGGTGGTCGGGTGGTCTGCGAGAAAAACGAGAGGCTGCCCGGATGCCGGGACCTGGATCGACCCTCGGACGACCCCTTCGCTGGGGAGCTCTCCGGCACGTCGGCGAGTGAGCTCCGGGCCGGACAGTCGGCTGGCGACCCGGTCGCTGTCCGGCGTGACGCTCCACACCTGCGAGCCCAGCAGTCGGACTGCGTCGACGCTGAACCAGTCCTCCCGCGGGCCGAGCACGACGCGGACCGTGACCTCTCCGACGGACATCCGCGACGAGGCGAGCTCGGTCGGGGCAACGGACCCTCCTGACGGCCCTACCTCGAGCCGCGAACCCGGCGTCAGAGGGGGCGGTCCCAGGCTCGAGGTCACGTCGCTGCTGGCGCTGCCGAGCGCGAGGGGGACGGCGATCCCGCCGCGCAGCGCAACGTAGCTGCGAAGTCCCCGGACCGGCACGCCGATCGCGAGCACGTCGCCGTCCCGCAGGTCGAGCGGGGCGTACTGGTCCGCGCTGGAACCGTTGAGGGTCAACACTGCTGGCGCACCGGTGACACACAACGTGAGGCGCCCTGCGGCACGCAGGACCAGTCCACCAAGCAGCACCTCGATGCACGCGGCGCCCTCGTCGTTCCCCAGCATGCGGTTCGCGAGCCTCAGCGAGGTCCGGTCGGCCGCCCCGCTCCCGGTCACCCCCAGCGCCGCGTGCCCGGGCCGGCCGAGATCTTGGACGAGGGACAGCGGCCCAACGGCCATGACGACGACGGCCGTCACCGATCGACCTGCACGAACCTGACCTCACGCCCAGGGGTGAGCAGGGCGGGCGGGTCGCGCGTGGGCTCCCACATCGACGTCGTTGTCCGGCCGATGATCTGCCAGCCGCCGGGAGAGTCTCGGGGGTAGACACCGGAGTAAGGTCCCGCCAGGCCAACAGACCCAGCCGGTATGCGAGTGCGAGGGTCGGGGCGGCGCGGTACGTCAAGACTGTGGTCGGCTCCGGTGAGGTAGCCGAATCCCGCTGCGAAGCCAGTGAACTCGACTGTCCATACCTGGCGAGTATGTCGGTGGACGACCTCGGTGTCAGCGAAGCCGAGGTGGTGGGCGACGTCGAGTAGGTCCGGTCCGTCGTAGGTCACCTCAATGCGCAGCGGCTCGGACGCAGGCCCCGGCTCGGGCACGGCGTCGAGGTCGATGGAGCGCAGGCGGTCGACCACACCGGGGAGGTCGGACGGCCGGTCGACGAGGACGAGGACCGTCCGGTCAGCGGGGACGTGCTCCGTGACGCCGTCGATCGGCACCCGTCGCAGCGTCATATCCAGCCGGCGCCGATGGTCCGCGTCGTCCAGTTCGATCAGGACAGCCTGGTCACCGCAGGCCAGGAACCTCATCGGGTCACGGGCGGGGGAGCAAAAGCCTCGACGACCACTCCTTCATACGTGAGGGCCGCTCTCACCGCGGCAGCCATCTCGACCGCTCCCGGGGTGTCTCCGTGGACGCATACCGACTGGGCTGTCACCTCGACGACCGAGCCGTCGACGGCCTCCAGCGTTCCTTGGGTGACGAGACGCACGACCCGTGCGACGACGATGTCGACGTCGTGCAGGACAGCCCCCGGCTCGCGCCGCGAGACCAGGGTGCCCTCGGCTGTATAGGCCCGGTCCGCGAAAGCCTCGGCCACCGGGGTCAGACCGGCGGCGTCGGCGCTGGCCAGCAACGCTGAGCCGGGAAGTCCCAGCAGCGGCATACCCGGCGTGTGGGCCGCGACGGCTCTGGTGACGGCGTCGGCCTGCGCGCGGTCGTGGACGGCGCGGTTGTACAGAGCACCATGGGGCTTCACATAGGTCACCCGGCCGCCCACGGCCGCCGCGATCCCGTCGAGGGCAGACAGCTGGTAGAGGACATCGGCGAACAGGTCCTCAGGAGCCATGTCGATGAAGCGACGGCCGAACCCGGCGAGGTCGCGGTAGCCCACCTGGGCTCCGATCGCCACGCCCCGTTCGACGGCGCCCCGGCAGGTCTCCACCAACGTCGTCGCGTCGCCTGCGTGGAACCCGCACGCGACATTGGCCGACGTCACCACACCCATGAGACCGGCGTCGTCCCCGAGTCGCCAAGCACCGAACGACTCACCGAGGTCGGCGTTCAGATCGACGATGGTGGAGGTCACACGGCAAGATTGTTCAACAGTCCGCTGTCTGTCAAGGTCTGTCTGATCACGGGAAGGAGGTTGGCGATGACGTCACAAGCCGAAGGAGTGGTCGAGGCACTGCGCGCAGCCATCATGGAGGGCCGTCTGCGCCCCGGCGACCGGCTGGTCGAGGCGACGTTGGTCAACCAGCTCGACGTCAGTCGCAACACCCTGCGCGAGGCGTTTCGAGTCCTGGCCCACGACCAGCTCGTGGAGCACCGCCCGAACCGGGGTGTGGTCGTGCGCCTCCTCACGGTGCGCGAGGCGACCGACGTCTACCGCACCCGGCGGATGATGGAATGTGGAGCGTTGCGCGACGCGGCGGTGGCGCACAGTCTCGTGCGAGCTGCGGAGCCGGCACGGGCAGAGTTGAGCGAAACCCGGTGGCAGCACAAGGTGACGCTCGTGAGGACGGCCGTGGATGACGCGTATGTCGCGCGCACCGCCGGCGACTGGTTCGCCGTGGGAAGTGCCAATGGTCGGTTCCATCTGGCGCTGGCGGGTCTCGCGGACAACGCCGTCGTCGACCGGTGCCTGCGAACTCTGCTCAGCGAGATGCGACTTCTGTTCGTCGTCGCCGGGGATGCCCAGGACGTCCACGATCCCTACGTCGACGACAACGCCCATGTCTGTGCGCTTGTCGAGGCAGGTGAGATCGCGCGCGCCTCGATCGCCCTCGAAAGCTACCTCTTGCGCGCCGAGCGGTCTCTCGTCGCCGCCTACGCGGCCGTCATCGAGTCGAGTAGGGGCCGACGGCGGGCTGATTTCGCTCCTGATTGTTGAACGATCACCAGGCAGATCTGATGCCAAGGGTTCTGGCGCACGGTGAGTTCGCCGACATCTGTGCCACCGAGCTCACAACGTTGTCGGTTGTTGGGGCGCGGAGGCCTCCGAAACCGCGCAGGACGTGGGTTCGGTGGTGGATGGGGCTGGCCGGATCGGTTGGGCGCCGCCGGCCAGCCCGGAGCGGTGGGCGCGTTCGGCGTGCAGGGCCGGCAGGTAGAACAAGGCCCCGACCACGCTCACCGCGCCGAGCGTCACCATCGCGACCTGGGTGGAGGCAGCGCCGGCGAGCAGTCCGGCCAGGGCCGCCGTGACGCTGAAGGCAAGGAACGCCATCATCGAGTTCATCGACAGGACGGTGGCCCGGTTGCGAGCCGACGCCTCGCGGTGGAGCAGCGTGCTGTGCATCGGTCCGGCGGCACCGTGCAGCGTGTAGGTGACGGCGTATGCGGCGACGAGGGCCACCGGACCGGCCACCAGACCCATGACCACCGCTCCACAGCCGTTGAGCGCACGGGCGAGGATGGCCGTCCGGGTTACCCCGATCCGCCGGCTGGCGAGCCCCGACATTCCGGAGCCGAGCGCGAACAGACCCCAACCAGCGCTGGCGACCGGACCCATCAGAGCTCCCGCCTCGGCTTCGCTGCCGAGCAGCTGCGCGAGTCGAATCGGTTGGAACGTCTCGAAGACGACCATTCCGGCGGACCAGAAGACCTCCACGGTCACCAGTCCCGCGAGGACGCGGTTCTGGCGCAGGAGGGACAGCCCGTCCCTGACCACGATCGGTGCTTCGCGCGCCGATGCCATCGCACGCCGAGCGCTCGACTCGGTGCCCACCGTCCGGGGCGGCTCTTTGAGGATGACGGCGACGGTGGCCAGGTGAACGACAGCGAGCGCGATGTAGAGCATCCCGGGCAGCAGCAACGCGCTCTGGGACGCGAGGGGGTGCCACCAGACCAGCCCTCCGGAGATGATCGCGCCGACGCCCACGGCGCCGCCGAGGAGCGCCCCCGCCGTCGCGAGAGCCCGGTCCACCTCCGCGGCGGGCTCCGTCGCGTGCACGGTGTCGACGAACCAGGCCTCGACAGGCCCGGAGTCGAGGGCACGGAACACGCCAGTCAGCACGGCCGCCAGGGCAAACTGCCACCAGGTCGTCGCGGTGTAGAAGACGATGCCCGAGACGACGTAGAAGGCTGCCGCGGCGAGATAGACCGGACGACGCCCGAACGCATCCGCAAACCCGCTGGTCGGCAGCTCCAGAAGGAAGACGGTTACGCCCATCAGCGCGGTCGCCGACAGCGCTTCGGGAACGGAGAGCCCGCGCTCGAGCGGCCAGAGCGTGATGATCCCGACCACGAGACCGATCGGGAACCAGCGGGTGACGGTCAGAGTGAGGAAGACCCGCCGGGCGGCGGTGGGGGACAGGGTCGCGGTCATGTCCGATCCCCCCGCGGAGTCTGGTCGAGGTCGACCGGGTAGGCGTAGGTGTACACAGCGATGCGTTTGGCGTTGGGGTTGCCCTGACCTACCCGTCGGTACTTCTGCAGCACCCCCTCGATCTCGGCCCGCATCGTCGCCAGCTGCTGACGGCTGACCAGGGCCACGTTGTCGTTGAGGCCGAGGTGGTCGGTCCACCCGGGTGGCCAGGTGGGTGCCACGTCGAGCCACTGCTCGGCCTTGCCGGCGAAATGCCGCACATAGTCCCGCTCCAGCCAGTTGAGCGCGGTGACCGCGTCCTCGTCGTCAGCGAGCTCGCTGAACGTCCACGAGTGTGACTCCGTCGAAGCACGCCAGAGGCGTTCCTTGCCCTTGCCGTCACCCGTGTCCGCGACCAGGCCCACCGACTCGAGCTTGCGCAGGTGATAGCTCGTGGCCCCCGAGTTGGTCTGCAGCAGGGCGGCCAGCTCGGTCGCCGACGAGGGGCCGCTGCGCCGCAGCTGGGACACGAGTCGCGAGCGGAGCGGATGGGCGAGCACCTTGACAGCCGTCGCGTCGAGGTGGGCGCTGGTCTGGGGCTCGGTTCGGCCCCATTCGCCGGGGGGAGATGTGGTCATGCGTGCACAGTATCTCTGCACAGTTTATTTGCACAATAGGCGTGTACGACCTGAACAGATGGTATCTGCGCAGGTCAGACGCTTACGGCCGCAGTGTCAGCGAGATTTCGCCTTCCGCTGCCTGGCCCCTAAACTTGAGGAGTTGTGTTGAACTTCACCTGAGCCGGCGGCCCTTGCCTCGTTCACACGTGAGCGGGACAGCCACCCATCTGCCTGACGAACCTCTGCACGTCACCGTCGAGAGCCTGAAAAGAAAGCGGACCACTGTGCGCACGTACACCCCGAAGCCCGGCGAGGTCACCCGCGCCTGGCACATCATCGACGCGAGCGACGTGGTGCTCGGCCGGCTGGCGAGCCAGACCGCCATCCTGCTGCGCGGGAAGCACAAGGCGACCTTCGCCCCGCACGTCGACACCGGTGACTTCGTCATCATCGTCAACGCCGACAAGGTCGTGCTGACCGGCTCCAAGGCGGAGAAGAAGAAGGCCTACCGGCACTCCGGCTTCCCAGGTGGGCTCAAGTCCACCTCCTACACCGACCTGCTCGACAAGCACCCCACCAAGGCCGTCGAGAAGGCGATCCGCGGGATGCTGCCGCACAACTCGATCGCGCGCCAGCAGATGACCAAGCTCAAGGTGTACGCCGGCCCGTCCCACCCCCACGAGGCCCAGAAGCCCGTGCCGTTCGAGCTCACGCAGGTCGCGCAGTAGCCCTGTGCAGGGCTACCCACCTTTCTTCATCGCCATCGCATCGCAGTCCATCGCACCGACATCCCCCAAAGACTGAACCAGCTAAGGAAATTCGTGTCTGACACCGTGACCGACACCCTCGAGGCCGACGAGCCCGAGCTCAGCTCCTACACCTCCGAGTCCAGCACCGAGGTTGGGGGCGACACCGCTGCCCGTCGGCCCAGCGCCTCGGCTCCCGGGGCAGCCACCGGCCGCCGCAAGCAGGCCATCGCCCGCGTCCGCATCGTGCCGGGCACCGGGGAGTGGACGATCAACGGCCGCACCCTGGAGTCGTACTTCCCCAACAAGGTCCACCAGCAGATCGTCGGCGAACCGTTCGCGGTCCTCGACCTGACCGGCGCCTACGACGTGCTTGTCCGCGTGCACGGCGGTGGCCCCTCGGGGCAGGCCGGCGCCGTCCGGCTCGGCGTGGCTCGTTCTCTCAACGGGGTCGACGAGGAGCTCAACCGGGCCACGCTGAAGAAGGCCGGATTCCTCACCCGCGACGCGCGGGTGCCGGAACGCAAGAAGGCCGGCCTGAAGAAGGCCCGCAAGGCTCCGCAGTACAGCAAGCGCTGACCTCGCAATCAGCGACGCCACGGCGGCCCTGACCAGGAGGTCTGGGCCGCCTTCGGCGTTCGCCAGGCGTGGGTAGTAGGTTTCAGGCCGCCTTACCGCGGACCAGCCGATGATGAGCGGCCGACCGGCACCCGACCAGCACCGAGACCAGCACCGACGACTACCAAGGAGGGAGCGCAGATGGCTCGGCTCTTTGGGACCGACGGGGTACGCGGCCTTGCCAACCGGGACATCACCGCCGAGTTGGCGCTCGATCTGTCGGTCGCAGCCGCGCACGTCCTCGTCGAGTCCGGGGAGTTTCGCGGGGCCCATCCCACGGCCGTGGTGGGGACGGACGGGCGAGCGTCGGGTGAGTTCCTGTCCGCCGCCACCATTGCCGGCCTCGCGTCCGCAGGCGTCGACGTCCTCGACGCCGGTGTGCTTCCCACGCCGGCGATCGCGTTCCTGACGGCGGACACGAAGGCTGACCTGGGGGTCATGCTGTCCGCGTCGCACAACCCCATGCCCGACAACGGCATCAAGTTCTTCGCGCGCGGCGGGCACAAGCTCCCCGACGAGTCCGAGGATGCGATCGAGGCGCGGATGCGCGAGCAGTGGAAGCGACCCACCGGTGCGGGTGTCGGTCGGGTGCGCCGGTTGACCGAGGGTGCCGAACGTTATGTCGCGCACCTCGTGGGCCTGCTCCCGCACCCGCTAGACGGGCTGAGTGTCGTCCTCGACACCGCGCACGGCGCCGCGTCCTCCGTCTCGCCCGAGGCGTTCCGACGGGCGGGGGCGTCGGTGACCGTGATCGGCGCGGACCCCGACGGCCTCAACATCAACGACGGCTACGGCTCGACGCACCTCGAGAAGCTCGCTGCGGCTGTGCTGGAGTCGGGCGCCGACCTCGGCATCGCTCACGACGGGGACGCGGACCGCTGTCTGGCCGTGGACGCGGAGGGCCGCGTCATCGACGGTGACCAGATCATGTCGGTGCTCGCGATCTCGTTGCGAGACAAGGGTCTCCTTGCGCGTGACACCGTGGTCGCCACCGTCATGAGCAACCTCGGAATGCTGCAGGCCATGCAACGCGAGGGCATCGTCGTCCGCCAGACCGGGGTAGGTGACCGCTACGTGCTCGAGGACATGCGTGCCGGCGCCTACTCGCTCGGCGGTGAGCAGTCCGGCCACGTGATCTTCCTGGACCACGGCACCACGGGTGACGGGGTGCTCACCGGGCTGATGCTGGCCTCCCGTGTCGCCGAGAGCGGCCGCTCGTTGGCCGACCTCGCCTCGGTGATGACCCGGTTGCCGCAGGTGCTGGTCAACGTCCGCGACGTCGACGCCAAGCGGGCGGCCACCGACGAACGGTTGCGCGCCGACGTGGAGCGGGTCGAGGCGCTGCTCGGGACGTCGGGACGGGTCCTGCTGCGTCGGTCCGGCACGGAGCCTCTCGTACGCGTGATGGTGGAAGCCGCCGACGAGCAGCAGGCTCACGAGGTTGCCGAGGCGCTCGCCGCCTCGGTCCGCACCCACCTCGCGCTCTGACGTCGGCGTAGCGCCGTGCAGCTGACGATCATCGGAGGCGGGGGCTTCCGCACCCCCCTGGTCTACCGCGCGTTGCTCGTGCCGGGATGCGGCGTGACCGAGGTCGTGCTGCACGACGTGGACGAGGCACGGTTGCAGGCCGTCTCGGTGGTGCTGGCCCAGGCAGTAGCCGGCCGGGCCGGTGCTGCCGACGTGGACCCGCCGAGCGTCCGGCTGACCACCGACCTTGACCGGGCACTGGTGGGCGCCGACTTCGTCTTCTCGGCCGTGCGTGTGGGCGGCCTCGCTGCTCGGGTGGCCGACGAGCGGGTGGCGCTCGACCTCGGGGTGCTGGGCCAGGAGACCACCGGCCCGGGCGGGATCTCTTTCGGGCTGCGGACCATCCCGGTGGCTCTCCGGATCGCCGAACGGGTCCATGCCGTGGCGCCCGAGGCGTGGGTCATCAACTTCACCAACCCAGCCGGCATGATCACCGAGGCCATGCAGTCGGTGCTCGGCGACCGGGTCGTAGGGATCTGCGACACCCCGATCACCATGGCCAAGCGCGCTGCTCTGCTGCTCGGCATTGCGGCCGACGAGCCGCTCGAGCCTGACTACGTCGGGCTGAACCACCTCGGCTGGTTGCGCGGCCTGCGGCATCACGACGTCGACGTGCTCCCACGCCTGCTCGCAGACGACGCTCTGTTGACTGCAACGGAGGAAGGCCAGCTGTTCGGCCTCGAGTGGATACGCACCCTGGGCTCGCTGCCCAACGAGTACCTCTACTACACGTACTTCACCCGTGAGGCGGTCGCGGCGATCCGCGACGGGGGCCCCACCCGAGGGGAGTTCCTGCAGGGCCAACAGGACCGGTTCTACGCGGGCGTTGCCGCCGACCCGGCACACGCGGGCCAGCTCTGGAGGGCGACGCGGCGAGAACGAGAGGACACCTACATGGCGGCCGAGCATGCGGGGTCACCCCGGGGCGGTGAGACCGGTGTGGCTGACGTCGGTGGCTACGAGGGAGTGGCGCTGGCCCTGATGAACGCGATCTCCCGAGACGAGCAGACCTCGATGATCCTCAACGTGCGCAATGGTTCTACGGTCCCGGGACTACCGCCAGACGCGGTGGTCGAGGTGCCGGTGACGGTCGATCGGGACGGGCCGCGCCCAGTGCCGATCGCTCCTCCCGACCTGCACCAGCTCGGCCTCATGGCGCAGGTCAAGGCGGTCGAGCGACTGACCATCGAGGCTGCGGTGACGGGTTCGGCTGCCGCCGCCCAGGCGGCCTTCGCACTCCACCCGCTCGTCGACTCGGTGACCACGGCGCGGCGGCTGCTGCGCGGCTACCGCGAGCGGATCCCCCGGGTCGAGGCGGTCCTCCACGGCTGACCGGAACTCGTAGCGTCTCAGGCCAGCTGGTCGAGCAGGCCTGTGTCGACGTCGTACATGAAGCCCCCCACGAGGACGTCTTCACCGATGAGCGGGTGGGTGCGCACCTTCAGGACGTCCAGCCGTAGGGCAGCCTCCTGGTCGGTCACGACGGTGAAGGGGTACCAGGTGGTGTCCTTGCCCGCGGAGGCGCTGACCCGGTCGCGGAGCTCTTCGGCGGTGTTCGACGCCATGGCACAGCGGGTGTGCGGGACGATGATGATCCGGCGCACGCTGAGCAGGTGGACGCCCAGCACCAAGGCCTCGAGGGCAGCGTCGTCCACTCGACCACCAGGGTTGCGGAAGATCTTGGCGTCGCCGTGCGCGAGCCCCACCATCCGCAACGGGTCGATGCGCGAGTCCATGCAGGTGACAATCGCCACGCCGGCGCGCGCGATGCCGTCGAAACCCTCAACCTGGGCCGTCCTCGCGTAGTCACGGTTGGCCGCCAGGAGGTCGTCGAAGTCCCTGCTCGCGCTCGTCACAGCCCAGGCCTCCGCGAGGCAACCTCGGCGGACGCGACTCCAGGATTGTCCAGAGTTCGGACATCGTGTCTGGAGGCGAGCTGGTGCGCCCGTGTGCCCGTACCCACCGACGAGGGACTCGTGAACGCAACTTCGGCCATACTGTGGCCCTCCTTTTGCAGACGTGAGCACCAAACGGACACCTAGCCTATGCGCTCTGTTGATGTGGACAGGAGGAGGTCCACGGGTCTACCGGCGTCTCGCACATTTCTGCCGGACTTGCCGTCTTGCAAGTTCTTTTCCTCCGAGGCGGCTCGGCGGGGTCCCATCGGACCTGAACCGGTCCAGGTCACGAATGGGCTACGACTGAGTTCGGTGTGGCGCGAATCACCTCGTGTGGTGTCTCATAGCGACGAAGAGACGAGGAGACACCTCGAGGCGGACCCAGCGCCTCACCTAGACGGAGAGGCCGGCGACGATGCCGGTCTTCCAGTCGCCCGGCCTGCGTGGCCGGCCCGCGTGGGGCCAACGGTGCCCCCAGGATCACCTCCAAGGAGGAGTTCAGAAAATGATCACTCGCAGGGCAACAATGACCGCTGTCATCGGCATCGGCGTCGCGGGCCTGGCATCCGGATGCCTGTCGTCCGGTGGTTCGAGCTCAGGCGGCGCCGGCGGGGGGGCCTCGGCGGCCAGCGGCCCCGGCAAGTCGACCGTCGAGGTGATGTACGGCCTCGGGCCCGACAGTGAGCCGGGATTCAAGGCCGACGTCGGCAAGTGGGCGACGGCTAACGGCATCACCGTCAAGTTCACCAAGGCGGCTTCGTGGGACACCGAGATCCGCGCTCGCGTCGCCGGTGGGAACCCGCCGGATGTCGGTCTGTTTCCCCAGCCTGGCCTGATGTGCGACCTGGCCAAGCAGAAGAAGCTCGTCCCCTTCGACGACGCTACCGTGGCGACGGACAAGGAGACGCTGGTGCCGGGCTTCGTCGGCGCCGGCACGTGTGCCGACGGGAAGGTGTATGGGCTGCCCAACGAGGTCAGCGTCAAGAGCATCATCTGGACTGACGCCCCCAGTTTCAGCGCGGCCGGCTTCGCGGCACCGACAACGCTCGACGACCTGCTCACGCTGACCGACAAGATCAAGGCCGCGGGCAAGACCCCGTGGTGCATCGCGGCGGAGTCGGGCGCAGCCACGGGCTGGCCGATCACCGACTGGATCGAGGACCTCGTCCTTCGGCTGGCCGGGCCTGACAACTACGACAAGTGGGTCAAGGGGGAGCTGAAGTTCAACAGCCCGGAGATCAAGCCGGCGTTCGAGTACTTCCAGAAGATCGCCTTCACCGACGGCAATGTCCGCGGTGGCACCAAGTCGATCGTCGCCACGCCCTTCGGGACCGGCGGTAACGCGTTGTTCACTCAGCCTCCCGGCTGCTACCTGTTCAAGCAGGCCACGTTCGTGGCGAACAAGGGTGGTTTCCCGGATGCGGTGATCGCCCAGCTCGACACCCAGACCGGACCGCTGCCCTTCCCGCCCAAGACGGTGGGCGACAACCCGGTCGAGGTCGCGGGTGACATCGCGGCCGCGTTCAACAACGACGCGAACGTGTTGAAGCTGCGCAACTTCATCGCCAGCAAGGAGAACGGAACCGAGCAAGCCAAGGCTGGAGCCTTCTCGCCGCACAAGACGGCCGACGTCTCACTCCTGCCGAACAAGACCCTGCAGAAGATCGCCAGCGAGGTGCTCTACAAGGCCACCGCTGCGCGGTTCGACGGGTCGGACTCCATGCCGGCCAAGGTCGGCGCCGGGACCTTCTGGACCGAGCCGGTCAAGTGGATCTCCGGTCAGCAGGACCTCGACACGACGCTGAACAACATCGACGCCAGCTTCCCCAAGACCAGCAGCTGACGCCGGCGGTCAGCCGCGGGGCCACCATCGGGTGAGCCCCGCGGCGGCCGAGCGGTCGCCACCCTTATGAGAGTCGCCACCCTTATCACGAGAGGACTCGCTCAGTGGCTATCAAGCTCCTCAACGCGGCCATCGCCATCATCGGCGGCATCGGCGGCGCCATGTTGCTCTACTGGCTGCTCAACAAGCTGGCGGAGTCGTTGAAGGGCCGGTGGGAGGACCGCGTCAAGCCGTGGATGTTCGCCGGCCCGGCGATCCTCGCGATCGCGGTCTATCTGATCTACCCGGCGATCACGACGATCCAGCTGAGCTTCGCGAACGAGGACTCGAGCGCCTACATCGGGTTCAAGAACTACAAGGACCTGCTGACCGACGTCAGCTTCCTCCAGGTCCTTCTGAACAACGTGCTGTGGATCGTCATCGTCCCCGCCCTGACGGTGGTCCTCGGGCTCGGGGTGGCGGTGCTCGCCGACCGGCTCAAGCCTCAGGGCGAGAAGGTCAGCAAGACCTTCATCTTCCTGCCGATGGCGATCAGCATGGTGGGCGCGGCTACCATCTGGCGGTCCATCTACCAGTTCCAGCCGGAGGGCACTCCCCAGACCGGCCTGCTCAACGCGATCACGGGGCTGTTCGGCAAGAGCCCGGTCTACTGGTACCAGGTCGACACCCTGCACCTCAACAGCCTGCTGCTGATGATCATCCTCATCTGGACCCAGGTGGGCTACTCGATGGTGCTGCTGTCCGCAGCGGTCAAGTCGGTGCCGGACGACACCATCGAGGCCGGCCGGATCGACGGCGCCGGTGAGCGTCGGATCTTCTTCAGCATCGTGGTCCCCCAGATCTGGCCGACCGTGATCACCGTCTTCATCACCGTACTCATCGGCGTCATGAAGGTCTTCGACGTGGTCTATGTCACGACGAACGGTGCCTACAACACCGACGTGGTCGGACGCAGGTTCTTCGACACCCTGTTCACCCAGGGCAACAGCGGCCAGGCTGCAGCCATCGTTGTCATCCTGATGATCGCCATCATCCCGATCCTGGTCTACCAGGTGCGTCAGTTCAGGGCCCAGGAGGCTACCCGATGAGCACATCACTTCAGCCCGGTGTTGGGGCGCCGGAAGCGCCGAAGGAACCGACCCAGGAGCTGCGCCAGACCAAGTCGGGAAGCGGTCCAGGCAGCGCCACCCCGCTGGTGCGGATCTTCATGATCGTCCTGTGCGTGGTGTGGATGATCCCCGTCCTCGGGCTGCTCATCGACTCCTTCCGTCCCAAAGACTCACAGGTCAGCTCGGGCTGGTGGACGGCCCTGTTCAACCCGTTCTCCACGTCATGGACCATCCAGAACTACTCACAGGTCCTGAGCGACAACTCATCCGGCGTCAACATGAGCCAGGCGTTCATCAACAGCTTCGTCGTCGCGGTCCCAGCGACGGTCATCCCGATCCTCATCGCCGCCTTCGCCGCCTATGCCTTCACCTTCATGCAGTGGCGCGGGCGTGACATCGTCTTCATCATCATCGTCGGGCTCCTCGTGGTGCCCAACCAGGTGGCCTTCGTCCCGCTGCTCAAGCTCTACGGCTCACTGGGCCTCAACGGCACGTTCGTCGCGGTGTGGCTGGCGCACATCGGGTTCGGGATGCCCCTGGCGGTCTACATTCTGCGCAACTACATGTCCGGACTGCCGATGGCGATCATCGAGTCGGCCAAGATCGA
The DNA here is from genome assembly GCA_965277795.1 of Lapillicoccus sp. Taxonomy (GTDB): domain Bacteria; phylum Actinomycetota; class Actinomycetes; order Actinomycetales; family Dermatophilaceae; genus Lapillicoccus. Next base: position 498,345 of record OZ255840.1, read on the forward strand.
CGGCGCCAGCCACTTCACGACGTTCTGGCGGCTCATCATCCCGATGTCCACACCCGCGCTGGCGTCGTTCGCGATCTTCCAGTTCCTGTGGGTGTGGAACGACCTGCTGATCGCGCTGCTCTTCCTCGGCCGCGGCGACAACACCGTCTTGACCGTCGCCCTCCAAGGCCTGCAGGGACAGACCGGGCAGGGCACCGAGCTCATCCCCTCCGCCGGGTTCGTCACGATCATCGTGCCGATCATCGTGTTCCTCGCCCTACAGCGGTTCTTCATCCGCGGCATGACCTCCGGAGCCGTCAAAGGCTGAGGTCACTGCCTTCGGCGGATGTTCATCACCGCCTTTAACCGACTATGCCTTGCCCCACCTGTGGGGCAAGGCATAGTCGCGTTGGAGGTGGGCGGCCCGGTGGGAGGTCCGGTGGGAGGTCCGGTGGGAGGTCCGGCCGGTGGTCCGGTGGGAGGTCCGGCCGGTGGTCCGGTGGGAGGTCCGGCCGGTGGTCCGGTGGGAGGTCCGGCAGGTGGTCCGGTGGGAGGTCCGGCCGGTAGTCCGGTGGGAGGTCGGTCAGTCCAGCTCAATGCGGCTGGGGGCGTATGCGCCTGCCCGCGAGACCGTGATCCCCCCTGCGCGGATCGCGCGGTCGACCGCGGGGCGTACGTCGGCGATCGAGGCCGACCGCAACCGCGTTCGGGCATCTGGGCTTCCTAGCAGACCGGCGTCCAGCAGGCCCGAGAGAAGGCCGGCCATGAACGAGTCGCCGGCGCCAACGGTGTCCGCCACCTCGGCGTCGAAGGCCGGGTGGGTGACGACGGCGCCCGCGTTGTAGAGGGCGAAGAGGGCTCCTTCGCTGCCCCGGGTGACCACGGACAACGCTGGACCGAGGGTGCCCCAGTGACGCAGCACGTCGGGAACGAACTGGTCGGGGTAGAGCCAGGCAATGTCCTCGTCGCTGGCTTTGACCACGTCGGCCAGGGCAACCAGCGCCTCGACTCGCCCGCGTACCTCGTCGGCCGAACCCATGAGGGTCGGCCGCATGTTCGGGTCATAGGAGACCGTCGTCGCGGCACGAGCCCGGCGGACAGCGTCGAGGACCTGGGAGCCTCCCGGCTCGAGCACCGCCGCGATGCTCCCGGTGTGCACGTGGCCGACGCTGTCGAACCCAAGCAGAGGTGGCACCTTCCAGGTGATGTCGAACTCGTAGCTGGCCGCGCCGTTCTCGTCCAGGACGGCGGTGGCGACCGAGGTCCGTTCCGCCCCGTCACTGCCCTCGACCAGCGACGCCCCGAAGGTCCGGCAGGCTTCGGCGATCCGACGACCACGATCGTCACGCCCGATCCAGGTCGCCAGCGACACCTCGTGGTCCAGTGCGGCCAACCCGAACGCGACGTTCGCTGGGCTGCCCCCCACGTGTTCGACCGCAGCTGCACCACTGCGCTCGACCGCGTCGATCAGCGCCTCACCGACGACGAGTACGCGGGGGCGCGCCAAGTTGGGCTTGCTCATCGTCGCACGTCTCCTCGCGGCCAAGAGGGCAGGTCGGGTCTAGAGGGGCAGGTCGGGTCAACTCTAGGGGTGGGCCCGTTTGGTCGTCGGCGGGGCGCGGGAGACGATGGGGGGGTGAGTACGCGTGCGCAGGACCGATCTCCGGAGCAGGCGCCTGAGGGCATGCCCGCGGGGTCGGACGAGCATCCGTCACCGGGACAACCGGAACCGGTGCCGCGCAGCGCATACTCGATGGGTTCGGGGTCCAACATGGCGCGCTCGCTCCTCGTCATCCTGGGTCTCGTAGGCGTGCTGATCGCCATCGTGCCCCGGGTCTCAGCCATCCATCAGCCGGCCGTCGACGCGGCGTCCGTCGTATCGGACGCCGTCACGCAGTCGGGCCTGCCCTACGAGGCACCGGTCGGGCTTCCGTCGGGTTGGACGCCAACTAATGCCAGGTACACGAAGACGACGGACGACCTGTTGACCTGGCAGGGTGGGTGGTCGACACCATCGGGCGGTTACATCGCGATCCGGCAGACAAAGACGGCCAGCCCGAACTGGGTGCGGGACGCCACGAGCAACGGCGTGCCCCAGGGCACCGTCGAGGTCGCAGGCCGCAGCTGGCAGCGCTACTACGACTCCGCGCAAAAACGGACCAGCCTTGTCGACGTGCCCTCTGGCGCGGCTGCCCAGACCTCACTTGCGACGGTGGTCACGGCGACCGCCGAGGACAGCGAGCTGAGAACCTTCACCACCGCACTCCAGCCGGCTCATCCGTCCTGACCCGACGTGGGATCGGCGCTGACTGGACCCTGGTTTGGACTCGGTTGAACCCTGGCCGGCTGACACCAGTCAGGGCTACTGGCCGGTGATCTCTCGCTGGGCACCGTCGAGCCAGGAGGTGCAGTGGGCGGCCAACGCCTCGCCGCGTCGCCAGAGCTGCATTCCATGCTCGAGCGGGACCTGGCCACCTTCGAGGTGCGCCACGATCGTCGTCAGCTCGTCGCGGGCCGCCTCGTAGGACAGGGATGGCACGTCCGAGAACTCGGGCACGGACGCCTGGGCAGGTGAGTGCATCTCGATCGCGACCTGGGCCGCTTCGTCGGTCGCTTGGTCGGTCGCTTCGTCGGTCCTTGCGGGACGCTCGTCGAGGTTCCCCTCGTCCCTGATGCGTGTCTTGGGCGCAGCCATGACACCCAGCCTAGGGTCCGGTCCGGCGCCTCGGTCCTCAGATCACCACGAGGTCGTGAGGCCGGTTGTTCAGCCGCTCGACACCGTCTGCGGTGACGACGACGATGTCCTCGATCCGGGCACCCCACCGGCCGGCGAAGTACACGCCGGGCTCGACGCTGAAGGTCATGCTCGGCTCGAGGGGCAGGTCGTTGCCCGAGACGATGTAGGGCTCCTCGTGCACGTCGAGCCCGATCCCGTGACCGGTGCGGTGGATGAAGTACTCGGCGAGGTCAGCCTCGTGCAGCACAGACCGAGCCGCATGGTCGACCTGCTCGCAGGTCACCCCCGGCCGGACCATGTCTACGGCTGCTTGCTGGGCGGCCTGCAGCGCGGCGTATGCCGCCGGCACATCCCTCTCGCGCGGCGGGCCGACCGCATACGTGCGCGTGCTGTCGGAGTTGTATCCCGACGGGAGCGGGCCGCCGATGTCGACAACCACGACGTCACCCCGCTCGATGACCCGGTCGCTGACTCCGTGGTGCGGGCTGGCCCCGTTTGCACCCGAGCCGACGATGACGAACTCGGCCGTCGCGTGGCCCTCTTCGACGATTGCCGCCGCGATGTCGGCTCCGACCTGCGCCTCGGTGCGGCCAGGGTGCAGGAACTGTGGAACCCGCTCGTGGACTCGGTCGATGGCCTCGCCGACCTGGCGCAGCTGCTGGAGCTCGGCCGCGTCCTTGCGCATCCGCAGCTCGCGAAGCACCGGTCCGGCGAGCACCTGCTCGCGTTCGCCTGCGTCGGCCAGACGGATGACGTGCAGAGCCGGCGTCATGTCGGAGACAGCCAGCCGGCCCGCAACAAGACCGCCCAGGGCCAGGCGGTAAGGGTCGTCACCGTCCACCCAGGTCCGAACCTCCACGTCCAGCTCGCCGAGGGGGATGTCGCCGAGTGCGGCGAACTCCAATGCCGGTGAGACAAAGACTGCGGATGCATGGGAGTCCGCGGGCACGACCAGCGCAGTCAGCCGTTCGAACGACGTCCCGCCCACACCGAGGAGGTAGCGCAGGTCGGATCCCGGGGTGACGACCACAGCCGCGACACCGGCTTTCGACGCGCCAACCCGCAGCGCGTCGAGGCGGGCGTGCATGGTCGAGACATCGAGGGGAGCAGCGGCGGTGCCCATGGGGTGAGTTTAGCCGGGGGCGTCGTCGCACGACGGTGACCGGTGACGGTGACGGTGACGGTGACGGTGACGGTGACGGTGACGGTGACGGTGACTCAGGCAGGCTGAGGACGACCTAACGCCGGCCGTGCTCGGGCTTGACGACTGCGACCGGGCACAGGGAACCGTGCAGGACGCCATGCCCGATGGAGCCGAACAGCGCGCCAGATATCGCGCCACGCCCGCGGCTGCCGATCACGATGAGGCCGGCGGTTGTCGACTCGTCGACCAAGGCCAGGACGGGGTTCGATGCCACGACGCGGCTGCTGACCTGGACGTCGGGGAACTTCTCGCGCCAGCCCGCCATCGACTCCGCCGCAACAGCCATCTCTTGTTCACCCAGCCGGGTCGACACGTCCTCGACCGCCAAGTCTGAGACCACACCGGCCACATACTCCGTCTGCCACGTGTGCAGCACCGTGAGGGGCACCCCTCTTTGGGAGGCGTGGGCGAAGGCGTAGCCGATGGCGTCGGTGGACGCGTCGGATCCGTCGACCCCGACAACGACGTGGCCGACTGTCTGGTGGTCGACGCCCTCGTGCTTGGCCATCTCGTCAGTGCTGCGTACCACGACGACCGGGCAGGTGGCGTGGGCAACGACGGCGAGGGAGCTGCCGCCGATCAGGGCCGAGTGGATCGGCCGGTAGTTCCGCGATCCGACGACGACGGTGTCGGCCTCTCGTGAAGCGTCGACCAGGACGCGCGCAGCCGGTCCGAGAAAGCTCTGCACCGTGACCTCGACGGAGGGTTGGACGGCCTCGACCCGCTCACGCGCGGCGTCGAGGATTCCTTCGCAGTGCCGCCGCACGGCGTCGGGCAGGACCCCGATGCTCGACAGGTCGTAGTGGGAGTCCCACGCGCAGACCAGGGACAGTGGTAGTCGTCGGGTCGCTGCCTCCTCGGCGGCCCAGGCGAGAGCCGGCCAGCTCGTGGGGGAGCCGTGGACGCCGACGACGATGGGACGGTGGTTCGCAGTGGTGGTCATGGTCTTCCTGGTCTCGAACAGGCACAGCGGGATCGTGACCAGCATCGCCCGGACCGAGGTGATTGCGGCAGGGCCTTTGGTCCTGATCTCCGACTCCGACCGCAACCTTCGAAACGGTACGCCTGTGGGCGCTACCAGCGGGACGACGAGCCCGCTCGCCAGGAGCACTCAGCGTCGGACACCTGACCCAATGGTTGCCGATAAGCTCGACGTGCGGCTATGTCGACCGGCCGACGGCTTCGACCCCGAAGTCGCCGTCAGCGACCCTGACCCGCAACAGCTCGGCCGCCTCGACCTCGAGACGGGACCGAACGACACCGCCGTCGCGGTGCTGGACGACGGCATACCCGCGGTCGAGGGTCGACTGCGGCGAGAGCGCCCGGGCCTGGCGCGCCAGGTGCCCGACCTGGTCCGACTCTCGGGCGAGGCGTGCGCTGAGCCGGTCGTGTGCTCGTGCCCGAAGCGCGCTCACGAGCTCGCGATGTCGAAGCAGGAAGGCCGCCGGGTCGGCCATCACCGGCCGGGACCGTTGCGCCTCGACCCGGTGGCGTTCCTGCTCGAGTCGGCGCAGCACGCTGCCGCGGGACCTCGACAGCAGCCCGTCAACCAGGGCCCTCTCCGCAGCGGCGTCGGGCACGACGCGTTTACCTGCGTCGGTGGGCGTCGATGCGCGCCAGTCGGCGACGAAGTCGAGCAAAGGGGTGTCAACGTCGTGGCCGATGGCGCTCACGATGGGGGTTACGGCTTCGGAGACTGCGCGCAGCAGGGTCTCGTTCGAGAACGGCAACAGCTCTTCGGCCGCGCCGCCGCCACGGGCGATGACGATGACGTCCACATCGCGGTCTGCATCGAGCTCGCGCACCGCGTTCGTGACCTCGGTGACGGCGGCTGCGCCCTGAACCGCTACCTCGCGGACGGAGAACCGGACGGACGGCCAACGGCGCCGCGCGTTCTCGACGACGTCCTTCTCGGCCGCGCTCTCCCGTCCGGTGACCAGCCCGACGCACCGCGGCACGAACGGGAGCGGGCGCTTGCGGTCGGCGTCGAAAAGGCCTTCAGCGGTCAGTCGTTGTTTGAGAATCTCGATCCTGGCCAGCAGGTCACCGACGCCGACCGGCCGGATCTGCCGGGCGTCGAGGACGAGGGTGCCACGCTTGGGCCAGAACACCGGCTTGGCCTGCAACACGACCCGCGCGCCCTCGACGAGCGGCGCGCCCATCGCCGCGATCGCGTGCACGGAGATGCTCGCCGTCAGCGACATGTCGACGTCCGGGTCACGCAGGACGAGGTAGGCGGTGGTCGCCCGCCGGTTGACCTGCACTACCTGACCCTCGACCCACAACGCTGACATCTTCTCGACGTAGTCGCTGATCTTCAGGCTCAGCACCCGCACCGGCCAGGGGCGCTCGGCGCTGGTCTCGGCCGCCCGCTCGGGGAGGGGCGGTCCTGCGGTCATCGGGCCAGCGTAGGACGACACGTACGATGGCTGTATGCCTGGCGCCTTCGACACGCACGACTCGCGACCCGCTGAGGCGCCGACCAAGCGGGTTCTGCTCGCGGCACCACGAGGGTACTGCGCGGGCGTGGACCGGGCGGTCGTGACGGTCGAGAAGGCCCTGGAGCTGTATGGCGCACCGGTCTACGTGCGCAAGGAGATCGTCCACAACAAGCATGTCGTGACGACGCTGCGCAAGCGGGGCGCGGTCTTCGTCGACGAGACGGACGAGGTCCCCGAAGGCGCCACCGTGGTCTTCAGCGCCCACGGGGTCGCGCCGATCGTCCACGACGAGGCTCGCGCCCTCGGCCTCAAGACGATCGACGCGACGTGTCCGCTGGTGACCAAGGTGCACCGCGAGGCGGTGCGCTTCGCCGACGACGATTTCGAGATCCTGCTCATCGGTCACGAGGGCCACGAGGAGGTCGTCGGGACGGCCGGTGAGGCTCCCGAGCACATCACGCTGGTCGACGGCCCCGCTTCAGTGGCCGATGTCGAGGTGCGCGACCCGGACAAGCTGGTCTGGCTCTCCCAGACCACGTTGTCGGTCGACGAGACGATGGAGACCGTCCGCCGGCTGCGCGAGAAGTTCCCCCGGTTGCAGGACCCGCCCAGCGACGACATCTGCTATGCGACGCAGAACCGTCAGCTGGCTGTGAAGCAGATGGCCGCGGACTGCGACCTGATGATCGTGGTGGGGTCACGCAACTCCTCCAACTCCGTACGCCTGGTGGAGGTCGCGCTGGAGCACGGGTCACGCGCCGGATATCTCGTCGACTACGCCGACGAGATCAACGACGCCTGGCTCGACGGGGTGGCAACGGTAGGTGTGACCTCCGGCGCCAGCGTGCCCGAGGTGTTGGTGCGTGGCGTGCTCGACTACCTGGCCGCCCACGGGTTCGACGACGTTCTGCCGGTGGTCGCGGCGCAGGAGTCCCTGCTGTTCTCGCTGCCGAGCGAGCTACGGCGCGACCTCAAGGCCGCGTCGGGGTCCGAACCGGACAACGTCCGTCACGACCCGGCGGCGACAGGAGCCAGCGCGCTGCGCTGACCTCCGACGCTCAGCCGTGGTCGTCATCCGGCTGTCGGCGCGACCGCAGGAGGAGGCCGAGGCGCAGTCGAGGACTGTGCTGCCCTCGCCTACCCACGGACTGAGACGACGTCGTCGAGTCCGTCGTCGAGTCCGTCGTCGAGGCCGTCGTTGAGTCCGGCGTCGAGGTCGAGATCGGGGCGCCCTACGTCGGAGTCGAGCGCCTCGATGAGCTCGACGGCGGTCAGCGGACGCGGGGTCGCCTCCAGCGGGCGAAGCGGTTCGAGGTCGCGGTCGACCAGGCCCATGGCGTGCAGCCGCCTCGCGCTGGGCAGCACCCGGGTCTCCAACGAGCCCACGAAGCCGTTGTATGCCTCCACGGATCGGCGTAGGGCCGTGCCCATCGTGCGGGTATGGGTCCCGAGCGACGCCAGCCGGTCGTGCAGGTCACGGCCCAGGGTGAGCAGCTCGCGGGCGTGGTCCGTCAAGGCGTCCTGCTGCCAGGTGAAGGCCACCGTGCGCACGAGCGCGAGCAGCGTTGCGGGAGAAGCGAGCACTACCCTTCGGCGCATCGCGAACTCGTGCAGGTCGGGGTCGTGCGCCAGGGCGACGGCAAGGATCGACTCCCCGGGCACGAAGCAGACGACCATCTCGGGGGTCGTCTCGAAGGCAGACCAGTACGCCTTGGCGGCGAGCGTCTGCACATGGCCACGCAGAGCCTTGGCGTGGGCGGCGTAGGAGGCGGTGCGGTCCGCTGGGCTGAGGCCATCGGCCTGCGCCGCGAGGAATGACGTGAGCGGAACCTTCGAGTCGATGACGAGCTGCTTGTCACCCGGCAGCCGCACCACGACGTCGGGGATCGCCGTGCCACCCGAGGCGTCGGTCACGCGTACCTGCTCGTCGAAGTCGCAACGCGCCAGCATGCCGGACAGCTCGAGGACCCGCCGCAGCTGCACCTCGCCCCAGGAGCCGCGCACCGACGAGGCGTTGAGCGACCCCACCAGCGAGGCCGTCTGGGCACCGAGCTCCGTCGTCGACCGACTGACCCGGGTGAGCTCGGCGGCGACCTGGCTGAACTGCGCCACCCGCTCGCGTTCGAGGTCGTGCACCTGACGTTCCACCCGCTCCAGGCTAGAGCGCAGTGGCGCGATCATCTGTGCGGTCTCGGAGTCCTGGCTCACCACGGCCTCGAGGTCGATCACGCGCTCGCGCAGCAGGTCTCGCTCGGTCGTCGCGGTGGCGAGGAGGGTCGCATACCTCGCCTGCCCGACCAGCCACGAGAGCAGCGCACCGACCACGAGGGCGAGCAGCGTGATGAGGATGTCCATGATCAGAACGATGGCAGCCGCCACCGACATGGCCACGGACGACGGGCCCGTCCCGCACTGATATCTCTTGACCATGGTCTATGAGCTCGATGCCGAGATCGCCCTCGAGGACGTCCCCGAGCGGATCGGCGCCTACCGCGGCCGGCTCGGTGAGGGGTGGCGCATCGGCAACGGTGTCAACGGGGGGGTCCTGATGGCACTCGCGACGACGGCGCTGCAGCGACGTCTGGACAACGAGGGGGCGCACGGCGACCCGTTGGCGTTCAGCGGCTACTTCCTCACGCCTTCGGCTCCTGGACCCGTCGAGGTGGGGACCGAGGTGCTCCGCGTCGGACGGTCCATGTCCACCGGGCAGATGTCGGTGCGCCAGGCGGGGCCGGACGGCGTCCTCGTGGAACGGATGCGCGCGCTGGCGACGTTCGGTGACCTGGACGCGTCCGCCACGGTGCTGCGGTCGGTGCCGCCTCCAGCCATGCCCCCTCCCGACGCCTGCGTGTCCTCCACCGACGCGCCGCCGGACTTCCTCGCGGCGTCGTCGATGCTCGACCGCCTGGACCTACGGATCGACCCGGCGACGGCTGGGTGGGCCGTCGGCACGCCGAGCGGCGACGGGGTGATGCGTGGCTGGCTGAGGCTGCGCGACGGTAGGGAACCGGACCCGGTGATGCTGCTGTTCGCCCTCGACGCGCTGCCTCCGGTCGCCTTCGACCTCGGGATCCTCGGCTGGGCGCCGACGCTCGAGTTCACGGGTCACGTGCGCGCGCGGCCGGCCCCCGGTTGGTTGCAGGTGGAGCTGACCAGCCGCAACGTCACGACCGGGCTGATGGAGGAGGACGCCGTGGTGTGGGACAGCACCGGCCGGTTCGTCGCGCAATCCCGGCAGCTGTGCGGCATACGCGCTCCGCGGGCGTCCGACGCAGCTGCCGAGCCCAACTAGACTCTTGCTCCCGTGGCCCTCACCATCGGCATCGTCGGACTGCCCAACGTCGGCAAGTCCACCCTCTTCAACGCGCTGACCAAGAACAACGTCCTCGCCGCGAACTATCCCTTCGCGACGATCGAGCCCAACGTCGGCGTCGTCCCGCTGCCCGACCCGCGGCTCGGGGTGCTGACCGAGCTGCTCTCCAGTGCCAAGACGATCCCCGCGATGGTGTCGTTCGTCGACATCGCCGGCATCGTGCGCGGCGCGTCCGAGGGCGAGGGACTCGGCAACAAGTTCCTCGCGAACATCCGCGAGGCCGACGCGATCTGCCAGGTGATCCGGGTCTTCCGCGACGACGACGTGGTCCACGTCGAGGGCAAGGTCTCGCCGGAAGGCGACATCGAGACGATCAACACCGAGCTGATTCTCGCCGATCTCCAGACGCTCGAGAAGGCGGTGCCCCGGCTCGAGAAGGAGGCGCGCGTCACCAAAGACCGCAAGGGGGCGCTCGACAACGCGATCGCCGCGCGCACCGTCTTGGAGAAGGGCGACACCTTGTATGCCTTCGGCGCGGCCGCCGGTGTCGACCTGGCCGAGGCGCGCAACCTGTCCCTGCTGACGACGAAACCGTTCATCTACGCCTTCAACCTCGACGAGGAGCAGCTGACCGACGCCGCCCTGACAGCGCGGCTGCGCGAGCTCGTCGCACCGGCCGATGCGGTGTTCCTCGACGCCAAGCTCGAGATGGACCTGGCCGAGCTCGACGACGACGAGGCACTCGAGCTGCTGCAGTCGGTCGGGGCGCAGGAGTCGGGGCTGGACCAGCTCGCGCGGGTCGGGTTCCACACGCTGGGCCTGCAGACCTACCTGACGGCCGGCCCGAAGGAGTCGCGGGCCTGGACGATCGGGAGAGGCTGGACGGCACCCCAGGCGGCCGGCGTGATCCATACGGACTTCCAGCGCGGGTTCATCAAGGCCGAGGTCGTCTCGTTCGACGACCTCGTGGCGGCGGGGTCGATGAACGCGGCCAAGGCTGCGGGACGGGTCCGCATCGAAGGCAAGGACTACGTCATGACCGACGGCGACGTCGTCGAGTTCCGCTTCAACGTCTAACGCCGCAAGTCCGAGGCTGCTTGCCCCACGTGCCTGACTCTGCCCTCCCCAGGGGTGAAGACCTGAGCGGCCTAACAGGGCCGCAGCGTCGCGAACGTAGTGGGCGTATCGGGGCCTCGAGACCGCTGGACGGCCAGGACGGTGTTCGGTTGGGGCTGCCTCGACGTCGGCGAAGAGCCAGCTCTCAATGGTCCCAGCGCCACGTGCTCGGCCAGCACCTCGAAGAGCGAGTCCGGGACGTGGGCGAGGTGGGCCGTCAGTCGGGGTCGACGGCCTGGGTGATCCTCCAGGACCACCTGCGGAAGAAGGGATCTTCATGGCGATCATTGCCTTTCGCACGGCGCGCGGAACACCGAGTCCACGTTGACCGGCCGGTCGTGGATCGTGCCCGGTGCGAGGGCTTGTGCTGCCGGCAAGGGAGAATTCCTGCGGCGGTCCGTGCCCTGCGTAGCGCGAGCATCGAGCGCTCGGAGGCCAAGCGCCACCTCATCGAGACAGGGAGGCAGGCCCACGCGGCCCGTCTCTCATGATCAGCCATCGGCGTCCTGGCCGGGACCAGCGCAGAGGCCGCCCGCCCGCCGTGCGTCGGCAAGGTTGCCTGACACCTGTTGGTAGGTAATCCTTCGCCGCTCGCGGCTAATGGCGGGCTGTCGGAAAGGCGCCCAGCTGCACCAGTAGTCCGAGGTCGTCACGGCAGGCCCAATGCTCGGCAATCACCCCGTCGCTGACCCGGAACAGGTGCATGAAGGTCCAGACGACCGGCTTGCCGGTCGCCGGAACAGCACTCAACAGCGGAGAAGTCGACCCGGCGTGGGTCCCGACCAGAGATCAAGGTGGACCACCACCAGATCGCCAGAGGCGACCACGTGGTGGATGCGGATGTCCGGACTCCCGAGGTCGTGGTCCAGAACGAGCGCGATCTGCCGCATTCCGGCCCGGCCCTGAGGCGCCGCAGCGTGGTTGACAAAATCCTCGGCCACCAGATCGAGGGCCGCTTCATCCCGTCGGTGAAGGCGGGCCCAATACTCCTCGACCACAGACTTCGGACTGCGGATCTCCGAAGCGGATTCGGTACTCACATTCATGCCGTCGCCTCCCTTGGTGCGGATCTGCCCTCCGGGGGCACCGTGCGCGTCGCGCGCTAGGCGGCCGGTCGCAGGACGTGGGGTCGTACGAATTGACTCACGGCCCCATGGCTGGAGCCTTCGACAACTCTGGGCTTCATCGTGCGGGCGCGCGTCCGTGCCACCCCCGTCGCTCCGCGCTGACGCTGGAAAATTCTCAGTGTTGGCGCTCAGGTCCGACCAGCGACCGACTCCTAGTTTCGTTGGTATGACAACGAATCTGCAGCGCATCGCCATCATCGGCGTGGGCCTGTTCGGTGCCGGATTGCTCACCGGGTGCGGCGGCGCTTCCGATGCGACGCCTACGGGAATCTCCACCGTCTCAGTTAGCGTGCCGTCCCCGAGCAGTCAGCAGACCCCGACCCCCAGGCCTGGAGTCACCCCGTCGGCGCCCAGCACAGCAGCGGCAGCGGCAGCGGCAGCGGCGCAGTCGGTCGCTCTCGACTCAACCGGTTGGCTCGCCGGGTTCAAGGTGACCGTGAAGGCGGCGAGCATCGACCCGAAGGCCAACCTCATCACCATCGGGGTCACGCTGACGAACACCTCCCAGGCCGACCGGCGGCTCGGCCAGGTCGACCAGGAGGTCAGCCTCGACCCGGGAGACGGCTCGGGGCTGGTCCCGATCGAGAGGGTCACCCCCGATGCCCAGGTCGTCGCCGGAACCACGGCCACCTCAAGCCTCAGCTTCCCAGCCCCGACCGCAGCCTTACTGGACAAGGCGGTCCTCGTGCTCGGCAAGTCGGCGAACCACCAGTGGCTCATCCCGCTGCAGCCGGGCGCGTCCGGGTCGGGTGAGAGCCCGGTCACGTTGACGCCGCCCACTCGTCTGACCACCCCCGGTCAGATCTATTTCCAGATCACCTCGGCGCAGCTGCTGCCCTGGTCGTGCTCGGGCACCCCGAGCATCACCGCCTTCATCCCGTCGGCCAAGACGACCTCCGTCGTCGCCGTGAACGGGACGGTCGGCGCCGGGTCGCTCGCCCGCCACGCCAACGCGCTGAGCCAGATGAGCATCACCGCTCCTGACGGCACCACCGCGGCGGTCATCACCCCGCCTCTCACGGCGTGGCTGAGCGACCAGTCCAGCCCGAACGAGCTCATGTGCGTACCGGTGCCGACCGGGCTCTCGGGGCGCTACGTTCTCAAGATCACCGACGACGTCCCTACCTCCGCCACGGCAACGATCACCGTCCCGTGACCACCAGCACGACGGTCCCGGGACACACCAGCGCGTGCGAGACGTCCGACGCACAAGGAGGTGCCGGTATGCGTCGTCTACTGGACGCCCGCCGGAACCCAGCCCTGCTCCCGGCAACGGCGGTCGTTGCAGTCGCCCTTGTCGTCAGCGGATCCGTTCTCGCCGAACGGAACTGGATGCATGGTGCCGCCTGGGACGGCTACAACATCGTCCTCGTCGTCGTGCGCCTGCTCGGTGGGGTTCTCGGACTGAGTGTCGGCTGGTGGTGGTGGTGGCGCGCTCCGGCCAACCCGACCGGTCGCCTGCTCTACGTGGCCGCCGCCGCAGACTGGCTCGCCTTGATCTGCTACTGCTGGCCGCGATCTCGCTTGGCCGGCGATCTCGCCTGGGTCGGCCTCCTCGTCGAGCCCCTCATCGTCGTCATCCTCCTCAGCTGGCCGACCGGCCGCCCGAGCCGACGCCTCGTGCGCATCGTCACCTGGTGGACCGTGGCCGGCGCCGTGCTCGTCTTCGTGGGGGGTGTCTTCAGCCGTCAGCCGAGTCCATCTCCAGACTGGCCGGACCCGTTCGAGGCCCTCTTCGCCATTCCGTCTGTGTTTCGCGTCGTCGACCCCGTCCAGGCCCTGGCCACGCAGGCCCTCCCTGCTGCCATCGTCCTGGTCCTGCTGGTGCGTCGGCGTCGAGCCGTGCCTCCCGCGGTCCGGCCGCTGATCACGCCCATCACGACGTCCGGCGTGCTCATCTGCGCGTCCCTACTCGTCCTGCACCTGGCCTGGCAGGTGTTCGGCAACCTGCTGGGCTACGGTCCAGCCCTGAGCATCTGGCGGTTCCTCACCCTCCTCGGCGCCTATTTCATGATGGGCTTCGTCGCGCTCGGGGTGCTGGTCGGGGCGCGTCGTCGACGTCGAGCCGTCTCCATGGGTCGTCAGCACCGCGAGGTCGACCTGCAGTCTGCTCCGGCTGTCGTCACTCCCTCCGCGGCAGCAGCGGCCACCACCGGGGATCCGACGGCGCTGGTGCGCTACCGGCGACCGGACGGCACCTGGATCGACGCGGCCGGCGTCACCTTGCCCGAGGCCGACGCCAGCCGCCGGCTGCTGCCCGTCCTGGACGAGACGGGTTCGACCACGGCCGCGCTAGAGCTTGCCGCGTCAACGCCGTTGTCGCCGTTGCTCGCCGACCTGGCGGTCAGTCTCATCGCCGCCCGGTCTGCCAACGAGCGGGCTACCGCGATTGCGGACGCGCGGCGAGCCGAGGTGCGGTCCCGTTCACGTGAGCTGGTGGCGGCCACCGACAGCGGCCGACGCCAGCTGGAGCGTGACCTCCATGACGGGGCTCAGCAGCTGCTCGTCGGGCTGGCACTGGCGGCAGGCCTGTCGGCCAGGCGTGGTGCGCCCACGACGGACGGCATCATCGAACACATCGGTGAGGTGCGTCGCGAGATCCTCGCGCTCGTGGACCAGGCCACACCAGCGGCCCTGGCGGGCGGGCTGGCCGGCGCGCTGCACGCCCTCGCCACGGTGTGCCCCATCCCCGCCCTCGTCGACGCCGATGGTGACCTGCGCTCCGATGACCCCCTCGCGCTGACCCTGTACCTCGCCGCCGGCGAGGCAATCACGAACGCGGTCAAGCACTCTGGCGCGGGCCTGATCCGGGTGCGCCTCAGCATTCATGCGGTGGACGCAGAACTCAGCGTCAGCGACGACGGCATCGGAGACGTCGCCGTCGTGCCTCCCAGCATCGCGAGCCGGATGGCCGCCCTCAACGGGTCCGTCCGTGTGACGAGCACCCCTCTGGGCGGCACCGTGCTGGACATCCGGGTGTGTCGACCCACCGACCAGGTGGCGGTCACAGCATGAGTCGCCGACGCCTCGAGGTGGCGGCGCTGTGGGTCGGCACTGTCGTCGCTCTGGGCGCGGGCTGGACCGGGATCGTCACGCGCATCGGCATCGATCGTATCGACGGTGGGCAAGCAGTCTTTGTCTCCCTGTGCGCCTTCGCCGCTCCCGCCCTGGCGACGGCCATGACGCAACGGCATGCCGATGAGCCCACGGGCCTGCTGTTGGGGCTCACCGTGCTCGCCACGATGCTTGCCGCCTGCCGCACCACGGACCTCGGGCCGGTGGCACAGGTCGCCGGCGTCACCGGCCTGTTGTTGGCGCCCCTGCCAGCACTCGTCGTGTCGCGGTACTCCGCACTCACTTTTCCCCCGCGCATCGTGCGCGTGGTGTCTGGCTGCTTCTGGGCATCGGCAACGCTCGGCGTCGTCCTCGTCCTCGTCCTCGTGCTCGTTCTCGCAGGGTCCGTCCCGACCGCTCTGTGGTTCACGACGTCGCCCGGCCCCGTCGGAGGTCTGACGAAGCTCCTGCTCGTCGTTCACGCGGCACTGGTGTGCTCGGGGCCGCTCGTGCTCGTCGGCACCTCTGTGGTCCGCCGGATGCCGCGAGCCTCGCGGGTCGCGGCGCGCCCCATCATCTGGCCCGTCACCTGCTGGGCCCTTGCACTCACCGTCAGCGAGGTCTGGGCGGTCACCTGCACGTTCGGCTCACCGACACGCGACCTTTCCTCAGGCCTCGACCCAACGCTTTTCGTCATCCTGCCCGCCTTCCTGGTCGGGGCTCTCGCAGCAGGCATCGGCTGGATCGACCTGACCATTCGAATCCCGACGTCACCGTCGGGCACGCCTGCCCCTCGCTCGTCGACCGTCAACGTCGAGCAGTACCTCTCACGGGCGCTCGCCGACCCGTCGATCAGAGTCCGCTATCCGATCGACGGTGCGCAGAGCTGGGTGAGCGCCGCAGGCAGCAGTGCCGCTCCCGAGACCGGAACCGCCGACCGCGCCACCACGGTCATCGTCCGCGGATCGCGGCTCATCGGACTCATCGACCAGGACGCAGCCACCACCGCTCACCCCGACGCCGTGGAGATCGTGGCGACCGGGGCGGGGCTCATCATGGAGACCGAGCGCCTGCGGGCGTCCGCGGCCAGCGACCTCGAACAGGCCCGGATACTGGCGGAGCGGTTGCTGGTCGCCTCGGACGAGCCACGGTCGGCCCTGCGTACGACGCTGGTGAACGGCCCGTTGGCCCAGCTCGACTCGGTCGCGCAGGCACTGGCAGGCGGGACGCCCGTTGCGGACGTCGTGGCGCGGCTGACCGCTGTCGCCGCCGACGTACGAGCCATCTCGCACGGGGTCCTCTCCGCGTCATTGACGACCGGTGGGCTGCGCGCCTCGCTGGGCGGCCACCTGGTGCCGGATCGTCGGTACGCTCCGGTCATCGAGATGACCACCTATCTGGCAGCGCAGGCTGACCCGGCCGCGACCGTGGAGGAGGCGATGGGCGAGGACGGCCCGTACCTGGTCATTCACACCGGTCCGGCGCCCGCGGCTGACGTGCGTGACCGAGTGACGGCCCTCGACGGCACGGTGTCGAGCCACGACGGTGGCTGGGTCATCCGCCTTCCCACCGAGGCTGGGACCGGCCACCCGTGACGACCACGACCCTGCTGGCCTGGCCACGCAATGCTCCCGGGCCGACACCGGCTGTGCGCGCGAGAGTCGAGGAGCACGGGGGTCGGTTCCCGCACCGGGCCGGGCTGGCCCTGTTCACCGGGACGGCGGACGCCGTGGCGACGGCCATCGACTGGCAGCAGGCCGAGCAGGACCAGCCCGTG
Source organism: Lapillicoccus sp. (assembly GCA_965277795.1). Classification (GTDB taxonomy): domain Bacteria; phylum Actinomycetota; class Actinomycetes; order Actinomycetales; family Dermatophilaceae; genus Lapillicoccus. Next base: position 515,093 of record OZ255840.1, read on the forward strand.
ACGTCACTCGCGCTGCACGTCGCCGAGGTCACCTACCGGGCCGATGCCCCAGAACCCGCTTCTGTCGGGCTGGTTCGCGAGCTGTCCGAGCGCGGTCATCCGGGGGACATCCTCGGCACCGAGGTCGTCCGGATGCTGCTGCCCAGACCGGCCCCTGCCCGTTGGTCGGACGAGCTGGCCGCCTCGATCGGGGAGCCCGCTCAGCTGGTTCATGCCATCTGGTGGCCGCGGAGCGCCGAGGCCGCGCCCATCACGGTCGTCGTCGCGGAAGACGTTGCGCTGATCCGTGCCGGGCTGGTCAGCCTGCTGCGGGACGACGGTTTCACCGTCGTCGGTGAGGCCGGTGACTACGACTCGGTGCTGACCATCGCGCGCGCCACACGACCGCGTCTGCTCATCACCGACGTCCGGATGCCACCCGAGCAGGGCGACGAGGGCCTGCGGGCCGCGTCACTGCTGCGGACCGAGCAACCGGGGCTGGCCGTGCTCGTGCTCAGTCAGTCGGTGCGGGCCAGCGCCGCCGCCAGCCTGCTGACGGAACAGACCTCGGGGCTGGGGTACCTGCTCAAGGAACGGGTCACGGCACTGGACGAGTTCCTCGATGCCGCCCGGGCGGTGGCCGCCGGCCGAACGGTCATCGACCCGCTCATCACCGACGAGCTCCTGGCCCGCCACCGCAATCGCAAGCGGTTTGCGGCCCTCGCCGACCGGGAGCGCTCCGTCTTGGAGCTCATGGCACAGGGGCTGTCCAACAGCGCGATCGCCGACCGGCTCACCCTGTCGGCGCGCACGGTGGAGTCCCACGTCCGCTCCATCATGACCAAGCTCGACCTCTGGGAGGACCCGGCCGGCAACCGCCGCGTCCAGGCGGTCATCCGGTGGCTGGACCAGTCCTGAGCCGCATCTCACACGTCACGGAGCGGGTGAACGTTGCTGCTCGGTTTGAACTCCGTGAAGCTTTTGACCCCCCAGGAGGGGTCAAAAGCTTCACGGTCAGTGCTCGGTGAGTGCACACCATCACCGAGGCGGCGCCCGGACACCGAAAAGCCCGGTCCCACCGGGACCGGGCGTGGTGGCGGTTCACGTACCACAACGGGCCAACCGCCAAAGTTTTCGGGTGAAGCACTCCTGCTCGCGCCTACGGGTCTGCGCCTTACGTGGGGAGGAGCACCTTCAGTCTGTGGTGATACGTCGCCGCAGCGCGCGAGGATTGGCGCAACACGCCGCCGATATTGCAAAATTGTGACAACGCCGTGACGTCGGGGCGTCTGGCGGTGACCTTCTAGCATGGGCGACGTGTCCAACACCGCCATCTCCGCCGCGCTCCACGGCCGGTCGTTCCTGCGGGAGCTGGACTTCACCCCGCAGGAATGGGCCCACCTGGTCGAGCTGACCCTGGACCTCAAGGCAGCCAAGCGGGAGCGCCGCGAGGACCAACGGCTGGTCGGTCGGTCCATCGTGTTGGTCTTCGAGAAGACGTCGACCCGGACCCGGTGCGCCTTCGAGGTGGCCGCCTATGACCAGGGTGCCCACGTCACGGTCCTCGACCCGTCAGGTAGCCAGATCGGGCACAAGGAGTCGATCGCCGACACAGCGCGCGTCCTCGGCCGGTTCTACGACGGCATCGAGTACCGGGGGTCCGACCAGTCGACGGTCGACACCCTCTCGGCGTATGCCGGTGTGCCGGTCTGGAACGGTCTCACTGACGACTGGCACCCGACCCAGGCACTCTGCGACGCCGCGACGATGATCGAGCACAGCATGAAACCCGCACCGGAGATCGCCTTTGCTTACGTGGGGGACGCCCGGTTCAACATGGGCAACTCGCTGCTCGCGCTCGGAGCGCTGATGGGCATGGACGTACGGATCGTCGCTCCGCGGGAGCTGCAGCCACGGCCGGAGGTGGTCGCCGAGGCCCGCGCCGTCGCCGACACGACCGGTGCTCGGGTGACCGTCACCGACGACATCGACTCCGGGGTGCACGGGGTCGACTTCCTCCACACCGACGTGTGGGTCTCGATGGGGGAGCCCACCCAGGTCTGGGCCGAACGGATCACCCGGCTGTCGGCATACCAGGTCAACGCCGACCTGTTGCGGCGTACGGCCAACCCGCAGGTGCGGTTCATGCACTGCCTGCCCGCCTACCATGACCTCGGGACCCAGATCGGCCGCGATGTGTATGCGGCGCACGGGCTCACGGCGCTCGAGGTGACCGACGAGGTCTTCGAAGGCCCGGCGTCGATCGTCTTCGACCAGGCCGAGAACCGCCTTCACAGCATCAAGGCCATCCTCGTCGCGACCCTGACGGGCTGAGACCGGCCCGGTGCCACGTGCTCAGAGGTGGACGCCCACCAAGACGCCGATGGCGTAGGTCACGATCATCGCCAGCAGCCCCCCTGCGACGTTGCGGGCCACCTGGCGCCCGGGAGCCATGCCGCCCAACCGGCCACTGAGAACCCCGGTGAGGACGAGCGCCACCACCACCGCCACGACCACCACCGGCACCCGCTGGCTCGAGGAGGTGACCACGACGGCAAGCAGGGGCAGCAGCGCTCCGACGAAGAACGCCGTCATCGAGGCGAACGCCGCGTGCCACGGGCTCGTCAAGTTGTCGGGGTCGATCTGGAGCTCTACCTCCGCGTGGGCCCGGAGCGCGTCGTGCGCCGTGAGCTGGACGGCGACCTGCTGGGCGAGCTGAGGGTCCAGCCCCTTGCCGCGGTAGATCTCGGTGAGTTCGACGAGCTCCTCCTCCGGGGTCTCCGTCAGCTCACGGCGCTCCAGGGTGAGCAGGGCGCGCTCGGTGTCGCGCTGGGTGCTGACCGACACGAACTCGCCGACGGCCATCGACAGGGCGCCGGCGACGAGCGCGGCGATGCCGGCGGTGAGCACCGGAGCGCGGGCGGTCGTCGCACCGGCGACGCCGACGATGACCCCGGCCGTGGAGACGATGCCGTCGTTGGCGCCGAGCACCCCGGCTCGCAACCAGTTCAGCCGGGCCCCGGTGTTGCCGTGCGGTTCGTGGAGCTCGTGCTCGCGAGCCAGGGCCTGGTCCATGTCACCCACGATGCCCCGTCCGGACCCCCGTGTCATCGAAGGAGAGGCTCACCAAACCGCAGACGGTACAACGGTGCCCCCGAACCCGAGCGGTGACCGGTACGCGTGGTGGCGCCCGGCATACCTGGGACTTGCGTTGGTCCGACCGACATGCACGAACGGCTGAGCGCGGCGAGAACGCGTCGTTCCGGGGCTTCGTGCCTGTCGACGGGACCGTATGCGTCGGCCGAGCCTCGGCATACGGTGTCGGGCGTGTCAGAGGTGTCGTCCGGATCCGAGCAGCGGCCGGTACGCGTGGTGGCGGCCGCGATCGTCGACGACCTTGCTCACCCGACCCGGCTGCTCGCCGCCCGACGGACCGAGCCGCCGGCGCTCGCCGGGGGGTGGGAGTTCCCGGGTGGCAAGGTCGACCCGGGCGAGACCCGCATCGCCGCACTGCACCGCGAGATTCGCGAAGAGCTCGGGGTGAGCGTCGAGCTCGGCGACCCGATCCCGTGCGATAGCGACGACGGGAGCTGGCCGCTCGGCGACGTCTACCGCATGGACATCTGGTTCGCGGTGGTCACCGGGGGCACGCCGCAACCCCTGGAGGCCCACGACGAGCTGCGCTGGCTGAAGGAGAGCGACCTGTATGCCGTGGACTGGCTCCCGGCGGACCTGCCGATCGTGCGTCTGTTGGGGCACCGGATGGTCGGGGGACAACCGAAACCCTGAGAGAATTGCGTCATGGCTCTACGCACTCGCGACGACATCAGGAACGTCGCCATCATCGCGCACGTCGACCACGGCAAGACCACGCTGGTCGACAAGATGCTCTGGCAGTCCGGGGCGTTCGGCGAGCACCAGCACGTGGACGAACGCGCCATGGACTCCGGTGACCTCGAGCGCGAGAAGGGCATCACGATCCTCGCGAAGAACACCGCCGTCCACTACAAGGGCAAGGCGGCCGCCGACGCGGGTCTCGCCGGCGGCGTGACGATCAACATCATCGACACCCCCGGCCACGCCGACTTCGGTGGCGAGGTCGAGCGCGGACTGTCCATGGTCGACGGCGTCGTCCTGCTCGTGGACGCGTCGGAGGGGCCGCTGCCCCAGACCCGTTTCGTCCTGCGCAAGGCGCTCGCTGCACACCTGCCGGTGATCCTGTGCATCAACAAGGTCGACCGTCCCGACTCCCGCATCGCCGAGGTCGTGGACGAGACCTACGAGCTCTTCCTCGACCTCGACGCCGACGAGCACCAGATCGAGTTCCCCATCGTCTACACCTCCGCCCGCGCCGGCCGCGCGTCGACGAACCGCCCGGGCAACGGCGAGATGCCCGACCAGGCCGACCTCGAGCCGCTTTTCTCGACGATCCTCGACACCATCCCGGCGCCGGTCTACGACGACGAGCTCCCCCTGCAGGCGCACGTGACCAACCTCGACTCGTCCAACTTCCTCGGCCGCCTCGCGCTGCTGCGGGTGTTCAACGGGACCATCTCCAAGGGTCAGCAGGTCACCTGGTGCCGTCACGACGGCAGCCAGCAGAAGGTCAAGATCACCGAGCTGCTGATGACCGAGGCCCTGGAACGCAAGCCCGCCGAGAGCGCCGGTCCCGGCGACATCATCGCGGTCGCTGGCATCCCGGACATCACCATCGGCGAGACCCTCGCCGACGCCGACAACCCGGTCCCGCTGCCGCTCATCACCGTCGACGAGCCGGCCATCTCGATGACCATCGGCACCAACACCAGCCCCATGGTCGGTCGCGTCCGCGGAGCCAAGGTCACGGCCCGGATGGTCAAGGACCGGCTCGACCGCGAGCTCGTCGGCAACGTGTCGCTGCGGATCCTCACGACCGAGCGCCCCGACACCTGGGAGGTGCAGGGCCGCGGGGAGCTGGCGCTGGCGATCCTCGTGGAGCAGATGCGCCGCGAGGGCCACGAGCTGACCGTCGGCAAGCCGCAGGTGGTCACCCGGGAGGTCGACGGCAAGGTCGAGGAGCCGGTCGAGCGCCTCACCATCGACACGCCGGAGGAGTTCCTCGGGCCCATCACCCAGATCCTCGCGGCTCGCAAGGGTCGGATGGAGCAGATGACCAACCACGGCACCGGCTGGATCCGGATGGAGTTCCTCGTGCCGTCGCGTGGTCTCATCGGGTTCCGCACCGAGTTCCTCACCGAGACAAGGGGAACCGGGATCGCCCACCACGTCTTCGAGGACTACGAGCCGTGGTACGGCGCCATCACCACCCGGACCAGCGGCTCCCTGGTGTCCGACCGCAAGGGGGTGGTGACCGCATATGCGATGGTCAACCTCCAGGAGCGCGGCACGCTCTTCACCGAGCCGACGACCGAGGTCTACGAAGGCATGATCGTCGGAGAGAACTCCAGAGCCGACGACATGGACGTCAACATCACCAAGGAGAAGAAGCTCACCAACGTGCGCGCCTCCTCCTCGGACAACTTCGAGAAGATCGTGCCGCCGCGCAACCTCAGCCTCGAACAGTCGCTGGAGTTCTGCCGCGAGGACGAGTGTGTCGAGGTCACGCCCGAGGCGGTGCGGATCCGCAAGGTCGTCCTCGACGCCACCGAGCGTGCGCGGACGGCTGCGCGGGCACGTTCGGCAGCCAAGTCCGAGCTGGCTACGCGAGCCTGAGGGCGCCGGGTTGGCTCTCGAGTCACGGTTGCGGGCCTGGTTGGCTCGACGGCCGGGTGGTGCCGTCGTCACCGCGCTGCTGCTCTGCGCCGCCCTCGTTCTCACCGGGTGCTCCACCAAGCAGGTCGCCTCCCCCTCGCCGACGGCGCGGGGCGGGACCTTGCACCTGCTCATCGACCAGGACGTGACCGCCTGGGACCCGCAGCGGATCGGTTCCGGGCCGGAGGGCTCCTTTGCGATCCGCACCTACCTGCGCACCTTGACGACGCACGCCCCGGCGGGGGTGGGATTCCTCCCGGGCCTGGTCGCCGACCTGGCGACGACGACGGGCAGCGTCTCCGACGGGGGGCGCACCTGGTCCTTCCCGATCGTGTCGGACGCGACCTGGCAGGACGGGCGGTTCGTCACCTGTGCCGACGTGAGATACGGGGTCTCCCGCAGTTTCGCCACGGACCGGATGACCGGCGGTTCGACGCAGGCCGTCCAGCTGCTCGACATCCCCGCGACGACCGCGGCCGACGGGAGCCGCGTGTCGGCATACCAGGGTCCATGGTCGGGTGTCGGTCAGGACCTCTACGACAAGGCGGTCACCTGCACGGCCCATCAGATCACCTTCCACCTGAACAGCCCGCGGTACGACTTCGACGAGATCGTCTCGCTGCCCGCCTTCGCGCCGGTGCGCAAGGACCAGGACACCGACCGCTCGGACCGGTTCTCGGTGTTCTCCAACGGGCCGTACATGCTCGAAGGTGTCTGGCACCCGGGGGAGGGCGGCCGGTTCGTCCGCAACCGCAAGTGGGTCGGCCGCGACGACCCGGTCCGGCTGGCCTGGCCGGACGTCATCGAGGTCACGGTGCTGCCCGCCGGCACGTCCGTCGTGCAACAGATCATCGACGACACCGCAGACGGTCACACGGCCGTCACCTGGGTTGAGGCGCCACCGGCGATCTATCCGCAGCTGGTTGGGCCGAGCCTCGCCGCCCGGACCACCAGGCCCGACTCCGGTGAGGTGGACGCGCTGCTGCCCAACCCCGTGACGCCGGTGGGCTCCAACCCCGCGGTACGCCGGGCGCTGGCGCTGTCGACCGACCGGCAGGCCTATGTCGCTGCCGACGGGTCGGCGATGCAGCCGGTCACCTCCGCGCTCCCGCGCAGCGTCCCAGGCCGGGCCGACGACGGTTCGATCCGGGTGCCGACCTCCGGCACCTCCGCGACCTCCGCGACCTCCGCGACGTCCTCGACTGTCACGGATGTCACGGATGTCGCGGGCGCGAAGTCGGTACTGCAGGCGGCCGGCTTGACCCTCCCGGTCCCCCTGCGCGTCGCCTACCCCTCGTCAGGAGCCACAGACCGGGCGGTACGCGCGCTCGCCACGACGTGGGCCGCAGCCGGTTTTGCCGTGTCGCTCGTGCCAGTGGCGGCAGGGGCCTCCCCGGCGGCTGACGGGCCGAGCAGCTACGACCTCACCTGGACCAGCCTGAGCGCCGCGTGGCCGAGCGGCGGAGCCGTGCTGCCGGACCTCGTCACGCGAGACGCGGCACCCGGTCGCGGTCCGGAGCCTGCGCTGGTCGCCGAGGCGGCGGCGGCCGCCGCGACACCGGACGTCGTCGCCCGCAACGCGGCCTGGTCCGCGCTGGACATGAGGCTGGTAGCCGCCGGCGACGTCCTGCCGCTGGCGGCCCGGCAGCGGGTGCTCGTGCACGGGTCCGGCGTCGAGGCATACCAGGACAACGTCCTGCTCGGTGGTCGCGTCGACCTCGCCGCCATCCAGGTCGAGCACGACGGCTCCTGAGCGCTGGCCGGGCACAGATCGCCCAGCGCGACCTTCACAGTAGCCTCTCAGGAAAGTCATTGTTCGGTCACGATCCGGCGACGTATCTGCGAGCCGGTGCGATGGCCGGAATGCCTGCACTATGGTTTCGACGTTCAGTGGCGGTTGGGGGACCGCCGATCGCGTCGATGCGTGAGGTGCGACAACGTATGACGATAGCCCCGGGCCAGGAGGACACCGGCGACGTCCTGGAGACCGCCGAAGATCTGGCGATCGACGGGGCCGTCGCCATCAAGGGCCGCACGCCCTGGCAGATCACCCGGAGCAGGCTTCGACGCGACAAGGTGACGATGGTCGCGTTGGGCGTCACCGTCTTGTTCCTCCTGCTCGGGATCCTCGCGCCGCTGATGGCCAAGCTCGGAATCATCAACCCCGACCTGAACCACCCGGACCTCGTGACGGGGCTGGGCTCCCTGCCCGACGGCTTCGGCGGCGGGATGAGCTGGTCCCACCCGTTCGGCGTGGAGCCCGGCACAGGGCGTGACGTCCTGTCCCGGCTCCTGACCGGCCTGACGACGTCGCTGACGGTGGCGGTCCTCGCGACGGTCCTCTCGCTCGTCCTCGGGGTTACTCTCGGGATCATCGCCGGGTTTGCCGGTGGCCGGGTCGACTGGCTGATCAGCCGGTTCACCGACCTCGTCCTGAGCTTCCCGAGCACGCTCATGCTCCTGTCGCTCCAGCTCGTCCTCGTCCAGCTCATCTCCAACGCAATCAACCAGGACGCCAGCGCCCCGACGCCCAAGATCATCTTCATGGTCATCGTCCTGGGCTTCTTCGGTTTCCCTTTCTTCGCGCGCATCATCCGCGGCCAGGTGCTCTCGCTGCGAGAACGTGAGTTCATCGAGGCGGCCCGCTCGCTCGGCGCCAAGAACGGCCGGATCTACTTCAAGGAGCTCCTGCCGCACCTCTGGGCACCGATCCTCGTCTACGTCACGCTGGTGATGCCGGCGAACATCAGCGCCGAGGCCACCCTGGGGTTCCTCGGGGTCGGGCTCAACCCGCCGGCGGCGTCGCTCGGTGCGATCCTCAACTCCGGTGTGGTCTACGCACTGACGGACCCAGCGTTCTTCTTCATCCCCGGCCTCACGGTCGTGGTGCTCGTGCTGTCCCTCAACCTGCTCGGCGACGGCCTGCGTGACGCGCTCGACCCCAAGTCGGGTCGCTCGTGACGGCTCGCCCACCCTGCCGGCCCACATCCGCATCGCGACCAACCCGGCTCACGATGTTCAGCCCGCAGCAATCGCTGCGGGGAAGGTCCACCGCACTGTTCGTGGTGGAAAGTGCACACAAGGAGAACACATGATGCGCACCAAGAAGGGCGCGACCGGTCTCGCCCTCGGCGCGGTCGTTGCCCTCGCCGCGGCGGCCTGCAGCTCGAGCGGGTCCGGCGGGACCTCAGGCGCGACATCCGGCCCGGTGGCTCAGGCCAAGGGCGGGACGCTCTACATGCTGCAGGTCGGCCCCCACAACGGCCTGGACCCCCAGCAGGCCTATGTCGGTGCGGACCTCGAGTTCGCGTCCCGCGCCTATGCCCGCAGCCTGACCACCTACACGGCTGGCAACAGCGCAAAGCTGGTCCCCGACCTCGCCACCGACACCGGCACGATGACGGACGGCGGCAAGACCTGGAAGTTCACCCTGGTCGACAACGCCAAGTGGCAGGACGGCAAGGCGGTGACCTGCGACGACGTGAAGTACGGGATCTCCCGGACCTTCGCGACCGACGTCATCTCGAACGGTCCGACCTACATCCTCAGCTTCCTCGACGTCCCGGAGGGCGCCGACGGCAGCCCGACCTACAAGGGCCCCTACAGCGGTGTGGGCCAGGCGGACTATGACAAGGCCGTGACCTGCGACGGGCAGACCCTGACCCTGCACTTCAAGAAGCCGTGGGCCGACTTCAACCAGGCGACGGCGTCGCTCGCGGCCTTCTCCCCGGTCCGCAAGGACAAGGACAAGGGTGCCCAGTCGCTGTTCGACGTCTTCTCCAACGGCCCCTACATGCTGTCGGGCACCTTCGACGCCAACAAGGGCGGCACCTGGGTGCGCAACCCCAACTGGGACCAGAGCACGGACAAGGTCCGCAAGGCCTACCCCGACAAGATCGTCGACATCGAGGGCATCACGACCGAGACGATCTACCAGCGCATGCTCGCCGACGGTGGCAACGACAAGACGGCCATGACGTTCGCCACGGCCCCGCCGTCGGTTCTGCCGCAGATCGCCGCCAACCCTGCGGCGGCCAGCCGGGTCCTGCGCACCGACGCCCCCTATGTCGACTATGTGCAGCCCAACGTCACCAGCGCGGTCATGCAGGACCCCAAGGTGCGCCAGGCGTTCGCCATGGCGACCAACCGGGACGCCTATGTGACGGCCAACGGTGGTACCCAGGTGATGACCCCGACCTACAGCATCTGCAACCCGGTGATGAAGTGCTACGACAAGAGCTTCAACCCGTTCGGCGCCCCCACCTCGGGTGACGCGGCCGGCGCGAAGAAGGTGCTGCAGGACGCAGGCAAGACGCTCCCGGTCAACATCAAGGTCGCTTACCGCAAGACCGCCACGCGCGACGCGGCGTTCTCGGCGCTGAAGCAGACCTGGGACCAGGCCGGCTTCAACGTGACGCTCGAGGGCATCACCGACAAGTACTACCGGACGATCTCCGGCGCGGCATTCAAGGACCGCGACGCGTTCTACGCCAGCTGGGGTGCTGACTGGCCGTCCGGCTCGACCGACATGCCGCCGCTGTTCGACGGTCGGATCAACATCACGCCGACCAGCTCCAACCAGGACTACGGCTACTACAACAGCGACGCGGCCAACAAGGCCATGGACGCCGCCTTTGCCATCCCGGACACCGACGCCCGTGAGAAGGCCTGGGGTGCCGTCGACCAGATGATCAGCAAGGACGGCGGGGTCATCCCGCTGGTGAGCCAGAAGTTCACCTTCGTCCAGGGCTCCGGCGTCGTTGGCGCTCAGGTGAACGCCCAGTTCGGTGGCTACCTCGACCTGGCCACCATCTCGCTCAAGTGACCTAGACGCGTCACCAGGACGACCCAGCAAAACCCAGTAACACCGGCATCACCACACCGTGCCGGACGGGAGGACCTCCTCCCGTCCGGCACCGTGTGGACGAGACCCCTTCGCGAGAGGCAGGTGAGGCGCCGTCAGGCGGCCGATCATGTTCTTCTACATCGTGCGCCGGCTCATCGCCGTGGTCGTCATGCTCCTCATCATCAGCATGACCACCTTCCTCGTCTTCTTCGCCTCACCCATCGACCCCGCGACCTTGACCTGTGCGAAGAACTGCACCCCCGCGGTCATCGAGGGCAACCGCGTCAAGCTGGGCTTCGACAAGCCGGTCCCGGTGCAGTACTTCAACTTCATCAAGGGTTTCTTCGTCTCCCGCGACTTCCCGGACGACCCGGCGCTCAAGGCCGCGCACCCCGAGCTCGTCTACACCTGCCCCGCTCCGTGCCTCGGATACTCATCCGTCAAGACGCAGGGCGTCACGGAGATCGTCAAGTCCGGACTGCCCGTCACGGCGTCGATCGCGTTGGGCGCGTTCGTCATGTGGATCATCAGTGGCGTCCTGTTCGGCATCATCGCCGCCCTCAACCGAGGGCGCTGGCCGGACCGACTGCTCGTCGGTCTGGCCCTCGTCGGGTACTCCTTGCCGACGTTCTTCATCGGTGTGCTGCTGCTGACCTTCGTCGCCATCAAGTGGCAGCTGTGGCCCCTGCCCCAGTTCACCTCCTTCACCGACTCGCCGCTGCTGTGGGCCCAGTCGATCTTCCTGCCCTCGCTCACCCTGGCGCTCGTCTTCGGGGCCAGCTACGTGCGGCTGACCCGGGCCTACATGCTCGAGACGATGTCTGAGGACTACATCCGGACCGCTCGGGCCAAGGGGCTCAGAGAGGTGACGGTGATCCGCCGGCATGGACTCCGGGCAGCCCTCACGCCGATCGTGACCGCCGCGGGCCTCGACCTGGGTGGCCTGCTCGGCGGTGCCATCATCAGCGAGACGGTGTTCAACTTCCAGGGACTCGGCCTGTATTCGCTGCAGGCGATCCAGAACACCGATCTCCCCGTCATCGTGGCCGTCGTCGTCATCGCCGCATTCTTCGTCGTCATCGCCAACCTCGTCGTCGACGTCCTCTACGGTGTCATCGACCCCCGCGTCAGACTGAGCTGACCCAGCCCGGATGCTGCCTCACGTACAACCGACGCGCTGAAGGAGAACCACCACCATGGCTCTGAGCAACCAGACCGGCTCCGCCACCGCAACCGCCGTGGACACCTCACAGGCATACCTCGACGTCCGCGACCTCAAGGTGCACTTCCCCACCGACGACGGGCTCGTCAAGGCGGTCGACGGTCTGACGTTCCGTCTCGACCGCGGCCAGACCATCGGCATCGTCGGCGAGTCCGGCTCGGGGAAGTCCGTGACGAGCCAGGCGATCCTCGGGCTGCACCGACGCACCCGCGCCCAGACGTCTGGCTCGATCTTCCTCGATGGCGAGGACCTCATGACGGTCAGCGGCGAGCGACTTCGCCAGCTGCGCGGCAACAAGATGGCGATGGTCTTCCAGGACCCGTTGTCAGCCTTGCACCCGTACTACACCGTGGGCACTCAGATCACCGAAGGAATCCGGGTCCACCACTCCGACATGTCGAAGTCGGCGGCCAAGAGCCGCACGCTCGACCTGTTGGGACGCGTGGGCATCCCCAACCCCAAGAAGCGCATCGACCAGTACCCCCACGAGTTCTCCGGCGGTATGCGTCAGCGCGCGATGATCGCGATGGCGTTGGCCAACGACCCCTCGCTCCTCATCGCCGACGAGCCGACCACCGCGCTCGACGTCACAGTGCAGGCCCAGATCCTCGACCTGATGCGCGACCTGCAACGTGAGTTCGGGTCGGCGATCATCATGATCACCCACGACCTGGGCGTCGTCGCCGAGATGGCGGACGAGATCCTCGTGATGTACGGCGGCAAAGCCGTCGAGCACGGCAAGGTCGATGACGTGTTCTACGAGCCCCAACACCCCTATGCCTGGGGCCTGCTCACCTCGATGCCTCGCCTGGACCGAGCCCGCAAGGAGCGGTTGGACCCGATCCCCGGGAACCCTCCGTCCCTGATCAACGTGCCGTCCGGATGCGCTTTCCACCCCCGTTGCGGATACCGCAGCAACGTCGAAGGAACGGCCTGCCGCACCGTCGTGCCCGACCTCGAGGACTCCGGCGGAGAGCACCAGGTCCGCTGTCACATCCCGGCTCCACGTCGGCGCGAGCTGTTCGAGACCGACGTCAAGCCGCGGCTCTAGGAGGACCATCATGAGCAACGAGACGTCTGACCGGCCGGTCGACGGGACGCCGTCCTACCCATCCGGCGCGCAACTGTCCCCCGATCGCGACCCTGCAGGTGCCACCCTTCTCACCCCCGCGAGCACCAACGACCGCGCAGCCGCTCCTGACAAGCCGGTCCGCGAGGTGTTCGGCTCGCCATCCAACGAGGGCACGCCGCTGCTGCGGATCACCGGGCTGCGCAAGCACTTCCCCCAGTATCGCCAGACCCTCATCCGGCGCCCGGACGCCCCAGTCAAGGCCGTCGACGGGATCGACCTGGCCATCTGGCCGGGCGAGACCGTCGGTCTCGTGGGGGAGTCTGGCTGTGGGAAGTCCACCGCGGGCCGGACCCTCCTGCGACTGCTGGAGCCGACCGACGGGACCATCGAGTTCCACGGCAACGACATCACCCACATCGGGGGCGACGAGCTGCGCAAGCTCCGGCGCGAGATGCAGATGGTCTTCCAGGACCCCTACGGATCGCTCAACCCGCGCCAGCCGATCGGGTCGATCATCGCGGCACCGTTCGAGATCCAGGGCATCAAGCCCGAGGGGGGCATTCGCACGACGGTGCAAGGGCTGATGGAGCGCGTCGGTCTCAACCCCGAGCACTACAACCGATACCCGCACGAGTTCTCCGGTGGCCAGCGGCAGCGCATCGGGGTCGCCAGGGCCATTGCCCTGCAACCTCAGCTGGTCGTCTGCGACGAGCCGGTCTCTGCCCTCGACGTGTCGATCCAGGCGCAGGTCATCAACCTGCTCGAGGACATCCAGAACGAGCAGAAGCTCGCCTACGTCTTCATCGCCCACGACCTGTCCGTGGTGAGGCACATCTCCGACCGGGTCGTCGTGATGTACCTGGGCAAGGTGATGGAGGAGGCGTCGCGCGACGTTCTCTACGAGCACCCCCTGCACCCTTACACGCATGCCCTGCTGTCCGCCGTGCCGACGCCGGACCCCAACCGAGAGAGCAAGAAGGACCGCATCCTGCTCAAGGGAGACCTTCCCTCGCCGCAGAACCCCCCCAGCGGGTGCGTCTTCCGGACCCGGTGCCCCAAGGCCCAGCAGAGGTGCGCCGACGAGGTGCCGCTGCCGGTGGAGATCCATCCCGGCCACCGGGTCGCCTGTCACTTCCCGGAGGAGCGCCAGGTCATCTGATGGCCCGGCTGCTCTTCGTCCACGCACACCCGGACGACGAGACGCTCACCTGCGGCATCACCATGGCGCACCACGTCGCGCTCGGTGACGACGTGCATACCCTCACCTGCACCCTCGGTGAGGAGGGCGAGGTCGTCCCGGCCGAGCTCGCCCACCTGCAGGGCGCCGAGGGAGACCCGCTCGCGCCCTGGCGGCTGGCGGAGCTGCGCACCGCGATGGACCGGCTCGGTGTCCACCTCGCCGTGCTCGGTAGGGACGGCGGGGTGGGCGGGGACGGCGGGGACGGCGGGGACGGCGGGGACGGCGGGACGAAGAGCGACACTGGCGGCGACACCTGGCGGGACAGTGGGATGGCCGGTATGCCGTCGTGGAACCATCCGCGCGCGTTCGCCCGGGCGGACGTCGAGCGGGTCGGGGCTCAGGTGGCCGACCACCTGCGCCGGCTTCGGCCAGACGTCGTCGTCACCTATGACGCCACCGGCGGCTATGGCCACCCGGACCATATCCAGACCCACCGGGTGACGATGGCGGCGCTACGCCAGCTGGGGCCGCAGGAGCGGCCGGCCGCCACCTTCCAGATCCACACCCCGCGGTCCTGGATCGCGCAGGACCGAGCCTGGCTGCGCGAGCACGTGCCCAAAGACCTCGGCCTCACCGTCCCGGCTGCCGACGACCCGTTGACCGCCTCCACGGTGGACGACGACGTGGTCACACACATCGTCCACGACCCGGTGCACGTCCCCACCCAGATCGCGGCGCTCGACGCCCACCGCACCCAGCTGCGGGTCTGGGACGGCTGGTACTACGCCCTGACCAACGACATCGCCGCGCGTCTCAGCGGTCGCGAGGCGTTCGTGCGCGTCGATCCCGTCACGGGCGCTCGCTCGCACACTGGCCCCCTCGCATACGAGCTGGTAGTGCGCGGTTAGGCTCGATGGTCATGCCTGACATCGCCTGCCCCCGCTGCGTGCATCGGCAGCCTCCAGGGGAGTCGGTCTGCCTCGCTCGCTCGAACACCCTCGGCCTCGATCCCGAGGTGAGGCTGGCCCTGGCCCCTCATCGCGGCGGCCACTCGGGGGCGGCGCTGGACCAGGTCGCTGCGTGAGCCGCGACGACGTCGACGACGTCGACGCTGTTGCGTCGGTTGCGCATCCGGGATCCGCCGAGTCGACCTCCGTGGCGCAGCCGACATCAGTGGCGCAGCCGACATCAGTGGACCAGCCGACATCGGACGAGTACCGACAGGCCATGGGGCGTCTGGTGACCGGCGTGACTGTGGTGACGACGAGGGCCGGCGGCCTCGACCACGCGATGACGGCCAACGCCGTGTCCTCGGTGTCCCTCGAACCCCTGCTGCTGCTGGTGTGCGTCGAGCGCGAGGCCCGGTTCCACGACGCGATCATCGAGGCCGGCGTCTGGGCCGTCAACATCCTGCCCGGTTCGGCGCGGCCGGCGGCCGACTGGCTGGCCACCCGGGGCCGACCGCTGCACGGGCAGCTGGACCGGGTGGCCCATCACCCCGGGCCGCACACCGGAGTCCCCCTGCTCGACGTCGCCCTCTCGAGCGTCGAGTGCCGCACGACCGAGCTGATGGTAGCCGGCGACCATACGATCGTCGTGGGGGAGGTCCTGTCGGTCGACCTCGCCGAACACCCGGGCGATGCGCTCGTGTACTACCGCGGCAGGTACGACACGCTGTCGTGAACCGGGTGGTCGACCAGCGTCTGGCGTTGCCGGTGCCGTATGACGCGGCCTGGATGCGCTGGTATCTCGAGGCCCACGCGGTGCCTGGTGTCGAACGGTATGACGCAGACGGTTACACCCGCACGGTGCTGCCGACCGGTGGTCCAGCCCTGGTCCGCGTGCGGCTCGGACGTGACGTCGAGGTGAGGCTGCGGTTGTCGCGCGAGTCCGACCGGGCCGAGGCGCTCGCCACGGTCCGGCGACTGCTCGACCTCGACAGTGACGGCCGGGCCGCGGACCTCGCCCTCGGTGCCGACCCGGCCCTGGCCGCGACGGTCGCGGGGGCGCCGGGAGTGCGGGTCCCCGGGGTCGTCGACGGGTGGGAGCTGTTGCTGCGCACGATGGTGGGACAGCAGATCTCGCTCGCTGCGGTGCGTACCCACCTCGGCCGGCTGACCGCTTCGCTCGGCCGGGCCGTGGGGGATGCCGACGACGGATGGCGACTGATGCCGACCGCGCAGGCGGTGGCCGAGCACGGCGCGGCGGTGCTGACCGGTCCGCGGCGCCGGGTGGCCGCCGTCCTCGGCGCGGCGGCGGCCGTGGCCGGAGGAAGCCTGGTCCTCGAGCCGGAGAGCGACCCGGTTGCGTTGCGACGCAGTCTGATCGCGCTACCTGGCATCGGACCGTGGACTGCCGACTACGTCATCATGCGTCTCTGTCGAGACCCCGACGTCCTGCTGTCGAGCGACCTCGTGGCCCGGCAGGGCGCGGCCGTGCTGGGGGTCGATCTGGCGGCGTCCGCCCGATGGTCACCCTTTAGGTCGGTGGCCACGATGCACCTGTGGCGGGCCGCGCTGGCCGCCCGCTGACTGCGAGCGAGCCCCGGAGGAGCCGAGCCCGGAGGAGCCGAGCCCTGAGGAGCCGAGCCCAGAGGAGCCGAACCGCGCCTGGCCGAACCGCGTCTGGCCGAACCGCATCGCCCGTCCGCCCACCGGACTCACACAGTTGTCGACAATTCGGACACCGGAGTGCTCGGAACCCTGAAAGACGTGAGTTCTGTAGGAGAAAGCGTGAGTCCGGTCGGAAAACGTGGAGTTCGGTGCCAGAAACCGTGAGTCCAGTCGGAGAAAGCGTGAGTCCGGTCGGAGAAACCGTGAGTCCGGTCGGAGAAACCGTGAGTCCGGTCGGAAAACGTGGAGTTCGGTGCCAGAAACCGTGAGTCCGGTCGGAGAAACCGTGAGTCCGGTCGGAGAAACCGTGAGTTCGGTCCGTGGAGAGGTGGGCGATCAGCGGTGCAGGTAGGCGTAGGTGTGGTGGGTCGTCAACCCCACCGACCGGTACAGCGCGATGGCCGCGTCGTTGTCCTGCTCGACCTGGAGGAACATCGACGGCATCCGGTTGTCCCGGGCCAGGGTCGCCAGCGCATGGACCAGGGCCCGTCCCGTGCCGCGGCCCCGCTGGTCCGGGTCGACCCACAGTGCCTGCAGACCACACCACCCGGGATGCACCGACATCCGGGCAACCGCGACCGGGCGCCCATCCGGGCCCGCGACCGCCGCGAACCGCTGGCCGGCCGAGCTCGTGAGCAGCTGCTCGGTCACACCGGGCAGGACCGTTCGTTGCCGCGCGTATGCCTCGAGCCAGGGGATCGTCAGGCTCGCGTCGACGGTCACGGTGACGAGCGACCCCGTCAGCACCGCTCTCGAGGCCACGTCGGAGCTCGCTCCGGTCATGACCAGGGTGGGGAGGTGAGCGGTGTAGCCGCGGTCCAGCAGCTCCGCACCCAGCGCCTCGTCCGCGGCCTCGCCACTGGGGGGGAGCGGCAGCTGCCACGTGGGCGGGAGGTCGCGCGCGGCATACCAGCGCTCGGCCGACCCGATCGCAGTGTCGAGGGTGCCGCCCGGCTGACCCAGCGGAAGCACCGAGTTGCCGCGGTGGGTGAACCCGCTGGAGGCGCGTAGCAGCCAGCCTGCCTGCCACTCCTGCTCGACCGCGCGCCACCCGTCGGCCATCGTCCGTTCGAGGTCGGTGACCCCGATCGCCTGGTGCGGCCGCACGCGTCGGGCCGGAGCCGGCGGCACGGCCTTGACGGCGACGAAGTCGGCCCGGGCGACCACGACCTCACCTCTCGCGGTGTCCACCGTCACCGAGATGTCGTCGAGGGCCACGACCGTGCCGACGACGTCGGTCAGCGGGGGCAGCGACCCGAGAGGTCGCCGGTGTCGCACGACGACGCGCCGGCCCACCCGCAGCGGGTCGCCCGATGTCACGAGGCCGCCGTGCGAAGGGGCTCGGGGGTTCGGAGTGCCTGCGGTCGGTGGGGTGGTCATCGACGCTCCAGGTGCGGTCGAGGGGGCAATGGACGACTTCCGCGAACGCGGCCCCGCGCGCCGCGGACGGCGACGACTCGGCATACTAGGTGCTGACAACGCTCGCCCGGCAGGAGGACCACCGTTCCATGACCTATGTCATCGCCCAACCGTGCGTCGACCTCAAAGACAAGGCGTGCATCGAAGAGTGCCCGGTCGACTGCATCTATGAAGGCGAGCGCTCGCTCTACATCCACCCTGACGAGTGCGTCGACTGTGGTGCCTGCGAGCCGGTCTGTCCCGTCGAGGCGATCTACTACGAGGACGACGTCCCCGAACAGTGGGCCGACTACTACAAGGCCAACGTCGAGTTCTTCGATGACCTGGGCAGTCCAGGTGGTGCCGCCAAGATGGGCGTCATCGCCAAGGACCACCCGATCATCGAGGCGCTGCCGCCGCAAGAGCACGCCGAGTGACCCGATGACTCTTCTCGTCAGGTGATCTCGGCCCTTCCTGACTTCCCGTGGGACTCGCTCGCGGCATACAAGCAGGTCGCCTCGCAGCACCCGGGTGGCATCGTCGACCTCTCGGTCGGTACGCCGGTCGACCCCACTCCGCTCGTCGTCCAGGAGGCGCTCGCGGCTGCCTCCGACGCGCCTGGTTACCCCCAGACGTGGGGTACGCCGGTGCTCCGGGAGGCGGTCGCCACCTGGTTCGCGCGGCGGCGCGGGGTGCCAGACGTCGACCCGGACGGGGTGCTGCCGACGATCGGCAGCAAGGAGCTGGTGGCGTGGCTGCCGACCCTGCTGGGTCTGGGTCCCGGTGATGTCGTGGGCATTCCCGCGGTGGCGTACCCGACCTACGACGTCGGCGCGCGCATCGCCGGGGCGCGGCCGGTCGTCATCGACGGGTTCGCGGCATACGGACCTCAGACCACCGCCACCCGTCCTCGGCTGATCTGGGTCAACAGCCCGAGCAACCCCACCGGTCAGGTGCTCGGCGCAGCGCACCTCGCCAAGGTGGTCGCCTGGGCGCGACAGAACGGAGCAGTGGTCGCGTCGGACGAGTGTTACGCCGAGCTCGGGTGGGACGGCGAGCCCGTCCCGAGCATCCTCGACCCCCGCGTCTGCGGCGGCAGCAGCGAGGGCCTGCTCGCGGTCTACTCACTGTCCAAGCAGTCCAACCTGGCGGGATACCGGGCAGCGTTCGTCGCCGGCGACCGCGCGTTGGTGGCCCGCCTGCTCGAGGTCCGCAAGCATGCCGGGATGATCGTTCCCTGGCCGGTGCAGTGCGCCATGGTTGCGGCGCTGAACGACGACGAACACGTGGTCGAACAACGCGCCCGGTATGCGTCGCGGCGCGAGATCCTGCGAAACACGTTGCAGCGCGCGGGCTTCCGGGTCGACCTCTCAGCCGCCGGCCTCTATCTGTGGGCGACTCGGGAAGAGGACTGCTGGCATAGTGTGGCCTGGCTCGCCGACCGGGGGGTGCTCGTGGCTCCCGGTTCGTTCTATGGCGTCCGCGGCGAGCAGCACGTCCGGGTGGCGCTCACAGCCACCGATGATCGCGTCGCGTCCGCGGCGCAGCGCTGGTGACGGACGCCACAGGCATCTGGATGCCTACTCTGGGGTAGCGTCGGGTGCGCGTCTGGCACCGTCGAGGTCGCCGGGCACCCAAGGAGGAAGCCACCGATGACCACCCACGTATCCGAGGCCAAGCTCACTGTCGACGACAAGAGCCTCGTTTTGCCGGCAGTGCCGGCGACCGACGGCTCCGACGCACTCAGTGTGTCCGCGCTCCTGAAGGAGACCGGCACCGTCACCTATGACGCCGGGTTCGTCAACACCGCCTCCTGCAAGAGCGCGATCACCTACATCGACGGCGATGCAGGGATCCTGCGCTACCGCGGTTATCCCATCGACCAGCTCGCGGAGAAGTCCTCGTTCGTCGAGGTGGCCTACCTGCTCATCTACGGCACGCTGCCGACGCAGTCCGAGCTTGCCGACTTCGAGGACCGGATCCGCCGGCACACCATGCTGCATGAGGACCTCAAGGCGTTCTTCTCCGGGTTCCCGCGCGACGCGCACCCGATGCCGGTGCTCTCGTCGGCCGTGTCGGCACTGTCCACGTTCTACCAGGACAGCCTCGACCCGTTCAACAAGCAGCAGGTGGAGCTGTCGACGGTCCGGTTGCTGGCAAAGCTGCCGACCATTGCGGCATACGCGCACAAGAAGTCGGTCGGGCAGCCGTTCCTGTATCCCGACAACTCGCTGTCGCTGACCGAGAACTTCCTGCGGATGACGTTCGGCTTCCCGGCCGAGCCCTACGAGCTGGACCCGACCGTCGTCAAGGCGCTCGACCTGCTGCTGATCCTGCACGCCGACCACGAGCAGAACTGCTCGACGTCGACGGTCCGGATGGTCGGGAGCGCCCAGGCCAACATGTTCGCCTCCGTCTCGGCTGGGATCAACGCGCTGTTCGGGCCGCTTCACGGCGGCGCCAACCAGGCGGTGCTGGAGATGCTCGAGAGCATCAACCGGGCCGACTACGACGTCGACACGTTCATGAAGAAGGTGAAGAACAAGGAGGACGGCGTACGCCTGATGGGCTTCGGGCACCGGGTCTACAAGAACTACGACCCGCGCGCCGCGATCATCAAGAAGACCGCCGACGAGATCCTCGCCAAGCTCGGCAGTGACGACGCCCTCCTCGACATCGCCAAGCAGCTCGAGTCGATCGCGTTGTCCGACGACTACTTCATCGAGCGCAAGCTCTATCCCAACGTGGACTTTTACACCGGCCTGATCTACAAGGCGATGGGTTTTCCGACCAAGATGTTCACTGTGCTGTTCGCCATCGGTCGACTGCCGGGCTGGATCGCCCAGTGGCGCGAGATGATCGAGGACCCGGAGACCAAGATCGGCCGCCCGCGGCAGGTCTACATCGGGGAGACCGAACGCGACTACGTGGACCTCGGCCACCGCTGAGGCTGCCCTGATCAGCCAAGGCCGCAGGCAGACCCAGCGCGTCGGGAGGTGCGGTGAAGCCGAGAGTCACGATCCTCGACGTGGCGGCCGAGGCTCGTGTGTCTATCTCATCGGTCTCGGCTGCCCTGAACAACAGTGCTGGCGTATCCGAGGCAACCCGCACGCGGATCCTCTCGGTAGCCGACCGGCTGGGGTGGGTGCCTTCGCTTCGGGGCCGCAGCTTGTCGGCCAAGAGAGCGTACGCGGTGGGCATCGTCATCGAGCGCCCCACGGCGGTCATCGAGTCCGATCCCTTCTTTGCCGGGTTCATCGCCGGTGTCGAGCTCGTGCTGGAGCGCCGTGGGTATGCCCTCGTGCTGCAGATGGCGGCCAACCAGCGTGCCGCGCTGGAGCGTTACCGACAGATGGCCCTCAACCACCGGATCGACGGGGTGTTCCTGACCGACATGGCCGGCCGGGATGAACGTGTCCCGTTGCTGCAGGAGCTGGGTCTGCCGGCGGTCGCCGTCAACCCCTCTCGGGACTGCGGCCTGCCGTCGGTTCACCAGGACCACCTGCCCGGTCTTGCGCAGCTGCTGGAGCGGATTGTCTCCCTCGGGCATACCGACGTGGCCCACGTCGCCGGACGCCGCGGCCTGATCCACACACGGCAACGGGTCGAGGTCTGGCGATCTGCACTGGTTGCCGCCGGCCTGAAACCAGGACCCGTCGTCTATGGTGACTTCTCGACCGAGAGTGGCAGTCGCGCAGCCCACCGGCTGCTGGGGGACGGCGGTCGAGCGCCTACAGCCGTCGTGTGCGCGAGCGACCTGATGGCCATCGGGTTCATCGCTCGGGCCAGCCTTCTCGGGATCGACGTCCCGCGGGAGGTGTCGGTGACCGGGTTCGACGGGATAGAAATCGGCGCGTATGTCCGTCCAGCCCTCACCACGGTTGTCACGTCCCCGCGAGCGCTGGGAGAGGCTGCCGCACGGTTGCTCCTCGCCATCCTCGACGGCTCTGCACCGGCAGACGTCGAGATACCCGCCACGGTCCCACTCTTCCGCAGCTCTCTGGTGCGCCCCGTCCGGAGATAGTGACCGAAACGTTTCGGTCCAGATCACACTGCGGCGCCGTCGACGATGCTACGTTTCGACCCGAAACGTTTCGGTTGATCGGAGAGATCATGGCAACAACGAAGTTCCGTGGGTTCCGGAGTCCCGTCCTCGTCATCGCGGCGGCGGTGGGCGCGGTGGTGCTCAGTGCGTGCAGCAGCGGTGGGGGTGGAGGAGGCGCCGCACCGACAGTCGGGGGGGCTGTCAGCGGGACGCTGAACGTCCTGGTGTCCAGTGCCGCCGGTTCCGACGCCGGTTTCGCGGCGGTCAACAAGGCGTTTACAGCCGCGAACCCGGGCGTGAACGTGGCCTTCTCGGCGGTTCCGAACGAGAACTACAACCAGGCCCGCTCGTCGCGCCTGACTGCCGGCAGTGCGGACATTGTCGTCGCCTTTCCCCGCGAGGTGCCCAGCTATGTGCCGGCGGCGAACGCCGGTGACGACGCCCGTCTCGCCGACGCGGGAGGGTTCCTCGACCTGACGGGACAGCCGTTCCTCAGCTCCTTCAACCCCACGGTGCTGGCGGCCTCCAAGTACAAGGGCAAGAGCTACAGCGTGCCGACGGGCCTCAGCTACTACACGGGGATGTTCTACAACAAGAAGATCTTCCAGCAGAACGGCATCGCGGTGCCCACCACCTGGCAGGAGCTGACCGCGGCGTGCGACGCTTTGAAGGCCAAGGGCATCGTGCCGATCGGCATCGCCGGCAAGGACTCGGCGGGCGTGACCACGCTGGGCATCGTCCAGAGCCTCTACCCGACGACCGACGCCAAGCAGGCCCTTGCCAAGGGGCTGTACGGCGGGTCGGTGAAGCTCGACAGTGGCCCGCAGGCCGAGGTGCTGACCAGGCTGCAGACCCTCTTCGGGTATGCCGAGCCCAACTTTGCCGGCGTCAACTACGCGACGATGACTGCCGACTTCGTCAACGGCAAGTTCGCGATGATGGGTGACGGCACATGGAACACCACGACCCTGCAGAAGGCCGGTGGCAGCGCGTTGGACTTCGGGTACTTCCCGCTCCCCGCGAGTGACACTGCTGCCGACAACAAGCTGCTCGGCGGGAAGGTCGAGCTCTCGCTGGCGATCCCGTCCAATGCGAAGAACCCCACGGCAGCGGTGGCCTGGCTCGACTTCTTCGCCAAGAACTACGCGTTGTTCGACGACCAGGCGGGGTTCGCCCCGGCGGTGACCGGCGCCAAGAGCAACGCCTTCTACACCTCGATCGCCGACAGCACGACCACCTTCATGCCCGCCTGGGACACCGTCTGGATCGCCAACACCAAGGCCGGTCCGGCCGCCTCGGTCCCGTTCAACTGGGCCGGCGTCGCCCCGATGGGCTCCTTGGACGCAGCGGGTGCCGCCGCTGCCGCGCAGAAGGACTGGACGGCCGGACTGGCCAAATGAGAACGTCCTTCCTGTTCGGGAGGCGGGCCACCGCTCAGCTGTACTTTGCCGTCGGCCTGGCGCTGATCGTCGTCTTCTCTCTGGTGCCAGCGGTCGGCATCCTGGTCATCTCGTTCACCGACATCAGGTCCCTGCCGTTCCTACCCGTCCACTTCGTCGGCCTGGACAACTACGCGACGTTCTTCGGCTCCGCCCAGCTCGCCTACAACCTGCACGCGCTACGGAACACGCTCGTCTTCGCAGTCTCCGTCACGCTGTTGCAGAACGTCATCGCCTTGTTCATCGCTGTCCTGCTCAACCAACGGCTGAAGGGTCGGAACCTCGCACGGGCGATCGTCTTCCTCCCGACGATCCTCGGCGTCACGATTATCGGACTGGTCTTCAGTCTCGTCTTCAACCCCTCCGGTGGCCCCGCGGCGAGTCTTTGGAGCTGGTTCGGCTCGTCGTCGGCGTTCTTCGGCTCCCCCTCCCTGGCGATGCCACTCGTCATCGCGGTCCAGGTGTGGTCAGGGGTCGGCGTCGCGGTCGTCATCTACCTAGCGGGCCTACAGGCGATCCCTCAGGAGCTGTACGAGGTCGCCTCGATCGACGGCGCCGGCGGCTGGCAGCGGCTGCGGCACGTCACCATCCCGCTCCTCGCCCCGTCGGTCACCGCGAACACCCTGCTCAGTGTCATCGGGGCGCTGCAGAGCTACCAGCTCATCTACGTCCTCACCGGCCCGATCAACCCCGCGACACAGGTCCTCTCCCTCGCGATCTTCACCCAAGGCTTTGGTGGTGCACAAGGCGGCACCGCCGCGTCCCAGGGTTACGCCGCGGCCATCTCGATGGTCCAGTTCGTCATCGTCATGATCGTGTCGCTCGCCATGCTCAGATACCTGCGTCGACGGGAGACGTCGCTGTGACCGTGCTCGGGACCCCAGCAGTCCTCACCGAGGACGACGGGACGAAACCACACCCACCCCGGCAGGCAGCACGCCCAAGGTCCCTCGGACACCTCGTGCTCTATCTCGTGCTCGCCGTCGTCGTCCTCATCTACCTTTACCCGCTGGCGTTCCTCGTCAACACCGCCCTGAAGTCCGACGCCGAGTTCTTCTCCAACCCCACCGGGCTCGTCGGGGCGCCCCAGATCTCGAACTTCGCCACGGCGTGGGACAAGGGCAACTTCGCCGCATACCTCGTCAACAGCGTGCTCTACACGTTCGTGGCCGCGGGTGTCGGCACGGTCATCTCCCTCATGGTCGGGTTCCCGGTAGCCCGTGGATACCTCAAGCACAACCGCGTCTGGACCGGGCTCTTCGCGGCCATGCTGTTCCTGCCCAACACGTTGGTCACCGTCTTCCAGCTGGCGCTCCGCCTCAACCTGTACGACACCCGGCTGGGATACATCCTCATCATGGCGTCGGGAATCGGTGTCGGACCGATCTTGGTCACCGGCTACCTCAAGTCCGTGCCCAAGGAGATCGACGAGGCCGCTGCGCTCGACGGGATCGGTTACGGGAGATACCTGTTCCGGTTCCTGCCCGCACTGATCAAACCGGTCCTTGCGACGGTCTTCATCCTGCAGGCGATCGGGGTCTGGAACGACATCATCCTCGCGACGATCCTGCTGCCCGACCAGACCAAGTTCCCCGTGACCCTGGGTCTGTTCGCCTTCAAGGGGACCTACGTCAGCCAGTGGAGTCTGCTGTCGTCGGCGACCATCATCGTGGCCGCTCCGCTGCTCGTCGTCTACGTCTTCCTGCAGCGCTACCTCGTCGCCAGCGTCGTAGGCGGCGCGGTCAAGGGGTGAGCCCCGTCGACATGGACATCACCGAGACCCGCATCCGACGCCTCCGACGACAGGACGTCGACGCCCAGTCCGGTGGCCCAGTCCGCTTCCCGCTCGGTCCCTTCACGCCGTATGCCGGCAACCCGATCCTCGCCCCGCAGGGGCAGACGTGGGAGAGCGGGAGCGTCTACAACCCGGCCGCGGTCGTCGTCGGCGATCGCGTTGCCCTGCTGTACCGCGCGCACGCCCACGACCTCGTCTCCCGCGTCGGGCTGGCCTGGAGCAACGACGGGTACGCCTTCACCCGAGAACCCGAACCGGTGCTGTCACCGAGCGAGGACTACGACAGGTACGGCGTCGAGGACCCCCGGGTGACCGAGGTCGCCGGCACCTACTACCTGACGTATTCCGGCTGGGACCGGCAGCGCGCCCTCCTGTGCCTGGCCACGTCGACGGACCTGCACAGCTGGGTCAAGCACGGTCCGCTCTTCCCCGAGTTCGACACCTTCCAGCCCCACGGCAACGGCAGCCCCGGCCCCTGGTCAAAGGCCGGTGGCATCCTGCCGGCCAGGATCGGTGAGCACTACCTGATGTTGTTCGGGGAAGGCTCGATCTGGTCTGCCACCTCACCCGACCTGCTGCACTGGACTCCGACGGTCGCCCACAGCGAGGCTCCGCTCATGGCGCCGCGATCGGGCACCTTCAGCGACTATCTCGTCGAGGTCGGGCCTCCGCCGCTGGTCACCGACGACGGCCTCATCCTGCTGATCCACAACGCGGCGGTGAAGAACCCCGATGGCTCGGTGCTGTACACCGCGGGGCAGGCGCTGATCCACCCGGACCGGCCGAACCAGGTCCTCGCCGAGCTCACCATGCCGTGGATCGCACCCACGACATACGAGGACAAGAACGGTCTCGTATCCAACGTCACCTTCGTCGAGGGACTGGTCTGGTTGCGTGACCGGTGGCTCACGTACTACGGCCAGTCGGACTCCACCCTGGGGGTGGCGACCTTCGTCCCCGGTGACCGCTGGACTGACCTCGGGGCACCCTGATCTCTTTCATCACAACGAAGTTCACCGCAGTCGATGTCAACCGCAACGGAGCGCAGAGATGATCACCCGTCGTTCGTTCATCGCCGGAACCGCAGCCGTCGCAGGCGCCGGAGCCACCGTCGCGGTCGCCCGCCCGGCCAGCGCGCAGCCCGGCTCGGCCGACTCGACCGGCGCGGCCGACGCAACCGGCGCGGCCGGTGACAGGAGGGACCGGCTCACCAACCTCGCCCACCTGAGATGGCTGTTCGCGGAGGTCCCTCTTGTGGCGAGCGCGGTGCACACCACTGTCAACATCAGCACCGAGACCAGCGGCATCGCGCCGTGGACGTATGCGAACGCTCTCCCCAGCGGCGGCTGGACCCGGGTCGGTGGAGGCACCTTCGACGCGTCGGCCGGGACGTGGTCCCAGGGCGCTTTCAACGCCGACGACATCGCGAGGGCCGCAGTCGTCCTGGTCCGCGCCGGGCAAGACGGCCCGGTCGCGGACCGAGCCGCTGCGTCCGCCGACGCCCGACAGCTGTTGCGGACCCTCACCTACCTCCAAGACGCCGTTGGACCGAACGCCGGCAACGTCGCCTTGTGGATGCAAGCCGACGGCACCTTGAACCTGACGCCCCAGCCGCCGGACAGCCCGAACCCGTCGGACAGCGCTGAGTCCTACTGGCTGGCCCGTACGGTATGGGCGCTCGGCGAGGCATACGCCTCCTTCACCGGGTCGAACCCCACCTTTGCGCAGTTCCTCAAGGCCCGCCTCCATCTCGCGCTCGACGCTCTGGACCGGGGCTGCCTCGCCTTCTACGGCCGCTGGTTCGTTGCCGACGACGTACGCGTACCGGCTTGGCTCATCACCGGCGGCGCGGACGCCACCGCCGAGGCGTGTCTGGGACTAGCGGCCTATGTCCGCGCCGAACCGGGTGACCGCCGCGTGCGCACGGCGCTGTCCCGCTTGGCCGAGGGGGTGGCGGCGATGCGGTCCGGCGGCACCGGCGTCTGGCCCTTCGGTGCAGTGCTGCCGTGGA
The DNA here is from genome assembly GCA_965277795.1 of Lapillicoccus sp. Classification (GTDB taxonomy): domain Bacteria; phylum Actinomycetota; class Actinomycetes; order Actinomycetales; family Dermatophilaceae; genus Lapillicoccus. The sequence goes on from OZ255840.1 coordinate 542,443, forward strand.
CGTTGTCACAGGGCTTCTGGCACGCGTGGGGTGGGGAGGCCCCGCAGGCGCTGTGTCGGACCGCGGCCGTGCTCGGCAGCTCTTCGGTCCGAGCGGCGGGTCTCTCGGACGCCGGCTCGTTCACTCCGCAGGTCCTCACGTCCGGCGGCCCGCACAACTCCTGGACCCCGGTGCCCGGAGAAGCCGAGATCGCCTACGGCGCCGAGGGACGGGTCGCCGGGCTGCTGGCCGCCGCGGACCTGACCGGGTCCGAAGGCTTCCTTCAGCTCGGTGGCCTGGCGGGGGGATGGTTCTTCGGCGCCAACACGAGCGGGCAGCCGACCTACGACCCCGCGACCGGGGCGACGTTCGACGGAGTGGAGACCGACGGACGGATCAACGCCAACTCGGGCGCGGAGTCCACCATCCATGGGTTGCTGGCCATGCTCGCCCTCGACGCCCACCCGGAGGCAGCCCGGCTCGCTTCGTCGATCCGCGGCTACGGCTTCGACGGGCTCGCCGTCGTCGAAGCCGAGAGCGGGACCCTCGCCGGTGGAGCCTCCGTCGTGACCCCTCCCTCAGCGTGGACAGGGGCCGCCAACTGGTCGGGCGGCGCCTACGTGAGTGTGCCAGCCGGGGGATCGGTGACGGTCGACGTCACCGGTCACGACGGCGATCTCGTGCATCCGATCGTCAACCGAAGACCGGGACGCCTCGGTACGAGCGGTTATTACGCCCTCGGCCCGAACGGACGAAGGACCCCACTGGGACGGCTTGCCAACGGTGGGCTGGGGGAAGCAGGCGTCGTCGAGGCAGATGGGCTCCTGAAGCCCTTCCCGTTGGAACGACGGCTGCCGGACGGGACTGTCGCCGTCCTGGTCGTGTCGGGTGGAGACCTGCAGCTCGATGCCCTGCTCCTGCAGCCGGTGGTGTCGACCGTGCGCTATGACCGCCGCTCGCGACGGCCATCGGTCCTCTACTCGAACGCCTCCACCACCGCCACGCGCGTGAACGCCGTCTCGCCCGGTGCAGGATCGACCTGGACCTCCGAAGGCATCCCTCGCGGCGATGGCGGTGGTTCCGTCCTCGCGGTGACAGGTGGGGGTTTCGCCATCACGCAGTGACGACACACGAGCTCAGAGCGCCGTGTACGGCTGGTCAGGGCTGGACTCCGCCGAGCCGGATCGTCACCGTCATGGCAGTGCCGCCGGGTGACATCGGGGCGCCGGACGTCCACGTCGCCGGGTCCTCGGCCCGCGACCACGCCCGCTCGCCCACCTGGACCCGGTCGATGCCATAGCCTTCCGACCGCGCGACCGCCCACTGCGCGGCGCCCCACGCCTGTTCCGACGTGCCGCCGGTCACGGTGAGGACGGCTCCGTCGACGGTCGAGGCGATGCCGTACTGGTTGCTCAGGTCGGCGGCCACCGCGGCCGAGTCGGACCCGGACTCGACAGGCCCCGGGTCGCAGACCAGCCCGGCGGGGGAGTGGCCGCGCAGCGTGGAGGCGAGGATCCGCCCCTCCTGCTCGTGGTCGGCATACGCGAGGGGGTAGGCGCTCTTCTGGACCGCCTGCGCGACCTTGGTGATCTCCATGGACTCGTAGCCGCGAATCTTCACCAACGCGTCGTAGAACTTGTTGGTCGAGTAGACCGGGTCGAGGACCTGGTCGCGGGTGCCCCAGCCCATGCTGGGTCGCTGCTGGAAGAGCCCGACCGAGTCGCGGTCACCGTAGGTGAGGTTGCGCAGCTTCGACTCCTGGATGGCGGTCGCGATGGCGATCGTCGCCGCCCGCGCCGGGAGGCCGCGCTTCTGCGAGATGGCCGCGATGAGCGCGGCGTTTGCGGTCTGCTCGGTCGTGAACTGCACGGTCGCCCCGGCCGCCGTGGCCGAGCACGTGGACCCGCTCACGGTCCGGCCCAGGGCCTTCACGGCCCAGTAGCCCGCGGCGCCGACCCCGGTGACGACCGCGAGGATCACCACGATGGCCACCCAGCCGCCGCGGCTGCGGCGGGGCGCCCGCGCGTGGTGAGCAGGTTCGGACCCGGGAACGTCAGTGGACAGGTTCCCGCGGTGCTCAGACGTTCGCATGGAGGGCGTCGTTCAGGGTTATCCCCGTGCCTGACCGGTCGCGCGCCTCGACGGTTCCCGTGACCGAGTTGCGCAGGAACAGCAGGTTGTCGCGCCCGGACAGCTCGGTGGCCTTGACGACCGCACCGTCCGGCAGGGTGACCTTGGTGCCCGCGGTGACGTAAAGGCCGGCCTCGACGACACAGTCGTCACCGAGCGCGATCCCGAGGCCCGACTGGGCCCCGAGCAGGCACCGCTTCCCGATGCTGACGCGGTCGCTGCCGCCTCCGGACAGGGTGCCCATGATGGAGGCGCCACCGCCGATGTCGGAGCCGTCGTCGACGACCACGCCCTGCACGATCCTGCCCTCGACCATCGACATGCCCAGCGTCCCGGCGTTGTAGTTGCAGAAACCCTCGTGCATGACGGTGGTCCCGGGCGCGAGATGGGCGCCCAACCGCACACGCGCCGCGTCGGCGATCCGCACACCGCTCGGCACCACGTAGTCGGTCATCCTCGGGAACTTGTCGACCGAGTACACCTCGACCGGCCCCCGTCGACGCAGTCGCATCCGGGTCTGCTCGAACCCCTCCGCCGCGCACGGACCGTGGCTCGTCCAGACGACGTTGGCCAGGACGCCGAAGATGCCGTCGAGGTTGATCGTGTTGGGCTGCACGAGACGGTGAGAGAGCAGGTGCAGGCGCAGGTATGCGTCAACCGCGCTCTGGGGCGCGGTGTCCAGGTCGATCTCGACGGTGACGGTCACGACGCGAACCCCTCGGTCGTCGTCGCGGGACTCCATCGCTCTCAGCTCCGCGGGCATCAGGCCACGGCCACCACCAGCGTCGTGGGTGCCGAGCCGCGGCTCGGGGAACCAGGCGTCCAGGACCCGACCGGGGGCCCCAGGAGGGACACCGAGCACCTGCTCCGTGGCCAGACCATGGCCCCAGGCGCGGCGCGGTCCCTCGGATGTCATGCCGGACAGACTAACGGCGAGCGTCGAAGGTTCCGGCGTCCTCGGTGACCCCCCTCGGTGACCCCCCTCGGTGACCCCCCTCGGTATCCCCTTCAGTAACCCCCTCAGTGACCTCGGCGCACGCTCTCGTCCAGGTAACCTGCGCTCATGCCACACCTCGACCTGGATCTCGACGTCGTCTCCCTGACCGCGGCCCTGTGCGACATTCCCTCCGTCAGCGGGGACGAGGACGCCGTGGTCTCGGCGATCGAGGCGGCGCTCAGCACGCTCGAGCACCTGACGGTGACCCGGCACGGCAACACGTTGGTCGCCCGGACCGAGCTCGGCCGTGCCACCCGGGTCGTCCTCGCCGGTCACGTCGACACCGTCCCGCTCACCGACCCGCCCAACCTGCCGACGACCCGGACCACGCGAACCACCGCGCGAACCACCGTGGCGCCCGACGAGCTGGTGGGACGAGGCACCGTCGACATGAAGGGCGGGGTCGCGGTGCAGCTCCGGCTGGCTCGCCAGGTGACCGACCCCCACGTCGACCTCACCTTTGTCTTCTACGAGGGCGAGGAGATCGACGGTAGGTTCAACGGGCTGGCTCACCTCGCCGCGGACCACCCCGACCTCATCGCGGGCGACTTCGCGGTGCTGCTGGAACCGACGAACGGCGCCATCGAGGGCGGCTGCAAGGGCACGCTGCGTGCCGACATCGCCCTGTCAGGCCTCGCCGCGCACTCGGCTCGGCCCTGGAACGGGCACAACGCGATCCACGACGCAGCCGCGGTGCTGGACCGCCTCGTCGCCCATCAGCCGCAGACGGTCACGGTCGACGGCCTCGACTACCACGAAGCACTACAGGCCGTGGGCATCAGTGGGGGGATCGCGGGCAACGTCATCCCCGACCGGTGCGTCGTGACCGTGAACTACCGGTATGCCCCGGACAAGTCAGGTGACGACGCCGTCGCCTACGTCCGCGGTGTCTTCCACGGCTTCGAGGTGCAGGTGCAGGACAACGCTCCCGGCGCCCGGCCGGGGTTGGACCTGCCCGCAGCGAAGGCGTTCGTCGAGGCGCTCGGTGTGCCGGTCGGTCCCAAGGAGGGCTGGACCGACGTGGCCCGGTTCTCGGCACTGGGCGTCCCGGCCCTCAACTTCGGTCCCGGCGACCCGAACCGGGCCCACGCCGACGACGAGCGTGCCCCCGTGCAGCAGTTCGTCGACGCCGAGCAGGCGATGCTGCGGTGGCTCGCGTGAGCGAGCCGGCCGAGCCGGACCACGAAGCCGCGCCGGAGCCGGCCGAGCCGGAGCCGGAGCCGGCCGCGCCGGACGATCGGCGCGAGCGGCAGACGGGGCCGGTCACCCTGCGCGGCGACCAGGTGCCTGCGACCACGACCGACCAGCGCCTGCTCGACAGTCGCCCGACGGGCCACGGCGCCGACTGGCTGCACGCCGATCCATGGCGGGTGCTGCGCATCCAGTCGGAGTTCGTCGAGGGTTTTGGTGCCCTCGCCGAGCTGGGGCCGGCCGTCAGCGTCTTCGGCTCCGCGCGAACCCGACCCGGCGACCCGGCATACGAGGTCGGGGTGCAGATCGGACGAGCCCTGGTCGAGGCCGGGTATGCGGTCATCACCGGCGGTGGACCCGGCTCGATGGAGGCGGCGAACCGCGGCGCGCACGAGGCGGGCGGGACGTCCGTCGGGCTCGGGATCGAGCTGCCGTTCGAGACCGGGCTCAACGCCTACGTCGACCTCGGCGTGAACTTCCGGTACTTCTTCGCCCGCAAGACGATGTTCGTGAAGTACGCGCAGGGGTTCATCGTGCTGCCCGGCGGGTTCGGCACGCTGGACGAGCTGTTCGAGGCGCTCACCTTGGTGCAGACTCGCAAGGTCACGTCCTTCCCGGTCGTGTTGATGGGGACCGCCTACTGGGGTGGCCTGGTCGACTGGCTCCGCTCCTCCGCCCTCGGCCAGGGCACGATCGGCCCGGCGGACCTGGAGCTGGTGCACGTCACCGACGACGTCGGCGACGCGGTTCGCACCGTCGTGACCTGGGACGACCAGGTCCGACCATGGAACCCCGCACGGCGTGGGATCATCGACCGGTGATCTGGCTCGCCCTACTCGTCGCGGTGGTCCTGGTCGTGCTCACGGTCGCTGCCGTGCTCGGCCGGGTCGACGGGTCGCTCGCCGACGCCACGTCGACCATGAGTCACGTCCCGCTCCCGCAGGACCCGCTGACCGTCGCCGACATCGAGGGACTGCGGTTCGACACCGCCTTCCGGGGCTATCGGATGAGCGAGGTTGATGCGGTCATCGACCGGTTGCGCCGCGAGATCAGCGATCTGTCGGCGCCGGCCGACCACCAGATAGCGGCGCCGCTTCCTGAGCCCGCACTGCTGCACTCCGACGCGCACGAGCCAGACCCACCCGAGTCGAGCTCATCCGCGGCCGCCGAGGCCCGAGCAGACGACCGAGCACACTCCCGAGCAGACGACCGAGCCGACGAGTCAGGCCGAACCGCCCGGACCCCCGGCAACGTCGACGTGACGGTGGACTGACCGACGTGTCTGCTGTCCAGATCGAGCGAACCGTGCCGACCCCTGTCGACCGCGTGTGGGCGACGCTCACCGACTTCGCCGCATACGGGGACTGGATCCCGCTGACGGTCATGCGGGTCGACACCCCGCCCAAGCGGGTGGGGTGGGGGTTCGCGGGCAAGACCGGCCTCGGCCCGGTCGGGTTCCTCGACTCCATGCTCGTCACCCGCTGGCGACCGCCCGTCGACGGTGGTGTCGGGCGGTTCGCCGTGCTCAAGACCGGCCGGGTGCTGCGCGGCTGGGCCGACGTCACGGTCAAACCCCTCACCGGCTCGGGCGGTGGTTCGACCAGCCTGACTCGGGTGATCTGGCGTGAGGAGATCGTGCCCCGGCCCCAGCTCGTGGGTCGGATGCTCGCCCCCCTGACGGACCCGGTGACCCACCGGCTGTTCGCGGCCGCGCTGGACAAGATGCTGGTTGCGGCGGCGCACCCGCGAGCGGTATGAGCGACGGGCTGGTCGTCGGAGCCGACGGGCTGGCTCGGTGTGGATGGGCAGGCTCGGCGCCCGACTACCTCGCCTACCACGACGAGGAGTGGGGCGTGCCGGTCCACGGGGAGTCGGCGTGGTTCGAACGGTTCACGCTCGAGGCGTTCCAGTCGGGGCTGTCCTGGTTGACCATCCTGCGCAAGAGGGACGGGTTCCGGGCCGCCTTCGCGGGCTTCGACGCAGACCGGGTCGCGGCCTTCGACGACGACAACCGGGCTCGGCTGCTGGCCGACGTCGCCATCGTGCGCAACGCCCGCAAGATCGACGCTGCGATCTCCAACGCCCGCGCTGTCGTCACCCTGCGCGACTCCGGCGGCCTCGACGCACTCGTGTGGTCGTTCGCTCCGGCGACGCATGCTCCCCCGCGCGTCCTCGACGACGTCCGAGCGACCAGCCCTGAGTCCGTCGCGCTCGCCGCCCGGCTCAAGCGAGAGGGCCTCGTCTTCGTCGGGCCGACGACCGCGTATGCCGCGATGCAGGCCGGCGGGCTGGTCGACGACCATCTCGCCGGGTGCCATCGATCCAGCGTCCGGTCGCCGGCGTGACCGAGCTGCGGGAGGAGCGCGACGTCGAGCCGACCGGGACCCTCGGTGCCCTGGGACTAGCACGACTCGGGGGGTTCCTTCCTCGCCTGGTGCTGGCCTACGCCGCGTGTCGGGTGGTCAGCGGGGTGATCCTGGCGATCGTCGCCACCCGGCAGGTGCCCACCGGGTGGACCGGGCCGGTCGTCGACTACCTCAGCTTCACGGCACAGTGGGACGGACAGTGGTACCAGCAGATCGCGCTCGGGGGCTACCCGCACCGGCTGCCGATCGACGGTGCCGGCCTGGTCCAGCAGAACGCCTGGGCGTTCTACCCGCTCTTCCCGTTCCTCAGCAGGGCGCTGATGGACCTCACCGGGCTCGACTTCTACGTCGTCGGCTCATCGGTGTCGCTCGTGGCCGGGTTCGTCGCCGCGGGGGCGATGGGGCTGTTGCTCCGACCGCGGCTCGGCGACCGGGCCACCCTCGCTGTCGTCGTCCTCTGGGCAAGCATGCCAGCGGCAGTCGTGCTCCAAGTGGGTTACACCGAGGCCCTGGCGATGGCCCTGCTGACCCTGTTCCTGCTCGCCCTGAGCAGGCGCAGCTGGTTGCCCGCCACCGGGTTGGCGCTCCTCTTGGGGCTCGCCCGGCCGATCGCCGTCCCCATCGCCGCGGTCACGCTCGTCGCCATCTGGCAGCGGTGGCGCCGGCGCCGCGACGAGCCGATCGAGCGGCGCGAAGCGCTCAGTGCGCTGGCGGCGCTCGCCGGCTGCGGCGTCTCAGGCATCCTCTGGCCGGCGATCGCCGGGCTGACCACGGGCCGGGCCGACGCCTACACGGCGACCATGTCGACCTGGCGCGGAAGCCGGGAGATCGTGCCGTTCACGCCGTGGTTGGACATGTCGCGCTACTACTTCGGCACCACCTGGGGCCCGGTGTGGCTGGTCACGCTGTTCGTCGTCATCGCGGTGATGGCCCTGGGTCCGTGGGCGGCCCGGCTCGGCGCGCAGCTGCGGACCTGGTCACTGGCCTACCCGGCATACCTGCTCGTGGTCCTCGACCCCTTCACCTCGATCTTTCGTTACCTCATCCCGCTGTTCCCGCTCGGTGCCGTGCTCATCGGGGTGGGCGGGCACCCGAGGTGGGCCGGCTGGCAGCGGTGGGCGCAGGTCCGGTTCTGGGTGCTGCTCGCGGCGTTCGTGGTCGGGCAGTGGTACTGGGTCGACGTCCTCTGGCGGTTCGTGCCACCGAGCGACTACCCGCCCTGACCGACCTCAGCGGCCGGCGAACCGGGGGCGCTCCTTGGCGAGGAAGGCGTCGACTGCGGCGCGGTGATCCTCGCTGGCGCCGGTGGAGGTCATCAGCTCGGCCTCGAAGGCCAGCGCGCTCGCGAGATCGGACCCGCAGCCGTGGGCGACCGCGCGCCGAATCGCCCCGTAGGCCAGCGTGGGGCCTGCGGCCAGAGTCGTCGCCAGCTCGGTGACGGTGGCCTCGAACTCCCGCGCGGGCACCACCCGGCTCACCAGCCCGAGGGCGAGGCACTCGTCGGCCGGGACCGTACGGGGCATGAGCAGCAGCTCCTTGGCCCGGGCCGTGCCGACCAGCCGGGGCAGCGTCCAGGAGGAACCGGAGTCACAGGACAGCGCGATGCCCGCGAAGGCGAGGTTGATCCCGGCCCCCTCCGCCATCACCCGCAGGTCGGCCGCGAACGCGAACGAGGCGCCGGCGCCTGCGGTCACCCCGTTGAGCGCCGCGATCACCGGCTTGTCCATCGTGGCCAGCAGCGTGATGATCGGGTTGTAGTGCTCGACGACGGTCCGGCCGAGCCGCTCGTCACCCCGCTGGAGCGCACCGACGTGCTCCTTGAGGTCCTGTCCTACGCAGAAGGCGCGTCCACGGCCGGTGAGCACGACGCAGCGCACCTCCGGGTCCTCTGCGACCTCCCGCAGAGCGGCGAGGAGCTGCTCCTTGAGCGCGAGATCGAGCGCGTTCATCGCCTCGGGGCGGTCGAGCGTCAGCGTGGCGACCCCCTGCTGCACGACGACGTCCAGCACGCCCCCGCTGGCGTCGGTTCCCTCGTCCGTCTGCGTCGACATCACGACTCTCTTTCGCTGGTCTGTGGCACTCGATGGTGCCCATCGTGCCCGACGGGCGATTTCCCCTCGCCTCCCGAGGCAGGTGATAATGGTCTCCAACACTCGTCTGTCCCGCCGGTCGTCCGGGGAAGCCCGGTCCGAGCGCGGATGTCCAAGGAAGGGAAACCATGGCGGCTATGAAGCCCAGGACGGGAGACGGACCTCTGGAGGTGACGAAGGAGGGTCGGGGGATCGTTCTTCGGATGCCACTGGAGGGCGGTGGCCGCCTGGTCGTCGAGATGACGCCGGCCGAGGCCGCCAGTCTGCGCGACGCCATCGCGGGGTGTGCCGGGGTCTCCTGACCCGAGCCAGACATCCCTGCGCCCGACAACCCCGAGCCAGACAACCCTGGGCCCGACAACCGCGCGCTGACGACCTCGCGCTGACAAGCTCACAGCGAACGCCCCCGGCCCCACTCGGCCGGGGGTGTTCGTCTCTCGAACCGGGTCAGGCAACCGGTCGGGCCCCATCTCGCTTTGCGTCCGACTAGCGGGTGGACCCGGCCACCAGACCGTCGGACGCAACGGCTGAGGCATCCCGACCCCTTTCCCGGCCGGCCTCGAGGTCAGCGTTTGACGCAGACGAGGAGACCGTCGCCGACGGGCAGCAACGACGTGAGGAACCGCTCGTCATCGCGCAGGCTCTTGCCCAGGTCGCGGAGCACTCGCGTGACGTCGTCCCGCGCCGCGGGGTCGGCCACCTTGTCGTGCCACAGCATGTTGTCCACGGCCATCGCCCCGCCGGGCCGTAGCAGCCGGGCGGCCTCCTCGACGTATGCGGGGTACTCGGTCTTGTCACCGTCGACGAGGACGATGTCATAGGCCCCGTCGGTCATCCGGCCGAGAACGTCCAGGCCCCGTCCGGTGATCACCCGGGTCCGCTGGTGGGTGACGCCCGCTGCGGAGTATGCCTCCCGGGCGGCGCGCTGGTGCTCGGCCTCGAGGTCGATGGTCGTGAGGATGCCGTCGGACGGCATACCGGCGAGCAGCCAGAGCCCGGAGACCCCCGCTCCGGTGCCGACCTCGACAACGGCCTTGGCTGCGAGCGTCGCAGCGAGCATGCGCAGGGCTGCGCCCGTGCCGACACCGACCGGCGTACAGCCGAGCTCCACGCCACGGCGGCGGGCTGACTCGATGACCTCGCCCTCGGTCACGAAATCCTCGGCGTAGCCCCAGCTCGCGGCCTTCTGTGCGCTCATGACGCCGACCCTACCGGCGGGCGGGACCGGCCCAGGTCAGGGAAATATCAGGGGGTCCCCCGATGGTTGTCCTAGTGACAGCACGGGCACAGTAAACTCATCAACTCCTCGGGAACTCTGGGGTTGACCGGTTCGTCATCGGATCGGGAACCTCCTCGAAAGGCCTACTTCGTGACCGACACCCTGACCGCCGGTAGTGCGGTCCATGAGGATGCGGCCCCTTCCACCGACGCCTGGACCCCGCCGTCCTGGGAAGAGATCGTCACCCAGCACTCCGCTCGGGTCTACCGGCTCGCCTATCGCCTCACGGGCAACCCGCACGACGCGGAGGACCTGACGCACGACGTGTTCATCCGCGTCTTCCGGTCGCTCAACTCCTACACGCCCGGCACCTTCGAGGGCTGGCTGCACCGCATCACCACCAACGTCTTCCTCGACAAGATGCGCCGCAAGCAGCGGATCCGTTTCGACGCGCTTCCCGAGGACGCGGCCGGCCGGATGGCCAGCGGTGAGGCGGGGCCGGCTCAGACCTACGACGACACCCATTTCGACGACGACGTGCAGCGGGCTCTGGACGCCCTCCCTCCGGACTTCCGGGCCGCGGTCGTTCTGTGCGACATCGAGGGACTGTCGTACGAGGAGATCGCGACGACGCTGGGCATCAAGCTAGGCACCGTGCGCTCTCGGATCCATCGCGGGCGCGCCCTGCTGCGTGAGGCGTTGGCTCACCGGGCCCCGGTCGCCGCGCCCGCAAACCAGGCCCCGGCGGCCTCGCGGTCGCGTCCGATCATCCGCCGGCCGGCCGGTGCGTTCTCGGGGTTCACGGGAGCGCAGTGACAAGACACCTCGGCATGCAGGTCAGCGCGTACGTCGACCGACGTCTCGACGCGCGGACGCTGCATGCCTTCGACCGGCACCTGGTGGCCTGTCAGATCTGCCGGTATGCCGCGCAGGAGGAGTCGCGTCTGCTCGAGTCGCTGCGCACCGGCTGCACCCCCGGGGTGTCGTCCGACCTGCGGCTGACCCTGCTGGCGCTTGCTCATCAGGCACCGGCCGAGATGCCGGCGCCCGCCATCGGCGGCCTCGGCGGACCTCCGCCGATACCGGTGCCCGCCACACCCGTTCGCCACCTGCGGGTGCGGACCGTGGCGCCCGCTGCGCCCGCGATGCACCGGTCGCCGCGACGTGCGGCGGTGGTCGCGGGACTTGCGGCCGGGGCTTCCGCAGCGGCTGCCATCGGCCTGGCCGTCGTCGGGCCTGGGACGAGCGCGGCGGCGCCGCTTCGTCCGTCGATCACCCGGACCCCCGTCTCGACGAGCCTGACCGCGCTGACGGCCTCCTTCTCGCCCTCGTCCTCGGCCTTCTCCGCGAGCGCCCTCACGGGCAGCGCTCGCGACGTGCTGCGCGACGCAGTGGAGCACCGCGGTCGATGAGCGAGACTCCACCGTCCTCGGGCTTCGGGGGACAGCACCCCTTGCCGCCCGCCTGGCACGAGTTCGGCGTGCCGCATGGTGGTGCACCGGAGCCGCCGGCCTACACGCCGGCAATGCGCGAGCGCACCCAGGCGGAATCCCCGGTGACCGAGACCGCGACCCCTGCGGGCAGCGACGGCGAGCAGACCCAGCAGATCCCGATGCAGCAGACCGAGCAGATCCCGTGGTGGGGCGCGCCCCAGGCCGAGCCGCAGGCATACGCCCCGGCTGCGCCAACGGACCTGTCCCGGCACCCGGCCCCGACGGGGGAGCCGTACGCACAGCCGTGGGTGTCCGACCAGGTTCCGGGCTCTGTGGGCTCTGTGGGCTCTGTGGCCTCGATGGGCTCTGGCGGGCCGTATGGTGCGATCCCGCCCGCGCCGGGATCGGATGGCTTCGGCGGCCCCGCCGGTTCGGGCAGCGCGAGCGGTGGGCGTCGCCGGTTTGCCGGGGCGACGGGACTGGCCCTGGTCGCGGCGCTGCTCGGCGGCGGTGTCGTCCTCGCGGGCCAGCAGCTTCTCGATCGTGGCACCAGCCTCGGCTCCGCCGTGCCGGCTCCCGGCCCGGGGTCGACGTCGAGACCGGACGGCAGCATTGCCAAGATCGCTGCCGACGCCCTCCCGAGCGTCGTGACCATCCGGATCAAGACCTCGCAGGGCGAAGGAACCGGGTCCGGCTTTGTCATCGACAAGCAGGGTCACATCCTCACCAACAACCACGTCGTTGCCGCCGCCGGCGGGTCGAGCCAGATCAGTGTCGAGCTCAACAACGGCACGGCGATCCCGGCGACGGTCGCCGGCGCGGACGCCTCCTATGACCTAGCGGTCCTCAAGGTCGCCTCGACCGATATCCCCCCACTCGAGTTCGGGGCCTCCAAGGACGTCGTCGTCGGCGACGGGGTCATCGCCGTCGGTGCCCCGCTCGGGCTCGACGCGACGGTGACCAGTGGCATCGTCTCGGCCCTCAACCGTCCCGTCACCCCGGGTGACAGCAACGACCAGTCCTACATCAACGCGATCCAGACCGACGCGGCGATCAACCCCGGCAACTCCGGCGGGCCGCTGCTCGACATGAACGGTCGGGTCATCGGCATCAACTCCGCCATCGCCCGGATCCCGGGCTCGGACTCCACCACCGGCGGCAGCATCGGCGTCGGCTTCGCGATCCCCAGCGACCAGGCGGCCAAGACGGCCCAGCAGCTGATCACCACGGGCAAGGCGGAGCATCCGGCGCTGGGGGTCCGGCTGGACCGGTCCTACGACGGCGACGGCGCCAAGCTCGCAGCAGGCGGAGTCCCGTCGGGGAGCGCGGCCGACCAGGCGGGGCTCAAGGAGGGGGACATCATCACCGAGTTCGAGGGCAAGAAGGTCACCGACGCCGACGCCCTGATCGTCGCCATCCGCGCGCGCAACGTCGGCGACACGGTCAGCCTGACGGTCCAGCGCGACACTCAGACGATCCAGGTGCGGATGACCCTGCAGGCATCCAGCAGCTGATCGGTTCCGAATAGCATCTGGCCGGAAGGCTGCGGTTTCGCCGGCAGACCAGCAGGGAGTGAGACCCGAGGGGGTGACGTGTTAGACATCAACGGCTGGGAAGTCATCGTCCTGGCCATCGTCGGCATCCTCGTCCTCGGTCCAGAGCGTCTCCCGGAGTACGCCTCCAAGCTCGGCGAGCTCGTGCGTCAGGTCCGCGGTCTCGCACAGAACGCCCGGACCCAGCTCAAGGAGCAGATGGGCCCGGACTTCGACGACGTCGACTGGAAGCAGTACGACCCGCGCCAGTACGACCCACGCCGCATCGTACGCGAGGCGCTGATGGACGAGCCCAGCCCGTCCGACGAGCCGGTCCAGCCTGGCCGGCCCGCCGACAAGCCCCAGTCGGGCACCATGGCCCCCGTGCCCCAGCCCATCCACGACAGCACCAAGGCGACTCCCTGGGACGCTGACGCCACCTGAACGGTGATGCAGCTAGACCGACCTGTCGACGAGCTCCTGGGCGACCCACCTCGCGACCTCGGCCGGGTAAGGCGCCGGGAGGATGAGCACGATGTGGTGGAAGCCGGCCTCGAGGGCCCGCTCGATCGCGCCGCGGGTGTCGTCGGGCCGCTCGTAGGAGACCGGCACGTTGGTCGAGCGGGTGATCGCCCGAGGGTCCCGGCCGATCTGTGCACAGAAGCCGTCCAGCACGGCCCCGCGGTGGACGCCGTCGGCCATGTCGCCGCCCTGGAAGTTCCACACGTCCGCATGCTTGGCGACGACCCGGAGCGTGGGGGTGGATCCTCCGCCGATGAGGATCGGCGGACGAGGTCGTTGCACCGGCTTGGGGTTGCAGAACGCCCCCGTCAGGTGGACGAACTCACCGTCGAAGTCGAAGGGCTCGTCCGACGTCCACAGTCGCTCGATGACCGTGCAGGCCTCGGCCAACGCCCCGACCGCGTGGGCCCCGTCGTGGAACGGCAGGCCGTGAGCCTCGTACTCGCGCCTGGCCACGGGGACGCTCGGACGAGACCCGGCACCGATGCCGAACTCGAGCCGTCCGTGAGAGATGACATCGACGGTCGCGGCGATCTTGGCCAGCATGGCCGGCGGTCGGAACCGGTTGCTGGTCACCAGCAGGCCGAGGCGCAGCCGCTGCGTCTGGGCAGCCAAGGCGGACAGGAGCGTCCAGCCTTCGTATGCCGGCCCGTTCCGGTCGCCGTCGATCGGCATGAGGTGGTCGAACAGCCAGGCGTGCTCGATCTGCGGGACCCCATCCGCCTCGAGCCAGACCCGCAAGACGTCGCCGTAGTCGACCTGCATCGGTGCGGTCATGATCCCGAAGCTCGGCTGGTTGGTCGGCGTCATTGCTGGGTCCCTCTCGGTCGTCGGGCCATTTCTCGCGTGCTCTGGCATGATGAAGCAACCGGAGCGACGCTCCGTAAGAATACGGAGCGTTGCTCCGGTTTGCCACCTCGGTGGGAAGGTGCGGCTCGGTGACGCAGGTCGTAGGGCACCCTCTGCCGGGGCCCTCGCGCAAGCGGGCCGACGCCCGACGCAACGAGCAGACGCTGCTCGAGGCGGCCGCCGCCGTGTTCGTGACCTCGGGCGTCGATGCGCCGGTGCGCGAGGTCGCGGCCAGGGCTGGTGTCGGGATGGGCACGGTCTACCGCCACTTCCCGACCCGCGCCGACCTCATCGTCGCCGTCTACCGTCACCAGGTCGAGGCCTGCGCCGTGGCCGGCCCCGTGCTGTCCGCGACCAGCGACAGCCCGTTCAGTGCACTGACACGCTGGATCGACCTGTTCGTCGACTTCCTGGCCACCAAGCACGGCCTCGCCGCGGTCCTCCAGTCCGGCAACGCCGACTTCGCCACCTTGCACGACTACTTCCTCGACCGCCTGGTCCCGGTGTGCACCCAGCTGCTCGAGGCCGCGGCCGACGCCGGCGAGAGCCGCTCGGACGTCAGCGCATACGAGCTGATGCGAGGAATCGGCAACGTGTGCGTGGGGGCCACCGACGCTGCCGACACCGCTCCTCGTTACGACGCCCGCCGTCTGGTCGACCTGCTGGTCGCCGGACTGCGCAGCGTCGGGTCAACGCCCGGTCGGGGTGAGACCGAGGGAACGCCCCGCCAGGCCCCGCGCCCGCACGGACAGGCCGCGGGCCACACCGCGTAGAGCCACCGCAGCAGGCGAGTCGGGCTCACCGAGCACGATCGGTATGCCGCTGTCCCCACCCTCGCGGACGCGCGTGTCGAGCGGGATCTGCCCGAGCAGCGGCACCGGCGCACCGACCGATCGGGTGAGCGAGTCGGAGACCGCCTGACCGCCGCCGGAGCCGAAGATCTCGTGCCGCGACCCGTCCGGCATCTCGAGCCAGGACATGTTCTCGACGACCCCGACCAGACGTTGGTGGGTCTGCAGAGCGATGGCTCCGGCGCGTTCGGCCACCTCGGCGGCCGCTTGTTGGGGGGTGGTGACGACGAGGATCTCGGCCGTCGGGATCAGCTGCGCCACCGAGATGGCGATGTCGCCCGTGCCGGGCGGCAGGTCCAGGAGCAGCACGTCGAGGTCGCCCCAGAAGACGTCGCCGAGGAACTGCTGCAGGGCCCGGTGGAGCATCGGTCCGCGCCACACCACCGGTTGGTTCCCGGGGACGAACATGCCGATCGAGATGACCTTCACGTCGTGCGCGATCGGGGGCAGGATCATGTCGTCGACCTGGGTCGGACGCTGTCGCACGCCGAGCATCCGGGGCACCGAGAACCCGTAGACGTCGGCGTCCACCACACCGACCCGAAGGCCCTGGGCCGCCATCGACGCGGCGAGGTTGACGGTCACCGAGGACTTGCCGACGCCTCCCTTGCCGGAGGCGATCGCATAGACCCGGGTGAGCGAACCCGGTCTCGCAAAGGGGATCTCGCGCTCCGCCTGCCCGCCTCGCAGCTGCGTCTTGAGCGTGGCGCGTTGCTCGTCACTCATCACGTCGAGGGTGACGTCGACCGTGTCGACGCCCTCGACCGCGACCAGGGCCGTAGTGATGTCCTTGGTCAGCGTCTCCTTCATCGGGCAGCCCGCCACGGTGAGGAAGATCGTCACGGCCACCCGACCGCCATCATCGACCGCCACGCTCTTGACCATGCCGAGCTCGGTGATGGGCTTGCGGATCTCGGGGTCGTTCACGCGCGAGAGCGCGAAGAGCAGCTCATCCTGGGAGGGCAGAACGCTGGTGGGCACGTTCTCCATGCTATGTCGGACTGGGAGCGGCGGCTGACCCGCGAAGTGGGTTGCGGGTGTGACGCCGCGCACCCGTCAGACCATCAGCTCGTCCATGTCCTCCAGCTCTTTGCCCTTGGTCTCCTTGACCCATCTCATGACGAAGATCAGCGACAGCAGGGCCATGACGGCGTAGAAGCCGTAGGAGAAGGCGAGTGAGATGTCCTTCATCTTGGGGAAGCTGACGGTGATGAGCCAGTTGGCGATCCACTGCGCACCGGCGGCCAGCGAGAGGGCAGCCGCGCGAATCCGGTTGGGGAACGACTCCCCGAGCAGCACCCAGACAACCGGACCCCACGACATACCGAACGCGATGACGAACACGTTCGCCGCAACCAAGGCGATCGGGCCCTGGGCCCCGCTGAGCACGGGGGTGACCGCACCGGTCGCGTCCGTCGTCGTCTTGGCGACGCCGAAGATCAGCGCCATGACGCCGAGACTCGCCGTCATCCCGATCGAGCCGATGACGAGCAGCGGCTTGCGGCCCACGCGGTCGACGGTGGCGATCGCGATGAGGGTCGTCACGATGTTGACCACCGCCGTGATGACGGTGATCTTGAAGGAGTCGGCCTCGCTGAACCCGACTGCCTCCCAGAGGATGTTGGAGTAGTAGAAGATGACGTTGATGCCGACGAACTGCTGGAAGACCGACAGCAGGATCCCGATCCAGACGATCGGCAGCAACCCACCCTTGGGTGCCCGCAGGTCGGACCAGGACGGCTTGGAGTCGGCCTCGAGCGAGTGCTGGATGCGGTTGATGCGCACGTCGGTGCCCTTGGAGCCCAGCATCATGTTGAGCACCCGACGAGCCTCGGGGATCTGCAGGTTGGCGATCAGGTAGCGCGGCGACTCGGGGATGAAGAGCGACAGGCCGCCGTAGAGGACGGCGGGGACGATCATCGCGAGGAACATCCAGCGCCACGCGTCGAGGCCGAACCAGAACGGGCTGGACGAGCTGCCCGCGACCGTCGCGAAGATGTAGTCGACGAGAAGCGACAGGAAGATGCCCGTCACGATCGCGAGCTGTTGCAGGGACCCGAGCCGGCCACGCAGTCTCGCGGGGGCGATCTCGGCGATGTATGCCGGCGCGATCACCGAGGCGATGCCGACACCGAGGCCGCCGATGATGCGGAACAGGATGAGGATCTCGAGGTTGGGTGCGAAGCCTGACCCGAGGGCGCTGATGAGGAACAGCACGGCCGCGACCTGCATGACCCGCACCCGGCCGAACCGGTCGGCGATCCGGCCGGCCGACATGGCGCCGACCGCGGCACCGAGCAGCGCGGACGCTACGGCGAAGCCCAGGGCGCCGGACTCGACGTTGAACACCTTGCCGATCGCGCTGACGGCGCCGTTGATGACGGCGCTGTCGTAACCGAAGAGGAACCCCCCGAGCGCGGCAACCGCGGCGACCTTGATCGCCGGCCCGATGGGGGCGTTCTCGTCGTCCTGGTCGAGTGGGCCTGTGCTGGGGATCGAGCTGGTGTCAGCCATCGGAACCGCCTCACGCCGTCGTGGTGTTTGCGCATCATTCTGTACCCGGTGAGCGTCTCGGGACCGACGGCGAGCGAGAAAAGATGCGAGCGCCTTAGCGGCGCGGCTCGTCAGCAGCGCTGCCGGCGAGGCCGCGTTCTTCCATCTCCTCCAGCAGCTGGCGCAGCTCAGAGCGCACGAAGTCTCGAGTTGCAATGTCCCGCAGCGCGATTCGCAACGAAGCGACTTCACGAGTGAGGAACTCCGTGTCGGCCAGGTTACGCTCGTCCCTCGCTCTGTCCTGCTCCAGTGCGACTCGGTCACGGTCGGCCAGTCGGTTCTGGGCCAACAGGATGAGGGGCGCAGCATAGGACGCCTGCAACGACAGGATGAGCGTGAGCAGGGTGTAGTTGGTCGCGCGCGGGT
Source organism: Lapillicoccus sp. (assembly GCA_965277795.1). GTDB lineage: Bacteria > Actinomycetota > Actinomycetes > Actinomycetales > Dermatophilaceae > Lapillicoccus. Next base: position 560,521 of record OZ255840.1, read on the forward strand.
CGAACTGCTGGGCCTCGGGCGCAAAGGTGTTCCAGACCAGCCAGGCCCCGACGAAGACGGTCATGCCGACGATGAAGGACGCGGTTCCCATCCCCCGGGCGAAGGCCTCGCTCCACCGTCCGAACGTCTCCTGTGAGAAAGACGGGGCCGGGACGAACCGGCGGCGGAACTCCTGGGGCTGGTCCAGTCGTGGCGCGTCCTCGCGCCTGCGCACGGATCGCACGACTCGCCGGTCCGTGCGGTCGTTTCGGTCAGCCACGGGTCACCTCGTGCCCACGTCGGCGGTCCTCGTGACGGTCCTCCCGCCAGTCCTCCGGGAGGATGTGGTCGAGGACGTCGTCGACGGTTACCGCGCCGAGGAACCGCCCTTCCCGGTCGACGACCGGGACGGCGACGAGGTTGTAGGTGGCGAGCATCCGCGTGACCTGCTCGAGCGGTGCGTCGACCGGCATCGGCTCGATGCCTTTGTCTACCACCGAACCCACGGACGAGTGCGGCGGTTCGCGAAGCAGCCGCTGGATGTGGACGACGCCGATGAACCTCCCTGTCGGCGTCTCCAGAGGCGGCCGGCAGACGAAGATCGTCGAGGCGAGCGCCGGGGCGAGCTCTTCGCGGCGGACGACGGCCAGCGCCTCCGCGATCGTGGCCTCAGGGCCGAGGATGACCGGCTCGGTCGTCATCAGGCCGCCTGCGGTCTTCTCGTCGTAGGCCAGCAGCCGGCGCAGCGGCGCCGCCTCGTCCGGCTCCATCAGTTGCAGGAGCTGCTCCTGCTGGTCCGTCGAGAGCTCGGCCAGCAGGTCGGCCGCGTCGTCGGGCTGCATGGCTTCGAGGATGTCGGCGGCGCGTTCGGTGTCCAGCCCCCCGAGGATCTCCACCTGGTCGTCCTCGGGCAGCTCCTCGAGGATGTCGGCGAGCCGCTCGTCGTCGAGCTCGGCCGCGACCTGGGCCCGGCGTTGCGGGCTGAGGTCGTGGATCATGTCGGCGAGGTCGGCGACCCGCAGGTCGTCGTAGCTCTCGAGGAGCTTGGCCGCGCTCTGGTCACCCGACCGGACCTGCAGGCCCTCGACGTCCTCGATGTCCACCAGCACGGTCTCACCGCGCCGGCGCAGTGTCAGCCCGCGGCCTTGAGAGCCACCATCCTTGCGACAGAACACCTTTGTGACGTTCCAGTTGCGACCGCGCGCCTCCATGGCGACGTCCTCGACGGTGCCGCGGAACGACCCGTCGGGAGAGGTCACGGTGACGCTGCGTTCCAGGAGCTCGGCGAGGACCAGCGTCTCGTTGGTGCGCGACTCGAACCGGCGCATGTTGACCAGGCCGGTGGTGATGACCTGTCCGGCATCGAGCGAGGTGACCCTCGTCATCGGCACGAACACCCGGCGCCGTCCGGGCACCTCCACGACCATACCGATGACGCGCGGCCGAGCCACAGTGCTGCTGAACGCGACGACGACATCGCGGACCCGACCGACCGGGTCTCCCAACGGGTCGAAGACGCGCAGGCCGGCAAGGCGCGCGACAAAGACACGGTAGGCGGGGCTCACGGGGCAAGGTTAGCCGCAGCGGTATGCCTCGTCCGGTCGCCTCGGTCCGGTCCACGACACGGCTTTTCGGCACGGGTCAGCGAGTGCCGCGTCGCCGTTTGGGCCGCCCGAACAGGTGCCACGGACGCCACCGGCTGGTGGTGGCTCGCGACGCCGGAGGGGTCGCAGCCCCCGACCCGTCGGTGTAGCTGCCCGGGCCTTCGACCGGGTTGCCGTACGGGGTCAGGGCCGTCACCGCGCACTCGTAACGCCAGCGGTCGAGGACGCCGAGCGGCGCGTTGAGTCGGCCTGCCGACAAGGCGGTGGTGGCGGTCTCCCACTGCGGTTCGGTGTCGGCGAGAACTCGGGTTCTGGCCCGTACGCGCAGGAGTCGGCCGCCGGTGTCCTGGCTGCGCAGCACGAGGACGACCTCCTCCGGCAGCCAGGGCAGGTGCTGCTCACCGGGACCGTTGACGACGTACGCCGTCGGTGCGACCCAGGCGTGCCAGACCGGCCAGGCCCGGTCGCCCGGGATCTCGACCCAGATGATCCCCGACTTGGTCATCGCCTCGCCGACCAGGGCCGTGATGTTGCCGCCCTGCGAGGCGACCTCCGGAGCGGGTGGAGCGGGCTGCTCGGTCACGCTGCCGAGCGTAGGCGAAGGTCAGCCGGTCAGGTGTCGCGAGGCGAACGCGATCTGCGCCGGCACCGTGGCGCGCCAGTAGTCGTCGGTGTGCCCGCCCGCGGCAAAGGTGCCCTCGGGCGGCTCGACAAAACCCGTGACAAACGCGCGGTTGGCGGCGATGAAGGGGTCGGACGTCCCGCAGTCGACACGCAGCGGGACCGCACCGATGACGGTGCGCAGGCCGAACACGTCGTGTTCGCGGAAGTCCTGGGCGCCGTCGAAGGCCCCCGGCGCGCTCAGGCCCGGCTGCTGCCATAGCGCAGCGCTCATCGTCGAGACAGCCCGCACCTTGCCCTTCATGGTCGTTGCAGACAGCAGCAGCGCTCCGTACCCGCCCATCGACCACCCCATCAGCGCCAGCCGGGAGGTGTCGAGGCCGCGGGCCGTGAGCAGCGGGACCAGCTCGTCGGTCACCATGGCGCCGGCATCGGTGCCGTCCGCGCGTCGGTGGTAATAGCTGTTGCCACCGTCGACGCCCACCACGGCCAACGGCGCCACCATCGTCCCGGAGCGCATCAAGGCGCCGAGGTCGACGAGGCTTTCGACGTCGCGGTGGCTCCCGCCCGCCCCGTGCAGGGCGACGACCACGGGCAGCGCGGCATCGGTCGGCGAGTCCGGCGGGTATAGCACGGCATAGCCGGTGTCGACGCCGCCGCGCGCGGACGACCGGAAGGTCCCCTCGACCACTCCGGGCGAGGGCGGCCGCAGCAGCGAGCACCCTGCGAGGCTCGTCAGGGCGCCGGCGCCGGTGAGTCCGAGCGCACCCCGCAGCACGGTACGGCGGCCCAAGGTACCCACCTGGCGACGGTAGCGCGCCTGACGGTGACCCAGGCGGGATCCGGGTGGTCCCCCCGTCCTGACGTCGGGCGACTCTCGGATGAGGTCGGCAAGGCCGCCGGGCCGGGCCCGTCGCCTGGCCCTCGGAAGTGATCGGTCACCACCTCGACGTCGCCGCTGCCATCAGGTCCCCGAACAGCTCGCCGTCGTCGACGGGGTAACCCCGCCTGGTGAACCAGCCAGCGACGTTGCGGGCGTCTCGCTCGAGGAACTCCGGTCCGTGCGGGTTGCCGATGATGTCGACGATCTGCGGCCAGTCGATCACGACGAGCCGCTCGCCGTCGAGCAGCACGTTGTATGCCGAGAGGTCCCCATGCGCCCAGCCACGCAACGCGAGCGTCGTCATGGTCTCGCGCAGCTGCTCGAAGAGCTCGGGCAGCAGGTCGACCGCGGGCCTGGTCTGCGCCAGCCGGGGGGCTGCCTCGCCGTCCTTGCCGATGAGCTCCATCAGCATCTCGGTGTCGCTCAGCTGGACGGGGTAGGGCACGGGGAGCCCCAGCTCCCAGAGCTTCCCGAGCGCGTCGAACTCGGCTAAGGCCCACTGTCCGGTGATCAGGGCCTTGCCGAACTCGGTGCGACGGCCCATGGCCCGCATCTCACGACTGCGTCGGACCCGCCGACCCTCGAGATAGCCGGTGTCTCGGTGGAAGGTCCGGTGCTCAGCACCGCGGAACCGTTTGGCGGCCATGAGGACGTCCTGACCGCCTCGTGCCAACTGGCCGGGAACCCAGCGGCGGACGACATGGACGTCCGCCTCCTTGCCCGTCTTGAGCACGCCGAGGTCGGAGTCCACCGCGCCGAGGGCGGTGACGACCCAGTCGGGTCGGGGTCTCGGGCCGTGCATCGACCCGTCCCATGAGGACCACCGGTCTCCTTCGGGCGGTCCGTCGGGGTTGCTGTCAACGGCGAACGGGGCAATGTCCCAGTCGTCGGTGGGTGGTGAGGCAGGTGTCGGTGGTGAGGCAGGTGTCGGTGGTGAGGCAGGTGTCACTGTGGATCTCCAGAGCTGGAAGGAACGTGGGGCAGAACGCACCCAGGACAGTCATCGACATGTCATTCCTCCTCGGCTCGATCGCAGCAGGGCTCCGTCTCGACAGGACACACCACAGCAGGGCGGTGGGCCGCGTACTCGCCCAGCGTCGGGGGTGAGCGCTCCGCAGCGCAACGGGTTTTTGCCGCCGTGCGTATCGGCGTTCACGCCACGACCTCTTGGTCGGCGCGTCGTGGGTGAGCTCGGCTGCAACGGCGGCGGCATCATCACCGCGCGGTGGGACTCAGCACGCCTGATCGGGACGGAACCGTGACCTGGCCGCCGGGTTCGCGGAGTCGCCGCCGCTGGTGAGTCTGAGACACTTTGGTCATGAGCACGCAACCCAACGGTCTCCGGACGGTCCGATCCCGTCTCGCCCTCGAGTACCCGATGTCGCTGGGCATCTTCCAGAAGTACGAGGAGGCCCAGAAGACGGTCGACACGCTCTCCGACGCGCAGTTCCCCGTGGAGAACTGCCTGATCGTTGGCACCGAGCTCAAGCAGCTCGAGCGGGTGACGGGGCGTCTCACCTGGGGCCGGGTGCTGCTCGGCGGCGCGCTCTCCGGCATCTGGCTCGGTCTGTTCATCGGCCTGATCTTCGCGTTGTTCACCTCGCAGGGCAGCCCGGTCGGGATCGTCGTGGCGACGGTGTTGTTCGGCGCCCTCTTCGGTGTCGTCTGGGGCGCGATCACCTACTCCCTCACCGGCGGTCGGCGCGACTTCAGCTCGGTGAGCCTGACCGTGCCGAGCAAGTACGAGGTGCTCGTCGAGCACAAGCATGCCCAACGGGCCCGCGAGATCCTCGGAGCCGGTGGCCTCGGCTCGACTCCTGGGTATGCCGACCAGCAGGTCACGACGCCGGCCACGACGCCCGAGCAGACGCTCCCGCCCTCCGGCTCGATCTGAGCGAACCCGGCGCAGGACCACGGTGGCGCAGCGCCCGACGGGGTCAGGGGTCAGGGGTTAGGGGTTCTGCGTGGCGGGCAGCCAGCAGCTCAGCGAGCCCAGATCCGGGCGATCCAGGCCTCGACGTCGTCGGCCGTGCGTGGCATACCGGCCGAGAGGTTCTCGAACCCGTCGGCCGTGATGAGGACGTCGTCCTCGATGCGCACGCCCGTCCCACGGAACTCCTCGGGCACCAGCTGGTCGTCGGCCTTGAAGTAGAGGCCCGGCTCGACGGTGAGGATCATCCCCGCCTCGAGCACGCCGTCCTTGTACTCCTCGCGCGTCGCCTGGGCACAGTCGTGCACGTCCAGGCCCAGGTGGTGGCTCGTGCCGTGCACCATCCAGCGGCGGAACTGCTGACCGTGCTCGACGTCGAGGGCCGCCTCGACGTCGACGCCGTCGGGGAGAAACCCCCACTCAGACAGGTGCTCGACGATCACCCGGATCGCAGTGTCGTGGATCTCGCTGTACTTCACGCCCGGCCGCATCACCTGCATGGCCGCCTGCTGGGCCGCGTAGACGGCGTCGTAGATGGTGCGCTGGGTCTGGGTGAAGGTCCCGTCGACGGGAAGAGTGCGAGTGACGTCGGCGGTGAAGAGGGAGTCCACCTCCACCCCGGCGTCGAGCAGAAGCAGCTCACCCTCCTGCACGTCACCGGTGTTCTTGGTCCAGTGCAGCGTTGTCGCGTGGTCGCCGCTGGCGCAGATGGAGTCGTAGCCGATGCCGTTGCCGCTGTGCCGGGCGTGCAAGCCGAAGACGCCTTCGACCCAGCGTTCGCCACGACCGCGGGCCAGCGCCTCGCGCAGCTCGGCGATGACGGCTTCGAAGCCTTCCTGGGTGGCGGCCACGGCCTGGCGCATCTGCTCGATCTCCCACTCGTCCTTGACGAGCCGCAGACTGGACAGCGCCGAGCCGAGCGCCTCGTCCGCCTCGACGCGGGCCTGCTCTGCCGTCTCGGCGGACTCCTCTGACTCCTCCGTCGCGGTGCTGCGGACCTCGTCGAGGGTGGCGGTGAGCTCTCGGTCGGCGTCGCGGACGACGCGAACCGCGAGGTGTCCGGCGTCCTTGGCGACGGCATCGGCGAAATCGTCGATGTGGCGGGCGGTGATGCCGAACTCCGCCTGGATGTCCTCGATCGTGGGCCTCGGGCCGACCCAGAACTCTCCGTAGCGCGAGTCGCTGAAGAACTCGTCGGTGTCGCGCCCGCCCCAGGGCCGGAAGAACAGGACGGCGTCGTGACCACCCTCCTCACGTGGCTCGAGGACCAGGACGGCGTCGGGTTCCTGGTCGCCGCCGAACCCGGTGAGGTGCGCGAACGCGCTGTGCGGCCGGAACACATAGTCGCAGTCGTTGCTGCGGACCTTCAGACCCCCGGCGGGGATGACGAGCCGGTCCCCGGGGAACCTCGCGCTCACGGCGTCCCGGCGGGTTGCCGCGTAGGAGGCGACCTCGGCGCGCTCCGGCAGCGTGGTCGAGCGCGGCGACCAGCCTGACGAGACGAAGGCCCGCAGCTCGTCGGTGGGCGGGCGCCCCCGGTTGACACTCTTCATCTGTTCTTCGCTCACCGTCCCCATGGTGCCACTCAACCGCCGCCGGCGGTGATGACGACGGCCTGGCGCACGGTCCGACCCCCTGCCCCGGGACCGGCCACCACCGTGGTCCGACCGGAGCCGAGGTCCTCGGTGACCAGCCGGTCACCGTCACCGGCGCAGAGCGTCCCGCCATAGGAGACGACCCCGTCCACGACGGTGTTGGGAACGAGGCCCACCGCAACCGGCGGGCGTGTGGCCGAGCGGACCGTCCCGTCGGGGGCGATGTCCGTCAGGCTCGTCGAGCACGCGTCGCCACTGCGCAGAACCGTCGTGCCGATCGGAGAGGGCCAGGCGTCAGAGAAGCCGGCGCCACCCACGGGTCTGGCGGCCGACCCGTCGAGGGGGGTGACGTACAGCCGCCCACCCGCCGACCCACAGGCCAGCAGGACCTCACCCCGGGACCACGAGGAGCGGGGTGCGCACCCCGAAGCGGCGGCGGGCGGAGGCAGGGTGGCCACCCCGTCGGTGCGCAGGTCGACGAGCTTGATCTGGTCGTCGATCGTGGCGACGACGGCCGTGTCGGTGGCCCGGTCGACGGCCAGTCCGGGCGTGCCGGGGCTGCCGGCCAGGGGAGGCAAGATGAACGGGTAGGTGGCCAGCAGCCGACCGTCCATGGCCCAGTGGTCCAGCTGGATCACTGCGCCATTCGACTCCGTCCAGAGCACGAGGTAACCGCTGTCTGGCGTGCCCGCATACCTCATCGTCTTCCAGCCGTATGGGACGTCGAGAGATCGCGAGGTGCCGGCGACCAGGTCCCACTCCCGCGGTTGAGCACCCACCGAGAGCAGGACCCGGTGCCCGTCGCGGCTGACGTCCTGGATCACGATCCCGTCGGCGGCCGTGCTGATGGGGTAGCGGGTCCCGTCCGGGGCGGCGAGCAGCACCGTGGTCGTGATCCCGATGGCGTCGGCGCCGGTGGCCAGGACGGTCCACCCAGGACCGACCTGGTCCCAGGGGATTGCCGTGCGCGGCTTCTCGTCCGGGGCGAGCGCCGGCGAGGACAAGGGTTCGGCGGGGGCCGTCGTCTCGGCCGTTGGGGGAGGAGTCGCCTGCGCGGTACGCCGACCCACGGCCGTGGTGACGGCTGCGATCACGGCCACGACGACAAGCACCGCGACCAGGGTGAGCCACCGCCGTCGATGAGTCGCCGTGATCCTGGCATCCTCGGCCAGCACGTCGGCGAACGTGGTCCCCAGGTCGCTAGCGGTGACGGAGTCCGCTCGCCGGTGGAGCGCCTCGTCCACTCGGTCGCGGATCCGCGCGCTGCCGAGATCGGGTGCCACGGCGTCGGGTGCAGTGTCGCGTGCAGTGTCGCGTGCAGTGTCGCGTGCAGTGTCGCGTGCAGAGGCGTCGGGCGCAGTGTCGTCGGGAGTGTGGAGGGCCGCCAATGCGTGCTGGACCGCCGCGGTGACTGCGGACTCTCGAACGCCGAGGATGACCGCCGTCTGACGGTCGTTCCGCGCCGCCCACAGCGTCAGAACCAGAGCCTCTCGCTGCGCCCGTGGCAGGGCCATGACCCGATCCATCGTGGTTCGTGACGTGAAATGCGACGTCGATGGCTCGACGGGGGGTCGCCGGTCGATGGTGGGGGATCGAGCCAGTCGACGTGAACCCGCGACGACGACGACCTGCAAGAACGAGAGCGACGCACCAGGGTCGTTCCGGCCACCACCTCGCTGCAGCTGGACAAAGGCGTCCTGGACCACCTGCTCCGCGCCGACCTGGGCCTGTTCGGGAGGCAGAAGGAGCATCGCCAGGCGGACAAGCGACAGTCGGTGTGCGCCGTAGAGAGACGCGACGTCGGTGTCGGCGATGGAGCGGGCTCGCACCGCGTGACCTCCCGCCGCCTCCGGGCCCCGTCGTCGACCGGGCTCCCCTCATCGTCGCACCTCGATCCCGGACCGGCCCGGGGTTCGAGACGTGGTGGGCCGGTCAGGTCCGGTGCCGCGCGCGCGACGTACTGCTCGTCGAGCAGCGAGGTGCACGAACCAGAGCCGGTGGGCGGCATACCAGGCGATCAGGTCCGCACCCGTGCAGTGCCGCGTCGACCGTTGCCCCCGCCGGTTGCCTGGTCGAGGTTCAGTGGTCCCGGAGCCTGATGTCGCCGGAACCGGTCTGCACCTGCACACGATGGTCGGAGGCGCTCTGCTGCTGGACGTCGACGTCGTTGTCGCCCGAGGAGGTCTGCGAGTCGACGGCGTACGCCTGACCGCCAGGCAACCGGATGTCGACGTCGCCGGAACCGGCGGTGGCCGACAGCTGGGTGGGCGCGGACCGCAACCGCACATGAATGGATCCACTGCCGGTATGGGTGGCGAGAGTGCTCGCCGTGAGGTCGGCATCGACGTCGCCGGAGCTGCTCTCCAGCGACACCGCACCCAGGCTCCCGCCGAGCTCGATGTCGCCCGACACGGTATGCGCCGTGACGGCCACGCCGTCGGGCACCCGGATCTCGTATGCGACGTCACAGGCTCCGGGGCAGTCCGGTGCGATGGCCAGCGTGGTGCCCGCCCACGTCTCGTGGGCAGCGGAGCCGACGGCCATGCTCGACGGCCCCTTGCGCGTCACCTCCACGGTTCCCGGCCTCGCTCCGGTGCGCACGGTGACGTCGCCGCTGCCGGCGTCGACGGTCAGGGCCGTGAGCTGGTGGCTGATGGTCTCGCGCTGTTCGACGCGGTGACCGGCCCCAGTGAACGCGAAGGCGATCCCGGCTCCGGCCAACAGGATTCCCCCCGTGGCGGCCGCCGCCGCGATCCTGCGCGGGTGACGTGGTCGTCGCCGACCTGTCGCGCGGGGTGCGCCCGGTGGACTTGGTGGACTCGCCGGGGAAGGTGGCGAAGCGGAGGTCGGCGGCTCGACCCGGTCCTGCGGCACGGGCGGCGCGGGCGGTCCGGCAGGGTGCTGAGGGGCTGGGGGCCAGGTGGGACTGTCCTGCGGTCCTGTCTCGCTCATCGTCCGCCTTGTCTTCCCGGTTGCACCACGGTAGCGGGGGGCGCTCCAGGCCCGTGGAAGGTTCGACCCCCCAGGAGGGGACAAACCCTTCACGACCAGCCTGCGAAGGGCTTCGCAGAGTGGTGCGCCGTCCCACCGTCCCGATATGGCGTCAGCCCCGCATCGTATGGTCAGGGCATGGCGATTCGCGTAGGGAGCACGGTCTCCTGGAACACCCCGCAGGGCACCACCCACGGCAAGGCCGTCGAGCGGCGCACCTCGGAGTTCACCTTCGCCGAGCAGAGGTTCAACGCCAGCGAGGATGAGCCCTACTGGATCGTCGAGTCGGCCAAGACCGGTGCTCAGGCGGCGCACAAGGCATCCTCGCTGACCCCGTCCTGAGTCCCTCCGACCAGGCCGGCCATGCCAGCGACGTTCTCCACCCGGGGCGGCGCCGACCACACGAGCAGCGCCGACCGCGCGGGGCGGCGTCCCTCAGCCGTTGATGTCTGGCGCGGCGAGGCGGGCGGTGTCGGCAGTCTCGTCGTCGGGCATCGTCTGCGACATCCGCTCGGCCTCGACTCGTTGGCTCCAGTGTTCGACCTCGCTGTCCACGGTCGACGCGTCCCAGCCCAGGATCGGCGCGACGATCTCGGCCGCGGGTCGGGCCGCGCCGACCGCTCGGTCCCACGTCTCGATGGACAACCGGGTCCGCCGGGCGAGCACGTCATCGAGGTGGAGGGCACCCTCGTGCGAGGCGGCATACGAGATCTCTGCGCGCAGGTAGTCCTCGCCACCGGGGAGCGGCTCGCCGAGCGTGGGGTCGTCCGCAACGAGGTCGAGGATCTGCGTGATGAGGATGCCGTGCCGCATCAGCATCTTCTCGATGCGTTCGACGTGCAGGCCCGACTCCTTGGCGAGTGCGGAGCGGCGATTCCACATCGCGTGATATCCGACGGCACCGACAAGGGGGATGTCCTGCGTCGTGGACTCGGGGACGTCACCACCCAAGGTGCGCGCGGTCTCGTCGATCGCATCCTTGGCCATGATCCGGTAGGTCGTGTACTTGCCGCCGGCGACGACGACCAGACCCGGGGTGGGGTGGGCGACGACGTGCTCGCGGGAGAGCTTGGACGTCTGCTCGTCCTCACCCGCGAGCAGTGGCCGGAGACCGGCATACACGCCCTCGACGTCGGCCTGCGTCAGCCGCGTCGTGAGGAACTCGTTGACGTGGTCGAGGATGTAGGAGATGTCGGCCGACGTCGCTGCCGGGTGCGCCTTGTCCAGGCTCCAGTCGGTGTCGGTGGTGCCGATGATCCAGTGTCGTCCCCATGGGATGACGAACAGGACCGACTTCTCCGTGCGCAGGATGATGCCGGAGGTCGAGTGGATCCGGTCACGCGGGACGACCAGGTGAATGCCCTTCGACGTCCGCACGTGGAACTGGCCGCGCTCGCCGACCATCGCCTGTGTCTCGTCGGTCCAGACGCCGGTCGCGTTGACGACCTGCCGGGCATGGACGTCGAACTCGCGCCCGGTGAGCTTGTCGAGCGCGTGGATGCCGGTCACGCGTTCGCCCTGACGAACGAACCCCACTGCGGCAACACGAGACGCGACGTGCGCGCCGTAGGTGGCAGCGGTGCGGGCCAGCTCCATGGTGTGACGAGCGTCGTCGACCTTGGCGTCGTAGTACTGGACGGCTCCGGTCAGCGCGGACTTCTTCAGGGCGGGCGCGATGTGCAGCGTCTGACGCCGCGTCAGGTGCTTGTGCCACGGCAGCCCGCCGGAGTTGCCCGAACCACGGGCCATCGAGTCGTACATCGTCAAGCCTGCCTCGACGTAGGCCCGCTCCCAGCCGTGATGGGTCAGGGGGTAGAGGAACGGCACCGGACGCACGAGGTGCGGGGCGAGTCGGGTGAGCAGCAGTCCCCGCTCCTGCAGCGCCTCGTGGACCAGCCGGAAGTCCAGCATCTCGAGGTAGCGCAGCCCTCCGTGCACGAGCTTGCTCGACCGACTGGAGGTGCCCGAGGCGAAGTCGCGGGCCTCGACCAGTCCGGTGGTCAGGCCCCGGGTGACCGCGTCGAGTGCGCACCCGGTGCCGACGACCCCACCACCCACGACGAGCACGTCGAGCTCGCCGTCACCGGTGAGCCTCTCGATCGCCGTCCGACGCGAGTCGATTGACAGAGCAAGGGGATTCACTGGACCTCCACCCAGTCGAAGGTACGTTGCACAGCCTTGCGCCAACCGGCGTAGGCCGTCTCGCGCTGGTCCTCGCTCCATTGCGGCGACCAGCGCCGGTCCTCACGCCAGTTGGCGCGCAGCTCGTCGGTGCCGCTCCAGAACCCGGTCGCCAGCCCGGCCGCGCATGCCGCGCCGAGCGCCGTCGTCTCGCTCACCTCGGGGCGGCTCACCTCCACCCCCAGCACGTCGGCCTGGATCTGCATGCAGAGGTTGTTCGCGGTGACGCCTCCGTCGACCTTGAGGACGCTGAGGTCGAGCGGGCTCGCCGCACCTGCGCTGTCCTCGACCATGGCTTCGGCGACGTCACGGGTCTGGAAACAGATCGCCTCCAAGGTCGCGCGGGCGATATGCGCTGCGGTGTTGTAGCGCGACAGCCCGAGGACGGCGCCGCGGGCGTCGGCGCGCCAGTACGGTGCGAACAGACCGGAGAAGGCGGGGACGAAGTAGACGCCGCCGGCGTCGTCCACCTGACGCGCGAGGCTCTCGACGTCGGCTGCACTGCGGATCAGCCCCAGCTGGTCGCGCAGCCACTGGACGGCGGAGCCGGTGACCGCGATCGAGCCCTCGAGCGCATACACCGGAGAGTCGCTGCCGAGCTGGTAGGCCACGGTCGTCAGCAGGCCGTGCTCGGAGCGGACCAGCTCGTCCCCGGTGTTGAGCAGCATGAAGTTGCCCGTGCCGTAGGTGTTCTTCGCCTCTCCCGGTGCGAAGCAGACCTGTCCGACCGTCGCGGCCTGCTGGTCGCCCAGCGCCCCGGCGATCGGGATCTCGCCACCCCAGGACTCATGGGGAACCGTGTGTCCGTAAAGGCTGGGGTCGCTGGACGGCCTGATCTCGGGGAGCATCGCGCGCGGGACCCCGAAGAAGCCGAGCAGCTCGTCGTCCCAGTCGAGGGTCTCGAGGTCCATCAGCATCGTGCGGCTGGCGTTGGTCACGTCGGTGACGTGTCGACCGCCGCGCGGGCCCCCGGTGAGGTTCCAGACGACCCAGCTGTCCGTGGTCCCGAACAGCGCGTCACCGGCCTCGGCTGACGCGCGGAGCCCGTCCACGTGCTCCAGCAGCCACTGCAGCTTGCCGCCGGAGAAGTACGGCGCGGGGACGAGCCCGGCTCGGCGCCGGATGACGTCGCCGCGTCCGTCGGCGTCGAGAGCCTTGGCGATCGAGTCGGTGCGCGTGTCCTGCCAGACGATCGCGTTGTGGAGCGGCCGGCCGGTATGCCGGTCCCAGACCACCGTGGTCTCGCGCTGGTTGGTGATCCCGATGCTGTCGAGGTCGTCGCCGGTGAGGTGCAGCTGGGAGAGCCCCGACCCGATCACCGTCTTGGTCCGCTCCCAGATCTCCACGGGGTCGTGCTCGACCCAGCCGGCCCGCGGAAGGATCTGCTGGTGCTCGAGCTGGTGGCGGCCGACCTCCCGCCCGTCGTGGTCGAACACCATGAACCGGGTGCTCGTCGTGCCCTGGTCGACCGCTCCGACGAAGTCCGCCATGGGCCCAAGGTTGGCACATTTCGGCGTGGCCCCCGACCAGGCGTGGGTGACCGCAGGTGCGAGAGTGGGGTGTGCCCGACGACCTTCCGCCCCGCACGTCCCGTCTACGACGCTCGCGCACCCACCGACGCTCGATCCGGGTGGCCGGCGCCGGCCTGGGGGCAGGCACGCGACGGGCGGTGCAGGCGACCGAGCCGCCGACCGACGCGATCCCGGTCTGGACCCAGCCCGACGGTGTCGAGCTGGCGACCGGACGCGCGGTGGTCGACCTGGCGACGCGTACGGGAGTCGCCCTCATGGCCACCGGTGCGTCCGCCGCGGAGGTGGTCAGCGACGTGCTGCGCCTCTCCGCGGCATACGGGCTCCAGTCGGTGAACGTCGACGTGACGTTCAGCTCGCTGACCGTGTCCTACAACCGTGGCCCGTTCGCGGATCCGCTCACGGTGACACGGGTCGTGCGAGGGACAGCCCAGGACTTCACCCGTCTCGCCCGGATCCGGGTGCTCGTGTCCGACATCGAGCGCCACTCACTCGACGTGACGGACGCGAGGGAGCGTCTGGACGGCGTGATCCAAGCGCCGCACCCCTACCGGCGCTGGGTCGTCGTCTCCGCGGTCGCTGTGATGGCGGCCGGGGTGGCCGTGAACGTGGGCGGAGGGGTGCTGATCGTCCTGGTCAGCATGCTGAGCGCGGCGGTGGTCTCGCGGCTGCTGACGCGGCTCGCCCGAGCAGACGTGCCACCGTTCTTCGCTCAGGCCCTGGGGGCGGCGATCCCCGCGTTGTTCGCGACGGCCGTGGCCGTGTCGCAGCAGTGGGTCTATGTCGAGGGGTTGCTCCCGTCGCTCGTGGTCGCCTCGGGGATCGTCGTCCTGCTCGCCGGGTTGTCCGTCGTCGCCGCTGCGCAGGACGCGATCGAGGGGTTCTACGTCACGGCGGCCGCGCGGGTGTTCCAGCTGCTGCTGCTCACGCTCGGCATCGTCGTCGGCATCACCGTGGTGCTCGCCGGCGCCACCCGGTTCGACATCGTCCTGTCGATCAACTCCTCTGCGTCCTACGTCCCGTTGGCCACGCAGCTGGTCGCGGTCGCCGTGATCTCCGCCGGCTTCGCCGTGTCCTCCTACGTCGGGCCCCGGAGCATGCTGCTGGCCTCCGTGGCCGCTATCGCCGGCTGGCTCGTCAACGAGGTGATGGTCAGCACGGGGAGCGCCCCCTCGTTCTCGGCGGCCGTGGCAGCCCTGGTGATCGGCTTCGTGATCCAGCTCGTGGCGCGCCGCATCGACGTCTCGGCGCTGGCCTCGACGACGGCGAGCATCGTGCCGCTGTTGCCCGGTCGCGCGACCTACGAGGGCATCTACCAGGTGGTGGCCGGATCACCCGGCACCGGTCTCTACCAAGGCCTCGGTACGCTGCTCGGCGCTGCGGGGATCGGGATCGGGCTGGCCGCAGGGGTGACCTTGGGCACCTACCTCGCGGGGTTGCTGTCGGGCGGGCGGTGGGGTAATCGGCTGGGTGATGAGGGCGAATAACCTGCATGACGGCCGAAAGTCGGCGTTCCTGCCGCTGTAGGGCCCGGGTTGCCGACTTTCGGCCGTAACACGGGGGGTCCTCCCGTTGTCCACACCCCACCATGCCCCCGTCCCACCATCCACAGCTCCGTCGCCAGCGCAGTCGTACCCGCCATACCCCGTCACGATCGGGTGCATGGACCGACGAGTCGTGCAGCTGATGGCGGCACAAGGTGGTGCCCTGGGGGCGGCTCAGGCCTTCACGGCAGGGGCATCGTGCGAGGACCTCGAGTCGTGGTGTCGGGGCGGCGCCCTGACGCGGGTGCGTCGCGGCGCCTACGTCGAGACCAGCCGGTATGCCCGCGCCCACCCGGACGAGCAGTACCGGCTGCGCGTGATGGCCGTGTTGTTGAGCCGAGGCGGGCGTGACCCGGCCAGTCACCACGCCGCGCTCGCCCTGTTCCGGCTCCCGCTGTGGCTCGTCGATCTCGGCCGGATCGACGTCGTGGCACCCGTCTCCAAGCAGTCCGGGCGCGCCGGGGTCATCGTCCATCCAGGTCGCCACGCTCCGTCCGGGGGCGCCGAGGAGCTCGGGTTCGAGGACGTCGAGGGAGTGCGGGCCGTGACGGTCGCGTGCGCGCTCGTGCAGACGGCGGCGTCGAGCGGTGTCGAGGCGGGGGTCGTGGCTGCGGATGCGGCACTGGCACGACGCCTGTGCTCTCTGGACGACCTTGCCGCTCAGCTGGTCGCGACGCCGGTGGTTCGGGCCCACCGGCGCGCCCGTCAGATGACCGAGCTGGTCGACCCGGGCAGCGAGTCGGTGGGGGAGACCAGGACCCGACTGATACTGGTGTCAGCCGGGATGCCCGTCCGCAGCCAGGTCAAGGTGGTCGACCGGGGAGCCGTGGCCAGGGTGGACCTGCTCGTCGGTGAGCGCGTCGTGGTGGAGTTCGACGGAGCGGTCAAGTACGCCGACGACCGCACCGGACGGGTCTTGTTCGACGAGAAGCGTCGCGAGGACCGACTGCGCGAGCTGGGCTTCGAGGTGGTCAGGGTGACCTGGGCGGACCTGGCCCACCCCGAACGGCTGCTGCAGCGGGTTCGGGTGGCGCTGGCCAGAGCCGGCCGCCGCTTTCCGGCCGAAAGTCGGCAAAGCGGCGCCTGAAGAGGCCGGATTGCCGACTTTCGACCGGGTCGTGAATGTGACTCACAGCGTCGAGGACGCTGGCGAGCGTGGTTACGCTGGCTCATATGGTCACGGATGACGCGAGCTCCCCACGCGTGACCGACCCACCCCGCGCGACGGACCATGCAAGCAAGCCCAACCCGCTGTGGGAGGCGTCCGCGTCGGCCGAGTCCGCTACCACTGCGGTCGACCGGCTCACGTTCTTCTCGGACGCCGTCGTTGCCATCGCCATGACCCTGCTCGCCATCGACCTCGCCGTCCCCGAGACGAGCACCCGCGCAGACTTGGCGGCGTTCATCCAGACCCACGCCGGCGGCTATCTGGCGTTCCTCATCAGCTTCCTGGTCATCGCGAGCGTCTGGCGCAACCACCACCGCGTGTTCCGCTACATCACGGACGCACCGCCGGTCTTGGTGGGCGTCACACTCGTCTGGCTGTTCACCATCGTCCTCGTGCCCTTCGCCACCCGCTTGTTGTATGCCGGTGACAGCACCTCCACGAGCAGCGACTTCCCGTTCCGGTTCGGCTTCTACGCGCTGGTGCTGGTCGTCTCCTCGTCGGCGTTCCTCTGCTCAGAGGTCATCGTGCAGCGGGCCGGTATCGTCGCCGAGGAGGCGCCTGCGGACTTGTTCGAGGGCGGGGCCGCGCGCAGCGGCGTCATCATCGTCACCTTTCTCCTGTCGATCCCACTCTGCTTTCTCGTCGGTAAATACGCGTTCATCCTGTGGGCCGCGCTGCCGGTCACGAGCCGGGTGGCCAGCGCCATCCAGCGCCGCCGGCGGCGCTGATGCGGATCGACCTGCACACGCACTCGCGGGCGAGCGACGGCACACAGCCACCGGCACAGGTGGTCGCCGCGGCACTCGAGGCCGGGCTCGACGTAGTCGCGCTCACCGACCACGACACGACGTCGGGGTGGGCCGAGGCCGCCGACGCGGCGGGGGCCCTCGGAGTGGGACTCGTCCGGGGGGTAGAGATCTCGTGCGCGCACCGCGGCTCGTCGGTCCACCTGCTCGGCTACCTCGTGGACCCCGCTCATCCGGGGCTGGTGGCCGAGTTCGCTCGGTCGCGGGAGTCGAGGGTGACCCGGTTGGCGGCGATGGTGGCGTTGCTGGCTGCGGACGGCATCCCCATCTCGTACGAGCAGGTCCGCGCCCAGGTGCCTGACGGTGCCACCGAGGGACGCCCACACATCGCGGATGCTCTCGTCCAGGCCGGGGTAGTCGCCGACCGGAACGAGGCGTTCTCCCGATATCTGGCGAACACCAGCCGCTACTACGTCAGGCACTATGCGCCGGACGCGGTGGACGCGGTCCGGCTCGTGGTCGAGGCGGGCGGTGTCGCCGTTCACGCCCACCCGTTCTCCGGTACCCGGGGCCGCCGGGTGGGTGACGACCTCGTCGAGGAGATGGCCGAAGCGGGACTGGCCGGCATCGAGGTCGACCATCGCGACCACACCCCAGAGGCTCGCGCCCGGGCTCGCCATCTGGCCGCTCGCCTGGGGCTGCTCTCGACCGGATCCAGCGACTACCACGGGGCCGGCAAGGACAACCGGCTCGGTGAGAACCTCACGAGCCCGCAGGTGTTGGCCGCCATCGAAGAAAGGTCGAGTGGTCTGACTGCGGTACTGCGCTGACCGGCCGAAACAACCGCTCGGATGGCTGTGGACAACCCGGGCGGTCATGTCGGTCCCGGCAGATAGGTTGCCGGGATGACGACGATGGCGGACGGCGAGCAGGGGGTGTTTGCGGGTATGCCGACGCCGCTTTACCGGGCCTCGCCGAGCCGGCTCAGCACCTGGGAGAGGTGCCCACGGCAGTACCGCATGCAGTACCTCGACCGGCCCGCACCGCCGACCCGCCGACCACGCGCCCACACCTCCATCGGGATCGCCACCCACAATGCCCTACGTGACTGGTGGGACCTCCCGGGCGGTGATCGGACACCGAGAGCCGGAGCCACCTTGTTGCGACAGGCCTGGATCGACGTGGGATTTCGCGACATCGAGCAGAGTGCCCGGTGGCGCACGAGGGTGGCGGGTGAGGTCGAGCGATACCTGGGTGGGGTGGACCCGGTCCGCCAACCGGTGGGCATCGAACGTACCGTCTCGATGAAGACCGTCGTGCTGGCGCTCAGCGGCCGGGTGGACCGGCTCGACGAGCGGGGCGGGGAGCTGGTGGTCGTCGACTACAAGACCAGCCGCCGGGTGCCGAACCAGGACGATGCTCGAACGTCGCTGCCGCTAGCGATGTATGCCGCCTCCGCATGGACGATGTTCCGCCGCAGATGCGTTCGTGTCGAGCTTCACCATGTGCCCACCGGCACGGTTGCGGGCCACACGCATACCGGCGAGTCCCTCAGACGTCAGCTGGGCTATGCCGACTCGATCGCCAGGGACACCCGCGCCGCGGACCGGGACCACGCCTTGGTGGGGGTGGAGTCCACCCGGTTCGCCCCACGCCCGTCGCCGCTGTGCATGTGGTGCGACTACCGTGCTGCCTGTCCGGAGGGACAGCGGGTCGGGCCGGAGAAGTCGTCCTGGGCCGCGCTCGAGATCGACGAAGCAGGATCCGACCCAGCCGGGCTCGACGAGGGGGACGTGGATGGCCAAGGCCACAGTGCGGCGACGCTCGGCGTGGGTCCTCGCCGTAGCGAACCAGAAGGGCGGGGTGGCCAAGACGACCTCGGTGGCGAGCCTCGGGGCAGCGTTCGCTGAGTCCGGCAAACGGGTTCTGCTGGTGGACCTCGACGCGCAGGCCTGCCTCACCTTCTCCCTCGGCGTCGACCCGGACGCCGTCGAGACGTCGGTCAACGAGGTGCTGCTCGGCGGGGCGTCGGTCTCCGATGCCGTCGTCCGCTGTGCCGACGGGGTCGACCTGATCCCCTCTGCCATCGAGCTGGCCGGCGCGGAGGCCCAGCTGCTGGGTCGCCCGGCCCGCGAGTACGTCCTGCGCACCGCCCTCGAACCGGTGCTCACCGCATACGACGTCGTCCTGCTGGACTGTTCACCGAGCCTGGGGGTCCTGACCCTGAACGCCCTCACGGCAGCTGCGGGGCTGATCATCCCCATGCCGTGCGAGATGCTCAGCCATCGAGGGGTGGGCCAGCTGCTCGACACGGTGACCGACGTGCGGAAGATCCTCAACTGCGACCTCGAGGTCGTCGGCATCCTCCCGACACTCTTCGACGGCCGCAGCAACCACGCGCAGGAGGTGCTCGCCGATGTGGGCGAGCGTTATGGCCTGCCCGTGCTCAGCCCGCCGATCCCGCGCACGGTCCGGTTCGCCGAAGCTCCGGCGGTCGGGCGCTCGATCCTTAGCACGTCGCGCCGCTCACGCGGGGCGCAGGCATACCGCGAGGTCGCGGCGGGGCTGCTCTCGCGGCGGTGACCGGGGCCGCATACGCTGGCTCGAATGACGTCCACCCGAGCCCTGTCCACTCCGTCGCCCAGCGCTCCGTTCGGCGCCACGACCATCGAGCAACGCGCACTGCGCGACGACGACATCCGGATCGACATCGCCTTTGCCGGCATCTGCCACAGCGATATCCACCAGGTCCGTGAAGAGTGGGGGAGCGCCTCCTTTCCGATGGTCCCCGGGCACGAGATCTCAGGGACGGTCGCCGAGGTCGGTGCCGCGGTCACCCGGCACGCCGTCGGTGACCGCGTGGGGGTCGGCTGCCTGGTCGACTCCTGCGGCGAGTGCGAGCAGTGCAAGAACGGCGAGGAGCAGTTCTGCGAACGCGGCGCTGTGGGGACGTACAACAGCCGCGGGTATGACGGTGAGGAGACCATGGGCGGCTACAGCCAGCAGGTCGTGGTCTCCGAGCGGTTCGGCTTGCGCATTCCCGAGGGGATCGGGCTGGACGTGGCAGCCCCGCTGCTCTGCGCCGGCATCACCACCTGGAGCCCCTTGCGCCGCTGGGGAGCCGGACCGGGTCGGTCCGTGGCGGTCATCGGTCTGGGAGGCCTCGGACACATGGCGGTCAAGCTCGCCGCCGCGATGGGCGCCGACGTCACGGTGTTGTCGCGCTCCGTCGCCAAGCAGGACGACGCGATGAGGCTCGGCGCGACGGACTACCTCGCGACCGGCGACGAGGGGGTGCTCGAGTCGGCACAGGGCCGCTTCGACCTCGTGGTCAACACCGTCAGCGCCAGCCTTCCGATGGACGACTACCTCGCGACCCTGAAACCGTTGGGTGTGCTCGCGAACGTCGGTATGCCGAGCGAGGCCTGGAACGTGTCTCCAGGTTCGCTGGTCGGCGGGAGCAAGGTGCTGGCCGGCTCCAACATCGGCGGCATCCCGGCGACGCAGGGGATGCTGGACTTCTGCGCGGAGCATGGGATCGGCGCGACGGTCGAGGTGATCTCGGCCGACCAGGTCGACAAAGCCTACGACCGGGTGGTCGAGGGTGACGTGCGCTACCGGTTCGTCATCGACGTGGCGACGATCCCTGCGGAGTAGCGTTCAGGCGTCACCCGACGAGCCAGGGAGCCGCGGTGTTCCTCACCGTCAACACCGCTGCCGAAGCCGAGGCGCCGAAAGCGCGGACGGTATGGACGGTGCTGACGGTGGGTGGGTGTCGACGGTCGCCCGGACGAGGGTGGTCAGGACGGCGTCGAGGCCGGAGAGGAACCGGAGTCGGTGCCGGCGGCCGCGGAGGAACCGGACTCGGAGCCGCCGCGGCGACGGCGACGGCGCGGACGTGACGTGCCTGGGTTTGCGTTTCCCGAGGTCAGCGCGGTGTCCGAGGAACTGGCCGGGTTTGACGAAGTCGCCTGGTTTGACGACGTGGCCGGGTTTGACGAAGTGGACTGCTGCGAAGAAGAAGCCGGGTCAGACGAGGTGGCCTGAAGTGAGGTGGACTCGGCTCCGTCGTGCGTCACCCGACGGCGCTGGCGGCTACGGTTCGAGCGGCCGGCCCCGTCGGGTCCTGCCGTGTCCCTGGTGCGCCGGTCATCTGTGGGCCGCTCACCGCGCGGTCGGTCGCTGCGCTGGCGGTCACCCTGTTGGCGGTCACCCTGTTGACGGTCACCCTTCCGACGGTCACCCAGTTGGCGGTCACCTCGCAGGCGGTCATCCTGCGGGCGGCGTCCGGACGACTTGCCGGTTTCGCCGAGGTCCTCGAGCGCTTCTGCGCCGAGGCCGGCTCGGGTCTGGTGCGCCCGGTCGAGCCGACCGGTGACGTCGGTGGGGATGTCGAGCTGCGCATACAGGTGGTCCGAGGAGGAGTACGTCTCCTCCGGATCCGGCATACCAAGGTCGAGCTGGCGGTTGATCAAGCCCCAGCGCGGCATGTCGTCCCAGTCGACGAACGTGACGGCGATACCGGTGTTGCCGGCCCGTGCGGTGCGCCCGACCCGGTGGACGTAGGTCTTCTCGTCCTCAGGGCACTGGTAGTTCACGACGTGTGTGACGTGCTCGACGTCGATGCCCCGAGCGGCGACGTCGGTCGCGACGAGGACGTCGACCTTGCCGCTGCGGAAGGCCCGGAGCGCCTGCTCGCGGGCACCTTGCCCCAGGTCACCATGGATGGCCGCGGCGGCGAAACCCCGCTCGGCCAGGTCCTCGGCGACCTTGGCGGCGGTCCGCTTGGTGCGGCTGAAGACAAGCGTGAGGCCTCGGTCGCGGGCCTGCAGGATGCGCGTGAGCATCTCGACCTTGTCGAGGGCGTGGGCGCGGTAGACGAACTGCTCGATCGCCTTGACGGTGTGGGCGTTCTCGGTGTCGTCACCCATCGCGCGGATGTGCGTCGGCTGGCGCATGTAACGCCGGGCCAGGGCCACGATGGCACCGGGCATCGTCGCGGAGAACAACATCGTCTGCCGGGTGGCCGGGGTCTGGGCCATCAGGGTCTCGACGTCCGGAAGGAAGCCCAGGTCGAGCATCTCGTCGGCCTCGTCGAGCACGACGATGCGGGCCTGCGAAAGGTCGAGGTGGCCCTGCTTGGCCAAGTCGATCAGCCGGCCGGGCGTGCCGACGACCACCTCGATACCAGAGCGCAGCGCCTCGATCTGGGGCTCGTAGGCGCGTCCGCCGTAGACGGTCAGGACGCGGACCCCGCGCCGGGCGCCTGCACGCTCCAGATCCGAGGCCACCTGCACGGCGAGCTCGCGGGTCGGGGTGACGGCAAGCGCCTGGGGTCTGCCGGGCCGGGCGAGCGAGGCATACCCGTCATCGGTCGGGGAGACAACCCGCTGCAGGATCGGAATGCCGAAGCCGAGGGTCTTGCCGGTGCCGGTCTTGGCCTGTCCGATGATGTCGTGGCCTCCGAGGGCCACCGGCAGGGTCATCGCCTGGATGGGGAACGGGTGGACGATCCCGAGGCCCGCGAGAGCGTCGACGATGTCCGGGTGCACCTCGAAGTCGGCGAAGGTGGGCTCGGGCGGTCCGACGACAACAGGCTCGTCGACGTCGGCGCTCACATCGCTGCTCGGATCGCGGCTCGCATCGGTGCTTCTATCGCTGCTGACCTCACTGCTCAGGGCGGTATTCAGGTCATGGTTCGGGTCGGCGGACGTGGCGCCGACCTCGACGGTGGTGTCGGTCATGGGGAGGTTCTCTCGATCGTGCCGCGGCGCCGCAAGGGGGGCGGACTGCTGGCCACTGGCTGGGCCGATCGGAGTTTTTCAAAGACCTCGAGGTGCGAGGGCCGAGTCACTCGGCGGGGCGCGATCAGGGCCGACCGGGCACCAGATAACCCCACAAGTCTACCGTCGCACCCGGCTACGGTATGACCATGAGCGAGGGAGCCAGCGCGGAGGCGACCGACGGGAGCGACCTGAGCCACCAGGGCGACGAGAGTCCGGAGTTCCGCGCCGCGGTCGTCGATCTGCTGGGTGCGCTCGCCTATGGCGAGCTGATGGCGTTCAGCCAGCTGGCCCGGGACGCCGAGTCGGCGCCCAGCCATCCGGATCGGGCCGAGGTGTCCCGGCTGGCCGTAGCGGAGTTCCATCACTACGAGGCCATCATCACCCGGCTGGAGCAGCTCGGCGTCGACCCGGAAGCGGCCATCGGCCCGTTCGTCGACGCGGTTGACCGCTTCCACGAACGAACGGCCCCCAACGACTGGCTCGAAGGGCTCGTCAAGGCATACGTGGGCGACGGGATCGCCCAGGACTTCTACCGGGAGATCGCCGCGTATGTCGACGAGGAGACCCGCGACATCGTCCTGTCGGTGCTCGCGGACCTCGGCCGCGACGCGTACATCGTCGCGGCCGTTCGGGGGGCGATCACAGTCGACCCCAAGGTCGCCGGTCGACTTGCGCTGTGGGGACGCCGACTGGTCGGGGAGGCTCTGACCCAAGCCCAGCGGATGGGCGTCGAACGGGACGCCCTCGCATCGCTGCTCGTCGGGGCACCGGGTCGCCCCGGCGCCGACCTCGCAGAGCTGGGCCGGATGTTCGCGCGCCTCACCGACGAGCACACCCGCCGGATGGAGCGCCTGGGTCTGTCCGCCTGACCACCCGTATGCGGCGGCACCCGGCGCGCGAAAAGGCCCCGACCGATGTGGCCGGGGCCTTTGCGTCACTCATGAAGCAGGGTGAGAAAATGCGGGCTCAGACCGCCGAACGCCGACCGGTGACTCGGCCGTAGAGCACGATCAGAAGGGCCGCGACAATGGCCCCGACGATGATCCCGATCCAGGCGATGCCGCCGTTGCTGTTGCTGTAGCCGAAGATCACACTGACGATGAGGTTCGCGACGATACCGATGAGGATGGTGACGACCAACGAGATGTTCTGCTTGCCTGGCACGAGCAGGCGGCCGAGGGCCCCGATGATGGCACCGAAAACGATCGCGACGATGATGGTCCCAAGCATGGATGATGCTCCTTTGTGTCGCGCGCGGCGACCAGTTGCCGGAGCTGTCGCACCGGACGAGGTAGATGGTTGAGCACTCACAAATGTGCCACGTCCTGTGACGCAAGTGGGAGATGTGACGACGTCGATTTCGCTACGAATTGGATACGATCACACGAGGGGCCCTACCCAGGTGGCGTTGGACGCACGCCTCAGGTGGTGCCGAAGCCGACCCGGCTCTTCTCGGTCTCGCCGATGTGGATGTAGCCCAGAGCGGCTACGGGAACGATGTACTGACGACCCTTGTCGTCGACGAGCGTCAGCGTCCCGCCGTCCTTCAGCGCGGCTGCAACGGCCGCCGACACCTCGTCGACCGTCTGACCCGACTCGAACCCAATCTCGCGTGCGACGTTCTGCACGCCGATCCTGACCTCCACGGTGGTGCCTTTCTGCTGGGGGATCTGAGGTGTACTCGACCGGACTAACCGGCGGTCCTGCCCGCGTGTTCCGGGTCCACGACGGTTTCGCTGTGAGCGGCATCGAACATGGCGGCGTCGACCTCGTTGTCGCGCATGGGGAACCCGCCGATGCCCCGCCAGGCCAGCTGGCCGACGATCCGGGCCGCCTCCTCACGGGGGATGCCCGGGCCTTGGGAGAGCCAGTAGCGCGCCGAGACCTGCGCCATACCGGTCAACGCCATCCCCAGCAGGTGGGCGTCCTCGTCGGACAGGTCGGTGTCCGCGGCGATGACCCCGGCCAGCGCCTCACCACAGGTCAGCGCGACTCCGTCGACACGCTCACTCACGGCGGGTTCGTTGGTCAGGTCCGACTCGAAGAGCAACCGGAACGCGGCATCCTGCCGGGAGACGAACTCAAAGTAGGCGCCGACGCAGGCAATGACCCGCTGCTTGTTGTCGGACGTGCTCGCCAGAGCATGACGCACGGCATCCTCGATCTCACCCCGGTGGTGGTCCAGCAGAGCGAGGTAGAGGTCGAGCTTGCTCGGGAAGTGTTGATACAGAACCGGTTTGCTCACCCCCGCGCGTTCGGCGATCTCATCCATGGCAGCCGCGTGGTAACCCGACTCGACGAAGGCTGCCTGCGCGGCCTCCAGCAGCTGCGCTCGCCGCGCCGAGCGGGGGAGGCGCTGCCCACGTACGGGCAGGTCGGCCTCGGCCGTCATGGGTGTTCCTCTCGTCGCGGATGGAGCACCGGTCATCCTACGCACGGGTAGCCTGGCGGGCCCCGCGGCGCCGAGGCGTACGGTCGGTCGGTGAACCAGCCCTCTGCTGCCGCTGAGGCGCGCCGGCCCCTGGCGCGAGACGAGGTGGCGAGGTACGCGCGGCACGTGCTGCTGCCTCAGGTCGGACTGGCCGGCCAGGAGCGGCTCGCGGCGTCGAAGGTGCTCGTCGTCGGCGCCGGTGGACTCGGGTCGCCAGTGTTGCTCTATCTCGCTGCGGCGGGCGTCGGGACCATCGGGGTGGTCGACGACGACGTCGTGGAGTCGAGCAACCTGCAGCGTCAGGTCCTGCACGCCGACGCCGACGTGGGGCGCCTGAAGACGGTGTCGGCCGCCGAGACCGTCGCCAGGGTCAACCCCTTCGTCACCGTGGTCAGGCACGACCTGCGGCTGGACTCGTCGAATGCCCTCGAGGTGCTGCGCGGCTACGACGTCGTCGTCGACGGCGCCGACAACTTCCCGACGCGGTACCTCGTGAACGACGCGTGCGTGCTGCTCGGCACCCCCCTCGTATGGGGCTCGGTCTACCGCTTCGACGGCCAGGTCGCCGTGTGGTGGGCTGCGCAAGGGCCTTGCTACCGGTGCGTGTTTCCCCATCCCCCGCCGCCCGGTGCCGTGCCGTCCTGCGCCGAGGGCGGGGTGCTCGGGGTGCTGTGCGCGGCGATCGGGTCGGTGCAGGCGACCGAGGCGGTCAAGCTGCTCGTCGGCATCGGTGAGCCACTGGTCGGGCGGCTGCTCGTCCACGACGCCCTCGCGATGACCTGGGACACCGTCGCGGTCCGGAAGAATCCCGGCTGCCCCGTGTGCGGTGATCATCCGAGCATCACCGCCCTGGTCGACTACGACGCCTGGTGCGCGATGCCTGCGAGCCCCTCCGCGGCTGCCGCGACGGGCGACGTCCCCCTCGTCTCGCCCCCGGCGCTCGCCGCCGAGCTCGCGTGCGATGCTCCGCCGTTGCTGGTCGACGTGCGCGGCCCCGAGGAGCGGGCGATCGCCTCGATCCCGAGTGCGGTCGCAATCCACCTCGACGCGTTCCGTGATGGCAGCGCGTTCGGCCACGACGAGCTGGCTGCACGTGATCGGCGCGTCGTCGTGCTCTGCAAGGTCGGGGGCCGGTCCGCGGAGGCGGTACGCCTTGCGCTGGCTGCGGGGTATGACGACGTCGTGAGCCTGGATGGTGGCGTGCTCGCCTGGGTGCGGCAGGTCGACCCCACCCAGCCGGAGTACTAAGTCCGGAGTACTGAATCCTGCGGTGGCCGTCGCTGCATGCTAATCGGCACGCGGCGATGTGACGCGCCGTGCGGACTTCGGTGTGGGCGGGGACTTCCTGCCCCGATGTCTCGAGATGTGCCAGCCGACTCGACCGGCAGCCCGAGCTGACGTCCGATGACCGTGGCGATGTCCCAGAACAACGGCGACCCAGACGGTGGGCCTGCACACGTCCACCCCGGCGAGCCTCGGCTACGACCGCCGAGTTGCCCGGTCGGGTTCGATCAGCCCGAATGAGCCATCGCGAGAGCTCCGATACCCCCGAGCGCGACCGCCGACCGTTCCGACCTGCGAACCGTCGATCTGACTCTCCTGAGGGCGCTTGTCGACTGCACTGCTTCACCCCAGGCGTTGCGGAGTGGATACCCTCGCTGGACGCGACCGGCAATGAGCTGCCCTTTGTCGTCCCGGATACGGTAGTTCCATGCCGGCCTGGCTTGATGTGACCGCTGGCGTCTCCGGCGACATGCTGCTCGGCGCGCTGGTCGACGCAGGATGCGACCTCGCAGCGCTGCAGGCTCAGGTGGACGGGGTGATCCCGGCGACCGTGCGCCTGACGAGCTCCGAGGTCCAGCGGGCCGGGACCCGGGCTACCAAGGTCGATGTGGCCGCCCTCGTCTCTGACCACCCCCACCGGTCGTGGTCCCAGATCCGGGAGCGGCTTGGGGTAGCGGACCTGGACGAGCGGGTTCGCGTTCGAGTCCTACGGACCTTCGAGCGTCTCGCTCAGGTCGAGTCCCGGGTCCACGCCGTGTCGATGGACGAGGTGCGCTTCCACGAGGTGGGCGCGTGGGACTCCATCGCCGACGTCGTCGGCGTCTGCGCGGGGTTCGTCCTGCTCGGCGTGACCGAGCTCGTCGTCAGCCCGCTCGGCGTCGGGTCGGGCACCGTCACGACCGCACACGGCGAGCTTCCCGTGCCGGTGCCCGCCGTCCTGGAGCTCATCCAGGGCTGGCCCGTGGCGGCCGGTGGCCAGGGAGAGCTGGCCACCCCGACCGGAGTGGCGCTCCTGACGACCCATGCGACCGGCCACGGCCCGCTGCCGGGCATGACCGTGGCCGCGAGCGGTGTCGGTGCAGGGACCCGGGACACACCGGGACGTCCCAACGTGGTCCGGCTCGTCCTCGGCGTGTCGGCGGACCGGGGCGACGGCCCCGAGGTTCCCGCCGCTGACGGGGACGAGCGCGGCGCCACGATGGTGCTCCTCGAGGCCAACGTCGACGACCTCGACCCGCGGGTGTGGCCGTCGGTCCTCCGCGCCCTTCTTGCGGCCGGCGCGGTCGACGCGTGGCTCCAGCCGATCAACATGAAGAAGGGCCGCCCCGCGCATACCCTCGCCGTGCTGTGCACGCCGCACGTGGGGGCGGACCTGCGCCTGGCCGTCCTGGACCTCACGACCACCCTCGGCGTCCGTCAGACCGTCGTACAACGGTGGGCGCTGCGCCGTGGCTGGGCCGACGTTGTTGTGGAGGACCAGCGAGTGGCGGTCAAGGTCGCACATCAGGACGGCCGAATCGTCCATGCGACACCGGAGTTCGAGGACGTCGACTCAGCGGCGACCCGGCTTGGGCGGCCGGTTCGTGACGTGCTGCAGGCGGCGAGCGCTGCGGCCGTACGGTCCGGGCTGGCGCGCGGGTCGACGCCACCGCCCGGGCTACGGACGACCCAAGAACCCTAGAACCTCAGGCCCCGCGACGGCTGCGCGGTGGAGCAGCGATCTGGGCAGCGAGATGGCCGGCGCCGTAGCCGTTGTCGATGTTGACGACTCCGACACCGGGCGCACACGCGTTGAGCATCGACAGCAGCGGCGCAAGGCCCTCGAACGCGGCGCCGTAGCCGACCGAGGTCGGAACGCCGACGACCGGCGCGGAGACGAGCCCTGCCACCACACTCGCGAGTGCCCCGTCCATGCCGGCTACGACGACGACCACGTCGGCGGCGCGGATCAGGTCGAGCCGGTCGAGCACCCGATCGAGACCGGCGACACCGACGTCGACGACGAGCTCGGCCGCGCGCCCGAGATATCGCGCAGTCAGCCAGGCTTCACGGGCCACTGGGAGGTCGGAGGTGCCGGCGCACAGGACGACGACGTCACCGCCGGTCGGGCTCGGCAGCTGCGCCGGCCACGCGACGAGCCGGGCGACCTCGTCCACGGCACAGCCCGGCAGCACCTCTCGCAGCACCTCGACCTGCTCGGGAGTGCAGCGGGTGAACAGCACCGGCTCGTCGACCTGACGTCGGTCCCGCAGCGCCTCGGCGATGGCCCGCACCTGAGTCGCGGACTTGCCCTCGCAGTAGACGGCCTCGGGGTAACCGCGCCGGGTCGCCCGCCCCACGTCCAGCTCGGCGACGCCCTCGACACGGAGCGAACGGGGACGTTCAGGGATCACGGTGATCTCCGGACGAGCGGGAGCGTGAAGGCCCCGGACTGGATCCCGGCCAGGTCGAGCGTCACGAACCTGAACCCGGCCGCGCGCACCCCGGCCGCAAGCGAATGACGCATACCGGGGTCGACGGCACGCACGAGGTCGGCACCGTCGAGCTCCACCCGGGCGATATCACCGTGGTGTCGGACGCGGCAGTCGCGGAACCCCAGTGCTCGTATGGCGCGTTCGGCGGCCTCCACCTGCGCGAGCTTGGCCGGGTCCACCACGTCGAAGTGCGGGATCCGTGAGGCGAGGCACGGCGCCGCCGGCTTGTCGGCGCAGGGCAACGCGAGCTGCGCGGCCAATGACCGGACATCGGACTTCGTCAGGCCCAGGTCGGCCAGCGGCCGCAGTACCTCGTGCCGGGTCGCCGCCAGGCTGCCCGGCCGGTCCGGACGGCGGGCGTCGTCGGCGTTCTCGCCGTAGGCGACCGCGTCGAGCGAGAACCGGAGGGTCACCTCGTCCGAGATCCGACTGAAGAGCTCGTCCTTACAGAAGTAGCAGCGGTCCGGACCGTTAGCCTGATATCCCGCGATGTCGCCCTCATGGGTCGTCACCTCGACCACGGGTACGCCGATGAAGGCCGCGACCTTATGCGCAGCCGCGCGCTCCTCTCGGGCCAGGCTCGGTGACACGCCGAGGACAGCCACGACGCGGTCGGCACCGAGCACGCGTACGGCCAGAGCTGTCAACAGCGCAGAGTCCACCCCTCCGGAGAAGGCGACACCGAGGCGCCTGACACCACTCAGCAGGGCGGTACACCGCTCGGTCACCTCGTCGAGCTGGGCCGGCTCGACTGGCCCACGGTGGCTGGGAGGGTCGCTGGCAGAGTGGCTGGCAGGGTCGCTGGCAGGGTCGCTGGCAGGGTGAGTCACGTCGTCATCCTCTCGGGGGACGACCAACGTATCCGGGTCCGCCGAGAACGTCGCGACTGTAGAACCTTTGGCCCCGGTTCAGATGCCGGCCATGAGGAGTAACTTCAGGACGGCAGGATGCCACCGGCTCAGCACCCTGGCGGGCGGTAGCGGTGGCGATAGAAGGGTGTGTCATGCAGCAGCGGCTGCTTGGTCGTACCGGACGCCGCGTATCGGTCGTCGGCCTGGGGACGTGGCAGCTGGGCGGCGACTGGGGGGCGGTGAACAGGGACGACGCGCTCGGGGTGCGGCGCGCCGCCGCGGATGACGGGGTGACGTTCTTCGACACTGCCGACGTCTACGGGGACGGGCGCAGCGAAGAGCTCGTCGGGGGCTTCCTGCGGGAGCGCCGCGGTGCCGACGGGCCCGTGACGGTGGCCACGAAGATGGGCCGGCGGGTGGAGCAGGTGCCGGAGAGCTACGTGCTGGACGCCTTCCGCGCGTGGACCGACCGGTCCCGGCGCAACCTGGGCGTCGACCGCCTGGATCTCGTCCAGCTGCACTGCCCGCCGACGGCCGTCTATTCCGACGACGCCGTGTTCGACGCACTGGACAGCCTTGTTGACGACGGCGTCGTCGAGAACTATGGCGTGAGTGTCGAGACGGTCGAACAGGCGTTGACGGCGATCCGGCGGCCACATCTGGCGACCGTCCAGATCATCGCCAACGCCTTCCGCCTCAAGCCCTTCGACCAGGTCCTGCCGGCGGCCGCAGCCGCCGGTGTGGGTGTCATCGCGCGGGTCCCGCTCGCTTCGGGACTGCTCTCGGGCCGCTATACCCAGGACACGACGTTCGCACCCGATGACCACCGCAGTTACAACCGTGACGGGGAGTCCTTCGACGTCGGCGAGACGTTCTCCGGTGTGAATAATGAAACGGGAGTCGCTGCCGCACAGCAGTTCTCGGCCCTTGTGGATGCGGAGGCACCCGACGGGTTGACCCCGTCGCAGGCTGCCATCGCCTGGCTGTGGCAGCACCTGGCGGTCTCATCGGTGATCCCGGGCGCCCGCAACTCCGGTCAGGCGCACTCCAACGCTCGGGCCGGCCAGGTGCCCGCACTCGGGGACACCTTCGACGCGGAGTACAGCGGATCTACGACACACACCTGCGCAAGGAGATCCACCCCCGCTGGTAGCACAGGGCTGTCCAAATGCGGGGGCTGATACTGGCGCTCGTCTCCCCGAGCCTGGACAGACGCCCCGACTTTGTGCCCCGCATCCTCAAGGCGGCCAAGTACGCTTCGGCGCGCACCTGGTTCGATGGAGACATCGAGCGCGACTTCAGTCTCGGTCAGGTCTCGGTCCAGATCGCTCCCTCAAACGGGTCATCCGCCAGGTGGCGGCGCCCCCGCGCGGGAGGACGCCACCACGACCATGATGGGCTGATGATCCCCACCTTGCCCTTCGGAAGAACCGGCCACGAGAGCACCCGCGTCATCTTCGGCGCCGCCGCGCTCGGGGCGGTCACGCAGGAGGAGGCCGACCGCACGCTCGAGGTCGTCGCCTCCCACGGTGTCAACCATCTCGACGTCGCCCGCAGTTACGGCGAGGCGGAGCTGCGGCTGGCGCCGTTTCTCGCAAAGAATCGTGACGCGTATTTCCTTGCCACCAAGACCGAGAATCGCACCGCCGACGGCGCCTACGCGGAGATCAGCCGGTCGTTGGAGAGACTGGGAACCGACCACGTAGACCTGCTCCAGCTGCACAACCTGGTGGACGAGACGCAGTGGCGCACCGCCTACTCCTCCGCGGGCGCCCTCAAAGGCGCCTTGCGCGCGCTCGACGAAGGTCTCGTCAGGGCTATCGGTGTGACGGGGCACGGCGTCACGGTGGCGCGTCAGCACCTGCGGTCGTTGCAGGAGTACGACTTCACCTCCGTCCTGCTGCCATACAACTTCCCGATGTCGCACAACGAGCGGTACCTGGCCGAGTTCGAAGAGCTTCTCGCCGTATGCGCCGACCGTCAGGTGGCGGTCCAGACCATCAAGTCGATCACCAAGGCGGCGTGGCCGCAGGACGCAGACGGTGAGGCTGGTGACCGCTTCGCAGCGACGTGGTACGAGCCGCTGCGCGATCCCCAGGCCATCGACACCGCGGTCGGCTGGGTCCTCGGCCGGGAGGGCATCTTCCTCAACACGGTCGGTGACATCCACCTACTGCCACTGGTCCTCGACGCGGCGGAGGGCGCAGCCGGCCGGCCCACCGACGAGCAGATGTCCGAGCTCGAGGCGGCCTTCGACATGGCGCCGCTGTTCGTCTGACCCAGATCCGCTGTCCTCAGGGTGGTTCGAGCTGCAGTGATGCGTTGACGGGACAGGGTGCCTGTCCTGCAAGAGAATTGACGTCGTAGTCGGGGTGCTGGTGGTGTCTGGCCCGGTGGACCGGTTCGGGGGTGGCGGACGGTCAGCCCACGAGCCGCACCAGTTTGCCGCGCACTTCCGCGGCCTCACCGACAAGGTGTGCTTCGGCGATAGCGGCTAGAGAGAAGGTTCTCGCAACCGCGATCGAGAACCTTCCCGCGTGAGCCATCTACGCGTCTTGGACATCGGTAGGCACGATTGCCCGGACAGGTTCGGGCAGGCCTGCTCCTTATACCACCGGCTCGGCACCGAGCGCCGGGAGTGCGTCAGGTAGGTGACCACTGGCTCAGTGGATAGGCGTACAGGGCGTGGGTGCGCCCGGAGTATCGGGCGAGATTGGACACCGCCGCCGTCTGGTTGGTCGATGGCGGCTTCATCGATGGCCCGGCCCCCGCCCGCCGCTCTCGCGGTCAGGCACCATGACCACAAAGGCGATAGACCCGCGGCGTCAATCCGGCCGGCCGGATTGACGACTCGATGGTCGCCACTCGCCCTCCGAGCGCCGGTAGGGGCAACGCGAGGATGTCGAGGTTCAGAGGGTGAGCCGTTCGACGGGTTGGCCCGTCATGCTCGCGATGAGGTCGAAGTCCTTGTCCAGGTGAAGCACGGTCAGCCCCGCCAGCTCGGCGGCTGCCGCGATGAGCAGATCCGGGATGGACGGGGCTCGGTGGCGACCCTGGACCGCCAGCAGGAGCTGTACCTCAAGGGCCCGGTCCTCGATGGCCGGGGTCAGGTACTCCACCGGCATCGCCGACAGTGGTGGGCGCGTGAACATTGAGCGGGCGTCGAGCCCGCTGCGGGCGGAGTAGCCGACTTCGAGGCGGGTGACCGTGGTGATGCGGACCAGGCCCCGCTCGGTCAGCTCGGCCCAGGTGTCGGCCTCCGGGCTGTCGCCCAAGCGGACCAGGGCTGTTTTGTCGATGAGCCACGCGGTCACTGCCACGCCGCGCCCATCACCTGCGGATCGTCCAGGTCTGCAGCCAAGTCGGCGAAGCTGCGCAGGTCGTTCGCGGACACCGCGGCATCCGAGGTCGCCGCATCCGCGGCGAGCCGACGGCGGATGTACTCCACCCGGGACAGGCCCAACCGGGACGCGTGCGCGTCGACCCCTGCCAGGACTGCCTCGGGCACATCACGGATCAAGACATCAGCCATACCAACCTCCTCTTGATATCCGATGATATCAGCACCGTGAGCGCGCAGCTCGGCGTAAGCACGCGCTTCCCTGGGAGGAGGGCAGCAGCAACGTTCTCGCTGTCGCGCCAGTTCTTTTCGATCTGACCCTGGTTGGGGCCTCCTCGACGGGACATCACCTGTCGGGGTGTCGTCCATCCATTTGGGGCTCGGCCAGAAGCTGATCAGTTGCGGCCCATGGTGGTGTCTCGATCGTTCCCGAGTTCACAAGTCCCCGAGCTGTTCGTGCTGGGGTCGAGAATGAGGACGAAGAGGCTCAAAAAGATGAAGTTGACGATCAATAGGTTGACGATGAAGAGGTCGGCAGCCCGGCGGCCACTTCGAGCCGGGCGAGGGTTGCGGCGGCGGCGGGGTCTCGCAACACCACCCGGTTATCGTTGCGAACGGCCGCGATCATCGCGCGTAGTCGACGGCGGTCACCGGCGCTGGCCGGGTCCTTGTAAAAGTCGCGCGCGGCGAGGATGGGGCCAGCACGAGGAAGTCGAGGCGGTCGCCATCAGCGCCGACAGAGTGGGCGCCGCCTTCATGACGAGGGTTCCGACGAGGTCGGGGCGGCGCACGAGGCCTTGGTGTCCGGTCCGGCCGGCGACGGTCTCGGAACGGTGGACCGTTCCCCCGCGCCGTCGGGAGCAGAACATCGATCTGGGCGTAGCCCTCGACCCACAGACGTCAGCCAGGCCTGCGTTTCCGTCACGGCTGCGCCCACCGATCACGCCCACCGCCCACGCCCACCGCCCACGCCCACCGACTCCCGTTACGATCCGGTGATCACCCGGCTCGTGCGTGACGGTGTCGGACTGGACTATCAGGAACGTCGAACAGGCGACCCAGCGGTCGTGCTGGTGCACGGGATCCTCTGTGATCGTCGCTACACGGCCGCGCAGCTGGAGTACTTCAGCCGAAGGCACCGAACGGTCGCCGTCGACCTTCGCGGACACGGTCTCAGCGACGTTCCGCGGCAGGGGTGCACCATCGATGGCCTTACCGACGACCTCGCCTGGACGTGTGCCCAGCTTGGTCTGGTCCGGCCCGTGGTCGTCGGCCACAGCCTGGGTGGCATCGTCGCCCTTGCGTTGACCGCGGGTCATCCCGAGCTCGTGAGCGCCCTCGTCACGCTGGACTCGGTGCTTCTGCCCGGCGAGGACCGTAAGGCCGCGATGACCACCTTGCTGAGACGGCTGCGGTCGAACAACTATCTGCGCGTGGTCCGCGGATACTTCGGTGGCTTCTTCGCGCGGCGGACGACCCCGAGCGACGGCGGTGGATCCTGCAGGAAATCGGTCGGGTACCCCCACACGTGGGCATCTCGATCTGGCCGGACGGTACCTTCGGCTTCGACGACGCGGCCGCCGTGTCCGCAGTGTCCGCGTGTCGCACGCCGTTCCTGTACATCGACGCCGGGACCCCCAACGTCGACCTCCACCAGCTGCGGCTGCTGGCAACGAACCTCCCGCTGGGCCGGACGGTTGGCTCCGGGCGCTTCCACCAAATGGAAGTCCCGGGCCAGGTCAACGCCATGATCGACCGCTTTAAGGCGGTCAACTTCAGGGAGTTGGCGCCGGCACCACCAAACACGGCGCCGCCCGGTCGTTGAGTCACGTCAGTGGCAGCTGGTGGCGAAAACGTGTTGGTGCCCACCCCTGCGCTGCGACGCTCCCGACTGACCAGATCGACTCGCCCGGCAGGCGGCTACTAGAGACTGCCCTGCAGGATCGGTGTCTGGCCAGACTCGGTCCAGGTGTCCGGCGGGAGGCTCTCCACGCGGCTGCCCACCCTTCTTTGGGTGTGGCACTCTTTCGGTCTGCAGTCCGTCGGGCACCGTGGTGGGGCGTGGCTCGAAGGGGACTGCCCAGCTCGTAGTAGCACCGCCCACTCGCTTGTCGGTCGGTGCGAGTTGCTCGACTGTCTTGATCTCTACGAGTCAATCAACAGTCCACGGCGATGGCATGGTCTCTATCGTGCGCTGGGGCGGCGTTCGGCTGCCTTGAAGGCCATTACAAGCCACGTTCAGCGCTGCCGGGTCGGAACCTTTCGATGACGGTTGTCACTCTGACTCGTGTGATGCCTCACGGCGCGACTGCCCGCCTTCGCTGGTCGGCGGTTCCGGGTCGACGGCCGACGGCGGCAACCGGGTTAGTCCTGGTGTGGTGGCACCGGCGGAGGCCACGGACCAGCGGCTCCGTCGTCCGAACACCGGCGTGCGGACCGGGCCTGGAACCTTGTGCACAAGCAGCCAGGACGCGACCGCGCCGGCCAGCGCGATAAAGGCTGACACGACGAAGGCGACGCGGAAGGACTGGCCGTGCGCGTCGATGAAGTCTTGGTAGACCTGTGCGATCCGAGGGTTCGGTGGAGGGACGTTGCGGATGCCGCGTTCCATGGCTTCGGCGATGAACTGCTTGGCCGTCGTGACGTCCTCCGGAGTAGGAGTGACGCCCTTGTCATCGAGCTTGCCGTTCAGGAACGTGAAGTAGGTGGTCAGCTGGACCGCGCCGAGGATCGCGATCCCCAGGGCGCCGCCCAGCTGCTCGGCCGTGTTGATGATGCCGGCGGCCTCGCCCTGGTCGTCGTCGTCGACCGCGTTCATCCCGACCGGATCGTTGACGGTGAGCACGACCCCCAGTGCGAATCCCTGCAGGACCAGGCCGGGGATAAGGGCCCACGCGCTGTGCCCATTGACCCCGACGGCCAGCGCAAGACCTGATGCGGCCAGGACGAGGAACCCGACGGTCAACGGCAGGCGGCCACCGATCCGGTCGAACAGGCGGCCGGCCAGCGGTCCCGCCAGGATGATGGGAATGGTGCCGGGGATCAAAGCCAGGCCGGCGGTGATCGGTCCGACTCCGACGACCAGGAGCAGGTAGTAGGGCAGGAGGTACCCGAGCCCCAGCTCCACCATGCCGGCGAGGACCTGACTGATGACCGAGGCGAGGAAGTTGGCCCGTCGGAAGAGTGAGAACTTGATCAGCGGAACGCGCGCCCGGGCGTTGACCGTGACGAACGCCACGAGGAGGACGACCGACGCGATGAGACTTCCCACGACCGGAAGGCTGGTCCAGCCGACTGGCTGACCTTGGGCCAGACCGAAGACCAGGAACACCATGAACCCGGAGAAGCACGCACAGCTGAGGTAGCTGATCCCTCGTCGTGCGGCCGGGTGCGCGGTCAGCGAGGGGGTCCCGAGCACGGTCAGGACGATCGCTCCCACGGCCAGCGGCACATTGATGAGGAACACCAACCGCCAGCTCACCGCCGTGAGTACGCCTCCCAGCACCGGCCCGATGGCGGCGAAGAACGCGGACATTCCCGCCAGCAGGCCCAGCGCGAAGCCCCGTCGTTCCACCGGCCAGACCGCACTGGTGATCGCGACCGACGCCGGCAACATGACGGCGGCCGCCAGCCCCTGAACAACGCGGGCGGTCAACAGCCAGGGCACGCTCGGCGACAGCCCGGCCGCCATGGTGGCCACGGCGAAGACGACGGCTCCGACGAGGAAGGACCGCTTCAGACCGAACCCGTCACCCAGGCGGCCACCGAGGACCAGGAAGGCCGCCAGCGGGAGGATGTTGGCGGTCAGGACCCACTGACCCAGGGACAGGGGACCGTCGAGGTCGTCCATGATCTCGGCGATGGCCATCGGCACGGCCGTTTGGTCGACCAGGATCATGCTGCCGGCCAAAGTCATCGCCACCAGCGTCAGCCACAGCTGGCGGCGGCTGTTCCCCGAGTCGACCACGGCACCTCCTCACCACCACTTGCGAACGCTCCCGCAGGCCCATCAACGACCCGAGAATCTGAGCCAACCGGTTTCTCGTGAAAGCCACAAGGCTTCGCCGGAATCCGACACAACAAGCCACATGGCAACGAGCAGCCGTAGGCGAACTAGAAGTTCACCCTGACGCCATAACCGGAGTAAGAGCAACGGCGGTGTGGAGGGACTCAGCCGCCTCGCTGAACGAACCGCACCGTGCTCCCACTGCGTGGACCCGCAGCCCTCCGACTGCGGCACGTCCGGTGACTCCGCCCGAAAACAGACCGGTCGAGCGTGCATCACCGGTGAGCCGGCCGGCGCAGCGATGAGTTCGGTGGCGTCCCGGCGCCGGCCGAGCTCACCGTGATAGAGCCCGCCTGGGCAACACGGCTGGTCGAGTTGCCCCTGGGCTCAACGGTTCGATGAGGTCCAGCACCCATGAGGCCCTCTTCCGCTGACGTTGTGCATCGAAATGAACCGTCAGGTCAGCGGAGTCGTCCGGGCCGGCGGACGACGTCTTACCGGGCGGCGACATCGAGGCGTTCGGCAATCGCGCAGACAGACGACGTAGCCAACCGTGGGTGTCGCCAACCCGTGGGTCCAGAGCGGCGCAGCTTCAGGCCGTGGCCGCATCTCGACAACCGTCGACGTCCAACACGCGGCCGGGGCTGGGAAGATGGGTGGGTGGAGTCCCTGCCGGAGAAGGTCGAGGACGTCCTGGAGTGGGTCGAGCAGATCCCCGAAGGTTATGTCCTCACATACGGGGACGTCGCCGAGCTGGTCGGAAGCCGGGGGGCGCGATTCGTCGGCAACGTCATGAGCCGTTACGGCTCCGATCTGCCGTGGTGGCGGGTGGTGCGGGCCGGTGGGTGGCCGCCGCGTGGCCTCGAGGAGCGAGCGCTGAAGCACTACCGCGAGGAGTCGACGCCGATGGTGCGCGGAACCCTGGACGGCTGTCGGGTCGACCTGTCGCGAGCCCGGTGGGCGGGTCCGTCAGCCTGACTCCCTGTCGGTCACCCGTGATGGGATAAGGGAATGGTCCAGTTGCGACGAGCTCAGGCCCTCGTCGTCGAGACTCCCCCCCTCGACGACGAGCAGCTGTCCGTGCTCGCCACGACCGGTGCACCTCTCGTGAGAGTGCTGGGGGCTCCAGGGACCGGCAAGACCACGACGGCCGTCGAGCTCGTCGTCGACCGGGTCGGGTCGGGGCGCCTCACCCCGGACCAGTGCCTGTTGCTGACCTCGACACGGGCGGCCGCGGCCGGACTGCGCGAACGGGTCACCGCCCGGCTGGACC
Source organism: Lapillicoccus sp. (assembly GCA_965277795.1). Classification (GTDB taxonomy): domain Bacteria; phylum Actinomycetota; class Actinomycetes; order Actinomycetales; family Dermatophilaceae; genus Lapillicoccus. The sequence continues at coordinate 598,737 of OZ255840.1, forward strand.
GCACGTCGACCGAGGCACTGGCCCGGACGCACCAGGCGTTCGGGTTCGGGATCCTTCGGCAGAACGCCGCGCTGCGCGGGGACGATGCGCCTCGGCTGATCAGTGGGCCCGAGCAGGACGTCGTGTTGCGTGAGCTGCTCGCCGGCCATGCGCACGGGGACAGTCCAGCGCCGGCGTGGCCCGAGCACGTGCGGGTCGCCTTGGACAAGCGCGGCTTCCGTGCCGAACTGCGGGACCTGCTGATGCGCGCCGTAGAGCACGGGGTCGAGGCGGGGGAGCTGGCCCGGCTCGGGTTCGAGCACGGTCGGCCCGAATGGGCGGCCGCAGCGCAGGTGCTCGAGGAGTACGACAAGGTGACCGCCTTCTCGCGGCCGGGTGCCTACGATCCGGCCTGGATCCTCACGGCGGCCGCCGACCTCCTCGAGGACGACCCCGAGGCGCTCGCGCGGGTCGCAGGGCAGGTGCGTCTCATCGTCGTCGACGACGCCCAGGAGCTGACCTCCGCCGCGGCCCGGCTGGTCTCGGTCGTCGCTCATGCCGGCGCCGACGTGGTCCTCGTCGGGGACCCGGACACGGCCGTCCAGACCTTCCGCGGCGCGGACCCGAGAATTCTCGCCTCCGCCTGGACCGATCTCGGACGGTACATCCCCGGCGATCGTGAGCCGCCCACGATCGTCCTGCGGACGGCATACCGGCTCCCGTCGACCCTCGCCGGGGTGGGCGCCACGATCACCACGCGGATCGGGGCACTGGGCGGCGGCCGTCAGCGCACACCCCGACCCACGCGCGAGGGGGGTGAGGTCGCCGTCGCCCTGCTGCGGTCGCCGGCGCAGGAGGCGGCCCACATCGCCGCGTGGCTACGGCGGGCCCACCTTCGGGAGGGGGTGGCGTGGGGGGAGATGGCGGTCATCGTGCGCAGCGCGGGCCGAGAGGGCACGTTGCGCCGGATCCTCATGGCCCAAGGCGTGCCGATGCGGCCATCCCCGAGCGAGACCCCGGTGCGTGACGAGGTCGCCGTCCAGCCGCTGCTCGCCCTCCTGGAGACCGTGCTGGCGCTCGCCCTCGATCCTCACCACGAGGTCGAGCCCGCTCGTGCCGTCGACCTGCTGCTGTCCCCGCTCGGCGAAAGCGACGCGGTCGGACTGCGCCGCCTTCGGCGGTTAGTTCGTCGCGAGGAGCTCGAGGCAGGCGGGGAACGGACGAGCGACCGGTTGCTCGCGGACCTGCTGGTCGAGCCGGGGCACGCGACGTCCCTGGGACATGACGCCCAGGCGCTGGCCCGGCTCGCGACGGCCGTCGCAGTCGGCGTCAAGGCCGCCCGCGTTGTCGGGGTTGTCGGCATCGGCGAGGGTGGTGAGGTCGGCGGGGACCGCCGCCTCAACGTTGTCCGTTCCTGGGCTCCGGATGTCACGGCGGAGTCCGTGCTGTGGGCCGTTTGGGACTCACTCGGCGTGGCCGAGCGGTGGCGGCGGTTGGCGCTGCGCGGAGGCAAGCGTGGTGCGCGCGCCGACCGCGACCTCGATGCGGTCCTGGCCTTGTTCGACGCGGCGGCCCGGTTCGTCGACCGGCTGCCGGCGGTGGGCCCCGACGCCTTCCTCGAGCACATCCAGGGCCAGGACGTGCCCGGCGACACGCTGGCCGCCCGAGCCCAGGCCGGCGACGGCGTGGCGCTGCTCACCCCGGCGGGCGCGGCGGGTCGCGAGTGGCGACAGGTCGCGGTGGCCGGTGTCCAGGAAGCGGTCTGGCCGGACCTGCGGCTGCGCGGGTCGCTGCTCGGGTCGGAGGAGCTGGTCGCCGTCCTCACCGGGAGGGACCGCAGTTTCCGGGCCGCGCAGACGGCGGTCCGCTACGACGAGACCAGGCTGTTTCTCGTTGCCGTGACCCGCGCCAGCGAACGGCTCCTGGTCACCGCCGTCCGTAGCGAGGACGACCAGCCGTCGGTCTACCTCGACCTCGTCGACCCTCTCGTCGACCCGCTCGTCGACCGGGAGGACCCGATGGTCGACCAGTCCGACGGTCGACCGGGCAGCTCGGGCGGTCCCGGCGCGGCAGCCCTCGAGCTGCGCGCCTTCACCGAACCCGCCGTGGTCCTGTCACTGCCGAGCCTCGTCGCCCAGCAGCGTCGTCGGCTGATGCTCGGCGACGCGACGTCTGCGAGCGCTGCGGCGACGGCCTTGGCCTGGCTGAGCGTCGAGGGCGTGCCCGGTGCCGACCCGACGCAGTGGTGGGTGCAGCGCACGCTCACCGACGGACGACCCCTGCGACGCCCCGACCAGCAGGTCCGCCTGTCGCCTTCTCAGGTGGAGAGCTTCGGGGACTGTCGGCTCCGATGGGCGCTGACGAGTGCGGGTGGCGACTCCCCGAGTCAGGGTTCGGCCAACCTCGGGACCCTGATCCACGACATCGCCGACGAGCTCGGCGACCAGACCGACCCAGACGTGCTCGTGGCCGAGGTCGAGCGACGCTGGGGCCGGCTGGGGCTGCCGCCCGGATGGGCGACGGACCGGCAACGGGAGCTGGCCCACCTGATGGCGAGCCGACTGGCCGCCTACTTCGGTGACCCCGGCGAGTGGGAGAAGCTGCGGACCGAGGCTCCGGTCCGGGTGGACGTCGGCCGGGCCACGATCAGCGGTCGGGTCGACCGGCTGGAGCGCGGGACTGACGGGACCTTGCGGGTGGTGGACCTCAAGACCGGCAGCAGCAAGCCGTCGGCCAACGACCTTCCGACCCATCCTCAGCTCGGGACCTACCAGCTGGCGGTCGAGCACGGAGCGTTCCCGGGGGCTGGGACCACCTCCGGCGGCGCGGCGCTGCTGCACCTCGGCAAGGCCGCCGGATCGTCATCGAAGCCGGTGTTGCAGGACCAGCAGCCACTGCTCGGCCAGCCCGACCCGCGGTGGGCGGCCGACCTCGTCGCGGAGACAGCCGACGGTATGGGTGGCGCCAGCTTCCCGGCCACCCCCGGCACGTGGTGCAAGTTCTGCCCTGTGCGCACCTCCTGCCCGGCTCAACCGGAGGGGAACAGCCTTCGATGACCGCTGCCACGCCGCCCTCGTCAGGGGCGACCACCACCTCGGCCCAGACCGCTGCGCCGCCAACCAGGCATACGGCCGTCAGCCTCGCCGTCGCGCTGGGGCTGCCGCCGCCGACCGACGAGCAACGCTGCGTGATCGAGGCGTACCCCGGCCGCCCCTTACTCGTGGTCGCGGGAGCCGGCTCCGGCAAGACTGAGACGATGGCCTCGCGGGTCGTGTGGCTGGTCGCCAACGGGCACGTCGAACCCGACCAGGTACTCGGCCTGACCTTTACCCGCAAGGCCGCCACCGAGCTGGCCGAGCGGATCGGCCGGCGGCTGCGGCGGCTCGTTCGTGAGCGGCTCTGGACCCCACGCGGGCTCGACGAGGACGGTGCCGAGCCGCTCGGCGGCATACCGGTCGTCTCGACCTACCACGCGTACGCCGGTCGCCTGGTTCGCGAGCACGCTCTGAGGCTCGGGTACGAACCTGAGGCGCGGCTGCTCTCTGGGGCGGCCGCGTGGCAGTACGCCGATGAGGTGGTGAGCCGCTACGCCGGTGACGTCGGGGACCTGGTCTCCGCCGAGTCCACCGTCACTACCGCCGTCGTCTCGCTCGCCGGTGAGCTGGCCGAGCACCTGCGGGAGCCGGAGGAGGTCGCGGCCTACATCGACGACTTCGAGGCGGTGATGGGCCTGGTCCCAAAGGGTGTTACGCGCAAGCGGAACCACCCCATGGATACCGAGAAGGTGCTTTCCGCCCTACGCAACCGCCGGGCGATCCTGCCCATGGTGCGGGGCTACCTCGACCTCAAGCGCAAGCGCGACGCGATGGACTTCGGCGACCAGATCGCTCTCGCCGCCCGGCTCGCCCAGGAGGTGCCACAGATCGGGCAGGTCGAGCGGGCCCGGTTCCGCGCCGTCCTGCTCGACGAGTTCCAGGACACCTCCGAGGCGCAGCTGGTCATGCTGCGCTCGCTGTTCGTGCGGGCCGGCGAGCCGGTCGTGGTGACGGCCGTGGGCGACCCGCACCAGTCGATCTACGGATGGCGCGGTGCGAGTGCCACGACGCTGCTGCGCTACCCCCACGAGTTCGCCGACGACGAGGGCGTGGCGCCGGTGCTCCCGCTCAGCACCAGCTGGCGCAACGACCACGCGATCCTCGCCGTCGCCAATGTCACGTCCGGGCCGCTGGCCTCGGCCGTCGTCGCCCCACTACGAGCGCGTCCCGACGCCGGCCCCGGACGGGTAGCGGCGGTGCGGCTGGAGACGACCGAGCAGGAGGCGGCCTACGTCGCCGAGTGGGTCGCTGGCCTCTGGCGCAGCCCTAGCGGTCAGCGGAGCACCCTCAGCGCGGCGGTGTTGTGTCGCAAGCGATCTCAGTTCGGGCTCGTGGTTGACGCGCTCAACAGACGTGATCTGCCCGTCGAGGTGGTCGGCCTCGGCGGCCTGCTCCTCACGCCTGAGATCAACGACCTCGTATGCCTGCTCTGGGTCGTCCAGGACCCCACCCGCGGAGACCGGCTCATGCGGCTGATGACCGGGCCGTTCTGCCGGCTCGGACCGGCAGACCTCGACGGTCTGGCGACGTGGGCGCGTTCGAGACAGGGTGCGCCGTCCGGGGGCTCACCTCAGGTCGTCACCTTGCCGGGTCTGGAGGCGGACCCCGACGAGATGTTCGACGACGCCGACGAGATCGACGTCGACCAACGAGGGGCCGACGAGTCCGGGCTGCTTCGTCACCCCCAGCGGGGGCAGGTGCGCGACCAGGCACCCGAGAGCTCCGACCGGGCCAGCATCGTCGAGGCCCTCGACGACCTGCCTGGCCCCGGATGGCAAGGCTCCGAGGGGCAGCACGTTTCTGAAGCAGCGCTCGCGAGACTGCACGCCCTGCGTCTAGTCGTGAACGACCTGCGACGGCTGACCGGTCTGCCGCTCGCTGAGCTGGTCGGTGAGGGGGAGCGGGCGCTCGGTCTCGACATCGAGGTGCTGGCCCGCCCGGAGCACACGATCTCGACCGCGCGCGCCCACCTCGACGCCTTTGCCGAGGTGGCGGCGACCTTCTCCGCGTCGGCGGACCGGCCGACTCTGGGCGGCTTCCTGGTCTGGCTCGACGCCGCGCTGGAGCAGGAGCGGGGTCTCGACGCCCCGACGATCGAGACGTCTCTGGATGCGGTCCAGGTCCTCACCGTCCACGCGGCCAAGGGCCTGGAGTGGGACTGCGTGGCGGTTCCCGGGCTGGTCGACGCGTCCTTCCCGGCCCGCGAGACCGGCGCGCCCAGCGCCTGGAAGGTCGACCACTGGGAGGTTTCCGAGCTCAAGGACAAGGGCTGGTGCAGCGGAGCCGACGGCGTCCCCTACGAGCTGCGCGGGGACGCCGAGGGCCTGCCGGAGTTCCGCTGGCGGGCGGCCGCCGACTGGGAGTCGCTGCTCGCCGACTACGAGGAGTTCACGATCCGGGGCGGTGAGCACGCCATCGCCGAAGAGCGGCGGCTCGCCTACGTCGCCTTCACCCGGGCCCGGTCTCATCTGCTCCTGTCCGCCCCGGTCTGGGGTGACGGGTCGACCCCGAGGGTGACTTCGCTCTTCCTCGAGGAGCTCGTCGCGTCCGACGCGGCCAACACGGCCGGCGTGGACGGCGTGGACGGTGTGGCCGGCACAGCCGACGCGGCCGACGTGGCCGGTGCGGCCAACGTGGCCGGTGCGGCCGGTGGCCGGCGTGGCCGGTGTGGCCGGTGTGGCCGGTGTGGCCGGTGTGGCCGGTGTGGCCGGTGTGGCCGGTGTAGCCGGTGTGGCCGGTGTAGCCGGTGTAGCCGGCGGGCTGGTCGAGATCGGTCCGTGGGCGCCGATGCCAGTCCCTCCGGACGGTGGCAAGGCGATCAACCCGCGCCTGGTCGAACCGGTCGCCCACCCGTGGCCGTTCGACACGATGACGCATCGGCGGGCCGCGCTCGCCGAGGCGGTGGCCAGCGTGGCTGCGGCAGTCGACGATCTCGCGTCGGCGCAGCGCCGTGCACCGGTTGACCCAGATACCGCCGCAGACCTCGACCTTCTCCTAGCCGAGCGGGACGCCGGTCGCACGCGTCTAGAGGTCGTCGTCGAGGTGCCGCGTCATCTGTCGGCGTCGGCGGTCGTGCAGCTCGC